>NZ_JBILJW010000054.1:0-3112 GCF_044377035.1 Silanimonas sp.
CGATCACCACCGGCAGGATCACCAGCACGCCGACTTCGATGATCTTCCGCGTCGGCGGCGGCACGGCCTGTTCGCTGGCCATCAGCCATGCGAGCCCCAGCGTCACCCAGACGGGCAGTGTCACGAGAGCGAGCACGCTGTTGATGGCGGTCAGCGTGATGTTCAGCGCCACATCGCCGCGGGCGAGGTGCGAGAACAGGTTCGCCGTGACGCCGCCGGGCGAGGCTGCGAGCAGCACGAGGCCGAGGCCGAGTTCCGGGGGCAGTCCGAAGCCGATCGCCAGGCCGAAGGCCACCGGCGGCAGCAGCACCGTCTGCACCGCCAGCGCGACGACCACGGCTTTCGGCGCCGTGGCCACGCGCTTGAAGTCGGCGAGCGTGAGGTGCAGGCCGAGGCCGATCATCACGATGCCCAGCGCGATCGGAAGGAAGAGGCTGAAGATCGGGTTGTCGGCCATGGGGTCTCTGGTGCGGTGCGGCAGGCGGGCTCAGGGCAGGAGCACGAGCTTCCCGACACTCTGCCCCGACTCGATGCGCCGGTGTGCCTGCGCCGCGTCAACGAGCGGGAAGGGTTCCACCGGTGGCGGGACCAGGCGGCCGTCGGCGAAGCGTTCGAGCAGCCAGAGCATGCCCTCGCGCAGGCGCGGCGCTTCTGCGGACAGGAAGCTCAAGTTCGCTGCCAGCACGCTGCGGTTGCTGGTGGTCATCGCCAGCGGGTTGAAGCGCGGCGTGCGCCACCAGTCCCAGGCCAGCTTCAGCCAGTTCACCCGCCCGTCCTTCGGCAGCATCGAGGCGAAGCCATAGATCACCAGCTTGCCCATGGGCGCCAGCGCGTCGAAGCTGGCCTGCAGGGTCGACACGCCGTTGGCGTCGAACACGGCGTGGAAGCCCTCCGGGGCGATCCTTTTCGCTGACGCGACCCAGTCGCCCGCCGATTTGTCGATGACGTGGGTGGCGCCGAGCGCCTTCGCTGCGTCGATCTTGTGCGCGGCGCCGACGACGCCCGTGGCTTCGACCCCGGCGAGCCGCGCGAGCTGCAGCAAGGCACCGCCCACGCCACCGGCGGCGGAATGCACCAGCCACCGATCACCGGCCCGCGGGTACACCTGCTGGTGCGCCATGAACCAAGCGGTCAGGAACACCGTCGGCAGGGCCGCGGCCTGCGCGCTGGTCAGCGAGGCCGGTGTCGCGAACACGCGGTCCGTCGGCAGGCAAATGGCGCTGGTGTAGCCGCCGAACAGCGTCACGCCGATGGCGCGGTCGCCGGTTCGCCAGCCTTCCACGCCGTCACCGACCGCATCGACCACGCCAGCCACCTCGAAGCCCGGCGTGATCGGGTAGCCGTGCAGGCGTTTCGCGCTCTCGTAGAGGCCCATGCGGATGATGCCGTCGGCGTAATTGACGCCACAGGCCTCGACGCGCAGCCGCACTTCGCCGGGCTTCGGTACCGGATCGGCAGACTCGACGAGGCGAAGCGCGTCGTAGCCGCCGGGCCGTTCGATGACGATGCGACGCATGGGGTTCAAGCGACTGCCGGGCGGCGCCAGCGTGCCACGCCCAGGGCGATCGGCAGCGGGATCGCCAGCGTCGCGATGGCCATCCACAGCGGGTGCGGCAACAGGCTGAGATTGATGGCGCAGAGCCCCACCATCAGCAGGCCGAGGGCGATGCCGAGGCCCTTCCAGCGCGGCCGGGCGATCAAGGTGGCGACCAGCACTGCCACCGCCGTGGCGATGGCATAGGCCAGTACCACCCACGCCTTCGCCGCGACCGGCATCGATTCGACGATGGTCGCCATCTGTGCGTGGCTGTTCGGATCGATGCCCGCAGGCAGCGGCCACAGCTGGTGGCCGATGGCTTGGATGCCGGCCACCGTCAGCGACATCGCGACGGCGCCGGCGAGGAACGCGAGGATCAAGCGAAGCATGGACGTCTCACTCCCGAGGAGGGCCCAGACTGCGTCAGGGCGCGCCAAAAGGAAACGGGCCCGAAGGCCCGTTCCCGGTCCAGCGAGGGCGGGGCCGATCAGGCCGGACGCGTGCCGTCGCGGCGCTGGCCGCCCTGGCGCTGGCCACCGCCGCCACCGTCGCGGCGCGGGCCGCCGGCGTGGCCCTGCGGGCGGCCGCCGTCACGGCGCTGGCCGTGGGCGTGGCCGTCGCGGCGTGGGCCGCCCGGGTTGCCGGCCGGACGCTCGCCGTCACGGCGCGGCGGACGCGGGCCCTGCGGGCGACGCGCGCGCTGCTGGCCGGCCGTGCTGTCGTCGTTGATGTCGTTGCCGTCGCGGAAGCTCCAATCCGGCGGGAAGCCGTCGAGGCCGCGCACTTCCAGCGGGTCCTTCAGGATGCGCTGCACCTGGCGCAGCAGCTTCGCTTCGTCCTTGGACACGAGCGAGACCGCTTCGCCGGTGCAGCCGGCGCGGCCGGTGCGGCCGATGCGGTGCACGTAGTCCTCGGGGACCATCGGCAGTTCGAAGTTGATGACGCGCGGCAGGGCCGGGATGTCGAGGCCGCGGGCGGCGATGTCGGTCGCCACCAGCACGCGCACGGCGCCGCTCTTGAAGTCGGCCAGCGCACGCAGGCGGGCGTTCTGCGACTTGTTGCCGTGGATGGCCTCGGCGCGGATGCCGGCAGCGGTGATCTGCTTGGCCAGGCGGTCCGAGCCGTGCTTGGTCTTGGCGAAGACCAGGGTCTGGTCCTGGAAGTGCGTCGACAGCAGCTTCAGCAGCACTTCGCGCTTCTGCGTGTCGCGCACCGGATGCACGCGGTGGGTGACCATCGTGGCAACGGCGTTCGGCGGATTCACCTGGATTTCCTGCGGCTCGCGCAGGGCTTCCTTGGCGATCTCGCGGATGGCCTTGTCGAAGGTGGCCGAGAACAGCATCGTCTGGCGCTGCTTCGGCACCATCGCGATGATGCGGCGGATGGCCGGCAGGAAGCCGATGTCGAGCATGCGGTCGGCTTCGTCGAGCACCAGTACCTGCACTTCGCGCAGGTCGACGTTGCGCTGCTGCATGTGGTCGATCAGGCGGCCCGGGCAGGCCACGATGATGTCGACGCCGCGGCGCAGGGTGTTGGCCTGGTTCACCAGCGAGACGCCGCCGTAGACGACGGCCA
>NZ_JBILJW010000042.1:0-6870 GCF_044377035.1 Silanimonas sp.
AGGCGAGGTCCGGCTTGCCCGTCTCGCACCAGACCAGGTCGGCGTAGGGGGCGTAGGCGAGGCCGCGGCTGATCGCCTGCTCGGCACCCGGGCGGGTCTTGTAGAAGCCCTCGACGGTGCGCTCGCCGGTGCAGAACGGGCGGTCGTTGGCGTCGACATCGGAGGTGAGCAGATCGGCGGCTTCGGCGTCGGTGCGGGCGACGATCAGCGTCGGCACGCCCATGACGTCGGCGGCGAGGCGCGCGGCGTTGAGCTTCTCGATGGCTTCGCGGGTCGGCACCAGCACCTTGCCGCCCATGTGGCCGCACTTCTTCACCGAGGCGAGCTGGTCTTCGAAGTGCACGCCCGAGGCGCCGGCCTCGATCATCGCCTTCATCAGCTCGAAGGCGTTGAGCACGCCACCGAAGCCGGCTTCGGCATCCGCCACGATCGGTTGCAGGTAGTCGATGTCGCCCGTGCCTTCGGCGCACTGGATCTGGTCGGCACGGAGCAGGGTGTTGTTGATGCGCTTCACCACCTGCGGCACCGAGTTGGCCGGGTACAGCGACTGGTCGGGGTACATCTCGCCGGCGAGGTTGGCATCCGCCGCGACCTGCCAGCCCGAGAGGTAGATGGCCTTCAGGCCGGCCTTGACCTGCTGCATGGCCTGGTTACCGGTGAGCGCGCCCAGCGCGTTGATGAAGTCTTCCGTCTGCAGGGAGCGCCACAGCTTCTGCGCGCCGAGCTTGGCGATGCTGTGCTCGACCGGGACGGTGCCGCGAAGACGGACGACGTCGTGGGCGGTGTAGTTGCGGGTCACGCCCTTCCAGCGGGGGTTGGTGGCCCAGTCGTGCTTCAGTTGGTCGGCGGTCGGCAGCGTGCTCATCGTGATGTCCTTGCGGGGTGTCGTGGGGTCGGGGAGCGGGGAGCGGGGGAACGGGAACGCGTTGGAGCGGTTCAGGCGGTGCGCAGGTCGTTCTCAACGAGCGCGGGATACGCGGCGCTGGTGAGGAAGGCTTCGAGGGTGTCGGCGTGGGTGAGGCGGTCGAGCAGGGCGATGGCGGCATCGAGGCGTTCGCCACCGGTGATCGCGCGGCGGTCGCCAATGACCGACGGCAGGTTGATCAGCGCGCGCTCGAACAGCGCCCAATCCACCGGCGTGCCGTCGTCGAGGTGCAGCGGTTCGGCGGGAACGCCGTTCTTCGCGGCGACCTGCGGGTGGTGCAGCCAGCGCCACAGCTGGGTGCGGCTGATCTCGGCGGTGGCGGCGTCCTCCATCAGGTGGTGGATCGGCACGCAGCCGCTGCCGGCCAACCACGCCGCCACGTAGCGCACGCAGACATCGACGTTGTTGTCGAAGCCGGCGCGGGTGATGGTGCCGAGCGAGGGCTTGAGCAGATCGTCGCGCGTGACCTGCACGTCCTCGCGCTTGACGTGGTGCTGGTTCGCCTTCGGCATGTGCGCGTCGAAGACTTCGCGCGCGATCGGGATAAGGGCCGGATGCGCCACCCAGGTGCCGTCGTGGCCGGCGGTGACTTCGCGCAGCTTGTCGGCGCGCACGCGCTGCATCGCGCGCTCGTTCGCCTCGTCATCGCCCTTGATCGGGATCTGCGCCGCCATGCCGCCCATCGCATGCGCACCGCGGCGGTGGCAGGTCTGGATCAGCAGTTCGGAGTAGGCCTTCAGGAAGGGCTGTGCCATCGTCACCTGGCCGCGCTCCGGCAGCACCTTGTCGGCGTGGCGGCGCAGCGTCTTCAGCCAGCTGAAGATGTAGTCCCAGCGGCCGCAGTTCAGGCCGACGATGCGACCGCGCAGCGCGTGCAGGATCTCGTGCATCTCGAACACGGCCGGCAGCGTTTCGATCAGCACCGTCGCCTTCATCGTGCCCACCGGCAGGTTCAGGCGCACTTCGAGGAAGGCCATCACCTCGTCCCACAGGCGCGCTTCCTCCATGCACTCCATCTTCGGCAGGTAGAAGTACGGGCCGCGCTCGCGCCAGGCCAGGGTCTTGGCGTTGTGGAAGGCGAAGGTGGCGAGGTCGAACAGGCCGCCGCCCATCGGCTGGCCGTCGACCGTCACGTGCACCTCGTCGAGGTGCCAGCCGCGCGGGCGGACGATCAGCACGGTCTTGCTGGCCGGGTCGAGCGCGTAGCGCTTGCCGGTCTCCGGCGCGGTGAAGGTCAGGATGCCGTCGACGGCGTCGCGCAGGGCGCGCTGGCCGGTGATCTGGTTGGCGAAGGACGGCGCGTTGCTGTCCTCGAAATCGGCCATGAAGCAGTTGGCGCCCGAGTTCAGCGCGTTGATGACCATCTTCGGGTCGACCGGGCCGGTGATCTCGACGCGGCGGTCCTGCAGGGCGGCCGGGATCGGGGCCACGGTCCAGTCGCCTTCCCGGATCGAACGCGTGTCGGCGCGGAAGTCCGGCAGCATCCCGGCATCGAACTCGGCCTGGCGGGCGACGCGGGCGGCCAGGCGCTGGCGGCGGGCCGGCTCGAACAGGCGGTGCAGGTCGGTGAGCAGGGCCTGCAGCTCGGGCACCAGGATCGTGGCCTCGCCCTCGACCGGGCGGCCGACGCGGCGGAAGCCGGTGGCGGCCTGCGTGGGGGAATCGGGGGTGCGGGTGGGCTCGGTGGCGGTGCTCATGGGGCGAAGCGGGTCCGTGCGGCGGGTTCGGGGCGGAGCGGGTCAGGGCTCCGGCATGGGTCCCAAGCTCACCCTCTGAGCGATTGTTGACAAAGCAAATCTTTGGATACGATGTATGAGTTCCTCAAATACCTATCAGAATCCATGGCCAACGTGACGCGAAAGCGCCCCCAAAAGTCGGCTTCAGAGCGGAAGCCCGAAGCGGATTCCGGCCGCTTCTACTACAAGGGCAGCCGCCTCAAGCCCTTGCAGGCCTTCTGCCAGGTGGCCCGACTGGGCTCGGTCAGCCGCGCGGCGGAGGCCCTGTTCCTCAGCCAGCCGGCCGTCTCCCTGCAGCTCAAGGCGCTGGAAAGCCACTACGGCGTGCCCCTTCTGGAGCGCGTCGGCCGACGCCTCTCGCTCACCCGCGACGGGCAGGCCCTGTACGACCTGGCGCGGCCGCTGATCGACGGCTTCGAGGGCCTCGACGAGGCCTTCCGCGGCAGCCAGGGCGGGCTCGAGGGCGGCGAACTGCACATCGCCGCCGGCAGTTCCACCCTGCTGCACCTGCTGCCAGAGCCGCTGGCGGCATTCCGCGCGCTGCGGCCCGACGTGCGCCTGCACCTGCACAGCGTCACGGGCCAGGCCGGCCTCGCGAAGCTGCGCGCCGATGAAGTGGATTTCGCTGTCGGCGCGATGTGGGAAGTGCCCAACGACATCGACTACGCGCCCCTGCAGCGCTTCGACGCGATGCTGATCACCGCGCCGCAGCATCCGCTGGCGAAGCGTTCGGCGATCAAGCTCGAAGACCTCTCGCCGCACGGGCTGATCCTGCCGCCCAAGCAGCTGTCGACCTGGCGCATGGTCACCACCGCCTTCGAACAGCGCCGCGTGCCCTACACCGTCGCGATCGAAGTCGGCGGCTGGGAAGTGATCAAGCAGTACGTCGCGCAGGACCTCGGCATCTCGGTGGTGTCGGCGCTTTGCCTGACCGACGCCGACAAGGCGCGCCTCGTGGCGCGCCCGCTGCGCGAGTACTTCCCCTCGCGCACCTACGGTGTGCTGGTGCGCAAGGGCAAATCACTGACGGGACCGGCGCGCGCCTTCGTCGACCTGATCAAGCCGGGCCTGTTCAAGCGCAAGGACTGGTTCGAAGCGGGGCATTCGGAGCGCTGAGTCAGCCGCGTAAGGATCCGCCATGCTCGCGCGTATCACCCCGGCATGGACGCCCTCACCGCCCCGATGACCGACGCCATCGACACCCGCCGCGAACGCTTCGCCCTGCTGCTCGGCCAGCACCGTGGCCTGCTGCGCAAGATCGCCTGGGGTTTCAGCGACTGCCCGGCCGACCGCGCCGACCTCGAGCAGGACATGGCCGCGCAGCTGTGGGCGGTGTTTCCCGCCTGGGACGGCGAACGCCCCTTCGCCACCTGGGCCTACCGCGTGGCGCTCAACGTCTGCCTGAGTGGGCGGCGCGCGACGCAAGTGCGCGGCGGCAGCGCGATGCGTGCACCGGGGCGCGGCTCGACCGCGGCGGATTCGCAGGCCGATGACGACAGCGCGCACGACCCGCTCGACCACCTCGTCGACCCCGGCACTACGCCGGAACAGATCGCCCAGCAGCGCGACCTGCACCGCGTCATCGCCGGCCTCGATCCCTTGAACCGCGCCTTGCTACTGCTGTGGCTCGACGACTTGGGTTACCGCGAGATCGGCGATGTGCTCGGCCTCTCCGAAAGCAACGTCGGCGTCCGCCTCAACCGACTGAAAGCGCGACTGCGCACCGAACTGGAACCCTGACCGTGGAGACTGCCATGGACCTCGACACCCTCAAGACCACCTGGAAATCGCTCGACGAACGGCTGGCGCGCATCGAAGCCCTGCAGTCGGAGGCGAATGCCATCGAGCGCGCCCGCGATGCCGAAGCCCGCGCGAGCGCCGGCCAGCTCGCCAGCCGCCGCGCTCTGCGCCCGCTCGCCATCGGCCTCGGCCTGCAGGCGATCGCCGGCGTGACCCTGGCCACGATTGCCGTCGCCTTCTGGGCGAAGCGCATGGACGCCGGCGCGCAGTTCATCGTCTACGGCGTGCTGGTGCAGGCCTATGCCGTCGCGCTGATCGCCTCCGCTGGCCAGGAACTCTCGCTGATCCGCCGCGTGCGGATGACCGGCGCGGTGCTCGACATGCAGGGCGCCCTCGCCGCGCTGCGGCGCTGGCGCAAGACGGCCGGCTGGGTCCTCGGTCTCGCGGGCGGCGTCATCTGGGTGCCGCTGCTGCTGATGAGCCTGGCCGTGCTCGGCGCCGATGTGTGGACCGAGCGGCCGTCCCTGATCGGCTGGCTGGCGCTGTGGGCGGTGGGCGGCACCGCGGCCGTGTGGGCGATCCTGCGCTGGGCCGAACGCCATCCCCGCTTCGGCGCGTCGATGCGCGCCAATGCGGCCGGCCAGAGCGTGCGCCGCGCGGAACTGGCGCTGGCGGACGTGCGGGCCTTCGAGGCCGAAGGCCGCTGAGTCGCGCTTCAGACCGCCTTTGCGTCGCCTTCGGGTTCGTCGACCTTGGTCGGGAAGGTCCACAGCCACAGCAGGATCAAGATGCCGCCCACGGGCGCCAGGGCGATCAGCGTCCACCAGGGGCTCAAGCCGGCATCGCGAAGTCGCCGGCAGCTGGCGGCGATCCACGGCAGCAGCACGATCAGGCCGACCAAGCGGGCCGGAAACGGCCCGAGCAGTTCCGCGAACGCCTCGCCCACGCCGAGCACCATGACCACGGCGAGCATGAACCACCAGAACGCGGGGCGCGTGCTGATGCCGGTGAAGTCGAGGCCGCGCACCACACCCTCCAGCATCGCGTCGAGGACGGCTTGGCTGGGGGCATTGGGGCGGTAGCGGGGATCGCGCACCAGCAGGGTCTCAGCCGGCACCTCGAACACCGCGGCGAGCGCCCGCAGGGATTCGGTCGAGACCTTGGCCCCGGTTTCCAGACGCTGGATGGTTCGCAGATTGAGGCCGCTGAGTTCGGCCAGTTGCTCCTGCGACCACCGCTTGGCGGTGCGCAGCTCGCGTAGACGGGTACTGTCGATGTGCATGGGGTCCTACTCCTCCGGGGAACGGTGTTCGACCCCGCCAGCATCCTGCCGAAAAACCGCAAGTCGTGACGACACGGGCCCGACACCGGCCCGCCACGGCCCCGCCAGCGGCTTTGATCCGGCTCAATTCCCGCCCGAGGGGCGCGGCGCAGAGTGAGGCCGTGGGGCCACACCAGGCTCCGAAGGAGACCGCAGCCATGAGCACCCCATCCCGCCGCCGCCCACCCTCGCCGCGCCGCGTGGCCAGCGAAGTCCGCCCCAGCCGCCGCGGTGATGTGCCGCCGCGCCTCGAAGCCGAGGCCATCGGCGAGCGCGTCGCCGCCGTCCGCACCGTCGCCGCGCAGAACGCGGTGGTGGCCGCCGCGGAGGGCCTGCTGCATCCGGCCCATCCGGACGCCGTCGGCGACCGGGCCCGGGCCCTGCGCACCCTGATCGACGGCGCCGACCCCGACGATGCCCGCGCGCTGCGCTCGGCCCTGCTCGCCCCGGATGCGCCGCCACCAGAGATCCCCGACCCCGACGACCTGCTGGCCCCCGACTGGCGCGAGGGCGGCTACCCCTACCTCAACCTGCTGCGCCGCGGCCCCTACGAGAAGCACAAGTTCAACCTGCAGGTGGAACTGCTGAAGCTGCAGGCCTGGGTGAAGGAGACGGGCCAACGCGTGGTCATCCTGTTCGAAGGCCGCGACGCCGCCGGCAAGGGCGGCGCGATCAAGCGCTTCATGGAGCACCTCAATCCGCGTGGCGCCCGCGTCGTCGCGCTGGAGAAGCCCACGCCTACCGAGCAGGGCCAGTGGTATTTCCAGCGCTATGTCGAACACCTGCCCACGCGCGGCGAGATCGTGATGTTCGACCGCAGCTGGTACCACCGCGCCGGCGTCGAGCGGGTGATGGGTTTCTGCGCCGACGCCGAATACACCGAGTTCATGCGCCAAGCGCCGGAATTCGAGCGCCACCTCGTGCGCAGCGGCGTGCACCTGGTGAAGTTCTGGTTCAGCGTGAGCCGCAAGGAGCAACGCCGCCGCTTCAAGGAGCGCGAATCGCACCCGCTCAAGCAGTGGAAGCTCTCGCCGATCGACAAGGCCTCGCTGGACAAGTGGGACGATTACACCCGCGCGAAAGAGGCGATGTTCTTTGGCACCGACACCGCCGACTCGCCGTGGACCGTGATCAAGAGCGACTGCAAG
>NZ_JBILJW010000012.1:0-106182 GCF_044377035.1 Silanimonas sp.
GCAAGAAGCGCGCACGACTGAACGCCATGCGCTACGTGCTGCACAAGCTGCCGTACGCGAACAAGGACGGCGCGGCGATCGGCAAGCTCGACCCGCTGATCGTCGGTCGCGCGCACGTCGTCTACGAACAGGGCGAGCAGACGGCGCAGGGGATGTAGCCCCCTACTCCGCCTCCACCACGACATCCCGCTCGTCGCCGCGGCCGTGCTCATCGACGGCGCGCAGCAGCACGCGTCCTGCGCGGCGCGGGGCCCAGGCGATCGCACGCCCGCTCGCCGATTCGCCGATGAAGGCGCCGTCCGCGAACCAGAACACCGTGCGCGCGTCGGCGTCGGTGGTCGCGGCCAGCGGGATGCCGGGCTGCTCGCGTCCATCGAAATGCAAGCGGTAGCGCGTCGCTCGATAGGGCTGGGTGATCTGCGGCGCGCTGCCCAGCCACTCGGCCGCGCCCGCGCAGTCCGCGCCCGGCGGCGGTTTGCGGCGCGGCAGGCCGGCTTGGGCGAACACCCGCGCGAGGTCGCTCGGCCAGAACTCGTAGATCTCGCGCCGCATCGTCGCCGGATCGAAGGCGCCGCAGGCCTCGCGGCCGCTCGCGCGGTCGATCTGCACCGGACGATGCACCGTGCTGACGCGGATCGGCGACACGCCGGGGATGAACCAGGTCTCGCCGCGCTGCGGGCACCACGCGTTCGGCAGGTCGCCGCTGGCGAGGCAGACGCTGACGCGCTTCATGCGCGAGGCCGTCGTGCGCTGCGGCGTCACGTCGTAGCCTTCGGCGCGCATGGCGTCGGCGATGGAAAAGAACAGTGGTGCGGCGGCCTCGACACCGATCAGCGCGGGGTTCGCACGGCCGTCGAAATGCCCCATCCACACCACCACCGCGTACGGCCCGACCACGCCCGCCGTCCACGCGTCGCGGAAGCCCCAGCTGGTGCCGGTCTTCCACGCCACCGGCCAATGGCCGAGATCGCTGGCCGTCGCGCCGCCCGGCCGCGGATTGCGACGCAGCATGTCCAGCGTCATGAAGGCCGCTTCGGGGCTGAGCATCGCGGTGCCTTCGCTGCGCTCGTCCGCCGCGCGGAAGCGCAGCGGGCGAAGGCGGCCATCACCGCCGAGCATCGCGTACAGCCTTGCCAGATCTTCGCCGCGCACTTCGCCGCCGCCGAGCACGAGGGCCAGGCCGTAGTGCTCGCGGGTGCGCAGCTTCGGCACGCCGGCGTCGCGCAGCAGGTCGAAAAGGTCCGGTGAGCGCAGCCGCGAGGCGACGGTGACGGCCGGGATGTTGCGGCTGCGGTTCAGTGCCTCGGTGGCGGTGACCGGACCTTGGAAGCGGCCATCGTAGTTCTCCGGCGTGTAGGCGCCGTAGGCGCTCGGCACGTCGCGCAGCACCGTGGCGGGATGCAGCTGGCCTTGGTCGATGGCCAAGGCGTAGAGGAAGGGCTTCAGCGTCGAACCCGGCGAGCGCAGCGCTGCAGTGCCGTTCACTTGCCCGCTGATCGCGGCGTTGCGCCAATCGGCCGAACCCATCAGCGCGACGACGCCCATGTCGCGGGTGTCGACCACCAGCACCGCGGCGTTGTCGAGGCCGCGCGCGGCCTCGCGCTGCAGGTTTGCGCGCACGCGACGCTCGACAAGCCGCTGCAGGCGGCGATCCAGCGGCGTGGCGATCTCCGGCGGGCGCGGTCCGTGGCGCTGCTGTGCCGCCAAGACGCGGTCGACGAAGTGCGGTGCGGCGAAGGGAAGCGCGCGGGTCGGACGCAGGCGCAGCGGCAGGGCCATGCGCGCGGCCATGTCCGTGGCGTCCTCGACAGACGCGGTGCCGTGGGCGTCGACCCAGCGCGCGTACAAGCGCTGCCGCGCCGCCTGCAGGCCGGGGCCGAGGGTCGTGACGCCGCGCGCGCCGACGACGAATCGCCCGCGCGGGTTCGGCGCCTGCGGCATCACCGCGAGCGCCAGCGCCTCCGGCAACGAGAGCTCGCTGGCGGCCTTGTCGAAGTAGATGCGCGAGGCGGCGCCCACGCCTTCGACGTTGCCGCCGTAGGGTGCGAGGTTCAGATAGGCCTCGAGGAGGTCATCCTTGGAGTACATCGCCTCGAGCTGCAGCGCACGGGCGATCTGCACCAGCTTGCCGGGCACGTCGCGCGTTTCCAGCTGCCAGCGCAGGCGCGCGAGCTGCATGGTGCTCGTCGAACCGCCGATGCGCGGGCCACCGGAGTACGTGCTGCCCGCCGCACGCAGCAGCGCGATCGGATTGACGCCGGGATGCCAGCGGTAATGGCGGTCCTCGTGCAGCAGGACGGCATCGACAAGGGTCGGCGAGATCGCCTCCAGCGGCAGCCACTGGCGGTAGCGCTCGTCGGCCGCGAGCGTCAGGCGCAGCAGCCGGCCGTCGGCATCGAGCACCGCGGTCGACACCGGCACGCCGGCAGAGAGCGGTGGCTTCGGCCACAGCCGAATCACCAGCAGGGTCACGGCCAGCAGCGCCGCGACCCCCAAGCCCCACTTCAGCGCGCGCGGAAAACGCATTGGATCGCGCGCGAGGTGGGGGCGACGCCGGCGCTCAGCGCGCCGGCTCGGTGACGGTGAGCGTGCCGGCCGGGCCGCCGCGCGCGATCACGCCGTTGCGGTACATGTGCTCGGCGAAGATCGGCGGCACCTGGAACGTGCCCGTGGCCGTCGCGCGGACGCGGTAGCGGAACTCCTGCATGCCGTCCGAAACGCTGCCGTAAAGCACGAGGCGGTCTTCGCGGATCTCCTCGTGCACGGGGCGGAAGGTCGATTCCGGCAGGGCCAGCACCGGGGCCGCGGGCTGGGCCGCGCCTTGCGACGCGTCGCCTTCGATCATCTCGCCGGTCTCGTCGTCGTAGCCGTCGCCATCGGCATCGCGCTGCCGGCCTTGCGCCGGATCGCTGCCGCCTTCGGCGGCCGTCGGCGGCACCAGCACGGCCTCGAAACCACCCGGCAACAGATCGAGGATGGCCACGTTGTCCCAGCCCGAGCCGCGAACGCGCAGGCGCACCGTGAGCTCCTTGCCCTGCTCGACCGTCGTGGTCGGCTTGCCGGCCTCGTCGAGGAAATCGCGCTGCACTTCGAGGCCCTGGTCCTGCACCGCCGGCGGCGGCGTGCGATCGAAGCCGGTTTCGGTGCGTGCCACCCACACGGTCTTCCCAGCCTCCGGCATCACCATCAGGCGCGTCGCATCGGCGCGGAACGGGCCGGCCAGCACGCCGTCCTTCGATTCGCCGAAGGCCGCCTTGCCACCGCGCCACTCCTGCTCGAAGCGCACCGGGGCGGCGGTCTCGCCACCGACGGCGTCGAGCGCCAGCACGGCCAGCGCGCTGTTGAGGCTGTTGAGGCCCTGCTCGTTCACCGAGGCCAACAGGCGCGTCGTGGCCTCGGCATTCAGCAGCCGGCGCTGGTCGGGGAAGTGCTTGCCCAGCAGGTACAGGCGCCAGGCCTGCGCGCCGAACGGGTCGTAGTAGTCGCCGTAAGCCCAGCGCGAATACAGCGCCACGCGCTCCGCTTCGGTGAACTGCGACCACGGCTTCGCGACTTCGTTGGCAATCTCGCGGTGGCGGCGCGCCAGCGGCGCAGCGGCCGCGGACTGCTGCAGGCCGCTGTAGCTCGCGGCCACCAGCAGTCCGGCGAGATCCTCGCGCCAGGCCTTCGGCTGGTCGCGTTCCAACTGCTCGACAAGCGCGGCCAGCGCGTTGCCGGCGGATTCGCCCTGCCGCACCTGCAGGTACACGGCCAGCGCGCGGGCGCGAAGACCCGCAAGGTCGTTGCGGCTGCGGTCGGTCGCCGCCTGCGCCAGCCACTGGTTGGCGCGGTCGAGCAGGTCACCCGGCACGCGTTCGCCACGCTCACGCGCTTCCACCAGCACCATCACGGCGTAGGCCGAGACCAGCGGGTCGACATCGGGCGTCGAAGTCCAGGTGCCGAAACCACCGTCGCCGTTCTGCCGCGCGCGCAGCGTGTTGAACAGGCCGCTGAGATCGCCGTCGCCGCGCGTGCGGCCAAAGGCCGGGTGCGAGCGCAGCACGAGGCCCGGCAGGGCCTGGCTGGCCAGCTGCTCGGTGCAGCTGTAGCGGTAGTCGCCGAGCCACGCCTGCAAGCCCGTCAGCGCCACGAGCGGCGAACTCGAGGCCGCCAGACGACGGTTGGCTCGCTCGTCGAACATCGCACGCAGGTCGGTGATCGCGGTGTTGCGCGAGGCCTGCTGCACGGTGACCGTCGTCAGCGAGGGCTGCAGCGGCCGCACCGACACTTCGAGGCGACGCTGCGCGGCGAAGCGCCCGCTGCTCGCCCGCAGCGTGATCGGCACGGCACCGAGTGCCTGCGAAGCTTTCAGCCGCACGTTCACCACGGTCTCGTCGCCCGGCTTCAACGTGACCGGCGCGGGCGCCGCGCCGACCAGGGCGAGCGAGGGCGGAAGCGTGAGCTGCAGCGCCACGTTGGCGGGCTGCGTAGCCCCTTCGATGGTGTTGGCGATGCCGACGGGAACCACGAACTCATCGCCCGGGGCCACGTGCGTCGGCAGGGTCGGCGTCAGCACGAAATCACCGCGGATCGTCGTCTTGCCTTCGCGGAAACCCACGCGCTCCGGCGTCACCGCGACCGCCACGAGGCGCAGTTCGCCATTGAAGTGGTCCGGCGGCGTGAACTCGAAGCGCTTGGCACCCTCGATGTCGACCACGCCCGACCACCACACGGCCGGCTTCTCGCCCTTGCGCTTGAACGGGTTCAGATGGCGCGCACCGGCGCCCTCGCCGTCACCGCCGGGGGCGGCGCCATCGGCGAAGCGCGCGAACTCCGGCAGCAGCAGGTCGAGGATCTGCGCGCTGTCGACCTGGTGCATGCGTTTGGCGAAGAAGGCATCGAGTGGATCGTCGACGCGGTAGCCCGCCACCTGCAGGATGCCCTCGTCGACGGCGAACACCGCGACGCGGGCCGGCCCACCGGCATCGACGTCGATGGCCAACGGCTGGCCCGGGCGGGAGCGCACCGGCGCACTCATCGTCAGCGGCAGCTGGCGCGGCGTGCGGTCGATGGCGAAGGGCACCACGCCCCACGAGAGCGGGCTCAGGTGGATCTCCTCGCTCGCCGGATCGCGCAGCAGCGTCACCGAGACATAGGCATTGCCTTCCAGGCCCTCCGGCACGCGGATGCGCTGCACCGTGCTGGTGGTGTCGGCCTTGAACCAGCGCTGCGCCACCACGCTGTCGCGTTCGATGGTGATCAGGCCGGCGCCGGCGTACGGCCCACGGATCGAAACTTCGATCTCTTCGCCCGCTGCGTAGCTCGGCTTCGACAGGCTCAACTGCAGCTCGGCGTTGCGCTCCAGCGAGCGCGAGAGGTTGGCATCACCCACCACGGTCCAGGCCTGCGAATTGAGCACGCGCCCCTGCGCATCCTGGATCTCGAGGATGAAGTCGCCCGGGGTCGCCGTGTCGAGCGCCAGCGCCTGCGCACCGGCCTTCGAGGCCAGCGCGGCGCGCGATTTCTCTTCGCGACGCTCGCGCGAGACGAAGCGGAACAGGCCGTCGTCGCCGCGCGTCAGCACCGAGACCATGCGCTTCTCGATGCGCACCGCCTGCAGCCCGTCGACCGCCAGCGGCGCACCGTCCGGACCGATCACCAGCACGTCGGCCGAGGCGCTGGAACCGCGATTCACGTAGCCCAGCGAGTCGGCCGCCTTGATGCCGACGAGGTAGGGCTGGTCGGACACCAGCGCACGCAGCGTCGAGGCCACGCCACGGCCGCTGCCCGGCTCGTAGGCGCGCACCAGCAGGTCGAGGCGGTAGCTGGCGCGCTCGTACTGCTCGAGGCCTAGCGCGATCTCGGCGCGACCTTCCGCATCCGTCCGGGCGTCCTCGAGGTCCTGCTGCACGCCCTCGCGGGCCTGCTGCGGATCGCTGAAACGGAAGCCGGGGTGCTGCTCGAAGGCCGGCACGCTCGGAGTGAGGCGCAGCTGCGCGGCGATGCGCCGATCCTGCGCCGCCGTGCCGAACAGGTTCTCGACCTCCACCACGGCCTTCAGGTCTTCCGGACGAACCCAGCCGCGCTGAGCCGGCGTCGAAAGTGCCGTCTTGACGCGCAGCGTGTCGGGCTGGAACTCGCGCACCTGCACCGTGGTGCCGCCAACGAGGCGACGGTCGTAGTCGTTCTTGCCCTTGAGGTAGAGCTGGGCCATCCACGTGCCCGAGGGCGCGCTCTCACCGGGCGTGAAATCGAAGCCCTCGAAGCCGGCGGCGCCGAAGCGGATCGTTTCGCGACGCGCGAGGTTGCCGGTGGGGTCGAGGATGTCGAGCTCCAGCGGTGCGCCTACCGGGGTCTTCGCCCAGTCCTGCGCGCGCAGGATCAGGCCGAGGTGCACCGTCTCGCCAGGGCGATAGAGCCCGCGATCGGAGAACAGCACGGCCTTCAAGGCGCCCGGATCGACGTGGTTGATCTCGCCGCCAACGTCGAAGCGCGAGGTGTCGAGCTGGCGCGACCAGTCGCCAAGCGGCAGGAAGCTCATGTCCTCGCCGCGGGTGACCCGCAGCAGCACCGGCGTGCGCTCGCGCACGAAGGGTTCGAAGGTCGGCAGCGTGGCCACGCCGTCGGCATCCGTGCTGGACGCGACCACCACCTGACCATTGCGGCCCACCACCGAGACCAAGGCATCAGCGACCGGCGTGCCGTCGGAGAGGCTCTGCACGAACACCTTGCGGCGACCGTCGAGCTCGGTCTTGGCCAGCACGCCGAGGTCGGTCAACACGACGAGTCGCGAGTCGGTCTGTTGGCCGGCGTTGCGGTCGAGGCGCTCACGCGTGGTCAGCGCGGCCTCGTCGGCACTCATCGAGCGCAGCGACAGCAGGAACACGCCGCGCTCGTTGGCATTGAAGTAGGTGCCGAGGTCGACGCCGCGGTAGTTCGCCTTCGCCGGGTCATCCGTCGGGATCGACAGCGTTTCCTCGAAGCGCTCGACCAGCATGTCCTCGTCCACGCGCCACAGCGAGGGGTTCTGCAGTTGGCCGTCGTTCGTCCCGACCAGCATCTGCAGTTGCTCGGGCAGCACGCGGCCGATCTCGAGGCGCACGTCCGGCGTGTTGCGGGCCACGAGGCTCACGCGGCGTTCGCCACGCAGCGAAAGCAACGCGCCCTCGCCGACGAAGCGCAGCAGCTTCGGGTACTCGGGCACGACGAGCAGGCGACGCTGCGGCTGGCCGAGCAGGAAGCCGCCGAAACTCTTCAGGCCCTTCGGCAGCTCCAGCCACAGCCGGCGACCGGGCGGCGCTTCGAAGCGCAGCGTGTGCGTCTCCACCCATTCGCGCTCGCCGGGCAGCAGTTCGAAGCGCAGCGGCGTGGCGGCCTTCAGCGTGGCCGCGTCCACTTCGCCCTCCGACCACGGATACGGCACGGTCTGCTGGTGGCCGCTGTCCGGATCGGCCCGTCGCTGCGGGCTTGGCACGAAGCGCTCCGGCAGCAACCAGAGCTTCACCTGCGAGGCGATGTCGCGGTCCTTCAGCGTGTCGTTGAATGACAGCACGATCAGCTGCTTCGGCTCGCCGTTCTCATCGTCGACGACGGTGGCTTCGACATTGTCGAGCGCCACGGAATACAGCGAAGGCATCACGACGCTGGAGGTGGTCTCGCCAGCGCGTCCCGGGCCCTCGAGGCGGCTCTTCGCGCCCTCGGCGAGGGCCAGCGTCACGCGACCGCCGTTTTCCGGCACCGTGAGCGGCGCGGTCTGCACCCAGGCCTTCAGGCCCGGCTCGTCGAAGCGCACCTCGATGGGCGGCGCCGCGAGCGCCCGGTCCGCGCCGTCGAACGCCGTCGTCGAGAATCGCGAGCGCAGCGCGTCGGCATCCACGGGATGCGAAAAGGTGAACGCCCACACGCCGCGCTTCAGGCCGGCACTTTCCGGGTCCTGGTAGAACTCGGCGCTGTCGATGCCGGCGGCGAACGCCGCGGTTTCGAAGGCGAACCGCGTTTCGGCCAGCACGCGATCCGGCGCCAGCGCCTTCGGCGCATCCACGGTGACCTCGTAGCCCTGGCCTACCGGCCAATCCTCGGCGGGCGTAAAGACAAGGGTCGACTCATCCTCGAAGGCCCAGCGACCGGCCAGCGCGGGCTTCAACGCCAAGCCCTCGACCGCTTTCGCACTGCCTTCTTCCGCCCCCACCGATTCGAGCGTCGCCACCGGCGCGCTGAAGCGCAGGCGCAGCGGCATCACCGTGATCGGCGTTTCCGAATAGTTGGTGACGCCCGGGGCCTCGACAGCAACGGTGATCGCATCCGGCGGCAGCGGCACCTCGCGGGTGAACCACCACGTCGCCAGCGCGGCCAGCGCCAGTGCTGCGATCGGACCGCCGAGACGCGGGCCCGGCTTCGCCCGCAGCCAGCGCAGCGATTGCCCGATCCAGGCCGGCGGCTGCCACGCGCCGAACACGCGGTTGGACCACGAAGAAGGGGTGGATTCGTCCGTGACGCTCATGGGGGGGCTCGCGCGGCGGGCGCGGCGGGGTGCCGCGCGTTCACTGCATCATAACGAGCCGCCGAACGCGGCCGAGGTCGAATCGTGGCGGCCGCGGGCCACCGATGGCGAAACGCGGGCAGGCGGGGAGTCGCCTTAGAAGCGCCCGGCCTGGAAGTCGGCGATCGCTTCGCGGATTTCGTCGGCCGTGTTCATGACGAACGGACCGTGCCAGGCCACCGGCTCGCGCAGCGGCCGGCCCGCGACGACGATCAACCGCGCGCCCTCGCCACCGGCGCGCAAGGCAAGGTGGTCACCGTCCGACAGCACGGCGAGCTGGCCCGTGCGCACCTCGGCCTCACCGCCACTGGCGGCCAAGCGCAAGCCACCGCCGAACACATGCACGAAGCCCTGGTGGCCGATCGCAATCGGCAGCGCGAGGGTCGCGTTGGGCGCCAAGACCACGTCGACGAAAAGCGGCTGCGTGGCTTCGGCCTGCACCGGCCCCTCGACGCCGGCCACCGCACCGGCGATCACCTTCAGCGCCGCGATCGCGCCGGGCGCGTCGATGACCGGCGCCTCGAGGCCAGCACCGCGCGCCACGATCGCGCCATGGGCGTCGAGCTGCAGCACCGGCAGGTACTCCGGCCCGATGTCCTGGTAGCGCGGCGCGCGCATCTTGTCCTTGGTCGGCAGGTTCACCCAAAGCTGGAAGCCGCGCATCTCGCCTTCCACCTGCTCGGGCATCTCGGAATGCACGATGCCGCGGCCCGCGGTCATCCACTGCACGCTGCCGGGCACCAGCAGGCCCTCGCCGCCCTTGTTGTCGCGGTGGCGCATGCGCCCCTTGAGCATGTAGGTGACGGTCTCGAAGCCGCGGTGCGGGTGCGGCGGGAAACCGGCGATGTAGTCCTGCGGCCGCTCGGTGCCAAAGGCGTCGAGCATCAGGAAGGGATCGACCGGCGGCTGCTGCGGCGTGCCGATCAGGCGCGTGAGCTTCACGCCGGCACCGTCGGAGGTCGGCATGCCGGTGGAGAGGCGCAGCACGTGGCGGGGCGCGTGCAGCACGGGCGCGGAAGCGGCGGGGATGGCGTTCATGCCGGGAATGCTCCACGCCCTGCCGAAGCCGCTCAAGGCGTCGGCCGGAACGCCGCATTGCGCGGCCGCAACGGCCGACGATGGCACACAGGCCTCGCCCGCGCGGCCCGGACCTCGCGCGCTAGACCGTACCCCGGTTTTTGCCCATGAACGGCCGGTACCACGCGCGGATGCCGACCATGTCGACGTCGAAGTCGTCGGTGCAGCGCATCAGCGGGCCGATGCGGACGCAACGGTTGGGGTAATCGAAGGCCACGCAGAGCACGGGCACGTCGGCGGCGCGGGCGATCTTCCAGAAGCCGGTCTTCCACTTGTCGACACGCCGACGCGTGCCCTCCGGCGCCAGCACGAACCACATGCGGTCCGCGTCACGCAGGCGCGTGGCCACCTGGTCGGCGACGCCGCCCGGCGCGGCACGGTCGACGGGCAAGCCGCCCATGCGCCGCATGTACCAAGCGAGGGGCCCGACGAAGATCTCCTTCTTCGCCATGAACACCACGCCCAGATCCATGGCCAGCAGCATCGCGAAGCCCCACACCGCATCCCACGCCGATGAATGCGGCGCGGCGATCACCACCAGCCGCGGCTCGTCGGGCCATTCGCCTTCCATGCGCCAGCGGCCGAGGCGCAGCACCCACGTCGCAAATCGACGCCACAGGGGCGCGGTGCCGCCACGCGGCGCATTCGGCGGCAGGACCGGGACCGGGGCGTCAGCCGCGCGTGCCGTGGTCGCATTCATGGTTCGCGCTCCCAGCGCCGCGAGGCGCGCTCCCGCTTCACCTGCGCGCGCTCACGCTTGCTGCCGAGCCGGCGCTCCTGCGAACCCTTCGTCGGCTTGGTGGCGATGCGTTTCTTCGGCGCCACGCGACAGGCTTCGATCAAGGCCTGCAGGCGCTCCCGCGCATCCTCGCGGTTGCGCTCCTGCGTGCGGAACCGCTGCGCCTGGATCACCAGTACGCCGTCCTCGGTCATGCGCCGGTCGCGGCGCGCAAGCAGGCGATCGCGCACGGCCTCGGGCAAGGTGGCCGAGGCGCGCACGTCGAAGCGAAGCTCCACCGCACTGGCGACCTTGTTGACGTTCTGCCCGCCCGGCCCCGAGCTGCGCACGAAGCGCTCCTCGAGCTCGCTGTCAGGAATGGTGAGGGGCGGAAGCGCGGTCATTGCGGCGCAGTGTAAGCGCGGCGCCGCAGGGCAGTCGTCGGCTCAGCCAGCCGGGAGTCGCGGATGGCCGAATTCGTCACGTTCCTCGCCGGCGGCGGCGTCGCCGATCCGCTCGCGCAAGCCCCGGCCCGGGAAGGCCAGCGGCGGCTCGGCGCGGGCCACCTTCAACGCATTGCCAAAGGCGATGGCCGCACGGGCGTCGTTCGCCGCGGCCATCAGGTCACCCAGGGCTTCCCAGGCCTCGGCGCCGGCACCCTGCGCGATGGCGCGGTGGAAGTAAGTCTCGGCCTTGCCCGGCAGGGCCTTGGCACGGCACAGGCGGCCCAGCGCCAGCAGCAGGGCGGGCGACGTGGAATGCGCGGCCAGCCAGGCTTCGGCGCGAGCGAGACGTTCGTCGCCCGCGAAGGCCGGCAGGACACCGAAGGCCGCCACGACCTCCTCGTCCCAGCGCGCGTCGATGGCCTCGGCGAGCGCCTGGGCCGCCTGCGCCTCGACATGCAGGGCGGCCGCGCGGCGTGCAAAAGCCACCAGCACTGGCGACTGCGCGCGTAGCGCCGGTGGCAGGCCTTTCCAGCGGATCAACAAGGTGCCGGCTTCTTGGGCGTCGACCAGCGCGGACTCCGCGAGGCGGGTCTCGAGGGCAGCGAGTGCCGCCGCGTCCGTGCCGCGTTCGCTGCGCAGGCGGGCCACCATCGGCAGCGCCTCGTCGGCGCGCCCGAGCCGCGCCAGCGCTTCGGCCCGGAGCAGCACGCCGGCGGGCGGCAGGGTGGTGCCGGCCGCGGCGGTGTCGAGGCTGGCCAACGCCTCCAGCGCACGGTCCTCCGCCAGCCATGCGGCACTCTGTTCGAGCGAAGCGACGAGTGGGTCGGCCTTGGACAAGGCCACGCGATGCGCGCGCACGCGCTCGGCCAAGCCGGCCGCTCGGGCCGCGCCAATGGCGTGCAGCAGGGCGGGCACACGATCGATGCTGCTGCGCTTGGCCGCCAGCGCGAGCAAGTGCTCGGCACGCTCAGGTCGGCCCTGCTGCAGCGCGAGCAGGCCGTTGCTCAGGCGCTCGCGCGCCAAGCGCTGGGAATACTTCCGCACCGCGCGGAAGGGCAGGCGCAGCAGGGCGATCAGCCCGAGCAGGACGACGGTGGCGAGGCCCCAAGCCAGCGCCGCAACCTCGGCGCGCAGGCTCACCAAGGTGTCGCCCCACTGCAGCACCAGCAAGCCGTCCTGCTCGCGCAGCAACTGCCAACCGAATCCCGCCAACAGGGCGATCAACAGTCCCAGCAGCAGCGCGGGAAACAGCTTCATCGCGCCCCCTCGCTCCGCCGCTGGGCGCGAAGCTGGACCAGCGTGCTGCCGAGCACCGGCACGTCGAGGGCGAGGCTCGTCTTCGCGAGTGCGTCGAGCCGGGCGGCTTCGGCCTCCAGCGGGGCACTCGTGGCGTAGAGGCGGCGCATCCAGTCCTGTGCGCGCGTGGCGGCGGCCGCAAGCCCCTCGCTGTCGCGGCGCTCGATGGCCAGGCGTGCAAGGCCGAGTTCGAGGCGCAGGGCCGCCAGCCCGCGCTGCCGGTCGGCCGGGGCCAACAGATCCTGGGCGCCGCGCGGACGCACGTCGACCAGCGCATCCAGCACCTTGTCGAGCGCCGAGGCCGGAGCGGCCGGGGCCTCTTCGGCCGGCGCGGTCTCGAGCGCCGGCAGGGCGGCTTCGATGGCATCGATGGCCCCACGCGCCGCCAGCCGCGGATCGGGCGGGAGCGCGGCAAGCGCCGCCTGCTCCTGCGCCAACGACTGGCGGAGGTTCACGTACTGGGGCGCGGTGAGCGCGGACAACAGACCATCGGCGAAACCGTAGGCGCGACGGGCGCCGTCGATGTCGCCCGAAAGGGCCAGCCGCGTTTCCGCGAAGCTCAGCAGCAGGTCCACTTCGTCGAGGCGGAGCGCGATACCGCTTTCGCCCTGCGGGCCCGACGCGACCTGCTGCACGCTTTCCTCGAGCAGGGCCGTGCGCTGGCCCCAGCCGAGCAGTTCTTCGCGCTGCACGGTGCTGCGGGCTTCGAGATCGGCGAGCCGCTGCGACGTCCGCGACTGCCCGCGTTCGATCGACGCGATCGCCTGCTCCACCGCCAGCAGGCGCTGGTCGAGCACTGCATTGGAGAGCGGGTCAGGCGCGGCCTCGGGCGCGGGTCGCGTGGACCACCACCACGCACCGGCACCGCCGGCGAGCAGCAGGGGAAGGGCGATCAGCAGCGGGCGGAGGAACGGGCGATCCATCGGGTGCGTCATCAGGGGGGCGCGGCGCAGTGCCGCGAACGTCATTGTACGGGCGGCACGCGCGACGCCGCCGCGACGAGCGCCGACGGGGTGGGGCCGTCGGCGACGACCACCCGAACGAACCCGGCCCGCCCGGCCTGCGCCCCGAGCCGCTCGCTGCTGACCACCACCGGTCGCGCCCGCAGGGCGCGGCCCCGGAGCGACGTCGCGTCCGGAAGGAGCGTCTCAAGCAGGCCGAAGGCTTCCGCGCTGCTGGCCACGAGCACGGCGCCGGGATCGTCCGCAAAAGCCGCGAGTCGGCGCGCCCCGCCCCGCAGATCGGCGCGTTGGTAGACCTCGGCCACCCGCACCTCGGCGCCACGTTCGCGCAGCGCTGGTAGCAGCAGGCCGCGGCCTCCCGGTGCCGTGATCACGCCCACCGCTTCCCCGGCGATCGCTTGCAGCTCCGCCATCGCCAGCACGCCCTCGCTGTCCATGCGCGCCGGCGACCGTGCAGCAGCCACGCCGGCCCGACGCAGAGCGGCGGCCGTGCCGCTGCCGACGGCGAGATCAATGCCCTCGCGATGCAGATCGCCCGCCGCTTGCAAGGCCGCGAAGCGCACCGCGGCCGGACTGCTGTAGAGCCGGATCGGCGCGGCCAGTGCCGCGACGAGTCGCGCGGCGTCGGCGCGCGCGACCAGGCGCTGCAGCGGCAGCACGCGCAGGCGGAATCCCGCGCCTTGCGCCACCCGGCGCAGCGCCGCATGCTCGCCCGCCGGCCGCAGCGACCACAGCGTCGATGTCGTTGGCGTGTCCATTCCCGAACTCTCGCACAGCGCCATGGCCGACGACGCCGTTTCCCGCCTCCAGTCCCTGCTCGACGCGATGCCGCCCGTGGCCGCCCTCGGCGTGCGCGTGGCCCGCTGCGACGCCGAGCGCGTGGTGCTCGAAGCCCCGCTGGCGCTCAACGTCAACGACAAGGCCTGCGCCTTCGGCGGCAGCCTCGCCAGCCTGCTGACCCTCGCGTGCTGGGGGGCGCTCGAATCCGCCCTGCACGCCCGCGGCGTCAAGGCCGAGGTCTACGTCGCGGACAGCACGCTGAAGTACCACGCGCCGCTGTACGCCGACCTCGTCGCCGTGGCCGAAGTGCCCGGCGCGGAAGCGCTCGACGCATTGCTGGCGAAGCTCGCCCACCGCGGCCGCGGCGGCATCGTTCTGGAGGCCTCGGTGCGCGATGCCGCGGGCCAGCCGGTCACCACGCTCAGCGCCCGTTATGCCGCGGTCGCGTCGCACTGACATACTCGCCGCATGAGCCGACTCCCCCGCATCGCCCTCGCCCTCCTCGTCGCGCTGCTGGCCGCCTGCAGCAGCGGTGCCGGCAGCAAGCCCGACGCCCTCGAGCGCACGCTGTACGACTATTCCGGCGCCATCCGCTGGAACAATTTCGAGGTCGCGTTGGACATGGTCGACCCGAAGGTGCGCGAGGCCAAGCCGCTCACCGACTTCGAGCTCGAGCGCCTCAAGCAGGTGCAGATCACGAACTACAACCTCGTCGCCAGCGTCACCCTGCCGGACGGCCGCATCGCCCGCGAAGTCGAGCTCGGGGTGGTGAACCGCCACACCCAGGCCGAACGCGTGGTGCGCGTCCGCGAGATCTGGCGCTACGACGAAGAGGCGCAGCGCTGGTGGCAGACCGAGGGCCTGCCGGTCCTCGCCCAGGACCGCTGAATCCGCCGGCAGGGCCGCCGCGCTGGTGGCCGGCCCCGGGCCGACGGATAATGCCGGCCCTTCCGTTCCCCTGAGGCCCCGATGTCCTGGGACCAGCTCACCGCCTTCGCCCAATCCACCCCGTTGCTCAGCCTGGCGTTCGCCGGCCTGACCGTGGCCGTGATCTTTACCGAGGTGAAGCACCGCCTGTCCGGCATCGCCGGGCTGTCGCCGGCGCAGGCCACCCTGCTGATGAACCGCGAGGACGCCCTTGTCGTCGACGTCTCGCCGGCCGCCGATTTCGCCAAGGCCCACATCCCCGGCTCGGTCTCCGCGCCGCTGGCCGACCTCGACCCGGAGAAGCACAAGCAGCTGTCGAAGGCCAAGGAGCGCCCGGTGATCGTCACCTGCCGCACCGGCATGAGCGCACACGGGGCCGCCGCCAAGCTGAAGAAGGCCGGCTTCACCAAGGTCAGCGTGCTGGACGGCGGCTTGGCCGGCTGGCGCCAGGCTGAGATGCCGGTCGGCAAAGGCCGCTGAGCGGCCCCCTGCCGCCAACCGCCCCGGATCGGCCGGGGGCTTCCCGCCCCCTTGCCCTCCCCGTCCGGCGCCCCCATCCGGAAAACCAGCGCATGCGATACTGGCGCGCTGACCCATTCACTTCTCTGATTCGGAGTTCCACCCGTGGCTGACGAAAACATCCAGGGCGCCGCCGGCGCCGACCAGCAGGCCCAGTTCGCGATCCAGAAGATCTACGTCAAGGACATCTCGTTCGAGGCCCCGGGCACCCCGATGGTGTTCAACGAGCAGGGCAATCCCGACCTGAACCTCAACCTGAACCAGAAGGTCGGCAAGCTGGCGGATGACGTCTATGAAGTCATCCTCGGCATCAATCTCACCTGCAAGCTCGGCGAAAAGACGGTCTACATCGTCGAACTCGAGCAGGCGGGCATCTTCGGCCTGAACGGCTTCGACGAGCGCAACCTCGACTTCATGCTCGGCACCTACTGCCCGAACGTGCTGTTCCCGTACGCCCGCCAGATGGCGTCGGAGCTGATCCAGGCCGGTGGCTTCCCGCCCTTCTACCTGCAGCCGATCAACTTCGAGGCGATCTACGCCGAGAGCCTGCGCCGCCGCGCCGAACAGCTGAAGTCGGCCAGCGCCCCGGCCGTCGGCAACGCCTGATCCTCCATCGGATCATCCGCCCGGCCCACCCGCCGGGCGATGCACCGCCCCGCTTCGAGAGGATGCCCCCATGACCGCGACGACCACCGTCACCGTGCTGGGCTCCGGCTCCTGGGGCACCGCCCTCGCCGCGCAGATGGCGCGGCAGGGCCACGACACCCTGATCTGGGGCCGCGATGCGGCCCAGGTCGAGGGCATCAATACCCGCCACGAGAACACCCGCTACCTGCCGGGCGTGGCGCTGCCGTCCAGCCTGCGCGCCACCGCCGATTTCGAGGCCGCCGTCCGCGCCGCGTCGATGCTGCTGGTGGTCACCCCCAGCCACGCGTTCACCGAAACCATCCGCCGTCTGGCCCCGTTGCGCCCGGAAGGCTGCGGCGTGGCCTGGGCGACGAAGGGCTTCGAACCCGGCACCGGGCGCTTCCTGCATGAAGTCGCCGGTGAACTGCTGGGCCGCGGCGTGCCGCTGGCCGTCGTCACCGGCCCGTCGTTCGCCAAGGAAGTCGCGCAAGGCCTGCCGACCGCCGTCACCGCGCACTCCGATGACGCCGACTTCGCCCAACTCGTGGCGGAAAAGCTGCACGGGCCGGCGTTTCGCGCCTACACCGGCACCGACATGCTCGGCGCCGAACTCGGCGGTGCGATGAAGAACGTGCTGGCCGTGGCCACCGGCGTTGCCGATGGCATGGGCCTCGGGCTGAACGCCCGCGCCGGCCTGATCACCCGCGGCATGAACGAGATGCTGCGCCTCGGCGCCGCGCTCGGAGCGCGCCCGGAAACGCTGATGGGCCTCGCCGGCGTCGGCGACCTCGTGCTCACCTGCACCGGCGACCTCTCGCGCAACCGCCGCCTCGGCCTCGCGCTGGGCAAGGGCCAGACCCTCGCCGAGGCCGTGGCCGCCATCGGCCAGGTCGTGGAGTCCGTGCAGACGGCCGACGAGGTGATGCGCCAGGCCGATGCCCACGGCATCGAACTGCCGATCAGCCACCAGGTGCAGCGCGTGCTGCATGGCGAGATCACGCCGGTGGAAGGCCTCAAGGAACTGCTGGCGCGCGAGCAGAAGCCGGAATACCCGGAAAGCCTGTTCCGCGACCGCTGAGGCCCGCCCGAAGGGCGCCTCGCTTCAGAACCGCACGCGCACGCCGATGCGCAGCACTTCGCCGCCGTCACCGAACTGCACGTCGGTGGTGAATCCCACGCGCGTCGTCGCATACACGTGCAGCCCCACTTCGCCGACCGTCTCCGTGCCGCGCGCGCCAGCATCGAAAGCGCCGGCCATGGCGCGCAGTTCGACGCGCTCGCTCACGCTGCCGCGCACGCCGATTGACAGACGCGCACCGCCGGCATCGCCGAGGTCCACGCCGTTGCGCTCTCGCTGGTCGTCGCGCCAGGCGAGTTCGCCTTCGACCGCCCAGAAATCGCCGATCGCGTGGCGGTAGCCGAGGCCGGCGTCGATCACGCGTCGATCGAGGTCCACGCCGCCCTCGTCGCCCGAGAGCGAGAAGGCCGTGCCGTGCAGGTAGAGGCCGGATTCGCCGGCCTCGCCGAAATCGACGCTGCCGCGCAGGCCACCGCCGCGCAGGTCGCCATCGGCGGCGAACGCCAATTCGGCGTAGTCGTAACGCACCGGTTCGGCGAACACGGCGGCAGGCGCGAGTGCCGCGCAAACGAGGGCAGGCGTCAGCGCCGGCGGGCGGCGCGCGAGGAAGTTCGGCATCAGGGAAATCCGGGGGGGGGGGCGGCGAGGGCGCCGCGGGGCCCCGCACGATGCCGCGCGACCCGCGCCCGTTCAAGCACGGTGGCGCTGGAAAAACACAGCAAGCGTCAAGTCGCGCGTTGCGGCGACACCAACGACAACGCCCGGCCGAGGCCGGGCGTTGAAGGTCTCGCAACCGTTGCCGCGATGCGGCAGCAGCGTCGCGGATGGATCAGAAGCTGGCGCGCAGGCCGACCGTGTAGATCTCGGCGCTGTCATCGAACTCGACTTCGCCGGTCACGCCCCAGGTCGGGCTGAACTTGTACTGCATGCCGAGCGTGCCGGTGAAATCACCGTCGCCGCCTTCGATGTTGCGATAGTTGACCTTGGCGAGGCCCTCGAAGTTCTCCGAGAAGTTTCCACGCAGGCCGGTCGAGACGCGGTAGCCATCGACGACTTCGTAGTCGGCGTGGGCGGCTTCGGCGATCAGGTCGAGGTTGTCCGAGAGGCCGAGGGCGTAGCCGAGGCCCAGCTCCCAGGTGTCGACGTCGGCGCCGCGCTCGGAGTAGTTGCGGTAGTCGCCGAGGGCGTAGAAGCCCGAGTCGGCGAACTCGACAGAACCGCGCACGCCGAAGCCATCGATATCGCTGTCGATGTTGTTGTAGGTGCCTTCGACGTAGGTGTAGCTGCGCTCGGCGGCGTTGGCCGACAGCGGCAGCATGGCGACGAGGGCGAGGGCAATCAGGGTCTTCTTCATGGCGTTTCTCGTTCTTTTGTGGGGAGTCGCGAAGCCGGGGCTAAGCGACGAGCACAGAGAAACAGCCGCGAGCCGCAGCGACAACCCAACAAAGAGTGAACATTCAGCGCAGCGTTGGCATTGAATCCGTGCGTCGCTGACGACGGGGACTTGCGGTTTCGGAAGTCGCGACTTCGCGCTTCAACGATCGAGCGAAAGACCCTGACTTCCGGCATAGCCACACTGCCGCCACGCTTCGAACACGGTGACGGCAACGGCGTTCGACAGGTTCAGCGAGCGATTGCCTTCGCGCATCGGCAGCGCGATGCGCGTGCTGGCATCGAAGCGCGCGAGGACGTCGTCGGGCAGTCCGCTCGTCTCGCGACCGAACAGAAAGGCATCGCCGTCGCGGTAGGCGACGCGATCGAAACGCGTCGCTTCGCCGGTCTCCACCACCCACCAACGCGTCGGCCCGATCGCTGCGATGCAGGCGTCGAGATCGTCATGCACCTGCATCGTCGCGAACTCGCGGTAGTCGAGCCCGGCGCGGCGCAGGCGCGCGTCGTCGACATCGAAGCCGAGCGGGCGTACCAGATGCAGCGTCGCGCCGGTGTTCGCGCACAGGCGGATGGCGTTGCCGGTGTTGGGCGGGATCTCGGGTTGGAACAGGACGACGTGGAACATGGCGATCAGGCGGCCGCGAAGGCCGCGAGTATCGCCGCGCCGGAGCGCGCTGTCAGGCGCCGACGCGGCAGGCGCGCAGCGGTTCGGCGGCAAGCCGCGCGAAGGCCTCGGCGTCGGCGGCCTTCGGCGGCTCGGGGAACTCGATGCGCACCTTCAGCGGGTCGTCGCCGGCATCGTCGCGCAGGTTCGACAGCCCCTCGAAACGCAGCAGGCGCTGGTCGCGCTCGGCGTAAACCACGTCGATGTGCGGGGCGATCCAGCCCAGCAGGCCGCCCAAGCGCAGGCGGAAGCGCCGGTCGCCGGCGCGATCGACCTCGTCGCCCTCGACCTCGTACACCTTGAAGTCGTAGCTGGTCAGGCGCGAGGGCACGAGGAAGGCCATCGGCACGCTCTCGCCGGCCGTCAGGCGCGGCCATTCGCGGCGCACCCACTGGTCGAAGCCAGCGTCGGCGACAAGGTTGCCCTCGGGCAGCGGCGCCTGCTGGGGCTCCGCATCAGGGCGGTCGACGAAGACGCGGGCATCGCCACCCGCGCGCGACACGCCTTCGCGGTAGCCGCTACGCACGTCCTCGAACTGGAAAGCCGGCGCGGCCGCGGCACCGCGATAGTCGACACGCTTGCGGGCGAACGGCGTGCCGTCGACGCAGCGGTAGACCACGAGACGCTCGAGCAGACCGCCGTCCGGCGCGGCGCGCATCAGGTGCTGCTCGCGATAGAGGGCTTGCCCGCTCTCGAGATCGGCGGCGAGGCCGACCTCCTCGCGGTAGGCGGCCGACGCCGGCAGCGCGATCAGGATGAGGGCCCCCGCCAGCGCGGCGATAGGGCCGGCGCGACGCGGTTCGGATGGGCGCATCACCATGGCAAGGTCTCCCCGCGAAAGTCGATGAAATCGCCGCGCGCATCGGCCGGCAGCGTGTCGATCACCCGCAGCAGTCCCGCCACCGATTCCTGCGCTTCGAGCGGCGCGGCGGGGCCACCCATGTCGGTCTTCACCCAGCCCGGGTGGAGGGCGACGCTGCGGATGCCCTGCTCCGCCATCGGGATCGCCGACAGCCGCACCGCCATGTTCAGCGCAGCCTTCGAGACCGCATAGCTCGGCGTGTAGAAGCTCTGCGTCGAGGCGATCGAGCCCAGCACCGAGCTCAAGTAGGCGACGACCGGCGCGCGGCCCTTCGCCAGCAGCGGCGTGGCGGCCTCGGCGAACAGCAGCGGGGCCAAGGTGTTGGTTTCGAAGGCGGCGCGGAAGGTGGCGGCGTCGAGCTGGCCGAAGCGTTCTCCCGACGCCAACACGCCGGCGTTGTTGATCAATAGGTCGATGGCGCCCCAGCCGGCAGCAATGTCGTCGAGCAGGGCGGCGCGGGAGGCGGGGTCGGTCAACTCGAGTGCCCGCACCTGCAGGCGCTCCGGGTGCTCGTCAGCCAGGGCTGCGAGAGTCGCGGCCTCCCCGGGACGACGGCAGGCGGCGAGCACGGCGTCACCGCGGGCCAGCAGTTGCCGCACGAATTCGAGGCCGAGGCCGCGGGAGGCTCCGGTCACGAGGACACGGCGGATGGCAGGTGCTGCGGGCGAGGACGGATGCATGGCGCCATCTTGGGCACTCCGGCGGTTGCGCGGGTGTCAACAAAAGCGAAGGACGGCGTGAGGCCATGCCATCCGGCAGGGGTGGGCGCCGCGGTGGCCGGTTACGCTCCGAAGGTTATCCACCGCGGACTCTCGCCCATGCCCCTGCTTCGCCCCCTCGCCATCGCCCTTGCGGCCTCGCTCGCGTTGGCCGGCTGCCAGCCTGCTTCCGATGCGGGCAGCGCCACCGCCGCGCCGGCCGAGACCAACGTCCAGATCCCGTACGAAACCTTCACCCTGCCCAACGGGCTGCGCGTCGTCGTGCACACCGACCGCAAGGCGCCGATCGTCGCGGTCAACGTCTGGTACCACGTGGGCAGCAAGGACGAGGAGCCGGGCCGCACCGGATTCGCGCACCTGTTCGAGCACCTGATGTTCCAGGGCTCGGAGAACTGGAAGGGCGAGTTCTTCGAACCCTTCGAGCAGGTCGGCGCCACCGACCAGAACGGCACCACCAACAACGACCGCACCAACTACTTCCAGAACGTGCCCACCACCGCGCTCGACCTCGCGCTGTGGATGGAGTCGGACCGCATGGGCCACTTCGCCGGCGCGATTTCCGAAGACCTGCTCGACGAGCAGCGCGGCGTGGTGCAGAACGAGAAGCGCCAGGGCGAGAACCAGCCCTACGGCCGCGTCTGGGATTTCCTCGCCGAGAAGAGCTACCCGGAAGGCCACCCCTACAGCTGGGGCGTGATCGGCTCGATGGCCGACCTCAACGCCGCTTCCATCGAAGACGTGCAGCGCTGGTTCTCGGCCTGGTACGGCCCGAACAACGCCGTGCTGGTGCTGGCCGGTGACATCGACGTCGAGACGGCGAAGGCCAAGGCCGAGCAGTTCTTCGGCCACATCCCGGCCGGCCCGACCATGCCGCAGCCGGCGCTCAACGTGGCTGGTCGCACCGAGAGCACGCGCTTCGAAATGAGCGACCGCGTGCCGCAGGCGCGCCTGTACCGCACCTGGAACACGCCGCAGTTCGGCACCGCCGAGGCCCAGAAGCTCTCGCTGCTGGCCCAGGTCCTGGCCGGCTCGCGCAGCTCGCGCCTCGACAAACGCCTGGTGTTCGGCGAGCAGCTGGCCGACAGCGTCAGCGCCTTCTCATGGGGCAGCCAGCTCAGCGGCATGTTCATGCTGCAGGTCGACATCAAGCAGGGCGTGGACCCGGCGCGCGTCGAAGCCATCGTCAACGAAGAGATGGCCAAGCTGCTCGCCGAGGGCCCGACCGCGGCCGAGATCGACCAGGCCCGCACCGTGTTCAAGGCCGGCTTCATCCGCGGCATCGAGCGCATCGGTGGCTTCGGCGGCAAGGCCGACGTGCTGGCCGAGTGCACGGTGTTCACCGGTGATCCCGGCTGCTACCGCAACGACCTCGACACGCTCGATGCCGCCACGCCGGCCAGCGTCCAGGCCGCCGGCAAGACCTGGCTGGCGCAGGGCGACCTGACCCTGCTGGTCACGCCCGGCGACCGCCCGGCCCCGGTCGTGGACGAGAGCACGGCGCGCGAAGGCTACGTCTCGCCGCCGATCCCGGCCGTCGATCCGAAGTTCACCACCGTCGCCAGCAGCGTTGATCGCAGCGCCGGCCCGCCGATGCCGGCCAGCTTCCCGGGCTTGAGCTTCCCGGCCCTGCAGCGCGCCACGCTGTCGAACGGCATCAAGCTCGTCGTCGCAGAGCGCCCCGGCCTGCCGGTGGTACAGATGAACATGCTGTTCGACGGCGGTTTCGCGGCCGACCAAGGCCGCAAGCTCGGCACCTCGAGCTTCGCCATGGGCATGCTCGACGAGGGCGCCGGTGACTACGACGCCCTGCAGTTCGGTGATCGCGTCGAGTCGCTGGGCGCCCAGCTCGGCAGCTCGGCCGCGCTGGATGACAGCAGCGCCTTCCTCTCGGCGCTCACCGAGAACCTCGACGCGTCGGTCGCGCTGTACGCCGACATGCTGCGCCGCCCGCGCTTTGCCGAGGCCGACATCGAGCGCGTCCGCGCCCAGTGGCTGGCCAGCATCAAGCAGGAGAAAGCCCGCCCGAACGCGCTGGCCAACCGCCTGCTGCCGCCGCTGATGTACGGGGCCGGCCATCCCTACGCGATCCCGTTCTCCGGCTCGGGCACCGAGGCCTCCATCGCCTCGCTGACGGTCGACGACCTGAAGGCCTACCACGCCGATTTCGTGCGCCCGGACAACGCCACCCTGATCGTCGTCGGCGACACCACGATCGAGGCGATCACGCCGATCCTCGAGAAGCACTTCGGCGACTGGAAGGCCCCGGCCACGCCGGTGCCGCAGCCGACGATCGCCGAGGTCGCTCTGCCGACCGCGCCGCGCGTCTACCTCGTCGACCAGCCGGGGGCCATCCAGGCCACGATCCTCGCCGGCCAGCTCGCGCCCTCGACGACCGATGACGGCTCGGTGGAGTTCGACATCGCCAACTCGGTGCTCGGTGGCGAGTTCAGCTCGCGCCTCAACATGAACCTGCGCGAGGACAAGAGCTGGGCCTACGGGGCCTACAGCTTCAGCTCGGGCGCCAAGGGCCAGCGCCCGTGGATCGCCTTCGCGCCGGTGCAGATCGACAAGACCGCCGACGCGCTGAAGGAAATGCAGCGCGAGATCGCCGCCTACGCCGACGGCAGCGAGCCGGCCACCGCCGAAGAAGTGGCGAAGATCCAGGCCACGGAGATCCGCAGCCTGCCGGGCTCGTTCGAGACGGCGAATGCGGTGCTCGGCCAGATCGGCGGCATCGTGCGCTACAACCGCCCGGACAACTGGGTGGAAGTGCGCCGCGGCCGCATCGAGGCCCTCGACCCGGCCGGCGTGAACGTAGCGGCCAAGACGCTCGACCCGAAGGCCCTGACGTGGGTGGTGGTCGGCGACCTGTCGAAGATCGAAGCCGAAGTCCGGGCCCTCGGCCTGGGTGAGGTGCGCATCATCGACGCCGACGGCAACCCGGTGGGCGACGCGACGGCGGCCCGCTGACCCGTCGCGGTCCCGGCGGGCGCTTTCGCGCCCTCCGGGCTCATCGCCGATTTATCGAACGCCCGGCACAATCCGGGCGTTCGCATTCCTGAACACCTTGGAGAGCCCCGATGCGCCTCACCCCCGCCCTGCTGCTGGTCGCCACCCTCGCCACCGGCCTGTCGGCCTGCACTTTCGTGCAGATCCAGCCCGGCGGGCAGACCATCCGCGTCGTCGCCCCCGGCCAGACCCTGACCTGCGAGAAGCGCGGCGAGATCGGCGTTTCCGTGAAGGACCGCCTCGGCCCGCTGGAGCGCAACGACCTGAAGGTGCGTGACGAGCTGGAAGTGCTGGCCCGCAACGAGGCCCCGGGCCTCGGCGCCGACACCGTGCAGCCGATCAGCGAGCCGATGGACGGCGAGCAGCGCTGGGCCGCCTTCCGCTGCGGCGGCGCGGTCGGCAACGCCCCGGCCAGCACCGGCACCCGGGTGGAGGCCCTCCCCGAGGACGAGGCCGAGGTCACGCCGCTCCGCGAAGACTGAGCCGGGCCGTGGGGGCCCCTCCCCATCGGGGGGGGTCCATACGCGCCCCGGGAGCGGGGCGCCCGGGGCTGCGCTAAACTCCGGAGTTCGTTTACTCCGGGTCCCTGCCCATGCTGTTCCAGCACGTCTCCATCGCCGGTCTCGCCCACATCGACGCGCCCCACGCGCTGTCGTCCGATGAGATCAACCTGCGCCTGAAGCCCACGCTCGATCGCCTGGGCATCAAGACCGACGTGCTGCGCGATGTCGCCGGCATCAATTCGCGCCGCCTGTGGGACGAGGGCAAGCCCACGGCCGACGCCGCCACCGACGTGGCCCGCAAGGCGATCGCCGAAGCCGGCATCGACCCGGCCAAGATCGGCATCCTGATCAACACCTCGGTCTCGCGTGATTTCCTCGAGCCCTCGGTCGCCTCGATCGTCTCGGGCCAGCTGGGCCTGCCGGACACCTGCCAGAACTTCGACGTGGCGAACGCCTGCCTCGCCTTCATCAACGGCATGGACATCGCCGGCCGCATGATCGAGCGCGGCGAGATCGACTACGCGCTGATCGTCAACGCCGAGAACGCCAACGTCGTCTACCAGAAGACGATTGAGCGCCTGAACCGCGAAGGCATCACGCACGACGAGTTCCGCAACGAGTTCGCCAGCCTCACGCTCGGCTGTGGTGCCGCCGCCATGGTGCTGGCCCGCCGCGAGCTGGTGCCGGACGGCCCGCAGTACCGCGGCGGCGTCACCCGCGCGGCCACGCAGTGGAGCCACCTCTGCCGCGGCAACCTCGACCGCATGGTGACCGACACCAAGATGCTGCTGATCGAGGGCATCAAGCTGGCGCAGCTCACCTTCGGCGCCGCCAAGCAGGCGTTGGGCTGGGCGGTGGAGGAGATGGACGAGTTCGTCATCCACCAGATCTCGCGCGCCCACACCGAAGCCTTCCTGAAGACCTTCGGCATCGACCCGCAGAAAGTGCTCACCATCTTCCACGAGCACGGCAACATCGGTCCGGCTTCGGTGCCGATCGTGCTGTCGAAGCTCAAGGAGATGGGCCGCCTGAAGAAGGGCAAGCGCATCGCCCTGCTCGGCATCGGTTCGGGCTTGAACTGCTCGATGGCGGAAGTGGTCTGGTAAGGCCCGCCGCCCCCTGATGCGACGCGAGGGCCGGGCGACCGGCCCTTTGCTTTTCGCGTTACCAAGGGCTTGCTGCGATGGTTCTGGTAACGCCAGCGTTACCAAGTTGACGTCAGGCTGGGATCAAGTAACGTGGGGCCATCAAAACGTTACTTACCCCCATGACTCGGATCACCGGTCACTACGTCACCAGCACCATGAACGGCTTGGCACATCAAGCCTTCGTACCATCAGCACTGCCTCCGGATCCGCCGCTGCGCGTCGATCCGTTGCTGGACGACTTGCGAGAAAGGGCATTGATCGCCCTAGGCGAACTGAAGGGCGTCACACGCGTCCTTCCGGATACGCGACTGTTCCTCTACCACTACGTCCGCAAGGAAGCCCTACTCTCGTCGCAGATCGAGGGCACGCAATCCTCGCTCTCCGACCTGCTGTTATTTGAGATGGATGAAGCGCCGGGTGTCCCAATTGATGATGTCCGGGAAGTCTCCAACTATGTCGATGCGCTGGAACATGGCTTGGGGCGCCTACGCAGCGGATTTCCGCTCTCACTTCGACTCATCCGCGAGATGCACGAGCATCTTCTGCGCCGTGGACGCGGAGCAGCGAAAGCGCCCGGCGAATTCCGGCGCTCAAGCGTGTGGATTGGCGGCCCAAGCCCAGACCGTGCGCAGTTCGTCCCACCGCCTGCCGAACATCTCCCTGACTGCCTGAGGGCGTTGGAAGCATTCTTCCACGCGCGCGACGACGGAGTGCCGCCTCTTGCCCGCGCCGCTTTGGCGCATGTTCAATTCGAAACGATCCACCCCTTCCTCGACGGGAACGGCCGTCTGGGCCGTCTACTCATCGTCCTATTGCTTCGAGAAGCAGGCCTGCTCGACGAGCCCTCGCTTTACCTCTCGCTGTACTTCAAGACACGACGAGAGGAGTACTACGAACGATTAAATGCTGTCCGTTCCTCGGGTGACTGGGAGGGCTGGTTGCGATTCTTCTACGAGGGTGTCGCCGCTACCGCGGGGCAGGCCGTGGACACTGCGCAGCGGTTGTTGAGGCTTTTCGACACCGATCGCCAGCGTCTGCGCGAGACGGGTCGATTGGCGGGGAACGCCTTGCAGCTCCACGAAAGAATGACCTATCACCCGATCCGAAGCATTCATCGCCTGGTCGAGGAAACCGGGCTGACCAAGCCGACCGTAGCTCGCGGCCTCGAGAAGATGATCGAGCTCGGCATCGTCGACGAAATCACCGGCCGGAAGAGAAACAAGGCCTTCGCCTACCGCCAGTACCTCGCGATCCTCAGCGAAGGCGCTCAGCCCCTTTGACGGAAAGGACTCATGTCGAAACTGCTCATAAACCAATATCTCGGCGACCTTTCTCGCTTGAAGCAGGTCAGCGGAACAAGTCGCGAGTCAGTGGTTCGCGAGGCGTTCAAGGATCTGCTCAAGGGGTATGCGCGCAGCCACGACCTCGTGTTCGTTCCCGAGTTCGAGATCGAATCGCCAGCCAAAGAGCGCCGCTATGTCGACGGCGCCCTGCTCCATGCGCTTCGCTTGCCGTTCGGCTACTGGGAAGCGAAGGACGAAAAAGACGACCTGGATGCCGAGATCGCGCTGAAGTTCAAGCGCGGCTATCCGAAGGACAACATCATCTTCGACGACAGCACGCAGGTGGTATTGATCCAGAACGGCATCGAAGTGACCCGCTGCAGGGTTGAAGACACCGATTCCTTGCAGAAGCTGCTGGGGCTCTTCTTCGGCTACCAGCGCCCGGAGATCGCCGAGTTCCGCAAGGCCGTCGAACAGTTCACGACCGACCTGCCCGCGGTGATCGAGGCCTTGCGCGCAATGATCGAGAGTGCGCAGAAGACCAACGCAGCCTTCAGCAAGGCCGCGAAGACCTTCCTTTTGCATGCACAGAAGACGATCAACCCGAGTCTGACCGAGGAGGATGTTCGCGAGATCCTGATCCAGCACATCCTCACCGACGAGATCTTCGATGAGGTATTTCCCGGCCAGCCCTTCCACAAAGACAACAACGTCGCCCGCGAGCTGCACAAGCTCGAGGAAACCTTCTTCACCGGCAACGTCAAGTTCCAGACGCTGAAGGGCCTTGAGGTCTATTACCGGGCCATCCGTTCGGCAGCGGCGCGCATCGGCAGTCACCACGAGAAGCAAACGTTCCTCAAGACGGTCTACGAGAACTTCTACAAGGTCTACAACCCGAAGGCCGCCGACCGGCTCGGCGTGGTGTACACGCCGAACGAGATCGTGCGCTTCATGATCGAATCGGCGGACTGGCTGTGCGAGACGCACTTTAGGCGGAACCTGATCGACCGCGACGTGGAGATCCTCGATCCGGCCGTCGGCACCGGCACCTTCATCACCGAGCTGATCGAGCACTTCCGCGGCCAACCCGCGAAGCTAAAGCACAAGTATCTGGAGGAGCTGCATGCCAACGAGGTGAGCATCCTTCCCTACTACGTGGCCAACCTGAACATCGAGGCCACGTATGCCGCCATCACCGGCGAGTACGAGGAATTCCCCGGCCTGTGCCTAGTGGACACGCTGGACAACACGGCCGGGCTCGGACGCAAGACCGGCGACCAGGTGGCCGACCTGTTCGGCATGGGCGAGGAGAACGTCGAGCGCATCAAACGGCAGAACCGCCGCAAGATCAGCGTGATCATCGGCAACCCGCCCTACAACGCCAACCAGCTCAACGAGAACGACAACAACAAGAATCGCGAGTATCCGGAGATCGATCGGCGCATCAAGGACAGCTACATCAAGGCGTCGACCGCCCAGAAGACAAAGCTGTACGACATGTACTCACGGTTCTTTCGCTGGGCCAGCGACCGGCTGCACGACGATGGCGTGCTGGCCTTCATCACCAACCGCAGCTTCCTCGATGCGCGCACCTTCGACGGCTTTCGGAAGATCGTCGCGCAGGAATTTGCCGAGATTCGCGTGGTCGACCTCGGCGGAGACGTGCGCGCTAACCCGAAGCTGTCCGGCACAACGCACAACGTTTTCGGCATCCAGACCGGGGTGGCGATTAGCTTTCTCGTCAAGAAGCGCGGCAGCAAGGGCGCGCGCATCTTCTATGCGCGCCGACCCGAGATGGAGACGGCAGAGGAAAAGCTTGCGTCTTTGGCTGGGACATCACTGAAGTTCCTCACGATGAGCGAAGTGATGCCGGATGGCGCCGGTCACTGGCTCAATCTCACTCAGAACGACTTCGAGACGCTTCTTCCTTTGGCGACAAAGGCTACGAAGTCTGGCAAGCGCGGGAGCAACGCCATATTCCGAACCTTCTCCTTAGGGGTGTCGACGAACCGAGATTCATGGGTGTCTGCACACACCGAAGGAGAAACGCTTGATCGCATGGCGTACTTCATTGAGGCGTTTGAGGCTTCAAGGGAAGGAGGTGGGATTCCGACTACTTCCATCAAGTGGTCGAGGAACTTGAAGCGGAGATTCGACCAAGGCAGGCAAGAGCCATTCGACGAGACTCGACTGACGAAATGGCTTTATCGACCCTTCACTGTTCGGCCAATCTACGACTCCGACCTCTTCATTGACGAAAGGGGTGCCGCATCAAGGATGTTCCCATCGGGTCAAGCGAACAGCGCAATCTGCTTCACGGTTGGCGGCCGACTCGACTTCAACGCTTTCGCTACTTCGATGAGCGCGTCACTGACCGTGCTTTCGCTGGATGCCAATCAATGCCTCCCGAGACGCATCTTCGGCGGGGAGGGCGATGTCGAAAACATCACTGACTGGGCGCTCAAGCAGTTCCGCGAACACTACGGCGCCAAGGGCAAGCAGCCGCAGCCCATCACCAAGGACGCGATCTTCCACTACGTCTACGCCGCGCTCCACGATCCGGTGTACCGCGAGAAATACGCGCAGAACCTCAAGCGTGAGTTCCCCCGCATTCCGCTATACGGCAATACGGCGGGTGATTTCTGGCGCTGGGCCGGCTGGGGCGAAAAGCTGATGGCCCTGCACCTCGGGTTCGAGACGGTTGAGCCTTGGCCGCTGACACGCACCGACGTTCCTGATGAGAAGGCCCGAAAGGCTGGGCAGGCACCGAAGCCCGCCCTGAAGGCGGACAAGATCGGATGCCGCATCGTGCTGGATTCCGAAACCACACTGGTAGGCGTTCCGGCCGAGGCGTGGACCTATGTGCTGGGCAATCGCAGCGCGCTGGAGTGGGTGCTGGACCAGCACAAGGAATCGCAGCCCAAGGACCCGACCATCCGCGCCCGATTCAACACGTATCGGTTCGCCGACCACAAAGAGCGCGTGGTCGATTTGCTGGCGCGCGTGACGCGGGTCAGCGTGGAGACCCAAGCCATTGTCGATGCCATGGCTGCGGAACCGCGCTAAGGCTTCCTCCACCGCCACACGGTAGAATCCGCGCCTTGCCGCGACGCCCGCCCCTCTTCCGAGTCCCGCCCTTGAACTTCCCCGACTACCCGTTCACCCCGCAGCGCTTCGATCGCGGCGCCGGCATCGCGATGAGCTACCTCGACGAGGGCCCGCGCGACGGCGAGGTGGTGCTGATGCTGCACGGCAACCCGTCGTGGAGCTTCTACTGGCGCCGTTTGGTACTGGGCCTGCGCGACCGCTATCGCTGCATCGTGCCCGACCACGTCGGCATGGGGCTCTCGGACAAGCCGAACGACAAGCACTACCGCTACACGCTGCAGTCGCGCATCGAGGACCTCGAGAAGCTGCTCGAGCACCTCGGCATCACCGGCCCGATCACGCTGGCCGTGCACGACTGGGGCGGCATGATCGGCTTCGGCTGGGCGCTGAAGCGCCGCGGCCTGGTGAAGCGCCTGGTGATCACCAACACCGCCGCCTTCCCGCTGCCAAAGGAAAAGCCACTGCCCTGGCAGCTGCAGCTCGGCCGCAACTACAACATCGGCGCGGTGATGATCCGCGGCTTCAACGCCTTCGCCGCCGGCACCATCGACCAGTGCGTAAGCACGAAGGTCTCGCCGGAAGTGCGCGCGGCCTACGTCGCGCCCTACAACTCGTGGAAGAACCGCATCAGCACGCTGCGCTTCGTGCAGGACATCCCGCTCTCGCCGCGCGACAAGGCCTGGGCCTTCGTCGAGGAGTCCGGCCGCACGCTGCACGAATACGCCGACCGCCCGGCCTTCATCGGCTGGGGCCTGCAGGACTTCGTGTTCGACAAGCATTTCCTCGACGGCTTCACCCGCGCGCTGCCGAAGGCCGAGGTGATGGCCTTCGAGGACGCCCACCATTACGTGTTGGAAGACAAGCACGCCGTGTTGGTGCCGGCGATCCGCCGCTTCCTCGACGCGAACCCGCTCTGACCCCGCGACCATGACGGCGACCGCCAACATCGCCGCCGTGCTGCCGCGCATCGCGGCCGAACGCCCCGAGCAGCCGGCGATGCGCTGCCCGGGTGGCAAGGGCGCCGACGGCTTCGCCCGCTACGACGTGGTGCTGACCTACGGCGAGCTTGATCGTCGCTCCGATGCCATCGCCGCCGGCCTGCAGGCCTACGGCATCCGCCGCGGCATGCGCACCGTGGTGATGGTGCGGCCGTCGCCGGAGTTCTTCCTGCTGATGTTCGCGCTGTTCAAGCTCGGCGCGGTGCCGGTACTGGTCGATCCCGGCATCGACCGCTCGGCGCTGAAGCAGTGCCTCGACGAGGCCGCGCCCGAGGCCTTCATCGGCATCCCACTGGCACAGTTCGCACGCCGCGTGTTCGGCTGGGGCTTGAAGACCATCCGCCGCGTGGTGACGGTGGGCACGCGGGCCTGGCCGCTGTGGGCCGGCGAGACGCTGGCCCGCCTCGAGCGCAAGGGCGCCGCGCTGCTGGCGGCGAAGGCCGCGCGTGGCGAAGCGACGGCGATGCTGGCCGACACCCACGGCGACGAGGTCGCGGCCCTGCTGTTCACCTCCGGATCCACGGGCGTGCCCAAGGGCGTGGTCTACCGCCACCGCCACTTCATCGCGCAGATCGACCTGCTGCGCGACGCCTTCGGCATCGCGCCGGGCGGCGTCGACCTGCCGACCTTCCCGCCCTTCGCGCTGTTCGATCCGGCGCTGGGCCTGACGTCGGTCATCCCGGACATGGACCCGACGCGGCCGGCGAAGGCCGACCCGCGCAAGCTGCACGACGCCATCCGCCGCTTCGGCGTCACCCAGCTGTTCGGTTCGCCGGCGCTGATGCGCGTGCTCGCCGAACACGGCGAGGCGCTGCCCACCCTACAGCGCGTGACCTCGGCCGGCGCCCCGGTTCCGCCCGACGTCGTGTCGACGATGCGCCGGCTGCTGCCGCCCGACGCGCAGTTCTGGACGCCCTACGGCGCGACGGAGTGCCTGCCGGTGGCGGTGATCGAAGCGCGCGAACTCGAGACCACGCGCGAAGCCACCGAGGGCGGTGCCGGCACCTGCGTCGGGCGCCCGGTCGGGGCCAACACGGTGCGCATCATCCGCATCCTCGACGACGCGATTTCGTTCTGGCGCGACGACTATGTCGTCGGGCCGGGGGTGATCGGCGAGATCACCGTCGCCGGGCCGAGCGCCACCGATGAGTACTTCGCGCGCCCCGAAGCCACGCGGATGGCGAAGATCCGCGAACGCATCTCGGCGCGCGAAGAGCGCATCGTCCATCGCATGGGCGACCTCGGCTACTTCGACGCCGAAGGCCGGCTGTGGTTCTGCGGCCGCAAGGGCCACCGCGTGGAGACCGCCGGCGGCCTGATGACGACGGAACAGATCGAACCGATCTTCAACACGCACCGTCGCGTCGCCCGCACCGCGCTGGTCGGCGTGGGCGCGCGCGGCATGCAGGCGCCGGTGCTCTGCGTCGAGCTGAAGGCCGGCGTGCCCGACAGCGAGTGGGTGCACGTGCAGGCCGAGCTCGAACGCATGGCGATGCGCCACCCGAAGACCGCGCGCATCCACCATTTCCTCCGCCATCCGGGCTTCCCGGTGGACATCCGCCACAACGCCAAGATCGGCCGCGAGCGGCTCGCCGAGTGGGCGAAGGCGCAGCTGCGCGGCGTGCTGCACTAGGGCCGGCTCGCCGCCGGCCCACCCCTCAGTACGCCGCGTCGGGGATCGCGCCGACGGGTTCGTAGCGGCCGCTGGCCGCATTGAACGCGAGGGTGACCACGTCCGCCGGCGTCGTCGGGCGAAGCTGCCCCGGGCCTTCGACGACCTGGCCTTCCAGCGCAAGCCGGAGCGTCGGCCACGACGCCCCCTCGGCGACGAATTCCAGCGTGCCGGCCGTGCCCGCACAGGGCACGTCCGCCCCGATCACCGTGCTGCAGCCCGCGTGGTTGTCGCTGCCCGCGGGAAGCCGGCCGACGTGGTGCCACGCCAGCGGCTCGCCTTCTCCGGCGAACAGTTCGTAGGCGTGGACCCTCACACCGGCGTTGGCGAGAACGGCCACCGGCAGCGCCATCAGGACCCGGCCACCCCCGACCTCGAACACGCGGGCGTCCTGCGTTCCGTCGGGCGAGGGCGCGCGCCCTTCGCCACCGAACCCGCCGATGCCGGTGGTGGCGGACACCGGCTGCCAAGCGCCGTCGACGAAACGCCAGGTGGCCTGCGCCAACTCGACCGTCTGGTCCGGGGCCGGGAAATCGCTGGGCACCGCGGCGGCGGCGAAGCCGACGTACCACCCGGCGCCACCCAAGGCGAACACCTGGCCACGCCAGAACGCCGCTCGACGACCATCCGCGAGCAGGCGCTCCTCGGCAGGTGCGCCATCCTCCGCGGCGGACGATGGGCCGTAGGCGGCGTCCAGCACGGCGGCGGGGCCAGGTGGCGGCACGGCGAGCGCGGCGTCCGGCACGCCGTTGGCGGCCGTGTCCGGCGTTTCGTCGGCGGGCAAGGCCGCGTCGACCGGCACCTCCGCCGGCATCGTCGCCGCCGCGGAAGGTGGGAGCGAGGCCGAGGCTTCGGAGGCGGGCGCCTCCGCGCCGCAGGCCATGAGGCCGATGGCGAGGGCGATGGGCAGTGCGGCGCGGCGGGAGGGGGACGGGACAGGCATGGGGAGTCGACTCAGGCGAGGTGGGGGGAGCGCTCTCGCGGCAGGTTAGGCAATTCGGCCGCGGCTGTCGCCGCGCGCTGGCGGTCCTGCTCGGCCAGGCTGGCCAACGGCTTCTCGAGCGGCTGCGCGATCTGCTCGCGGGTGACCGAGGCCTGCTGGAAGTCCTCGCGGCGGACGTCGCCTTGGATGGCGAACCAGCTGCCGTTGGGCCCCGCCGCCACGCTGGTGATTTCCGTCAGGCCGCGGCGCGTGCCCTGGTCGGCGAGGCTCGCGGCGATGGCGAGGCGTTGCTCGGCCGGCAGGCCGGGCTGTTCGCGCAGCAAGGCCGCATCGGCCTGGCGGACCATCGGATGCGCGAGCGCAACACTGCGAACATCCACCGGCGCCACGTCCGCGCGCGGATCCGGGCGTGGCTGCGGCTGGGCGCGGCGCAACGCATCGAAGGTCGACGGATCGACGATGCCCGTCACTTCGATGCCGCGGCTGCGCTGGAAGCTCTCCACCGCCTCGCGGGTGCGATCGCCATAGCCCATGTCGGCGCGGATCGGCTGGCCGCGGCCGTCGCGGATGTCGAGGCGCTGCAGGTGCTGCTGGATCTCGCCGACGCGCTGGCTGGTCTCGCCCTCGAAGTGCAGGTAGCGGCGCGGATCGACCGCGCGACCCGACAGCGGCGTGCCGTTGGCACCCTCGCGGATCTCGAAGTGCAGGTGCGTGTCGCCGGTGGACGGGGTGTTGCCGCTGCGGCCCATGGTGGCGATCGGCGTGCTGCGGTCGACCTGCTGCTGGTCGCGCACGGTGATCCGATCCAGATGCGCGTAGACGGTCTGCACGCCACCGTCGTGCTGGATGATCACGGTGTTGCCGAAGCCGCGCATCTGCCCGGTGAACACCACGCGGCCCGGCGCGAAAGCCTCGATACGGTCGCCGACGCGGCCGTTGATGTCGATGCCCTTGTGTTCGCGCCCGCCGCTCCGGGCTTCGCCGAATTCGCCGCCACCCTCGCCGCGCTTGTCGGCGATGTTGATCTCGGTGCGGCCCGGCACCGGCCAGCCGCTGCGCAGGCCCGTGGCCGGCGTCGGCTCCGGAGCGCTCGGCGCGCCGGGCGCCGGACGCGTCGGCGCGGGCTGCTGGAGCGCGCGCAGCGTCTCCGGGCCGGCAACGCCATCGACCTCCAGGCCACGGGCGCGCTGGAAGTTGCGCACGGCGTCTTCCGTGCGTTGGCCAAACTGGCCATCGGTGCCGAGTACGCGACCGGCAGCATCGCGCGCGCCGACGGCATTCAAGCGCTCCTGCAACTGCCGGACTTCCACACCACGCTCGCCCTCACGCAACACGCCATCCGCCATGGGGCTGGCCGCGCGAGCGCGCACCGCCGCGTCGAGCGCACGCAGCGTGTCCGGGCCGGCCAGACCATCGACCTCGAGGCCGCGAGCGCGCTGGAAGCTGCGCACGGCGTCTTCGGTGCGCTGGCCGAACTGGCCGTCGGTGCCGAGCACGCGACCCGCGGCGTCGCGCGCGCCGACGGCATTCAGGCGTTCCTGCAGTTGCCGGACCTCGGCACCCCGCTCGCCCTCGCGCAGCACGCCATCGGCCATCGGCGTGCTCGGTGCACTGGGCGCACGGCCCGGCGGAGTGGGCATGGCGGCACCGTTTCGCGGCTCGATGCCGACCTCGGGAATGCGGATCCGGTCGTACTTGGTGTCCCAGTAATTGACGAAGGTCTGGGCGAGTTCGCGGTCGCCCATCTGCCGGAAGCGGTCGCGCGAGACGCCGGTGACGGCCTCGAGATCACCGCCGACATTGGCGAGCAGGTTGGCGCGCGTCGGTGTGTCGCTGAAGAAGCGGCCGGTGTCGATGGCGGCCTGGATCGAGCGGTAACCGTAGGCACCCTGCTGGTGGGCCAGGTAGAGATCGAGCCCGTTGGGCTGGGCCTCGCCGGAAAGGAACGGGCGGCCGGAGCGCTCATGGCTGGCGACAATGTCCGCGCGATTCGCCAAATAGAGGCGCGCGCCGGCATCGGCATTGGCGACGGGGTCGAACTCCCGGCCACGGATGCCGTACTCGCGCGCGGTGCCGGGCACGAACTGGAACAGGCCGGCGGCGCCGCTGCTGGGGTTGAAGGCGCGTTCGTTGAACTGGCCGCCCGTCTCGATGAAAGCGAATCGCAGGAAATCGTCGCGGGGGATCCCGCGCTGCGCCGCCGTGCGCTCGACGATGCCGAGGACGTCCTGGCGGGAGTAGTCACGATCCATGGGGGGCGCTCCACTGTCGGGGGGAGTCCGCAGTGAAGCGCATGCCGCGGCGAAGAGTTCCAACAATTCCCAAGACTCGGCGTCGCGATGAGTTTCCTTGTGTTTCCACGGTGCCTCGACCCGGTCGCGGCATACTGCGCGCCCCGGTTCCACGACCTTGTTCCCCGCATGAAGATCCTCGTCACCGGCGGCGCCGGTTTCCTCGGCCAGGCGATCTGCCGCGGCCTGCAGGCGCAGGGCCACACCGTCGTCAGCACCCAGCGCCGTCGCTCCGCCGACCTCGATGCGATGGGCGTCGAACAGCGGCTGGGCGACCTGGCCGACACGGCCCACGTGATGCGGGCCCTCGAGGGCGTCGACGCGGTGTTCCACAACGCCGCCAAGGCCGGGCACTGGGGCAGCGAGCAGAGCTACATCGACGCGAACGTGACCGGCACGACGAACGTGCTGGACGCCTGCCGCGCGCACGGCATCACGCGCCTTGTGTACACCTCGACGCCGAGCGTCGCGCACAACGGCCGCGTGCCCTGCGAAGGCGGCAACGAGATCGACACGCCCTATGCCCCGACGTTCAAGGCGCCCTACCCGCGCACGAAGCAGATCGCCGAGAAGGCGGTGCTGGCGGCGAACGGCACACCGGTGGCCGGCGGCGGCACGCTGAACACCGTCGCGCTGCGTCCGCGGCTGATCTGGGGGCCCGGCGACACCAACCTGCTCCCGCGCCTCGTCGAGCGCGCGCGGGCCGGGCGCTTGCGCTTCATCGGTGGCGGCCACAACCGGATGGACACCAGCTACGTCGACAACGCCGCCGAAGCGCATCTGCTGGCCTTCGCCGCGCTGGGCCCCGGTTCGGCCTGCGCCGGCAAGGCCTACTTCATCTCGAACGGCGAGCCGCAGCCGGTGCGCGAGATCATCAACGGCCTGCTCGTGGCCGCCGGCGAACCACGCGTCGAGGCCAGCGTGCCCTTCGGCGTGGCCTACGCCGCCGGCGCGCTGTGCGAAGTGCTGTGGCATGCACTGCCGCTGAAGGGCGAGCCGCCGATGACGCGCTTCGTCGCCGAGCAGTTGGCCACGCCGCACTGGTACGACCTGTCGGCCGCGAAGCGCGACTTCGGCTACGTGCCGCAGGTGAGCGTGGCCGAAGGCCTGTCTCGCCTGACGCGCTGGTGGCGCGACACGCACTGAGTTGCGGCATGCTTCGGCCTTCTTCGGCCGGAGCTCCCCATGCGTCGACTCGCCCTGAGTTCGCTGATCCTCGCCACGCTCGCCCTGCCGGCGTGCGCGCCGCCCTCGAACGAGGCGACGACCGCAACATCGCCAGCGACCGCGACACCCACGGTCCACCTGCTGGTCGCCGCGCGCATCGCCGCCAGCGACAACGCGGACGCCAACGCGATGGCGTGGGACGACACGGGCCACATCATCGCGATCGGACGCGCCGAGGACCTTGCCCAGCGCTTCCCGGCGGCGACGCGCCACGACGCCGGCGACAGCGTGGTGATGCCCGGCCTGATCGACGCGCACGGCCACCTGATGAACCTTGGTTTCGCCCTGCTGCGTGCCGACCTCGTCGGTGCGACGAGCAAGGCGGAGATCATCGAGCGCTTGCAGGCCTATGCCGCGACCGTGCCCGCCGACGCCTGGATCATCGGCCGCGGCTGGGACCAGAACGACTGGCCCGAGAAAGACTTCCCGACCGCCGCCGACCTCGATGCCGCCTTCCCCGATCGCCCGGTGTGGCTGGAGCGCGTCGACGGCCACGCCGGCTGGGGCAACACCGCGGCGATGCGCGCGGCCGAGGCCAAGCACGGAAAAACCTTCGACGGCGATTGGCAGGTCGACGGCGGTCGCATCCTGCGGGACGGCGAGAAGGCCACGGGCGTGTTCATCGATGCGGCGGCGGCGTTCATCGACGCGGCGGTGCCGGCACCGTCCGAAGCGCTGCGCGAAGAAGCCTTCGAGCGCGCGCTGGCCGCCGCGGCCGCCAGTGGGCTGACGGGCGTGCACGACATGGGCGTCTCGCGCGCGGACCTGGCGCTGTACACGCGCTTCGCCGACGAAGGCCGCTTGAGCCTTCGCGTCGAGGCCTATGCCGACGGTGATCGTGACGCGCTGGCGGACCGCTGCGCGCAAGGTCCGTACGTGCACGACGGCGGGCGCCTCGCGATGCGCGGGGTGAAGGTCTACATGGACGGCGCGCTGGGCAGCCGCGGCGCCGCGCTGATCGCCGACTACAGCGACGAACCCGGCCACCGCGGCCTGCTGCTGATGCGGCAGGAAGCGCTCGACGCCTTGCTCGCGAAGGTGAAGGGCTGCGGGCTGCAAGCCGCCACGCACGCCATCGGCGACCTCGCCAACCGCCTCGTGCTCGATGGCTACGCCAAGGTGCTGGGCCCGGACGCGGCCACCGTCGACCATCGCTGGCGCATCGAGCACGCGCAGGTGGTTTCGCCGAAAGACCTGCCGCGCTTCGCCGAACTCGGCGTCATCGCCTCGATGCAGCCCACGCACGCCACCTCGGACATGCCCTGGGCCGAGGCCCGAGTCGGTGCCGAGCGCATCCGCGGCGCCTATGCGTGGAAGACGCTGCGCGACGGCGGCGCCCGCCTCGCGCTCGGCTCGGATTTCCCCGTGGAATCGGTCGACCCGCGCCTCGGCCTCTACTCGGCGGTGACGCGCCAGGACCTCGAAGGCCTGCCGCTGGGCGGCTGGCAGCCGCAGGAACGCCTGACGATGGTGGAGGCCTTGGCCGGCTTCACCGCCGACGCGGCGTTCGCCAATCGTCGCGAGGGCGACATCGGTCGTCTCGCCGAAGGCTACCGGGCCGACTTCGTCGTGCTCGATGCCGACCCCTCGGCGATCGACGCCTTGGCCGTGCCAAAGCTCGTGGTGCGTTCCACCTGGGTGGACGGCGCGCCGGTGTACCAGCGCCCAGCGGATTCGGCGGCGACGCCCTGAGCCGGGGCGCGACGCGGCTCAGCGCCCGTCGCGCTTCCAGGGCCGGATGAGGCCGGGCCGCGCCGCGGAGCGCGAAGGACCGGAGCCTGCTTCGGGGGACGAACCGCGCGTGCTGTGCGTCGCCACGCGCGGCGCCCCGCTTCGGCGAAGGCGGGCCGGCAGCTCTGGCGCCGCCGCCTCGCGCCATTGCCCCGCGGCCAGACCCTCCAGCGTGTAGGGGCCGATGGCCTCGCGCACCAGCCGAAGCGTGGGCAGGCCCACCGCGGCGGTCATGCGCCGCACCTGGCGGTTGCGGCCTTCGCGGATCACCAGCCGCAGCCACGCGTCGGGCACGGTCTGGCGCACGCGCACCGGCGGATCGCGCGGCGGCAGCCACGCGGGTGCTTCGATCAGCGCGACCTCGGCCGGCTTCGTGGGGCCGTCGTTGAGCTCGAGGCCGTCGCGAAGGCGCTGCAAGGCCTCGTCGGTGGGCGTGCCCTCGACCTGCACGAGGTAGGTCTTCGGCCAGTCGAACTTCGGCGAGCCGATCGCGGCCACGAGGGCGCCATCGTCGGTGAGCAACAGCAAGCCTTCGCTGTCGAAATCCAGCCGCCCCGCGGCGTAGACGCCTTTCGGCAGCCCGAACCCCGCCAGCGTCGGCCGCGGCGGGACGCTGCGGTCGGTGAACTGGCAAAGCACGTTCATCGGTTTGTGGAAGGCCACGAGCATGCCCTCCAGTGTATCGGCGCGGTGTAGGCTGCATGGCCATGCCGACCTCGATGCAGCGCGCCAGCGACCGCTCCGCCACGCCGGCACCCGGCCCCGGCGAGGCCGCCGTCCTGCCGATGGCGGCCTGCCTGATCGTCGGCGTCACCGCGCATCGCGATCTCGTGCCCGAGGAAGTGCCTTCCCTCGAAGCCGCCGTCGATGCCTTCCTGCAGCGGATGCAAAGCCTGCACCCCGATCTCCCCGTGGCGGTGATGTCGGGCTTGGCTGAAGGCGGCGACCGGCTGGTGGCGCGGCGCGCGCTGGCGCTCGGCCTGCCCCTGGTGGCGCCGCTGCCGCTGCCGCTGGAGGAGTACCGGCGCGACTGCACCTCGCCCGAATCGGCAGCCGAGCTCGACGCCTTGCTGGCTTCCGCACAAGCCATCCATCTGCCGCTCGCCGATGGCAACGACGCCGCCTCGGTGTGCCTGCCCGGCCCCGCGCGCGACCGCCAGTACGCGCAGTTGGGCGTGTTCATCTCCTCGCATTGCCAGGTGCTGCTCGCGCTCTGGGATGGCACCGCCAGCGATGCCGCGGGCGGCACCAGCGACGTGGTGCGCTACCACCTGCACGGCGAGATGCCGGGGCTGGGCCGGGTGGATGCCCCGCCCAACCTGCTGGCCGACGACGACAGCGACCTCGCCTTCCACATCGTCTGTTCGCGCACGCGCAGCGGCGCCACCGCGGACGGTGCGCTCGGCACCCACTGGCTCACGCGCGGGGCGCGGAGTGCCGGCAACGGCCCGATGCCGGACGGCTACGTGCGACTGTTCGACCAGCTCGGCGAGTTCAACGCCGATTCGCGCCTCTATGCCGAGGACATCGAACGCGAGGGCCACGGCCTGCTGCCGCCACCCGAGATCGCGCCGGCGCGGGGATCGCTGCCACGGATCGATGCGCTCTACCGCCGCGCCGACTGGCTGGCCCTCCACTTCCGCCAGCGCGTGCACCACAGCATGGCCCTGCTGCACGTACTGGCCGTGCTCACCGGCCTGCTGCTGATGACCTATGCCGAATTCGTCGCCCACCCGCTGCTGATGGGCGCGATCCTCGGCCTGTTCGCCACCGGCGCCGCGGTGGCTTGGCTGGGCAACCGGCGCTCCTGGCATCGCCGCTACCTCGACTACCGCGTGCTGGCCGAGGGCCTGCGCGTGCAGGCCTACTGGGCCATCGCCAGCGTGCCGTCCTCGCACCGGGTCGGCTTCGCCTACGACAGCTTCCTGCAGAAGCAGGACGTCGAGCTCGGCTGGATCCGCCACGCCATGCGCGCCGTCGCGCTGGGCGGCGAGCGCCGCGCCAACGATGTCGGACTGCAGTGGGTGATCACGCACTGGGTCGGCGATGGCGGTCCGCACGGCCAGCTCGGCTACTTCCGCCGCCGCGCCACCGACCGCGAACGCATGTACCGGCACACGCGCCTGCTCGGCCGCGCCAGCCTGCTGCTCAGCCTCACTGGCGCGATCGTGCTCGTCGTGTTCGGCGCATGGTTCGAGGCGCTGACCGTAAAGCTGCTGCTGGTGACCACCGGTGTGGCTGCCCTGTTCGCCGGCGTGCGCGAGGCCTACTCGTACAAGCTGGCCGACAAGGAACTCATCAAGCAGTACCGCTTCATGGCCCGCGTGTTCGGCGCCGCCGCTGAGCGCATCGCCCGCGACCCGACGCCCGCCAAGCAGCGGCAGGTGCTGGAGGCACTCGGGGAGGCCGCGCTCGAGGAGCACGCCGAATGGATCCTGATGCACCGCGAACGTCCCCTCGAACAACAACCCCTGTCGGGCGCATGAGCACCGTCTTCCTCAGCTATTGCCGCAGCGACCAAGCCGATGCCGCGCGGCTCGCCGCCGCGCTGACGGCGGCCGGACTCGACGTGTGGTGGGACCATCTGATCGAAGGCGGTGCGGCCTTCGCCAAGCGCATCGAGAGCGCGCTCGAAGGTGCCGACGCCGTGGTGGTGCTGTGGTCCGCACGCTCGATCGAATCCGACTGGGTGCTCGACGAAGCGGCGCGCGGCCGTGACCTGCGCAAGCTGGTCCCGGCCTCGCTCGACGACACGCCGTCGCCGCTGGGCTTCCGGCAATACCAGACCGTCAATCTCGTGCACTGGCGCGAAGGCAACGACGAGGCCCCGCTGCAGGCATTGGTTCGCGCCGTCACCGCGATGGGCAGTGGCGCGAAACCCGAACCCGTGCGGGCGGTGTCGGCGGGCCACGACCCCCTCGCGCCACACGGGCAACTGCCTGCCAATGCCATGCGGCGACGGCTGGTGCTGGGCGCCCTCGCCGCCGTGCCGGTGCTTGGCGGTGGGCTCTACGCGTGGCGGCACTTCGCCGGCGGCAGCGCTGTGGTCATCGACAACAGCGTCGCCGTGCTGCCCTTCGACAACCTCAGCGGCGACGCCGCGCAGGCCTATTTCTCCGACGGGCTGTCCGAGGAAGTGCGCAGCACGCTCACGCGCAACCTCGCGCTTCGCGTGATGGCGAAAAGTTCCTCCAGCCGCTTCGCAACCGACCAGCGCGACGCCACCGAGATCGCCAATGAACTGCGGGTTTCCTACCTGCTGCGGGGCACGGTGCAGCGACAGGACGACACGGTGCGCGTCACGGTCAGTCTGGTCGAAGGGCAGACCGGGTTCGACAGCTGGTCGGAGACCTTCACCAAGAAACTCACCGACGTTTTCGCGGTGCAGACGGAGATCGCCTACGCCGTGGCCGACCGGCTCAGCGCCTTCGTCGGTGGCGATCGCGACGATCGCGACGGCCTCGCGGCCGTCGGCGGCACCTCGAACCCGACGGCACTCGACGCCTACCTGCGCGGCCGCTCGCTCTACGACCTCAGCTCCGACGAAGCCTCCGAGCGCGCCGCGCTGCAAGCCTTCGACGACGCGCTGGCGGCCGATGCGAACTTCGCCGCCGCACACGCCGCACGCGCACGCTCGCTGACCACCATCGCCAACCAGTACGGCAGCCCCGACGAGAACGTGCGCCTTTACGCCGAGGCCGTCACGGCCGCCGAGCGCGCCATCGCGCTCGCCCCTGCACTCGCCGAAGCCCACTCGACGCTGGGCTTTACGCGTTTCCAGGGCCAGCTCGACGCCCGCGGCGCACGCGAGCCCTTCCAGGAGTCGCGCCGGCTTGGCGCCGGCGAGGCGACGGTGCTCACGCGCTTCGCGCAGTACGCCGCGCGCTGCGGTCGCCACGACGAAGCGCGCGACGCGCTGGAGCCGGCACTGGTCCGCGACCCGCTCAATCCGCTGATCCACCGCGCGGCCGGCGGCATCGCCTACGCCGGAGGGCGCTTCGCCGACGCCATCCCGCCACTGGAGAAAGCGCTGGCGATGAACCCGAAACTCACGCGGGCGCACGCCGCCATCGGCGATTCGCGCCTGAACCTTGGCGATCTCGACGGCGCCCTCGAGGCCTATGCGAAGGAGCCGGTCGCCGACATGCGTTTCGCCGGGCTGGCGGTGGCGCATCGACGTGCCGGGCGGAACGACGAGGCCGACGCCGCCATGGGCGAGCTGCGCACCCTCGGAGACCGCGTGCTCTACCAGCAGGCGCAGGGGCTGGCGGAGGCCCGGGCGATCGACGAGGCTTTCGATGCCCTCGAACGTGCCCAGGCACTCCGCGACTCGGGCTTGATCTACGCGCGGAACGACCCGTTCCTCGATCCGCTGCGCGGCGATGCCCGCTTCAAGGCCCTGCTCGAGCGCCTCGGCTTCGATCTGCCGGTCGCCTGAGCCGCCCTGCCGCAGCGCAGCAGAGTTTGCCGGACCCTTCTGCTAGCCTCGGTCGCGGCCGAAAGCCGTTCAGCCCCATCCACAAGGAGTGCACCGTGAAGCCGATCGTCGTCGCCAGCCTCGCCCTTGTCCTCGGAACCGCCCTGCTCACCGGCTGCAAGGCTGAAGAGCCCGCGGCCCCCGCTCCCGCGGCCGAACCCGTCGCCGAGCCCGCTGCAGTCGAACCGCCCCCGCCGCCGGCCGAACCCGCCGTCGATGCGAGCGCGCCGACCGACACCATGACCGACCCGGCCGCGCCCGCTGCCGACGGTACCGACCCGAACGCCGCACCGCCGGCCGAGGGCGAAACGATGGAAGAAGAGACGGACACGCCGCACTCGGGCGGCGATAAGGTCTGATCCGTTCTTTGCGGAACACGAGAGCGGCGGCGGAGGTTCCGTCGCCGCTCCCGGCAATGCCTCAAGGCAGGCTGTTGCGCGTCGGCGGCAGGCGCATGGCCTGGTCGATCCAGTCGAGGTACTGGTCGATGCGCGTGTAGACGCTCGGCCGCCCATCGCCGCCGCAGCGGTCGCTGCCCCAACTCACCAAGCCGGCCAACACCGGCGTGCCATTGGTCCGCACCACCGGGCCACCGCTGTCGCCGCCGCAGGTCGACTGCTTCGGATTCGCGGCACAGAACACTTTGGGATGCACCTTGCCGCCGCCGCGACCGGGCCGGCTCTCGCAGGTGCGCTGCCCCATCAGCCGCAGGTCGACGCGCAGCAGCACCGCGCTGTTGATGTTGGCGTTGCCTTGGCCGACGGCCCCCCAACCAGTGGCCGAGACCGGCTCGCCGTCATCGAGCGGCGTGCGATTGAGCGGAATCGGACGGATCAAGGCCGGATCGCGACGCTGGGGCGCGCCGTCAGGCGCGATGCGCAGCAGCGCGATGTCGTTCGCGTACATGTTCGGCGGACTTGCGAGGTCCTGGCTGCCGGCGTCGTACTGCGAGTGCCGAACGATGTGATCAATGCGATAAACGATGCCGTCGCCCGACGAGATGTCCTGCGCGCCGAGGCGCACCTTGAAGCCCAACGCCACTTTCGCCTGGTCGATGCAATGGGCGGCCGTCAGCACCCAATCGTCGGCGATCAGCACGCCGCCGCAGTAATGCTGCCGAACCCATTCGGGATAAGGCGCCTGCGGATTCGGGGCGCGATTCGGATTGAAGATCTGCGCCTGCCACGGGACGGCACTGGCCGCCACCGGACGACCACCGAAGGCGTAGGGCACATCCCGGCCCGGCGACGAAGACCCGGCAGAGGGCCGGCCGCCCGAAGGCGCCCCGCCGAGGCTCAGTGACAGCATCTGCCCGGCCGAGACGCCGTCCTCGCCATCGCGCTGCCCGGTGTCCTCCACCACGCCGTCGGGCCCGGCCACCGCTTCCACGTCGAACGACGCGTCATCGCCGTAGCTGTCGTCGAAGGGAATGGCGTCGTCCGACTCGTCTTCCGCCAGTTCCGGCGCCCACGAGTCGTCCTCGTAGTCCTCGACGAAGGCCATCTCCTCTTCGTCGGTCGCGTCGGCGTCCTCGTCCTCGTCTTCCGCGGCGTCCTCGTCTTCGTCGGCAAGGGCCTCGTCGTCCTCGAACGCTTCGTCGTCTTCGAAGGCCGTGTCGTCTTCGAAGGCGTCATCGCCGAAATCGTCCTCGAAGGCGTCGTCCTCTTGGGCGCCCGCGGCCAAGGTCGCGGCGAGGAGATAGCCCGTGGCACCGGGCAGGGCCCGTGCCGGCGGCGCGGCCACGGCCAAGGCGGCAAGGATCGCGACGCACAGCGCGTCGCCACGACGGATCGACAGCATGGCGCTCTCCCCCAAGGCGTGCGCGGATTGGGCGCCTGCGGCATCGCATCGTCAAGAAGCCGCGACGCATTCTGCGGCCGCGCCGTCGCCACGACCCCGCCGTACACTCCGGGGCTGCCTTCGCGGAGCCCCCGATGCACCCTCTTCGCCGCCTCTACGGCTACGCCAGCGCGTACCGCCGCAACGCCGTGCTCGGCACCGTCTATTCGGTGCTCAACAAGATCTTCGACGTGCTGCCCGAGCTGCTCATCGGCGTGGCCATCGACGTGGTGGTGAACCGCGAGGCGAGCTTCATTGCGCGCTTTGGCATCACCGACCCGATGCAGCAGCTCGTCGCGCTCACCGCCATCACCATCGCGATCTGGGTGCTGGAATCGCTGTTCGAGTACCTGCTCGCGCTGAAGTGGCGCGGCCTCGCACAGGACCTGCAGCACGAGCTGCGCCTCGACGCCTATGCCCACCTGCAGAAGCAACCGCCGGCGGCGATCTCCGAAGCCCGCAGCGGCCGCCTGATGGCCGTGCTCAACGAGGACGTGAACCAGGTCGAGCGCTTCCTCAACACCGGCGCGAACGAGCTGATCCAGGTGGTCGTCGGTTCGCTGATGGTGGGCGTGTTCTTCTTCGCCATGACGGCCAGCCTCGCCGCGCTGGCCCTGCTGCCGGTGCCCTTGATCCTCATCGGTGCGTTCTGGTTCCAGCGTCGCCTGCAGCCGCGCTATGCCGCGGCGCGCGAGGCCGCCGCCACGGTCTCGGCGCGTCTCGACAACAACCTCGCCGGCATGGTGACAATCCAGGCCTACACCGCCGAGGAGGCCGAGCTGGCCCATGTGCGAGCGGCGTCGGACGCGTACCGGCAGGCCAATGCCGAAGCCATCCGCTTCGCCGCGGCGATCACGCCGGTGATCCGCATGGCGGTCCTCGCGGGCTTCGCCGTGACCCTGCTCTATGGCGGCTGGCTCGTGCTGCAGGGCCAGCTCGGCGCCGGCAGCTATGCCGCGCTGGTGTACCTGACGCAGCGCCTGCTGTGGCCGCTCACGCGCCTCGCCGAGATGACCGACCTCTACAACCGCTCGATGGCCTCGGTGCAGCGGGTGATGGACCTGCTGGACAGCCCCGTGCCAGCGCCGCCGCCGGGTCGCATCGCGGCGCGTCCGCAGGGCGCGCTCGCCTTCGAGCATGTCCGCCATGCCTACCAAGGCCAGGTGGCGATCGACGACGTGAGCTTCCATGTCGGCCCCGGCCAGACGGTGGCCTTGGTCGGCGCCACGGGCGCCGGCAAGAGCACCCTGCTGAAGCGGCTGCTCGGCTTCCTCGAGGCGCAGCGCGGACGCATCACCCTCGACGGCCGCGACCTTGCCGACGTCGATCCGCGCTCCCTGCGCCGCCAGCTCGCCTACGTCGCGCAGGAGCCCTTCCTCACCGACGGCACGGTGGCCGAGAACATCGCCTACGGCGACGCCGCGCCGGACGCCGCGCGCATCGAGGCCGCCGCCCGCGCCGCGGCAGCGCACGACTTCATCGCCGCCCTGCCCGCTGGCTACGCCTCCGAAGTGGGCGAACGCGGTGCGAGGCTCTCGGGCGGGCAGCGCCAGCGCATCGCGCTGGCCCGCGCGCTGTACCGCGATCCGGCGGTGCTGGTGCTGGACGAGGCCACCTCGGCCATCGACAACGAAACCGAAGCCGCGATCCAGCGCTCGCTCGCGACGCATGCGAAGGGCCGCAGCACGCTGGTGGTCGCGCATCGGCTGAGCACGGTGCGACACGCTGACGCCATCCACGTGCTGGAGCATGGCCGCATCATCGAGTCCGGCACGCACGACGCATTGCTGTCGCGCAACGGGGCGTACGCTGCGCTCTGGCGCCTGCAGACCGGCGACGCCTGATCCCCCTTCCGAGCCGCCCATGACCGACCCCGCACCGAGCACCGCGCCCTCCGTCGATGACGCACTGGCCCAGGAACTCCGAGCCGCGGTGTCGGCCGGTGATTTCGAACTGCACTACCAGCCGAAGGTGCGATGCCCCGACGGCGGGTTCGAGGGTTTCGAAGCGCTGGTGCGCTGGCGCCATCCGACGCGCGGCCTGGTGCCGCCGGGCCAGTTCATCCCACGGCTCAGCGAGCTCGGCCTAGCGCCGCTGCTCGGGCGCTGGGTGATGACGGAGGCCTGCCGGCAGATGGCGGTATGGGAGGCCGCCGGGCTTGGCGCCGTCTCGGTGTCGGTGAACCTGTCCCCGGGCCAGCTGCGCGATCCGGCACTGCCCGAGCGCCTGCGCCAGTTGCTGCGCGAGCATGGTCTTGGCCCCGGCCGGCTGGAGCTGGAGGTGACGGAGGCCATGCTGATGGACGCACCGGACGAAGCGATCGCGCGGCTGCGCGCGCTGCGCGATGCGGGGGCGCGGCTGTCGATCGATGATTTCGGCACCGGCTGGTCATCAATGGCGCACTTCCGCCACCTGCCGGTGCACCAGCTCAAGCTCGACCGCGTGTTCGTGCAGCACGTCGACCGCGATCGTCGCGACGCCAGCCTGTGCGCCGGCGTGATCGCCCTGGCCCATCGCCTGGGTTTCGGCGTGGTCGCCGAGGGCGTGGAGAACGAGGCGCAGGCGAAGCGCCTCGCGGGCTTCGACTGCGACCTGTTCCAGGGCTTCCTCTACAGCCGCCCGCTCAACGAGGGGCGGGCGGGGGATTACCTGCGCAGCTCGCGGATTACTCCGAGAACGCCATCACCTTCAGCGTGAACTTGCCCATCGACTCGTCGCCGCTGCCCAGCGAACCGACGCGGATCGTGTAGCTGCCGTCCTGCGCGGTCTCGACCACGGCGAGCGGGTTGAGGTTGCCGTCGGCGCGGTCGTCGTTCTCGATCGCCTTGGTGCGGTCCGGGTTGAACACCGTCACGACGCCATCGAAGTCTTCCGAGGTCACCGACACGATCAGGAACTGGCCGGTGCTGGCTTCGACCTTGTAGTCGCGGCTCACGCCACCGTCGTCGCGCGGCGAGTCGTTGGCGGTGAGCTCACCCTGCACGGTCTGGCCGACGCGGATGGTTTCGGGGGCGGCGGCCGCGAGGCCGGCGAAGGTGAGCGTGGCGAGAGCAAGCGCGAAACGACGCATCGGGGGTCTCCTTGGGGGCTCGCCGCCCCGGGCGGGGCGGCGTGAAAGGAGTCTAGGCGCCTTCACCCGGCTTCCACCATGGGCGGATCGGGCGGTTTCCGGGCAAGGCGCCCCGCGTTCAGTTTCCTGCTCAGGCCGCCGGCTTGCGGAAGCGCAGGGTCATGCGGTCGGACTCGCCGATGGCCTCGTACTTCGCCTTGTCCTCGCCTTCCGGGACGTTGAGGTTCGGCGGCAGGGTCCACACGCCGTTCGGGTGGTCCTTCGTGTCCTTCGGATTGGCGTTGATCTCGCTGCGCTCCTCAAGCACGAAGCCGGCGCCTTGGGCGAGCGCGATCACCTGGGCCTCGCTGACGTAACCGTTGATCTGCTCGCGCGGCACGTCGGCGTTGGCGCGGTGCTGCTCGAGGCCCAGCACGCCGCCCGGCTTCAGCACGTCGAAGAACGCCTTCATCTGGGCTTCGGCCTGGCCATTGCGCATCCAGCCATGCAGGTTGCGGAACGTGAGCAGGGCATCCGCGGAACCGGGGGCACCGTAGACCGGGGTGGCCGGATCGACTTCGACGAACTTCACGCCTTCGAATTGCCCGGGCGACTTGGCGAGATGCTCGCGGAACTTGGCGTTGTCCGCGGTGAAGTACTCGCGGGCGCGATCCGAGCTGGCCTTCGCCGGATCGGTGATCGCAGCCACGTAGGTCCCGCCGCCCTGCTTGATCCACGGGGCGAGGATCTCCGTCCACCACGCGCCGCTGCCGGGGCTGACTTCCACCACCGTCATGCCGGGCTGCAGGCCGAAGAAGCTCAGCGTCGGCCCAGGATGGCGGAACCCGTCGCGGGCGACGTTGGCGGGCGTGCGCCACTCGCCGGCGATCGCGGCATCGAGGGCGGCCTTGGCCTGCTCGTGCGCGTCGTGGGCGGCGGCATCCATCGGCTTGGCGTCGCCGCCGTGGTTGTGCGCGAAAGCGGCGGGAGCAGCGACAGCGGCAAGCAGGGCGATGCAGAGCAGGGAGCGGCGCATGGCGGGACCTCGTGACGTGAAGAGGCGTGAAGGTTGCGCAGACCCGCGTTACGGGCGTGGCAAGGCGGGCCAGGCGGCCGAAACCTGGGCGCGTCGACACCTCGACGACGCCCTAGGCTGAGCCAACGCGCTAGTCTCGGCCTCCCCACGTCACGGGCGAGTCCTTCGTGCCAGAGCCTTCCGAACCCGGAACGGGACCGTTCCCCGCCCACGGCGATATCGAGGTGGTGAAGGACGGCGCGATCATCCGCGCCGCTGGCGCAGGCCCATTCAACGTCGAGGCCGTGGCCGCCTACGCGCGGCGCATGGCGCAACTGGTGGCGGGCGTCGAACCCGGCGGGCGCTTCGTGGTGATCGCGCGCATGAGCCGCAGCATCCTCGCCCCGCCCGACGCGTGGGCGGCGCTGGACACCAGCGTGCGCAGCCGAAGGCTCGGCCCGTCCCGACAGATCGGCGCGGCCTGGGTGAAGGACGGCGAGGTCGAGGGCTGGGCGCTGATGTTGCCGAGAATCACGGCGATCTACGCCGCCATCGACGTTCCCTTCCGTGGCTTCGACGACGAGGCCGGGGCGACCGCCTGGGCCTTGGACGTGCTCGGCGGCCGCGACTCCTGAGACGCCGCGCGACGCTTCAGGGCATGACGCGCGCGCGCTGGCGACGGCCGACGGCATAGCAGGCGCAGGCGGCAGCCTCGAGGCGATCGCGGTCGAGGATCTGCAGCTCGCCGCGCGCGTAGCGGATGATCCCGGCGCGATGCAGTTGCCCCGCAGCGATCGTGACGGCGCTGCGCTGCACGCCCAACAGCGCGGCGAGGCGCAGGTGGGTGAAGCGGAGCTCCGAGCCTCCCAACCGGTCCTGCGCGCGCAGCAGCCATAGCGCGAGGCGCGAGGGCAGCGAATGGAAGCGCGTGCAGGGAACGGCCTGCGCGACCTGCGCGAACAGGCGCGTCACCGACTGGTCCACGAGCTGCCGCAGGGTCGCACTGGCGTCCAGCTCGGCGCGGAATCGCGGCACGCCGATCCGCCATGCGCGACCTCCGACGAGGACGACGGAGCGCGTCGCCGACGGCGCACCACCCAAGGCCAGCATCGCGCCATCGACGCCTTCGCGGCCGATCACGGCGACTTCCAGCGCCTCATGCCCGTGCACGTGGGCGAGCAAGCCGATCAGGCCGCCCTGCGGGAAGTGGACTTGGGGATGGCGCCGACCGGCGAAGACCAAGGGCTCGTCGACGGTCAGTTCAACCTCGTCGCATTGCGCCAGGAACCGCTCGCCGAGGGCGCGAGGCAACTGGCCCAACAGGGCGTTGCCACGACGCGAAGGTTTCGGGATGGCCAAGGGCGTTTCCTCGTGGGCATCGGAGGAGGGACGCCCTCCGTCAGGCGTCGCCGGAACCTCGCGACAGTGGGGGCTGGGCGGAAAGCGCCTCTTCACTCGGGGCGATCGCCCTCTCGGGCAACACGACGGGGCGCGTCGGCCGAGGGCCGGCGCACGCCCGTCCGTTTTCCCAGTGAATCATCGGTACGGGGCCCACCCGCGGCAGCGGATGGACCCCCTCGTGCTCGGCGGTCATCGAATCGGCTCCAGACTGCTCCACGGGCTTCTGCAGACGCCACCCGGCGTCTTTCGATCGCAGCGCAGCGCCGGACTCGTGGCGCGACGCTCCTCCCGTTCGCCGGGACAGGGCGCGCTCCGCACAGGAACGCGCCGACGATGTCCATAGGTCTTCATCCGACCGACCCGGGCGTTCGTGGAGGGCACAGCGTCAGACGGTGTGGCGCGCGAGGAATCGCGCCACTTGGCCGTCGGCCTCCGAGCGCTTGACGCCGTAGCGCTTCTCGACGAGCGACGCGAGATCGGCCGCCTGGCCGTTGGTCTTCAGCAGTTCGTCGGCGCTGATCTTGGTCCATTCCGCGCGTGCCGCACCCACCTGGGTGCTCCACGGGCCGCGGCCGCCCTTCGACTTCGCGGTGATGTCGGACGGCTGGCCCATCAGGGCATCGTCGCCCTTGGCAGCGGTCGGGGCCGCGGCGGCGGCGTGGGAGAGCGCCTCGCCATCGGGGAGATTGAACGCCGGCGTGGGCTGCGGCATTGCGCCCTTGGCGGGGACTTCATGCGTGTTCTTTGAGGTGGTCATGGGGGGGTCTCGATAGGGGTTCCCGGGCCAGGAGGCGGCGGGCCGGCGTGGGCCGGACATCGAGACTGCGCTTCCCGTGGAAGAACATCGGTGCGCTACGCCACGCAGCGATGGTCGACGACGCTCCCGCCTAGCGGGCGGGCGTGTGCGGAACGCTTGAGGGCACGTAGTGCAACAAGCGGTCGTACTCGTGCTTGACGACGGCGTAGCACTCGCAGCAGCGCGCCTCGAGCCCCGGGCGATCCAGCACGGTGATGTGCCCACGGCTGTACTCGATCAGCCCCTGTTTCTGAAGCTTGCCCGCCGCTTCGGTGACGCCCTCGCGGCGCACCCCCAGCATGTTGGCGATCAGCTCCTGCGTCATCTGGAGAACAGGGCCGTCGAGACGATCAACGGAGAGCAGCAGCCAACGGCAGAGCTGCTGGTCGATGGAATGGTGGCGGTTGCAGACCGCGGTCTGGGCCATCTGGGTGAGCAGCGCCTGGGTGTAGCGCAGCAGCAACAGGAGCAGATCGCCGTGGCGATTGAACTCCTCCATCAGTACTGGGCCGGCGAGGCGATAGGCCCAGCCCGCACTCTGCACCACCGCGCGACTCGGCGTGCTGGCGCCGCCCATGAACAGCGCGACGCCGACCATGCCTTCGTTGCCGACCACCGAGATCTCCGCGGAGGCGCCGTCTTCCAGCACGTAGAGCAAGGAGACGATGCTGTCCGTGGGGAAGTAGGCGTAGCGCATCGTATCGCCGGACTCGTAGAGCACTTTCCCGAGCGGGAGCGGCACGCGTTCGAGTTTCGGAAACAGGCGCTGCCGCACCGCATCGGGCAAGGCATCGAGGAGGTGGTTCCGTTCGGGTCGGGGGGCGTTGGGCATGCCCATCGAGCATACGCCCCCCTCCTCGTGTCCTATGTGCGGTATCGAACACAGGCGTGTGTGTGGCGCCGCACCGACGCGGGCCCGGATTGAGGCAATGCTGGCCTCCCCTCGACCAGCGGAGCCTGCCATGACCCCCCGATCCCCCCACCCCCGGAACGTCCTGATGATCGGCCTGGCCTTGGCGGCCACGCTGATGCTGGGCGCGTGCAACACGATGCGCGGCGTCGGCAAGGACACCGAAGCCGTCGGCGACAAGATCCAGGACGAAGCCGAGCAGCACATGGCCGACGAAAAGAAAGACGACGGCCGCGAAGGAGCATTCCTGTGAGAACGACCCTGATCCCGATCATCGGCTTGGCACTCGTGCTCTCGGCCGGATGCCAGAAATCGCGCTCGGACGCTGCGGAAGACCTCGCCACCGAACGCGCGGAAGCCAGCGATGACATTGCCGAAGCCCGCGACGAAGCGGCGGTCTCCATGGAGGAGGCGGACGAGGAACTCGTCGATGCGGAACAGAAGCGCGACGAGGCCATGATCGACGCGCAGGACGACATGGGCTCCGCGACCGCGGACGTCCTCGCCGAGAGGGCGGAAGCGAACTTCACCCTCGCGACGAAGGAAGCGGACGCCCGAGCGCGTGTGGCCATGGAGAAGTGCGAGGCCCTCGGCGGCGTCGACCGGACAGCCTGCAAGAGCGAGGTCGATGCAACGCGTGCGGTGGAGGAGACACGGGCCATTGCCGACCGCGATGCCGCGCTGGCGGAGGCGAAACGCCAGGACTGAGGGACAGACTGGCGGCGGATTGCCGCTGCCGGTGCGATCGGACGGGGCCCTTTGCAGGGCCCCGTCGTCGTTGGCGATCCTTGGTCTGTCGCTGGCAGGTCGTCTCATGCCGCCATCCAACGCCTCGCGATCAGGCCCAACAGCGGAAACAGCCCGAGCTTGCGCGCAGGCGCCCACAGCCGGATCGCGAGCAGCAGGGCGAGCAGGCTCACGATCGGATACCGCCGGGCCAAGTCCACGCCGGCCATGACGCGATCGGCCGTGCGCAGCGGGCCCGAGCATTGGACGCACTGGACGGCGAGTTGGATGCGCTGGGCTTGGGCCTGCGCCGCGAGCTCGCCCTGACGAACCGCCAAACGCGAGCTCATGGCGGCGAGGCGCGCAGGATGGCTTGGTCTTTGCCCAGTTCCTCGAGCGTGGCCGCGAACCAGCGCGGCGCGCGGCGAATGCGCTCCAGGGCCACGGCCACGGAGGCCGCCCCGAGGAGCAGAAGGACAAAGGCCGCGCCGACGAGCACGGCGACCCGGTCCTCGCTGGCGACAGCGAGTACGGCGGCAGCCAAGCCGGCCGCGACGGCCAACACGAACGCGAACAACGCAGCGGCGCACCACGACAACAAAACGACCAGGCGCAAGAGCGCCTGGTCGAGGTCGACTTCCATCAAGGCGAGCCGCGTTTTCGCGATCGCCACCATCGTGGCTGCGAGGTCTGCCAGCGCGGCCATCAGGCCGCGCCGACGGGGTAGAGATGCGCCGTCCGCGACCACCTCGCTCACCGGCGCCGCAACAGGAAGCCCATCAGAAGGCCGACGCCGGCACCGATGCCGATGGCGGTCCATGGGTTCTGGTGCACGTAGCGGTCCGTGGCCTTGGCCGCGTCACGCGCCTGCGTGGCGACGGCCTGCTGGGCATCGGCGATCCGCAGGTTCACGGTGCGCATCGACTCGCGCGTGCGGGCACGGATGCCGTCGAGGGCTTCACCGCCGTGCTGCGCGGTGGCCTTCAGCAGCGCCTCGGCGTCCGACATCGCGGTGCGGACATCGGCGATCAGCGGTTCCATCGACAGCGACGGTGCGCTGCGGTCGGTGACGATGGCATTGGACTTGTCGAGGGTCTTTTCGAGGGGATTCATGGGGAGACTCCTGGGGGGAAGGAAACGAGGTTCATACGCGCTGTCCGCGCAGCAGCCGGATGACGATGATCACCACGGCGATGACGAGCAGCAGGTGGATCAAGCCGCCCATCGTGTAGGCCGTGAAGTAGCCCAAGGCCCACAGAAGGATGAGCAGGATGGCGACGGTCTCGAGCATGGGGGCGGCTCCGGTGCGCCCGATGGAGGCATCGCGGCGGTCGATGGAGGATGCGCTGGGCCCTTCGGAATGACGGTGCGGTGGCGCACGCAGCAAAAAAAAACGGGGCGCATGGAGCGCCCCGTTCTGGTGTCGCGATGTCGGCGTTTCCGATCAGAGATGCTTGATGATCTCGTCGGCGAACTCGCTGCACTTCACTTCGGTCGCACCTTCCATGAGGCGGGCGAAGTCGTAGGTGACGCGCTTGCTGCCGATCGCGCCGTCCATCGCCTTGATGATGGCGTCGGCGGCTTCGGTCCAGCCCATGTAGCGCAGCATCATCTCGCCGGAGAGGATGACCGAGCCCGGGTTGACCTTGTCCTGGCCGGCGTACTTCGGCGCGGTGCCGTGCGTGGCCTCGAATACCGCGTGGCCGGTGACGTAGTTGATGTTGGCGCCCGGCGCGATGCCGATGCCGCCGACCTGCGCGGCGAGGGCGTCGGAGAGGTAGTCGCCGTTGAGGTTCAGCGTGGCGACGACGTCGTAGTCCTTCGGGCGCAGCAGGATCTGCTGCAGGAAGGCATCCGCAATCGCGTCCTTGATGACGAGGCCGGCACCCGGCTTGCCTTCCGGAATGACGTGCCACGGGCCGCCGTCCAGCGGCACGGCGCCGTAGAACTCGCGGGCCACGTGGTAACCGAAGTCACGGAAGGCGCCTTCCGAGAACTTCATGATGTTGCCCTTGTGGACGAGCGTCACCGACTTGCGCTTGTTCTGGATCGCGTAGCCGATGGCGCTGTGCACGAGGCGCTCGGTGCCGAGGTAGCTGACCGGCTTGATGCCGATGCCGACCTGCACCGGGAGCGAACGCGCCGGCGAACCGATCGACTCGAGCTGCTTCGTCCACGCATCGTTCTTCGCCTGCGTGCCGAAACGGATCTTGTCGAAGGGCTTCGGGAATTCCTTGGCGAGGAAGTCGAGCACCTTCTGCGCGTCGGGCGAGCCCGGCTCGAACTCGATGCCGGCGTAGATGTCCTCCGTGTTCTCACGGAAGATCGTCATGTCGGTGTCCTGCGGGCGCTTCACCGGCGAGGGCACGCCGTCGAACCAGCGCACCGGGCGCAGGCAGACGTAGAGGTCGAGCATCTGGCGCAGCGCGACATTGAGCGAGCGGATGCCGCCGCCAACGGGCGTGGTCAGCGGGCCCTTGATGCTGACGAGGTAGTCGCGGCAGGCGTCGACGGTGGCGTCGGGCAGCCAGTTCTGCGTCAGGTTGAAGGCCTTCTCGCCGGCCAGCACTTCCATCCAGTGGATCTTCTTCGCGCCGCCGTAGGCCTTGGCCACGGCCGCATCGAGCACGCGCACCGAGGCGCGCCAGATGTCCGGGCCGATGCCGTCACCTTCGATGAAGGGAACGATCGGGTGGTTCGGGACGTGGAGCTTCCCGCCTTGGATGGTGATCTTCTCGCCGCCGGCGGGCGGCGTGGGCGTGTGCGACATGGGGCCTCCAGTGAGCGCGTGAACCGGCATTGTCGCGGTTCCGGGGCGCCGGGGGAAAGCGCCGGGGGTTAATTCGACGTGAGCAGATGGCCTCAGGCGGCGCCGGGCAGCGCCACGCCGCTGGCCGGCCAGTGGAAGAACGCCCGCACCTCGTCGGCACGGGCCAGCACGTCGGCTTCGCCGAGGGCGATCAGCTCGCGGGTGAAATCGGACTCGAAAAGCAGGTAGCTGGCCAGTGCGCCGCCACCGGCGCCGGTGCCGCGCGCTTCGCCCATGCTCTGGCTGACGCCGACGGCACGCAGCATGGTGCGCACGGGCGATGGCAGGGCGGCGATATGCCGCACTGCAATATCGTCGAGGCGCTGGCTGGGTGAGATGACCAGCATCTCCAGCGGCCGCAGCATGGAATGCGCGCGCAGTTCGGCGGGCAGCAGCGAAAGCGTGGCATTGATGCGCTGGGCGCGCTCGATGTCCACGGCAAGGGCATCGAGGAAGATGTTCGACAGCGCGTGGCCGCCGATCTGCGCCAGCGTCGGGTAGCCGCCCGCGGCGCGCTTCTCGCCGGGCGGCTCGTGCAGGCGTCCCGCACCGATCACCAGCAGGCGATCGGCGCCGAGATGGATGGCCGACGAAAGCGGCGCCGTTTGCCGCATCGAGCCGTCGCCGAACCAGTGGTCCTGGCCGTCGAACGGCAAGGACTGCGCGGGGAACACGAAGGGGATCGCGGACGAGGCCAGCAGGTGCGGCAGTGTGATGCGCCCCGGCACGGCGACACGCTGCGAGCGCACCCACGGCTTCTGCGCGTCTGCCGCGTCGTAGAACGTGACGTGGGTGCCGGCCGTGTAGCTCGAGGCGGTGACCGCGAAGGCTCGCAGCACGCCGCGCTGCACCAGCGAGGGGATGCGCTCCAGCGGCAGCAGCTCGGCCAGCAGCTCGGCCAAGGGCGTGTTGTCGAGCAGCGACTTCGGCTTGGCGCGCCGCCAGCGCGCCACCGCCCAGCCGACGGTGAACAGCGTCAGCCAGCGTGCGCCGCTGCGGACCACGCCGAAAGCGTCGGCGCGGTACACGTGGTGCGCTTGGAAGCCGTGCCAGATGCGATGCAGGCGTTCGACCGCCTTCGGATACTCGTCGGCATAGCTCGCCAAGGCCGCGGCGTTGATCGCACCCGCGGAGGTGCCGGTCATCACCGCGAAGGGGTTGCCGGTCGGGCCGTGGGAGGCGCCGCACTCCGTGCGGATGCGTTCGATGCCGCGCAGCACGCCGGCCTGGTAGGCCGCGCGCGCGCCGCCGCCGGTGAGGACGAGTCCCGTGATGGGCGGGCGGCGGGTCGGCGTCTCGGCCATCACAGCTCCTCGGCCACACGACGGGGCGGCGTCGCCGGAGTGTGCGCTCAGCCCGCGCCCGTCGTGAAGTCGGCCGGCGTCAGCGGTGGCAGTCCGTGGCGGGCCCGTGCCCGGTCGCATTGCGGGCTGGGCTCGCCGTTCTCCCATGCGGCCTGCAGCGCCCGGCAGGGCGAAGGGCGACGGTCGTAGATCGCGCAGGTGACGGCGCGCCCCACGTCGCCCTGCAAGGCCACGCAGCGCAGGGCCGTGCCGGCCTCGGTGCCGCGCATGGCGACCTCGAAAGGACGCACCTGCACCGTCAGCGCCTCGTCGGGGCCCGAGGGGGAGTGCGGCGCCGACTCGCTCCAGTGGAAGGCCACGCGAAACGCCGCGCAGCAGGCACCACAGCGTTGGCAAGGGTGGATCGGGGCGGCCATGAGCGGTGGATGTCGCGAGGCTGGGTCAGCATTTTCGTACACGAGCGTCCGACGACGGCTGACTGTGGGGTCGGCCGAGGGCGCGCAGTCTGGATCCATGAACTTCCGGACCTCCGCCGCCAACCCCCTGCCCCGCCTCGACGGCGAGCGCGACACCGCGCCGCGCCTCGATGGCGAGGACGCCCTGATCTGGGCGCGTCGGGTGTGGGAGGACCGCGACACCTGGCTGCGCGCCCGCGGCGGCGTGGAGTCGGTGTTCATGGCCGCGCAGCTGTTGGGCTGCCGCGAGGAAGCGGTGCGCTGGCTGCGTTCGCGCACGCGGCTCTGAGGCCCGGCTCTGGCACAGTGGGGTCCTCACTACCGAGGACCCTCCATGTCACCCCATCGCCCCTCGCCTTCGTCCTTCCCGCGTTCATTGCCCGCGCGTCGCGCGCTCGCCTTGGCGCTGGGCACCGGGCTCTTCGCCACCGGCTGCACCGGTGTCGTGGGCGGGGGTGGCGACAGCGCGGGCGGCGCTGACACCGCAGGCGGCAGCCCCTTGCCCGTCACCGCGGCGCCCTTCGGCAGCTGGGCCAGCCCGATCGCCGCCGGCGACCTCGCCAACGCCGCGGTCGGCACCAGCGACGTGCGGGTTTTCGACGGCAAGGTGTTTTGGCGTGAGAGCCGCCCGGACGAGGGCGGCCGCCAGGTGCTGCGCACCCTCGGCGCCGACGGCCAGCCCGCCACGCTGACGCCCGAGGGCTTCAGCGTCCGCACCCGCGTGCAGGAGTACGGCGGCAGCAGCTACTGGGTGATGGGCGAACGCATCGTCTTCGCGAACTTCGCCGACCAGCGCCTCTACCTGCAGCAGGGCGAGGCCGCGCCGGTGGCGATCACGCCGGAGAAGTACCAGTACAGCGATTGCGTGGTCGATGCCGCGCGCGGCGCGCTCGTCTGCGTGCGCGAGGACCACACCGAGGCCACGAAGCAGGCCAACGGCGAGGAGCGCAACGAGATCGTGCGCGTGACCGTCCCCGATGCCGACGCGCTGGCCGCACACGATGCCGCCTCGACGGCGGCGGCCGGCACCGTGCTGTTCACCGGCACCGATTTCGTCGGTTATCCGCGGCTCTCCGCCGACGGCGCGAAGCTCGCCTTCATCGTCTGGAACCACCCGGACATGCCGTGGGACCGCACGACGCTGCACGTGGCCGCGGTGGCCGCCGACGGCTCCCTGGGCGAACCGCAGCGCGTGGCCGGCGGCGAGACCGCCGTGCTCGAGCCGCAGTGGGACGCAGACGGCACGCTGTACTTCATCGACGAGACCAGCGGCTGGTGGAACCTCTACGCCTGGGACGGCAGCGCCGCGCGCGCCGTGGCCCCGATGGAACGCGAGTTCGGCGGCGCGCTGTGGTCGCTCGGCATGCAGACCTACGTGCTCGCCGGCGATGGCAAGGCCTATGTGCGCACCAGCCTCAACGCCGTCGACGAACTCGGTGAACTCGACCTCGCCAGCGGCGCCTACCGCGCGATCGACCTGCCCTTCGTCGCTTTCGGCGATGTGTCGCTCGATGCGCAAGGCCGGATCATCACCAGCGCGGCGGCCGCCGCCGATGAAGGCGCCATCCTCGCGGTGACGCCGGCCACCGGCGCGGTCGAACGCCTGCACCAGCCGAACGCACTCGGCATCCCGCGCGAACTCGTCTCGGTAGGCGAGCGCATCGAGTTCCCGACCGCCGCTGGCCCGGACGGCGCGGCGCGTACCGCGCACGCCACCTACTACCCGCCGACCAACCCGGGCTTCCGCGGGCCGGACGGCGAGAAGCCGCCGCTGATCGTCACCATCCACGGCGGCCCCACCTCGGTGTCGAAGCCGACGTTCTCGCTGTCGCGCCAGTACTGGACCAGCCGCGGCTTCGCCATCGTCGACGTCAACTACGGTGGCTCCACCAGCTACGGCCGCGACTACCGCAAGCGCCTCAACGGGCAGTGGGGCGTGGTCGACGTGCAGGACGCCGTGGCGGCCGTGGATTTCCTCGTGGCGCAGGGCAAGGTCGACGCGGACAAGGTGGCCATCCGCGGCGGCAGCGCCGGCGGCTTCACCACGCTCGCGGCACTGGCCTTCACCGACCGCTTCAAGGCGGGCGCCAACTACTTCGGCGTCAGCGACATCGCCGGGCTCGCCGCCACCAGCCACAAGTTCGAGAGCAAGTACGACGTCTCACTGGTCGGCCCGCCGGACGAAGCGCTGTACCGCGCGCGCTCGCCGATCTTCCACCTCGACGGTTTCAGCGAACCGCTGATCACGTTCCAAGGCTCCGAGGATCGCATCGTCACGCCCGACCAGAGCCGCAAGATCGTCGAGGCGCTCGACGCCAAGGGCGTGATGCACGCCTACTTCGAGTTCGAGGGCGAGCAGCACGGCTTCCGCAAGGCGGAGAACATCATCCGCGCTCAGGAGGCCGAGCTGGCGTTCTACGGCGCGGTGTTCGGCTTCAGCCCGGACGACGCGGTGCCGCCGTTCGAGATCAAGCACCCGCGGACACCGGCCCCCTGAGGCCGGGACGCGACGCGATCGGCGTTTCGGCGGCCTGTCACCGAGGTTGACAGGTCGCCGCTGTCGGGCGCCGTTCGGAGGGCTAGTCTCGGGGCGTCCTCCCCTCGCGCGGGTGCCGCCCGCAGGACCCTCCCATGGCCGGTTCGGAACGCAGCGGACTCCCGCAAGGCACGGCCGGCTGGGCCAAAGCGCTGCTCGCGCAGCAGTTGCCCGCCTTGGCGCGCACGGCGCAGGGCATCAGCGAGTGCGCGCGCGATGACGACACCTCGGGCACCGACCTCGCCGCGCTGATCCTGCGCGATGCCGGCATGACCACGCGCGTGCTGCGGCTCGCCTCCAGCCGCCTGCACAACCCGCACGGCCAGCGCATCCGCACCGTGAGCCGCGCGGTCGCCCTGCTGGGCTTCGACGTGGTGCGCGAGATCGCGCTCGGCATTGCCGTGCTCGATGTGCTCGGCGGCCGGCACGCCGGCTGCGCACAGGCCGCCGCCGAGGCCGCACGCGCCCTGCGGACCGCGGTGCAGGCCCGTGCGCTTGCCGAGACGGCGGGCATCGACGCGCCGGAGGAAGTGTTCATCGCCGCACTGCTGCAGGACATCGGCCACCTCGCCTTCTGGAGCGTCGTGCCGCAGTGGCTGCCCGCGTGGCGGCAGGATGCGGCGGAGTCGCCGCTTCAGGCCGCGCAGCGCGTGCGGACCGACATCGACCTCGATCTCGACGACCTCTCGCTGGTGCTGAACGCCGAGCTTCGCCTCTCACCCCTGCTGGTGGGCGATGCCGACACGCCGGGTCGGCTCGCCGCCGGCCTCGCGCGGCGCTGGGTGGATGCCCTCGAACCGGGCGGACGCCGCGAGGACTTCGACCACGCGCTCGCGGAAGCCGCCAAGGCCTTCGACCTCGATGCCGCGATGTTGCGCGAGCAGGTGGCCGCCCAGGCCAAACAGGGCGACACCCTCGTCGACGAGCTGTTCGATCCCGCGGTGCGCGCCCTGTTGCCGGTGCCGCGGCGCCTCGACGAGCCCGGCAGCGACGCGCCGGCCGCACCGGCCCGCGCCGATGCCGCGCTCGGGCTGGACGTGCTGCGCGACCTCGCCGAGCTTCAGGCCAGTGGCCGCGTGGATCCGGGCGTCGCTTTGTCGATGGTGATGGAAGGCCTGCAGCGCGCTGCCGGCTTCGACCGCGTGCTGTTCGCCCTGCTCTCCCCGGACCGCACCGAACTGCGCTTGCGCTCGGCACTGGCCGCGCAGCGCCAAGCCTTCGCGGCCCCATTCCCGGTGGCACTGCGCGACTGCGGCCACCTGCTCGATCTGCTGGCCCAGCCGCGCGTGCAGCACCTCACCGCAACGGCGCCCGACACCGGCCGCTGGCTGCCTCGCCTCGGCGCCCGGGAGGCCTTGCTCGGGCCGCTGGTGGTCGATGGCCGCGTGCTCGGCCTGCTGCATGCCGACCGCGCCGTCAGCGGCGATGCCATCGAGCACGACGCGCGCACGCTGTTCGCGCTGCTGCTGCAGCAGGCCAATCTCGCCCTCGGCCACGTGAAGTAGGCGCGCCGACGTCTCAGGCCGTGCGAATCCCATCGGGTATCGTTCGGCCCTATGCGCAACGAATGGACCATCGACCCGGAACGCGGCCTCTGGCTGTTCCGGGCCAGTCGGCTGGAAGCCCTGCTCGATCCCCTCGAGGCCCTGCTGTCGCACCTGCCGCCGGCGTCGTTGCTGGCGCCACAGACCGTGCTGGTGGGGCATCCGGGCCTGCGCCATTGGCTGCGCGATGGTCTGGCCCGCAAGCGCCGCGACGGCATCGTCGCCCACCTCGACATCGTGCTGCCCAGCCCGTGGCTGGATGGCCTCGCGCGGCGAGTGCTCGGCGAGCCGCTGCTGGGCATCCGCGCCTGGCAGCGCGAGGTCTTGCGCTGGCGCCTGCTGCCGCTGCTGCCGCAACTGGACGACCCGCGCGTGGTGGCCGCCTTTGCCGGCGACGATGACGGCCGCGAGGCCTTCGCGCTGGCTGATCGTCTCGCCGCCGCGCTGTCGCCGCTGATGGTCTACCGCGAAGGCTGGCTGCGCCGCTGGGATGAAGGCCGCGAAGCCATCGCCGGCGATGCCCTGCTGCGGAGCGCGTGGCGTGCGCTGCGCCGCGGCCCGGCCTCCCGCCATCGCGGCGAGCGCCTCGTCGCGCTGGCCCGGCGCTTGCGCGAAGGCCCGCCGCCCGCGGGGCTCGACGACGGCCCGCTGCACGTGTTCGGCCTCAACCATCTGCCGCCGCTGGAGTTGGACGTGCTGAGCGCCCTGGCGCGGCACCGGCCGGTGGTCTTCCACGTGGCCGACCCCTGCCGCGAGCACTGGGTGGGCCTGCCCTCGGGCCGCGAAGCCATGCAACGCGCGCTCAACCGCGACGACCGCGGCGAGAGTGAATTCCTCGCCCTCGACCATCCGCTCCTGGCGGCGTGGGGGCGGCTGGGCCAGCACTTCCTGCTGGAGCTCGAAAGCGCCGAGTTGGCGCTGGAAGAGCGCAGCGGGAAGGACTGGGAAGAGCGCGCCGACGACCCCGCCCCGCGTGCCCTGCTGCAGCGTCTGCAGCGCAGCGTGCTGTTGAACGACATGGCGGCGCTCGCGCCCCCGCTGGGGCTGCCGCGCGAGGAAGCCCGCGCCGACGCCAGCCTGCGCATCCACGCCTGCGCCACGCCGCTGCGCGAGCTGGAAGTCCTGCACGACGCCCTGTGCGCCGCGTTCGCCGACATCAAGGGCTTGCAGCCCGCCGAAGTGGTGGTGGTCTCGCCGCGCATCGAGCGCTACCGCGCGCTGATTCCTGCCGTGTTCGGCGAGCCCGGCCGTCGCGACGGGCCCTGGCCCTACCACTTGGCCGACATCCCGCTCTCGGCCACGCACCCGATCTACCGCGCGCTCGATATGGCCCTGGCCCTGCCCACGCGCCGGCTGACGGCCCAGGGCGTGCTCGACCTGCTCGACATCGACGCCGTGGCGATGCGCTTCGGCCTCGACGGCGGCCACCGCGACACGCTGCGCCATGCGCTCGAACGCGCCCGCGTCGCCTGGGGCCTGGACGGCGCCGATCGCGCACGCTTCGGCGCGCCGGACGACGACACGCACAGCCTCGCCTGGGGCCTCGACCGCGCGATGGCCGGGCACGTGTACGGCGGGCGCGAACCCGGCGTTCGCGCACTGCCGGACGGCCAGCCCGTGCTGCCCTTGGACGGCGTGGACGCGGGCGTGGCCGAGGCGCTGGGCCGAGCCCACGCCCTGCTGCTGGAGTTGCGCGAGTGGGTGGCGCTGGGGCGCAGCGCGCAGGGCGGCGACGACTGGGCGGCGGCGCTGCAACGGCGCTTCGAGGCGCTGCTCGGCGCGCCCGCACTCGACGCCGAAGGCCGCGAAGCGCTCGACACCGCGAAGGGCCTCGTCGTCGCCTTGCGCGAGGAATGGCGCGATGCCGGACTCGTCACGCCGCTGCGCTGGGCCGCGGTGCGCGAGGCCCTGCTGGCGAAACTGGAGGCGGTGCCCGAACGGCAGCGCTTCCTGATCGGCGGCATCACCTTCTGCGGCATGGTGCCGCAGCGTGCGATCCCCTTCCGCGTGGTCGCGGTGCTGGGGCTGGACGAAGGCGCGCTGCCGCGCCACGTCGAGGACGGTGGGCTCGACCTTCGCCGCCTGAAGCCACAGCGCGGCGACCGCGACCTCGCCAGCGACGACCGCTACCTGTTCCTCGAAACCGTGATGGCCGCGCGCGAGCGCCTGCACCTGAGCCACGTCGGAATCGGCGCGAACGACGGTCGGCCGCGCAACCCGGCCGCACCGCTGGCCGAACTGCTCGACACCTTGGCACGCTTCGGCGATGCGTCTGCCGACGACGAAGCGCACACCCTGTTCGACAAGGACAGCGGGCTGTGGCCCTGGCAGCGCCGCGCGCCGCTGCAGCCGACGGCGCTGGTCGCGGCGCTCGCGAGCGAGACGCCATCCATGACGAATGACGCGGCCCCCGCGGGCGCGACGCCTCCGACGTCGGCGCTCGATCTCGACACGCTCTGCCGGTTCTTCCAGCAACCGGCGCAGCAGGTGCTCCAACATGTGTATGGCGTGCGTCTCGACGCCCTCGACGACGAACGTCTCGACGAGAACGAGCCCCTGCTGCCGCGCAGTGACCCGCGCGAGGCCTGGGCGAAACGGATGCTGCTCGACGCGCTGGCGAAGGGCACGACCACGATCAGCGACCAGCCGCCGGAAGCGTGGCGGCTCGACGGCCGCCTGCCGCCCGGCGCACTGGGCGAGGCGGCGTGGGAGAAGGAGGCCGAGAAGGCACAGAAAGCCCTCGCCGCCTTGCGCCCCAGCGAAGGCCCCCTGCCTTGGCCGCTGCCGCCCGCGCAATCGCGTCCCGTGCGCCTCGCGCTGCAGAACGGCGAGCTGCGCGGCCAAGTGGCCGTGCACGAGGCCGCGGACGGCACGCTCTGGCTCATGGATGCCGCGCCCGGCAAGAGCCCGAACGACCTGCACTTCGGCCTGCGCGTGCCCGCCTTCCTGCGCTGGGCCGCGCTGCGCGCCAGCAGCGACGCTCCCGTGCGCGTTGCACTGGTGACGGCGAAAGGCCTCGCGCCTTGGGGTGAGGCCTTGGCAGCCGGGGACGCCACCCAGCGCACTTCGCAGGTGCAGGCCCTCGTCGCTTACCGCGCCGCCGTGCTCGCTGGAGAACGTCGCTACAGCCCGGGCACCAGCTGGGCGGCAGCGAACGCCGACGCCGATGACGACGAAGCCATCGTCAAGGCTTGGGAAGGCGCCGACTTCAGCACCGGTGAGCGCGACTACGCGCCGGGCTACGCCGGCCTGCTCGGTCGCGACTGGCACCTGCATCCCGGCAGCGAGTCCCTCGACCGATTCCGCGACGATGCCCGCGCGCTCGTGGCGTGCCTTCCCAAGGACGCAGGCGCGACCGGCGCCAAGGAGGACGCCGAATGAGCGTCGCCCTCGACTGGACCAACGCGCCACTGCAAGGCCGGCTGCAGATCGACGCCAGCGCCGGCACCGGCAAGACCTGGACGATGGCCGCGCTGTACCTGCGCCTGCTGCTCGACGACGCCGACGGCCGCCCGCGCGCCCTGCCCGAACAGATCGTGGTGAGCACCTTCACCGAGGCCGCCGCGCAGGAATTGGGCGCCCGCCTGCGACAGCGTGTCGAAGAAGCCCTGCGCTGGTCGCGGGCGCCGTTGGCCGCGCCCACCACGGGTGTCGCCGCGGAAGATCCGGTGCGGGCCTGGGTGCGCCAGCGCTGGGCCAGCGCGCCGAGCCAACGCGAGGCCGACCGCACGCACCTGCTGGCAGCGCTCGCGCAGCTCGACCGCGCGCCGATCGGCACCTTGCACGGGCTCTGCCACCGCATCCTCTCGGCGCATCCGCTGGAGAGCCGGCAGGGCTTCCAGCCACTGGCGCTCGGCGATGGGCGAGGCGTCCTCGAGGCGATGGCCCGCGACCTGCTGCGCCGCATCGGTGCGGGCGAGCCGCCGGAGCTTGCGCGCACGCTGCCCAAGGGCTGCAGCACCCTCGACGGGCTGACGAAAGCCATTGCCGCGCTGCTGCAGCCCGGTGTGGTGGTGACGCCAGCGCCGACGCACGAGGCCCTGAGAGCACTGATCTCTCCCGCCATCGAAACCACGCTGCGCGCGCTGACGGTCAAGGCAGGCCACTTCAAGGACGCACGATCGGCGCAGCACAAAGCCGCGATCGCGCTGTGCGCTTTCCTGGATGCCGGCGGCGAACCGCCTGCCAATGCGTCGGCTCTCCTCGCCAAGGACGACTTCGGTGCCTGGGTGCTCCCTGCGGCGGAGAGCTTGCTGCGCGACGCCCAGTTTCAATGCGGCATGGCATCCCTTGTCACCGCGATCGAACAGGCCACCAGCCCCGAGCGCGCGTTCTGGGCGTGGTGGTGGCCGGAGCTGCGCGCGATGCAGAAGGCCCGCAGCCTCGAGATCGGCGAGATGGGCTTCGACCGCCTGATCGAGCAGGTCAGCGGCGCGATGCGCGAGCACGATTCGCCGCTGCCCGACGCGGTGTTCGCGCGCTGGCCCATCGCGCTGGTGGACGAATTCCAGGACACCGACGGCGCGCAGTACGCCCTGCTCGACCGCCTCTACCGCGACAACACCGGCGCGAAGCGCGGCCTGTTGGCGATGGTGGGCGACCCGAAGCAGGCGATCTACAGCTTCCGCGGCGGCGATATCGCCGCCTACCTCGCGGCCTGCCGTGATGCCGATGCCACGCTGACGCTCGACACCAACCAGCGTTCGTCCACGACCTACGTCAGCGCCTGCAACACGCTGTTCGACGGCGCACGCGCGCGCCTCGGCACCGGCACGACGCCGATCACCTACGCGCCGGTGCACGCCGCCGGCCGCGCCGACGCGAGGCCGCTGCTCGAGAACGGCCAGCCCATCGCGGCGCCGCTGGTGTTCCACCGCCTCGATCTCGCGCTGCCCAACAGCGTGATGCGCCCGAAGGCGATCGACGCCTGCGCCGCACTCGTGGTCGATCTGCTCGCCTCGGGCCGCCATCGCTTGGGCGACCGTCCGCTACAGCCGGGCGACCTCGCCGTGCTGCTGGTGTCGAACGCCGAGGTCTCGGCCCTACGCCGCGCGCTGCAGCGCCACGGCGTGCCCTGCGCGGGGCAAGGCCGGCAGACGGTGTTCGATTCCGAGTGGGCGCGCGACCTGTTGCTCGCCCTGTATGCCGTCCGCCATCCGGGCGACGCCGGCGCCCTGCGTGCCGCCCTGCTCACGCCGCTGTTCGGCCTGACGCCGCCAGCGTTGCCCGTACTCGAAGCGAGCGGCGGGCTCGACGCCTGGCGCGAGCGCTTCATCGCGCTTCGGCAGCGCTGGTCGCGCGCCGGCGTGCTGGCCGTGGTGCAGGCGCTGATCGAACTCGCCTTGCCCGTGCTGGCGAACCGCGACGAGAAGGACGGCGAGCGCGCCCTCACCGACCTTCGCCATCTGGGCGAATTGCTGCAGCAGGAAGCGGAAGCGGGCCATTCGCCCGATGCGCTGCTGGATTGGATGCGGGCGCAGCGCGAGGACGAGGAAGCGATTGCGGGCGGCGAGCGCAGCCTGCGCCTCGAGTCCGATGCGAAGCGCGTGCGGCTAATGACCCTGCACGCCAGCAAGGGCCTCGAATTCCCGGTAGTGCTGCTGCCCACGCTGTGGGCACATGAGCATCGTCCGCCGAAAGGGCCGGCCATCGCCTCGCAGGACGCTGACGGCCGCCGCGCCGCGGTGTTCGAGGCCTCGGCGCTCCGCGACGCGAGGGAGGCGCTGCAGGACGAACGCTTCCGCTTGCTGTATGTCGCGCTCACCCGCGCCGAGCACGCCTGCCACGTGTTCACGCTGCCGCCGGAGCGGCCGTCGCAGCGGCAGGGCAAGAAGAAGAACGCACCCCCAGCGAAAGTCGACCCCGACCGCTCCGCGCTGGACGCGCTGCTGTCTCGTTGGCCCGAGGCTGAGCGCGAGGGCCCCGGCATCGCGTGGCGTCCGCATTGGCCGCTGCCGCCCGATTCACCCTATGTCGCCCGCGAGGCGGTCGGCACGGCGGCCGAATCGATACCGGCCGCGCCCGCCGGCTTCGCCCTGCCCGGCCGCTACAGCTTCTCCAACCTGAGCGGGCACGGTGAACGGCGCCACGTCGAAGCCAGCGCCGCGGACGATGAGCGCAGCACCACGCCCGAGACCGACACGACACGCGACACCGCGCCCGCGCCCGAGCCGACGCCTGCCTTCGACGACGACGCCCTCGCGACCTGGCAGGCGCTCGCGACGGTGCGCGGCACCGGTTTCGGCCAAGCCGTCCACGACCTGTTCGAAGCCCGCGAGCCCGGCCGGGGCTTCGCCGCCGACCTCGCCGGCGCGCAGCGCGCGCTGGAGCAGCACGCGGTGCGCACCTCGGACGGCAGCCCGCTCAGCACGGCGGTGCCGCGCGTCGCCGCCATGCTCGACCGCTGCCTCGCGGTGCCGCTGCCCACCGGCAGTACCGTGCCCTGCACGCTCGGCGGGCTCGCACCCGGGCAGCAGGCCCTCGAGCTCGCCTTCCAGTTCCACATCGACCAAGCCTCGATGGCGGACCTGCGTCGCCTCGCCGTCGCGCACGGCGAAGCGGCGCTGATTCCCGAGGGCCCGATCGACCGGCTGCGCGGCGCGATGGTGGGCGCCATCGACCTCGTGTTCGAACACGCGGGCCGCTTCCACGTGCTCGACTACAAGACCAATGCGCTGCCCGAGCTCGCCGACTACACGTCGAGCGCCCTCGTGGCCGCGATGGACGCACACCACTACCGCTTCCAGGCCTTCCTCTACACGCTCGCCGTGCATCGCTACCTGCGCCAGCGCCTTCGCGACCGCTACGCCTACGCCACCCACGTGGGGCCGGCGATCTACCTGTTCGTGCGCGCCGCCGGCCTCGCACCCGGGCTCGGCCTGTGGTCGCAACACTTCGCGGAGCCGCTGGTCCTCGGCGCCGACCGCCTCTTCGCCGGAGCGTCGGCATGACGACGCAGCCGCATCCGCTGATGGCCCGCTCCGCCACCGGCCTGCCCGAGGCATGGCGACCCATCGACCGCCTGCTGCACCGCTGGGTGCTCAGCCACGGTGGCTCGGAAGACCTCGCTCGCTTGGGTGGCGCATTGAGCGCTGCGACCGGCGAAGGCCACAGCGCGCTCGCCGTCGAGGACGCGCTGCGCTTGGGCGCCCCGACGCTGGATCCCGACGCCCTCGACGCCCTGCTCGGTGCGTGGTTGGGCCCGGCCGAGGCCGACACGCCCTTCGTCCGCGACGGGAACGCCCGCGTCTACCTGCGCCGCTACTGGCAGGCGGAAACCGCCATCGCTGCGGCCGTCGCCGAGGCCGTGCAGGCGACGCTGCCCGCGCTCGCCACCGCGATCGACGAGGCCACGCTGGACGCGCTGTTCGGCGGCCCGTCGACGCCCGAGACCACGCCGCAGCGCGAGGCGGTGCGGCGCTGCCTCGGCACGCGGCTGTTCGTGCTCACCGGCGGGCCCGGCACCGGCAAGACCACCACGGTGCGCCGCATGCTGATGGCGCGACAGCGCCTGCAAGACACCCCGCTCGCCGTGCGCGTGGCCGCGCCCACCGGCAAGGCGGCGCAGCGTCTGGCGGAATCCCTGCGCGAGGGCGAGGGCCTGCCGGTGGCGCCGGTGGCGCTCACCGTGCATCGCCTGCTCGACTACCAGCCGCACGCGCAGGCCTTCGGCCGCCATCGCGGGCGGCCCATCGAGGCCGATCTCGTCGTCGTCGACGAAGCCTCGATGCTCGATCTCGAAACCCTGCACGCCCTGCTCGAGGCCCTGCCGCCGCACGCGGCGCTGTGGCTGGTGGGCGATGCCGACCAGCTCAGCCCCGTGGGGCCGGGCTCGGCGCTGCAGGACCTCGTGCAGGCCTTCGAAGCGCGGGACGCCTCGCCGCTCGTGCGGCTGCGCCACAGCTTCCGCGCCGAAGCGGCGCTCGCGGCGGTGAACGCAGCGCTGCGCGAAGGCGACGGCGGCGCGCTTGCCGAGGCCATCGACCGCAGCGAGGGCGCGGTGCGCGTGCTCGGCACGACGACGCCCGCGACAGTGCAGGCCGCCCTGCGCGACTGGGCCGAGGCCCTGCTCGCCGATGGCGCCATGCCGGTGCTGCCGGCCGATCCCGCGCAGGCGGCCACGCTCGCCGCAGCGGCCCTGCGCGGCCTGAAGGCGCGGCAGTGGCTGTGCGCCGTGCGCGACGGTGCCTTCGGCAGTGTCGAAGCCAACCAGCGCCTCGATGCCGCGCTGCGTCGCCACGCGGGCGCGAACGCGCAAGGCGAGTGGTATCCCGGCCGCCGCGTGCTGGTCACCCGCAACGACACCGACACCGGCCTCTTCAATGGCGACGTCGGCCTCTGCCTCGCCGACGCCGATGGGCGACTGCACGTCTGGTTCGAACGCATCGACGAAGGCGGCATCGCGCCAGCGCGCGCCCTGCCGATCGGCGCCCTGCCCGCCTTCGATCTCGGCTTCGCGCTCACCGTGCACAAGAGCCAGGGCTCGGAGTACTCCGAGGTGGCCGTGCTGCTGCCGCCGGACCCGCAGCACCGCGTGCTCTCGCGCGAGCTCCTCTACACCGCCGCCTCGCGCGCCAAGCGCGCGCTCACCCTGCACGCCGACGACGCGGTGATCGACGCCTGCCTCGACCGCCCGGTGCGACGCGCCGGCGGCCTCCACGTGCGGCTGGCGGAGGCCCTCGCGGCCGCGGCGCCGCGCGACGCCGGCTCAGTGCCCAGCTGAGGGCGCGGCGCCGTCCTTGAACACTTCGCTGACCCGGTCCGCGAGACCGATGGCCAGCTCACGCTCGGCGTAGAACACCTCGCCGAGACTCGCGCCGGCCAACAGCTCGGCTTCGTCGGCGCTGTGCGTGCGAAGAAGGATGCGGATGCCCGGACGCAGGGCCTTCGCCGTGGTCGCGATTCCGCGCACCGCCAGCAGGTCCGACGCGGCGACCACCAGCAGGCGGGCATGGTGGAGATGCGCCTGCACCAGCACCTCGGGAAGCTGCGCATCACCCAGTACCGCAGGCTGGCCGCGTCCACGCAGTCCCTCGACGAGGTCGCGCTGCGTCTCCACCACCACGAAGGGCAGGCCACGCGCCGTGAGCTGCTCGGCGAGCACGCGGCCCACGCGGCCGTAGCCCACCAGCACCGCATGGTCGCGCAAGCGCTCGGCGTCGACCGCATCGGGCAACACCGCCAAGGGGTCGGAGAGGTCCTGCGGCACGGCCTGTGCGGCGCCCTTCGCCTCGAGGCGCTTCTTCAGCGGCTCGACCGCGGCGAAGAGCAGCGGATTGATCGCGATCGACACCACCGCGCCGGCGACGACGAGGCTCATCGCCTCCTGGCCGAGCAGTCCCAGCGCCAAGCCGAGCCCCGCGAGGATGAAGCTGAACTCGCCGATCTGCGCGAGGCTGCCGCCGACCGTCAAGGCCGTGCGCCACGGGTAGCGCAGCGCGCGCACCACGGCGATCGCCGCGATCGTCTTGCCCACCACCACCACGCCCACCACCGCCAGCACGCGCAACGGCTCCTCCACCAGCACGGCGGGGTCGAACAGCATGCCCACCGAAACGAAGAACAGCACCGCGAACGCGTCCCGCAGCGGCAACGACTCCTCCGCCGCGCGATGGCTGAAGTCCGACTCGCGCATCATCATCCCGGCGAAGAACGCGCCGAGCGCGAAACTGACGTCGAACAGCGCCGCAGCACCAACGGCGATGCCGATGGCCGAGCTGACGACGGCCAGCGTGAACAGTTCGCGGTTGCCGGTCTTGGCGACGGCCCACAGCAGCTTCGGATAGATGCGCCGGCCGATCACCAGCATCACCACGAAGAACGCCGTCACCTTCAGCAGCGTGAGGCCGATGGCCGCGCCCAGCGCCTTGCCGGAAACGGCCGCACCCGCACCCTCGGGCAACATCAGCGGGGCCAGCACCGGCAGCAGCACCAGCACCAGCACCATCACGAGGTCTTCGACCACCAGCCAGCCCACGGCGATCTTGCCGTCGCTGCTTTCGAGCAGGCCGCGCGCCTCCAGCGCCTTGAGCAGCACCACCGTCGAGGCCACCGAAAGCGTCATGCCAAACACCAGGCCCGCGCCCCAGGGCCAGCCCCACCAGTGGGCCAAGCCGAAGCCCATCGCCAGCGCCGCCGCCATCTGCAGCAGCGCGCCCGGCAGCGCGATGCCGCGCACCTTCACCAGGTCGTCGAGCGAGAAATGCAGGCCGACGCCGAACATCAGCAGCATCACGCCGATCTCGGCGAGCTGGCTGGCCAGCGCCATGTCGGCCACGTAGCCCGGCGTGGCCGGACCGATCAGCACGCCCGCGGCAAGGAAGCCGACGATGGCCGGAAGCCGCAAGCGGTGCGCCAGCCACCCGAGTACCAGCGCGCCGCCGAAGGCCGCGGCCAGCATGATGATGAGGGTCACGTCGTGTGGCATGGGCGCTCCTTTTTTCTTGCTCGATCAGCACCTTACCGAAGCCATCCGGAACGTGATGCGAACGGCCGGGTGCTGATGCGCGATCATCCGCCCATGCCCACCACACCGCCCCTGATCCGCACCGTCGCCGCCGTCATCAGTGATGACGCCGGCCGCGTGCTGCTGGTCCGCAAGCAGGGCTCCTCCACCTTCATCCAGCCCGGTGGCAAGCGCGAAGCCGGCGAAGCGGCACTCAGCACCCTTGCGCGCGAGTTGCAGGAAGAACTCGGCGTCGCGCTGGTCGAAGGCAGCGCCGAGCGCCTTGGCGAATTCGAAGCCGATGCCGTGAACGAGCCCGGCCGCCGCGTGCGCGGCGAGGCCTACGCGGTGCGCATCGATGGTATTCCCGCCGCCTCGGCGGAGATCGCCGAGCTGGCGTGGGTCGCGCCGCAGGCCCCCTTCCCCGTGCCCGTAGCACCGCTCAGCGCGGAGCACATCCTCCCGGCGTGGCGGGCTTGGTGGAACGCCTGACGCCGCGCCCGCGGTGTGTCACATTGCGCCGTCCCCGCACGGCGCCCTCCGTCCCCGCGTGAGCACGTTCCGCCTTCCCCGCCAGCGCGATGCCCTCAGCGGCTTTGCCGATGACTTCGCCACATGGTGCGAGGCCGCGGACGTGCCGCCGGCGGTGGCCACGCGCTTCCAGATCGCCTTCGACGAGCTGCTGACCAACGCGATCTCGCACGGGGCCGCCTCGCCCGAGCCGCTGCTGGTGCAACTGCGCGCCGACGCCGGTCGTCTGGAAGCCGAGATCGTCGATGCGGGCCCGCCCTTCGATCCGCTGGCGCAGGCCGCGCCCGACACCACGCTCGCCCTCGACGAACGCGAACCGGGCGGCCTCGGCCTGCTGCTGGTGCGTGAACTCATCGACGAAGTGCACTGGCACCACGACGGCGCGCGCAACCACCTGCGCCTCGCCCACCCGCTTTCCGACGCCCCCGCCACCACCGGCTGACCACGACATGCTCGACATCGAAGACACCGACCACGCCGGCGTGCGCCTGCTGCAGCTCAGCGGCCGCCTCGACACCAACACCTCGACGGTCTTCGACCGCCACTGCAGCGAGCGCGTCGGGCTGGACGCCCGCGTCGCCGTCGACCTCGCCGGCGTCGACTACGTCAGCTCGGCCGGGCTGCGCGTGTTCCTGATGCTGGCGAAGAAGCTGCAGAAGGGTGGCGGCGCCCTCGTGCTCTGCGGCCTTGCTCCAGCCGTGCGCGAAGTGTTCGACATCGCCGGCTTCAGCCGCATCCTCACCCTCGTCGCCGACCGCGACGCCGCGCTCGCGCAGCTGCGCTGATGGCGAACGCCGAGGCCACGCGTCGCATCAGCGGGCGGGGGGTGCAGCGCCTGCCGCCCTGGGCGGCGGGCAGCCTCGGCTTCCTGCTGGTGGGCCTCGGTTTCAGCGCGCTGGTGGCCCTGCTGTTCTGGCGCACGCAGGCCGCGATGATCGGCGAGATCCACGCCGGCCTGCAGCGCACCGCGCGGATCGCCGTGCAATCCATCGATGTGGGCGGGCACGGCGATTTCACCTCGCCCGCGCAGCATCGGTCACCCGAGTACCAGCAGGCCATCGCGCCGCTGCGCGCCGTGCTCGCCGCCGACCCGGAAGTGGCCTTCGCCTGGACGGTGGTGGAGCGCGAGGGCGTGCTGCATTTCGTGCTCGACGGCTCCACCCCGCGCCCGGGCGACACCACGGTGGCGCCGGACTGGGTGCAGATCATGGAGGTGTTCGAGAACCCGCCGGCCGATCTGTTCACCGCCCTGCGCGAAGGCCGCAGCGTGGTGTCGCAGCCCTACACCGACGAGTGGGGAAGCTTCATCAGCGCCTTCGAGCCGCTGAAGAACGGCGAAGGCCGCACCGTCGCCGCGCTCGGCATCGACCTGCGCCTCACCCAGTACGAAGCCCGCCTCGCCCCGGTGCAACGCGCCGCACTGCTCGCCCTCGGCGTGGGCTGGGTGGTGGCCTTCGTCGTGGGGCTGGCCGTCTGGGCCAGCCGCCGCAACGACCGCACCGCGCGCGAACTTGCGCGGCAGCTGCGCACGGTGAACGCCCTGCTGGCCGTTTCGCGCGCGCTCTCCACCGGCGTGCGCCTCGACGAACTGCTGCCGGTGATCGTGGCGCAGACCACCGAAGTGATGGGCGTGGAGCGCAGCGGCTTGCTGCTGCACGAGCCCGCCACCGGCGCGCTGCGCTACAGCGTGGCGCAGGGCCTCGACGCCCGCAGCGTGCCCGCGTTCGCGCCCGGCGAAGGCATCGCGCAGCGCGCGCTGCGCGAGGGCCAGCTGCAGAACGTGCCGGATTGCAAGAAAGACACCGCCTTCAGCAGCCGCCCCGACGAAGGCACCGCCCTGCAGACGCGCAACCTGCTGGCCCTGCCCATCCGCCGCGGCGACGGCCAAGCCGTTGGCGTGCTGGAAGTGGTGAACAAGCTCGGCGACGAGGGCTTCGACCGCGATGATGAAGTGCTGCTCGAAGCGCTCGGCGGCCTGGTGCTGATGGCCTTCGATCGTGCGCGGCTCACCGAGGTGTACGTCGAGAAGCAAAAGCTCGACGAGGCCCTGAAGCTCGCCGCCTCCATCCAGATGAGCATGGTGCCGCAGGCGTTCCCGAAGCCCGGCACCACGCCGGTCGAGGTGCACGCGCAGCTGCTGCCGGCCAAGGAAGTGGGCGGCGACTTCTACGACTTCTTCTGGCTCGACGCCCACCGCCTCGCGCTGGTGATGGCGGATGTGTCCGGCAAGGCCATGCCCGCTGCGCTGTTCATGGCCAAGGCGAAGACGCTGGTGAAGGCCGCCGCGCTGTTGATCGACGGCCCCGACGAGATCCTGCGCCGCGCCAACGACGAGCTGGCCGCCGACAACGACGCCGGCATGTTCGTCACCGTCTTCCTCGGCATCCTCGACACCCGCGACGGCCGCCTGCGCTACAGCAATGCCGGCCACAACCCGCCGCTGCGCGCGAGCACCGGCACCTTGAGCGCCCTCGACGGCGCCGACGGCGTGGCGCTCGGCGTGATGGAAGGCCTCGACTACCGCAGTGCGGAGCTCGCGCTCAGCGCCGGGGACGTGCTGTTCCTGTTCACCGATGGCGTGAACGAAGCAATGGACCCGCGTGGGCAGCCTTGGGGTCAGGCCGCGATGGAGGCTTCGTTCGCTGCAACGGAAGGAACGATGGCGGCAAGGAATGAAGCGATGGTCGCAGCGATCCGCAAGCACGCGGCGGGTACCGAGCAGAGCGACGACGTCGCGGTGTTGATGGTGAGGTGGCGGTGATCTTGTAGCGGCGACTGCGTGATCGCCGCTGGAGGTCCGATGTCGGCCAGAAGCAGTCATTCACTGGGCTAGGCCAAACACAGCCAATCGCTTGGTTGGCTACAAATTGCAAACCGCCAAGCAATTGACCAGCGTCGCTACGGCATCTGACCATACTCGTCGGTGCAACTGCCCAGCGCCGGCGAGACACTGGCCGGCAGAGAACGGCCAGAAGCAGACCCTGCGCCCCTCGCCGTGACGAGGTCATCAGCTCCGATTTGGCCATCGCCTTTTGTGCGGGGAGGCGGATCTCCACCCAAACCGCAGTTGAGAAACGCATCTCGCGGCTATCGCATAGGCAGGCCGGTGTCATGGCTTGGCTGCCACGTGGCCAGAGCGAGATGGGCACGCGCATAAGCAGCAATGCTGGAGGCTTTCGCATCCAGCAAGGCGCGATCCGTTTCCCCCATAGCGAGCTTGGCGTCGACGAGTGCCAGGCGACCATCAAGCCCTGCGGCATGGCGCGCCCTCGCGACCCTGAAGCTTTGCGCCGTTCTTTCGGCGGTGACCGACGCTTGGCTGAGCATTGACACGGATGCTTTGGCGTCGCTAACGCGATCCTCCGCATCCTTGACAGCTTCCAACACCGTCGCCTCGAGAGCAACGAACGCAGCTTCGGATTGAGCGCCCGCAGCCCTCGCCTGCGCACGCAAGCGCGCCCAATCAAGCGGATTCCATTGCAGGATTCCACCCGCTGCCCAACGTCCAGCGCTCGATAGATCCAAGCCCCCCGGCCTTTGCAGAACACCGCCGCTGAAATCCAGGCGGAGCTCTGGCAGAAATGCTGCGCTGGCCAACGCCGCCGCTCCAACGGATTGCTTGTAAGCTGCTTTCGCTCGAACGACGTCCGGACGACGGATCAGCAATCCCTCGGATCCAGCCAAACTATCGATCGATGGCGGGATGGGCAAAGGCTCATCGTCCGGAACCAAAAGACCGTCGTCGCCTGGCGTGCGGCCCCGAAGCACTGCCAGCGCACTGCGCGCTATGGCGTTCCTTGCTTCTGTCTCGGATCGCAACGCCCGACGCTCCGCCAGTAACGCGGTTGGCCCGTCAACAGAGCGTTGATCGTCAATTCCTGCGTCGACCCTCTTCTGTTGGACGGAAAGCGCAAGCTCGGCTGCCTCGATCTCCTCGCCGAGGATCTGCATCTGTTCCGACGTCGCTCGCCACTGCGTCCAAGCAGAGACGACCTGGGCCTGCAGCAGAGCGCGTGACGCAAGGAGATCGGCGCCCGCAATATCTAGGGCACCTTCGGAAATGGCGCGCCTTGCCTTGTTCCTTCCAAAAAGATCGATTTCCCAAGTAGCGGAAAGATCGGCCTGCGCCAGCTCCCGAGTGGGGCCTCGAACGTCTCCGCCAAACGGATCGACGTCGGGTCCCGATAGGCGCTGTCGTGACATGCCAGCCGCAACTCCACCTCGGGGGAATGCGTCCCAGCGGCGTTCCGAAAACAGCGCCCGTGCCTGCTCGACAGCAAGCACGTTGGCATGAACACCCTTGTTTCGGGCTTCGGCTTCCTCCACAAGAGCGTTTAGCTCGTCGTTCGCCAACGAGAGCCACCACCGCCCCGAATCCTCTGTGGTCGTCTGCACATCCATCCCAGCGCTAGGTGGATTCAGCAGATCGTTCCTAACGCCAAGGCCCTCTGATGCACTTCTCAACGGCGCATTGGGCTCAACACTTGCACAAGCCACGAGACTGATTGCGATCAAAGTCGCGATGGCCGTTGAACGAGTCGCTTTCTTGATGTTCATTGAATTGCTCCGCTCAGGCCGGGACTCGAATTCGGAATGCAATCGCGTACAGGGCGGGAATGAGGCCGAGAGTAATGAGCGTTCCTAGGGCGAGTCCGCCGATCATTACGACAGCAAGACTCGTCCACATCGTTCCCCCGAAGATCCACAGTGGGACAAGCCCAAGAATGCAGACAAGCTTGGTCATGACGATCGGTCGGAGCCGCTTGGCAGCTGCTTCTTGGACAGCCTCCGCCTCCGATCGTCCTGAAGCGCGCTCTTCGTCAATTGCATCGATAAGCAATACAGCGTTGTTGACGATAATTCCTCCGAGGGCAAGGAGACCCAATGTTCCAAGGAAAGTGAGCGATTCCCCGGTGATCAGCAGAGCGATTACTGCACCAATGCATACGAACGGGACACTCGCAAGAACAATCAGACTCTTTCGAATTGAACCGAACTGCCACAGGAACATGAGGAACATGCCAACCATGCAGAGAGGGAGGAGCCGCTCGATAGCGGCATCCGCTTCGGCTCCTTCCTCGATCTCGCCTCCGATCTCTACGCGATGCCCATACGGCCACGAAAGCGATTCAATGGTCGGCTGAATCAGACCAACGATCTCTTGAGCCGTCATATCCGGATGACGTGCAGAAACGGTAATCATTCGTTGCTGATTTCGCCTCTGGATCACTGAAGGTTGAGAGCGAAGAGAAAGCGTTGCGACGTTGCCCAGCGGAACGCTACCGCCGTTACTGGTGGGGATGGCGATTCCCGCGAGAAGCGCTGCATCCTTCCGCAATTCGATCGGCGCACGCATGACGATAGGAAGCGAGCTATCTCCATCGCGATACGCACTGATGGCGGTTCCTACGAGCGTCGCCTCCAAAGCCTCGGCGATACCCGCCGAGCTCGTTCCAGAAGCGGCCGCACGGGGCGCATCGACGTCAACTTCAACTTCGAACACCGGCTGCTCGGCGTCGTCGATGACGTCTTCCATTCCCGGCTCCTTTCCGAGTTCTGCCATCAGAACATCGGCCGCGCGACGAAGCGCATCATGGTCTGGACCGATCAGGCGGAAAACGGCCGCTCCTGCCTCTGAGGCCCCCATCGAGAATCGCTTCGGCTCTACGCGTGCATGGGGGAGTGCCTCCGACACGGCGCGCCTCAGCGCACGTATTCCTTGCTCATGGCTGTATCCGTCAGCCAATGTCAGAACAGCGTACATCCGATGCGCAGCAGGAACGGGAGGATCCAACGCTAGGATGAAGCGAGGCCCACCCTCGCCGACATACAAGGCATGGGAGGCGATCTCCGGGAGACGTGAGTTGTCGGATAGCAAACGGCTTAGGATCTCAGCCTCACGGATCGTCTCACCAGGAGCGTTGTCAGGGGGAAGTTCAATCGCCATTTGGAGCTGGCGTCGCTCTGAAGGCGGCATGAGCTCGCTGGGAACAACGGAGAACAATCCCATCGCGCCGACAAGCAGGAACAGCATTGCCCCGACGTAGGTTCCAGGTTGCGAGATGATCCATCGCACTTTCCCGCGATACCAGCCGGTCAGGGATTCAATGCGCTTCGCGAATGCCGTCAGCTCATGATGCTGGTGAGCAAACAATTTGCAGAGCAGAGGCGTAACGGTGACGGCGAGAACAAGCGACAGCAGCAAGGCGACGGCAACGACAATTCCAAGGCTCCGAAGGTACTCGCCCGTGTCTGTCTGACTAAGGACCAGCGGCATGAACGTCAGGATGATGGCGAACGACGATACGAGGAGGGGAACAAACATCGTTCTCCCGGCTGCCTCCGCCGCAGCATCCCGATCTTCCCCGTTGGCCAAGCGGCGTTCCATGTCCTCGGCCACGACAATACCGTTGTCGACGAATAGCCCCAGCGCGATGATGATCGCGCCGATCGAAATCAAATGAAGTTCGATGCCCAGCAGGCGCATCACCAGTAGCGTGCCCAAGACCGTTGTCGGGACAATCGCACCTACGATGAGTCCCGTGCGCCACCCAAGGAAGAGCACGACGACACCCAGTACGATCACCGTGGTCTCAACGAAGACTTGGCTGACTTTCCAGAGCTGATCGCCGACGATCTTTGCCTGATCAGTGATCGGGACGAGCTGCATTCCCGGCGGAAGCGTCGAGCTGAGCACCTTAATCTCCTCGCGGAGGGTCTCCGCGAAGCTCAGCACATTGCCACCAGCATCCATCGAGACGGCAAGCACGATGCCGGGCTGCCCATTGAGGAATGCAGCGGACTGGGCGGGATCCACGGGTTCACGTCGAATCTCGGCAAGCCTGCCAAGCGGAATCATTCCACCGTTCGGCAACGCGATCGGGATGAGGGCAAGCTCGTCCAGCTCGCGCGCGTCCCCGGTGACAGTAACCGCCAAGGATGCACCGTCGGCCTCGATCTGGCCGGCGGGCGCGACGATGTTCCTCTCTGATAGTGCGCCTGCGATCGCCGAGGGTGGGAGCCCGGCGGCAAGGAGCGCTGGGAGGTCCAAGACAATAGACACTTGCTCGTCACGAACGCCATGAAGCGAGACGCGTTCCACGCGCGGAACGTCATTCAAGCGGTCGCGAAGCAATCGCGCCTGGCCACGCAGCTCACCGGCGCTGTAGTCCTCTCCGGTAAGCCCCAAAGTGAGGACAGAGACTCGACCAAACTCGTCATCGACAATCGGTCCGAGGGTCCCGTCCGGAAGCTGGCCCTGCAGTCCATCAAGCTTTGCACGCATCCGTTGCCAGACGCTTGGAAGCTGGTCAGGATCCACGCGGTCGTAAAGCACCACATAGGTGAACAGGAAGCCAGGGCGCACGGTCGTCGCGACGTCGTCCACCTCCGGGAGCTCACGAATCCGCTCCTCGATCGGGCGAGCGATAAGGGTCTCCATCCGCTCGGCTGATGCACCAGGCAAGCTCGCGACTACGGTTGCGACGCGAATCGTGATCCCTGGCTCTTCTGTCGAAGGAAAATCAAGTGCGATGCCGATGCCCGCCAACATTAGGAGGAGCGCGGCGACCAAGCTGAAGCGGGGCCGCTGAAGAGCAGAACGGGTCAGAGAAGCCATGAGTTCGTGCCTTAAATCGTGCCTTTGAGCGGCTTCACGGGCGCTCCGTCCTCAACGAAGCCGGTTCCTCGGGCAACGACAAGATCACCGGCCTCAAGGCCGGAGACCACTTGGATCAACCCTCCCTTCGTATCGCCATAGGCAACCTCAATCCGAATGACCCGACCGATCTCTGGCTGGTACCGCATCACATAGCCCTCGCCCTTTCGGCCCGTCGGAACGACGGCGCGGGCAGGCACCCATAGCGCGGCGTCCGCCGGACTGGCGAAACGCAGCGGCATCACTTGCCCTGGCGCCCCCCCCTCCAGCAGCTCGAGGGTGACCTCGACCAGGCCACCGGCGGCTTGGCGCTGTCCAACACGAAGAACCCGCGCCTCACTCTGCTGCGATCCATCGTGTGTAACGGCCGCGTGGCCGACCCGAAGGCCTTGAGCATGGGCTACGGGAACAGGAACGCGGATTTCACGTCCACTGCCATCCAGCATGATCGCAGGCACACCGGGCGAAACGGATTGCCCAGGCTCAATCGCACGCACAGCGACGAAGCCGTCGAAAGGTGCACGCAATTCGCCCTGCTGCCGTTGCCATGCCAGCGCATCACGCGTCGCTGTCATTGCCTGGACGCTCGCGCTCGCTGCCTCTGCGGCAGCGATGGCAGCTTCCCACTCGGACTCAGGCGCTGCACCGATCTCTACCAGTCCGCGTAGACGGCCCACCCGGCTCGATGCCTCCTTGCCCACGGCGACAGCCTCGGCAAGGCGGGACTCGGCTTCGCTGAGCTGCATTGAAAAGGACGTTGTGTCGATCGTGGCGAGAACGTCTCCACGCCGCACCGGATGGCCCGGCAATACCTTCACATCAACAACACGCCCCGCGACCTGAAAGCTTAGCTCCGCACGGCGGGCAGCTTGCACGCGCCCGAGAAAGGTCGGCGCGATGACCGCACCCCGTTCGGTGCTCGCAAGCACAACGTTTCGGGCGATAGTCTGCTCGGCAGCCGGATCCGCCGAGCAAGCAGCGAGGCCGATGAGGGCCGGGATGAGGATTGCACGCATGGCAGTTCTCCATAGAGACACTGTCAGTTTCGATGCGTGCAGTAACGCGGGAATTCTCTGACGGTAAACGGACGGTTACGCGCTGACGTCCACCGACGCACTGGGCAACGTGAACCACACCCGGGTTCCCTTACCAATCGCAGATTCGATGCCCACAGAGCCGCCCATTGCTTCGACAAGCATCTTCACAATGGATAGACCAAGGCCGGAGGGACGTTCTCCATCGATGCTAAGCCTGGAGGATTCACCCCTCCAAAACCGATCAAAGACTTTCGGTAGATCTTCCTCCGTGATCCCCTCACCTGTGTCCGTCACTGAGAAGAGAACGAGTGATGCATTGACGGTGCGCTCGACGATCACGTTGATCTGACCGTCCTGACTGGTGTGCCGAATTGCGTTGCCGATCAAGTTCCTTAGGATCTGCCCCAATCGATGAGGGTCGGCCAACACCACGGGCGAATAACCCTCGGCGATGGACGATGCGACCTTGATACCCCGAAACTCCGCGGCAGCATGACTTGCAACAACCACCCCTTCGACTAATGCGGCGGCGTCCAGCGACTGTGTCTCGAGCCGTAATTGTCCACTACCCAGTCGTGCAATCGAGAATATGTCTCCTACCAACCGCCTTAAGTTCATGGCTTCGGAGACGACAACCTCGAGCTCCCTGCTTGATGGATGCAGGCTCTGGCCGAGCTCCGCATTGATGAGAAGCGCGGCCAGAGGTGTTCGAAGGTCATGCGACACATCGGCGAAAAGCTGCTGCTGAGCCTTTAGCAATCCATCGAGGGCCTGATTTCTTTGTTCAAGATCACCGAGTGTTCGTGCCAGTCGCTCGCCGAGATCATTCAAAACCCGCCCCAAGACCTCGGTCTCTCTCATGCCGCCAGGGTCGACAACGCGCGCATCGAAATCGCCACGAAGGTAACGCTCTGCCACAGCGGCCACCTCCGCCATCGGCTGCTCGATTCGACCGGAGTCCATGCGAACAACGAGACCCGCTAGAAGCATCGCCGGGAGAAGCAACGCCATCGTCACCAGGGCTGCGCCAATCAATAGTGTCCAGCCGAAGCTACCGATTCCGTACCAATGCCCAAGTGCCCGCGTCGGGCTCATCACTGCCACTGCTCGCCGATCAGTGATCGGTATTAGAAGGGTCTCAAGGCCGGAATCCGCGAGTGATCCCCGCAAAAGCGGACTGTGCTCAGGCTCCGTGAAGATGATCGAGCGTGTTCGGCCACGGAGTGCCTCGCGCCAGTGGCGTGGGACAGGACCGATTCTCGACAGTGTTGCCGAGTTGTAGCGAAGGCCATCATCGATCCACTCGACCAGATCCGGAGGGGTGTTTTGCAGCAGTTGTAGGGAGAACCCGTATCCAACCAATTCGCCAGATCGTGCGTCTCCGCCAAACCGCGCAAGAGTCACGAATGCAGAGTCGCGAAGGATTGCCAGCACTGCCTTCAATAGCCCGGGGTCGGCGTTTGCCAGCATCGGCCGAAGGGTGTCTTCATGCATCGCGATGCTCGAGAGCAAGCGCGCATTCTGCGTCGGCGTCTCCATCTGGTTGATCAAAGCCACCGTACCGATGGAGAAGAGTGTGATCACCACCACGCCGATAACGAACACCAAACGAAGAAACGATCGGCGCAGGAGCTGATGGACGCTCGGCAGGTTCATTCTGCCGCGCCCTGGCCAAACCGGTATCCGATCCCCCTGAGCGCGACGATCGCGCGCGAAATCTCCGAATCCCTCCCAAGTTTGTCTCGAAGTCGCATGACGTGCACATCGATGGTCCTGTCACTGCCATCGAAATCCCGACCCCATACGTGGTTCATAAGCCAGTCGCGAGTCATGACTCGCCTCGGATGCACCACCAAGGCAACGAGAAGGTCAAACTCTCTGCGCGAAAGATCAACAGGGCGATTGTTCACGCTCACCTCTCTAGCCCACCGATCGATCCGCGCGTCCAGAATCGCAAGGTTCCCAGCGTTTGACGGCGAGGAGATCGCTTCCGGGATCGATTCGATTTCCCGCCGACGAAGCAGTGCTTTTACCCTTGCACTTAGCTCACGAATACTGAATGGCTTCACCACATAGTCGTCTGCTCCGATCTCGAGACCGAGGACTCGGTCGATCTCGTCGTCTCGTGCGGTGAGCATCAGGATGGGCACAGTGCTTTTCGAACGAATCCACCGACACACATCGAATCCGTCGACCTTCGGCATCATGACGTCGAGCAAGACGAGGTCAAACGCGCTCTTCGAGAAAAGCTCAATACCCTGCTGCCCATCAAACGCCTTTTCAACCGTATGCGAAGCCATCGAAAGCGTCTTCGAAACCGCTTCTGCGATCGCTTCGTCGTCATCGATGAGAAGGATTCTGGCCATTGTCCGTGGAACTGCCTTGCTATATGGCTTCGTTCATCACCCCCCGCGCGAAGGAGTGGGCTGCGCAAGAACTTAGAGTGTGGTCCGGTCCTGGGAGATCGGTCGGTGTCGCAACAAGCTTCGTTGTGGTTGAGATTGCAAGTTCACTTGGCGATCCTGAAGAACCACGCAGTACTCAGGAGCACTAACGACTGAGAACACGGACTAGTCGCGTCGTCTTTTTGGCTTGGCGTCGGCCGTCCAGAGCGAACGGCAGCTCTGGCAAGGCCATCCCTTGAGCATCGCGAGGGACGCCGCATCAGGCAGACCGGCAACAGTATTGATGAGCTCGTATGGAACGACATGACGTCAGACAAGCACTGCGAGGGCGGCGAAAAACAGGAGCGCTCCGAGTGCTAAGTCGCCGCACATTTGGCGAATCGCGAGACAGAGAATCCCCCCGCTGACCGCAGCACCGAGAAGCGCATGCGGCAGTGACGTGACCCTGCCTTTCTCCCTTCGCTTTTCCTTCGTGAGGTGAAGCGCGCAAAGCGAGCTGTGGAACTGGGTGCATGTCTAGTCCTGAGCAATGACGGCTGATCTGCGCGAATCGATGATGGATGGCCGTCGTCGGATCAAGACGGGCTCACCTCATTCGTTCACCCACGTAAGACTCCGGACCCCTCGATCTCGAGAGTGGCGCGCTCGGCAGACTGAAGCGCGCCTTCGGCAAACGAGCGCCATTCGTCGGCGGTTTCTGACCCAGCAAAGTGAATGCCATTGTGAGGGTGGAAGAGTTCAGGGGAGTTCAACCAACCACCGACGCCACGCCGGCTGGCATAGCCACCTAGCGCCCAAGGATCGGCACTCCAGTCCACCGAAAAGGCATCTATGGGTCGCGGAACTTCCTGGCCGGCAAGATCGGCAAGCCAGCGAAGTGCGGCTTCCACTCGTGATTTCGTGTCCTCGATCTTTTGAAGGCGTTTGGCCCACGATGCGGTCGAGAAGATCACAAGAATGCCGGCACTTCCGTCGGCGGGCGATGCATCAATCACTGATCCAAACATCCCCCCCTGACTGAGACCACGACCGGAGGCGCCGCGCTCCCGCCACCAAGGCTCCTGAAAGACGAGTATCGTCTTCACCACCGATCCTTGGACGTAGCCTTCGATAGCTGAACGACGCTCAGCCGACAGCAGGTGTTTCATTCCCAAACGGCCGTAGAGCTGCGGCGGCACCGTGACCAGCAAGCGCTTTGCTCGGAAATCATCACCCGCAGTCGAGACGACGTAGCCATCGGGCGAGGCGTTGATGGCATTGACGGGTGAATTCAGCTTCACATTCGCCAGCACCGGGATGGCAAGTCCATCGATTACCGCAGACATACCCTCCTTGAGGCACCACTGTGCGCTATCCGCCTCTCCATCTGTGCCACCGACCGACGTGAGCTGATCGAGCAATTCGTAGGCGGAGAACAAATCCGGTGAAGAACACATTTCTGATTCCGCATACCCTAGGAATGCCTCAATTGCCTCGTCGGTGAATCCGACGTCCTCGATGAATGCGGCTGCCGATACGCGATCCAGCGTATCGAGGTCATTTCGAAAGCTTCGAAGACGAGAGTCGACACGCCACATCATCTGCAGCGCATCAAGTTTCCCAAGTGCAGACAGCGGAAGAGCGTCGTCCTTGTCGTAGACCACCTGCTTGGTTTTGGCATTCATGTAGGCAGCCCACCCACTTGAAGGCAGTGGCACCCTCGTTAGGCCAAACCGATCAACCATGCGTGAGATGCGTGATTGACCGTCGCCAATCAACTGTGCACCAAGGTCTATGGTCAGTCCGTTAGCTGCCCTCGTGGACTGAATTCGCCCACCCAATCGGCTGCGCGCTTCCAAAACCAGAACCGAGAGCCCGCGGTGCTTCAGGGCAGCGGCGGCCGAGAGGCCCGATATCCCTGCACCGACGATAATCACATCGAAGCTGCGGCTATTGCTCATAAGCGCTCCAAGGCCTTAGGTGTGGTCGCGCTCAACCTGCTTCTCAGGCAGTCCCGGAATCTGAGTCTTGCCTGCTTGAGGAGATCTTCACGGACTTAGCTGTCAAGTGGCATCTTGACCTTGCGACCGTTTAACTGTCAAGTGACTGTCTGTGAAAAACCTTAAGGGCACGCAAATCCGTGAGAAGAAGAAGATCGGAATCCGGCGCAGCAACCGTCGAAATCATCTTCCGATGCCTTGAGGAACTGGCTAGCGAGAAGGGAATCGACGGGCTGTCGATGCGTGAGGTTGCTCGACGTTCTGAGATCTCATTGGCGTCGCTGCAACGCTACTTTCCGACAAAGGCATCGTTGTTCACGGCGTTTGTAGACCGCGCAGTCGCAATCTACCGAGAGCGAGTAACGCGCCTGGAGGAAGACCGAGGAGCATCGGGCTCGTTCGAATCTAGTCTCCAGTTTGCAGCTTACGAGACCATGGCCGTCGCAAGGGGCGGCGTCCTTTCGATGATCGAGGCGAGAATTGACCGTGATGAAGTCGCGCGCGACTGCTATCGCAATCTGATGAGTGCTTACCTTCGGATGCTGCAAGAAGCGATTGAACGACGATTCCCATCGATCAGCAGTTCCGATGCGCAGCGAGCAGCCGTCATGATCTGCAGTGTGCTTGAGGGCCTTCCTGCTGCTGTCTTCGCCGCGGATACGATGGGAAAGACTGAAGAATCAGTCATCAGCGATGCGGTCATGATCGCCGCAGGCATCCCTTCTGCCATTCAAAAAGGGGCCTGATCGCTAACCACGGCGGTAGGGTCCCTAGCTTCAAACGACGACACTGAAGAGCGCAAACGGATGAGGACCTATCGGCGCCCCCTTGGCTTCAATCCCATCGTTGTCTTGATCCGCTAGCCGAAGGACTGCTTTGGGTCGGAAGCCGACGATGAGCCGACCCGCTCCTGACCACTTCACCTGACCTCACAGCGTTGTGGAATTCGGCACCAGGATCGCCTTGCATTTCAGATGCGAGCACTACTCCGGCACGTCGAACCCACACAGTCCATCCGCGAAGTAAGTGATCACGCCGCCGGTCTTGAGCAGGCGGTGCGCCTCGGCGAAGAAGAACCCGTGCGCGGCCACGTCCTCGTTTCCGCGATGGGTGCGTCATCGAACAGATGGCGCGGCGCGAGAGGTCTAGCTTCGGCGACGGATCGTGCAACGCACTACCCGCGCAAGCAGCGCACCGTCGACGCACGGCGTCACGGCCATCCCCCCTCTGTGCACGCTCCGAAGCGCCTGGAGCGTTGCATGCCATCACCCTTTCGCATCGTGTCGCTGCGGCTTGCGATCGAATACACCTTGTGGACGCTGGGCGCTTTGCTGCTGCTCGTCTTTGCTGGGGGTCGTGCCCTCGGCGAGATCGAGCGGCGCCAAGCCATCCACGCCTTCACGGCATCGAAGCCCGCCGCGATCACTGCAGCGGTCGGCAACCGCGGAGGCTTCGACGTCGGCACATCGCCGGCGATGGCGCCGGCCACGCCATCGGGGTGGGCCGCGCTGCCGTCAGCACCCGGTGATCCAGATCGGAGCGAGTGGTCAACCGCCCGTGTCCGCGACCATGCCGAGAGTAGGGTCGAAGACACGTCCCTGCCCGTCGCTTTGTTGCGGATCCCGCGCGTTGCGCTGGAGGTTCCGGTGTTTCCGGATGTCGGCGAGCGCAACCTCAATCGCGGTGCCGGCCTGGTCGATACCGGTGCCGGCCCCGACAGCAACGGGAACATCGCCATCGCCGCGCATCGTGACGGCTACTTCCGAGCGCTCCGCCGGGTCGAAGTCGGTGACGTGATCGAGCTCGAAAGCGCCTCGCAGAAGCGCCGCTACCGCATCGATGCGCTGTCGATCGTCGATCCGCACGACCTCTCCCCGCTGCAATCCAGCACGGGCCCCGTCCTGACCCTGATCACCTGCTACCCGTTCTGGTTTGTCGGCAACGCGCCGCAACGCTTCATCGTGCGCGCCGTGGCCATGCAGTAACGCGCGCCCTCTCGCCCCCCGGCGGTGTGCGCGAAGACGGCCCCCCGCCGCCGGCGGGAGCCGAGGTTTGTTCCGCCACAGGAGAGTGAAAATGAAAACGATGACCCCCCGCCTTATCGCGCTCATGGTCGGCCTGGCCTGCGCCAGCGGCCTTCCCGCACAGGACCTCAAGACGCGCCAACTCGCACCGACCGAGACCCGCGTGCTGAGCTGCGGCCAGGTCGACATGGCTTGGAATGTCGAGCTGATCACCCAGTACCCGCGCATCCCCGAGGCCTGCTTCGAGGTGATCACCAACAACGACATCAAGTGGGCCCGTTTCGAGGCCGACTTCGTTCGACTCGACCGCGACGGCTCGGTGGTCGCTGATTTCTATGGGCCCAGCGGCGCGAAGATGGGGCGCTACACCGTACTCAACGACCCGGGCGACCAGGTGACGCTGGACGGGCGCAAGTACCCCTTCTCGGCCCTGAGCAGCGGCCAGCGGATCAACCTGTACGTGCCGGAAGGCGCCGCCGCGCTGACGACCCAGATCGGTCTGCCGCCCGAGCGCTACGGCCGCTTCGTTCGCTACGAGGAATTGCCGCAAGAGCCCCGCATGGCCGACCCCGCACCGACGCCGAACTACTACGCCGCGCAACTGCCGAACACCGCAGGACCGTTGCCGTGGTTCGCTGTCGCTGGCTTCGGCGCGTTGCTGGGCGGCCTTGGCCTGCGTCTTCGCAAGCGTGGCTGATGTGTGAAGTAGGCGCTTCGTTATCCCGATCCGGGCCGGCATCGCCGCGCTCGGATCCGGGATGGCGCCGCTTGGCGCGGCGTCGAACCTTCAGCGCTTCCTGCAGATCGGCACCACGATGGTCTTGTCCTTCCAGTACAAGCACTCCTCCGGCGTATCCACCTCGCAGACTTCCGCGACGACGTCGGTGAAACCCGCATCCGCCAGCGCCTGCCGATGCCGCGGTGACAACTCCCGCACTTCATCCGAGAAGTAGGTGAACACGCCGCCGGGCTTGAGCAGGCGGTGCGCCTCGGCGAAGAAGAACCAGTGCGCGGCCACCTCCTCGCCCTGCGTGGGGTAGGTGTCGAACAGGATGCCGTCGAAGCTGCCGGGCTCCAGTTGCGCGGTCACCTCCTGCCAGAAGCCGAACATCGGGGTGACGTTCGGGTGCTCGGCAGCGAAGGCCTGCAGGCGCTCGAACACACCGGCATTCGCTTCGATGATCACGTGCTCGCGCAGCGGGTGCGCCTGCACGTGGCCGGCCGAGATGCCCATGCCGAAGCCCAGCTCCAGCACGCGGCCGCCGCCGCGCGCGGCCACGTCGGCCAGGGCCTTCATGTAGTTGTCTTCCCAGTCCTCCATCACCGGGTGGCCGGCGATGGTGAGCTTGCCGTCCTTGTACACGGCCTGCTCGTCGCGCCAGTCCTCGCGCTTCGCGGGAAAGCCGATGTCCAGCATCGTCTGGTAGTGCGGGTTCTCGCCGACGGCGTCTTGCGGCTTGATCATCGGGGGCCTCGGCGGGAGTGGGGTTTCAGCGGATGGGGTAGCGCGTGAGCGCGAAGGTGAAATACAGCACGCAGGCGAACATCAGCACATAGGGCAAACCATCCACCTGGAAGGCCTGCATGGCCACGCCGATGGCGAGGATGCCGAAGATGCCGCCCAGCGCCTCCATGATCGAGGCCATGCCGTTGGCGGCCACCTGCGCGTCGCCCTCGAAGCGCTCGGCGATCACCGTCAGGCAGATCGAATACAGCCCGCCCATCACGCCGCCCCACACGAACAGCAGGCCGCGCGCCAGCCACAGGTCGTAGATGGCCATGGGCAGGCCCACGGCGGCCACCAGCGAGAGCAGCACGAGGGCCATCATCACGTAGCGGCGGTCGAAGTGGTCCGACACCCAGGCCACCGGCATCTCCAGCGCGATGGCGCCGAGCATGAAGGCTGAGAGCAGCAGGGCCGCCTGCTCGAAGGCGAGGCCGTTGTTCATGCCGTACAGGGTGATGAAGCCCTGCAGGCCGAGGATGGTGGCGCCGGTGAGCGCCAGCGCGAACATCGCGGCCGGCGCCTGCCGCAACGTGGGCAGCAGCCGGCCTTGGCCGGGCCGCTCGAAACGCGGCGCGAACACGCGGCCCAGCAGCAGCGGCAGCGCGGCGAGCGTGCTCAGCATCGCGCTCAGCATCAGCGCGATGCGCGTCGTTTCGGTCACCAGTTCGTCGGGGTGCAGGCCGAGGTGGGTGTCGGCCAGCGCATCGATGGCTTGCACGCTGGGCACCAGCAGCGCGCCGACGGTGTCGAGCTGGTTCACCAGCACCGGGCCCAGCGCCAGGCCCACCGAGATGGCGGTGCCGTACATCGCAATCGACAGGCCGCGCGCGCGTTCGAAGGGAATGCTGTTGATCCAGGTCTGCAGCAGGGTGGCGAACAGCACGTTGCCCAAGCCGTGCAGCGCCACGAACAGCAGCCAGTGCGGCACATCGACCACATACGTGAGCAGCAGCAGGGCCGGCAGGCGGATGGCGGTGGAAACGAGCAGCCAGCTGTACAGGCTGGCGAGGCCCAGCAAGCGGCCCAGCGCCCCGCTGACGATGAAGACCGAGACGAACTCGACCGCCATCACCACGCCGATCACGCTCTTGTCGATGCCATAGCCTTCCAGCGCGGTCGGGAAGATCACCGCATTGATGCCGACGGAGATGGCCTGCAGCAGGCTGGCGAGGACGATCAGCGCCGCCGCGATCGCCGCCCGCTGCGAGGCGTCGCTCATGCCGAGGGGCCCGTGGCGTCGTCGTGGCCGGCGTCGAGCCGCGCCTGCATGGCCCGCAGGTCGTCGTAGAGCGCGTTGCGCCGGTGGTGCAGCACGAGGATGAAGCGGCGCAGGAACCACACCGCCGAGCCCATCAGGAAGGCGATGAAGAAGGCGGTGACCAGCGCGCGCCGGGTGGCGCGCTCGATGGGTTCGAGCCGAGCCAGGTACGCCGACACTTCAAGGTCGAGGCCGAGCACGCCGATGGCCTGGCCGTTCGCGTCGCGCAGCGGCACGTAGGCGCTGACGAAGCTGCCCCACTCGTCGGTGTAGGGCTCCGCACTCGCGCGGGTTTCGCCGCTGCGCAGGGCTTCGACGATTTCCGCGGGCGGGTCGTCGTAGGCCTGCAGCAGGGCCACGCGCGTGTCCTCTTCGCCGGCGAGCGGCGGCAGCGTGGCATCGAGCACGAAGCGCACGGTGTCGCCGTCGAGCACGGCGGTGTAGAGGAAGGCGATCTGCGGGTCGGCCTGCTTGGCGCGGATGAGCTGCTGCTCGGCGGCGATGAAGCCCGGCGTGGTTTCGATGTCGGCGCGGTCGAAGCCGCGATGCGCTTCCACGTCCACCAGCGTGGAAAGCACGTTCGCGGTGCGCAGCAGGCCCTGGCGGATTTCCTGCTTCTGCGCCTCGAGCGCGCGCAGGTGGATGAAGCTGACGGTGATGAAGGTGGCCAGCATCACCGCCACGAACACCACCACGGCCTCGAACAGCGGACGGATGCGGTAGCGGCCCGGCGCGTGCTTGGCCAGCAGCGCGGCCAAGGTGGCGCGGTCGAGGGCCGGCGTGGCGCCCTCGCGCGGCGAACGATGCGCCATGCTCAGGCGCCCGCTTCGTCGGGCAGGGTCACCCGCGGCGGCGCCTGCGGGCGCAATTCGCCGAGGTCGGCGAGGAATTCATCGACATGCGCGTTCATCTGCGCGGCGGTCACGGCCAGCCCGCGCGGCGCGCGGTCGTGGCGCAGCAGGAAGAGCGGCAGCGCGCGGCCGCCGAGCACGCCTTTCAGCACGCCGAGGCCCAGCCAGCGCACGGCCTCGGTGTCGCCGAGCTCCAGCATCAGCAAGGCCAGCGGGTACGAGAGCGCCACTTCGGCCCCTTCGGCATGGCTGCCGAGGCGAAAGCCGAAATCGATGTCGGGGCCGAGCACGTCGACGTACACGCCGCCCTCGGGGCCGCCGGACATCTCGGGGATCTCCACCTTCATGTTGCGGCCGGAGAGATCGGCGCTCCAAGCGATGCCGCGCAGCTTCAGGCCGTAGTCGGCTTCGAGCGTGCCGCTGTAGCGCGCCACGGCGGCGGCGAAACCGCGCAGCACGCGCTGGGCGTCCTGCCGCGTGCGCGGCGCAGCCACGAAGACGATCTCGTCGCCGATCACCTTCCACACGCCGAAGGGCACCAACTCCTCCGCATCGGCGAAGGCCATGCCGATCTCGCCGGTGAACACGAGCGGGAACTCGCGGAACAGGCGGGCGAAGGGCGGGATCCAGCCGGAATCGGCCGCGTGCGCCTGCTTGAAGGGCGTCGAGCCGACCACGTCGACCGACAGGAAGAGCAGCGTGCCATCGACACTGGAAAGCAGCATGGAATCCCCCCAAAGGATGCGACGGCAGGCGGTGCGCGACGCGCCCGCCACATTGCGCGATGCCCCGGAGGCTTGCAACGGAGCGTTGCCCTGCCGCGCTCGCGGGGCGGGGGCCGGCCACCGACACTGCCCGCATGGCCACACGACTCCCCACCCTCTTCCTCTCGCACGGTGCGCCGACCTTCGCGCTCGAGCCCGGCGCCGCCGGCGCGGCGCTGCGTGATTTCGCCATTCGCCTGCCCACGCCGCGCGCGGTGCTGCTGCTCTCGCCGCACTGGATGACGCGCGGCCTGTGGCTCACCGGTGCGGATGCCCCGCGCACGATCCACGATTTCGGCGGCTTCCCCGCGCCGCTGTACGCCCTGCAGTACCCCGCCCCCGGCGAGCCGGCACTGGCCGCGCGCGTGCAGGCCCTGCTGGCGGACCACGGGATGGCCGCGACGATCGACCCGCAGCGCGGCTTCGACCACGGCGCCTGGGTGCCGATGCGGCATCTCTACCCGCAGGCCGACGTGCCGATGGTGCAGCTCTCGATGCCCGCCAACCTCGATGCGCGCACCGCCGCCGCGCTGGGCGCCGCGCTTCGACCGCTGCGCGAGGACGGCGTGCTGGTGATCGGCTCCGGCAGCCTCACGCACAACCTTTACGAACTCGATCCCGCGGCCGGCGAACGGCCATCGCCCGAAGCGCAGGCTTTCGTCGAATCAGTGAGCGCGGCGCTGGCGGGCGGCAGCGATGCGGCCGCCTTCGCGAAAGGGTTGATGACCACGCCGGGCCTCGCTCGCGCCCATCCCACCGTCGAGCACCTGCTGCCGCTGCCCTTCGCCCGCGCGGCAGCGGGCGAGTCGATAACGGTCACGCGGCTGGAGGGCGGGTATCGCTACGGCGCGCTGTCGATGCACGCCTTCGTGTTCGCGTAAGGGGGTGCCACCAAGTGGCGCGCCCGGAGGGGTGAGGAACCGCGGCTTGCGACGCACAGCGTCGCGCGGTTCCGAACGCCCGCGCTGCTGGCGCGGGCGGGAAATCACGAAGGGGGTGCCACGAAGTGGCGCGCCCGGAGGGATTCGAACCCCCGACCAATGGCTTCGGAAGCCACTACTCTATCCGGCTGAGCTACGGGCGCGTGGTGTGCAGCGACTGCCGGGCGACCCACGGCAGGCGCGCAGTATAGCCGAGGCCGGCCCCGGCCGGCCGCCGGGCCTCAGGGCGCAGGGTTTCGAGCCGCGAGCAGGCGCTTCAGGAAGCCGTCGAGCGCCGGGTCGCCGTCGATCCAGCGCGCCACCACCACGAGGTCGTGCTCGCGGTCGATCACCACCGCGTTCATCCCGTTGCCGACGAAGTAGACCGTGCTCTCGGGCATCGACGGCAGGGTTTTGCGCCCGGTGTTGATGAACCAGTTGGCGTAGCCATAGGCGGGGTTCGCGGTGCCGGGCGTGCGCGAGCGCGCGATCCACGCCGGATCGATGAGCTGCCGCTCACCCCAGCGGCCTTCGCGAAGGTAGAGCAGGCCGAAGCGCGCGAGGTCCCAGCTGTCGATGAACAACCCACCACCCCAGTGGCCGCCGCCGGACACCGATTGCATCCGCTGGCCGTCGAGCGCGAGCCAGGAATTGCGGTAGCCCTCCCAACGCCAGCGCGAGGACGCGCCGATCGGGTCCATGATCCGCTCGCGGAAGACCACCGGCAGCGGCTCGCGGTGCACGTGCAGCGCCGCCAACGCCAGCACGTTGATGCGCACGTCGTTGTACTCGTACACCGTGCCCGGCGCGGCGCGCGGTGCCTTCGGCCAGTCTTCCGGGGTGTCGCCCACCGGGCGGTCGGCCCAATCCGGCCTGCCCCACAGCGTGCCCTGCCAGTCGCTGGTCTGCCGAAGCAGGTGCTCCCAGGTGATCGACGCGTTCTTCGCATCGGCGAACAGGTCGACACCCGGCGGCATCGCTGCGGCCACCGGCGCGTCGGGGTCGATACGGCCGTCCTGCCAGGCCAAGCCCACCACGGCGGAGAGCGCGCTCTTGGTGATGCTGTGCGACATGTCGACGCGGCCCGGCTCGCCGAACTGCGCGAGCACGCGGCCACGATGGATCACCACGCCACTGACCGGCCCGCGCGGCGCCATCGGCCCGAGGATGCCGCCGAACCAGGGCTCGCGCTGGCCGAAGCTTCGAACCCACGCGGCGGTCTGGTCGCGCGGCGCGGGGTTCTCCTGCGTCTGCACCCACGCCACGGCCTCGGCGAGCTTCGCCGCATCGAAGCCGCACTCACTCGGCGGGCACTCGGCCCAAGCGCCGCGCGGCGGCACGTAGGCGGCATCGAGGGGCGGCGCTTCGGCGCGAACGTCGGACGGAAGCCACAGCGCGAGGCCGAGGGTCAGGGCAGAGAGCAATCGGAGCATCGAGGGTCTCGGGTTCGGAGCGCAGGACGCTTCAGCGTGCCAGCAACACGTCCGGCGCGGCGCGCATCGCGAGGAAAAGTTCGGCACGGCCGTCGCCATCCACGTCGAGCATCACGCTGTCGAACAGCGGGCCGCGGATCGTCGTCGGCCACAGGCTGGCGGGGGCCGCGGCGAAACGCCCCGTGCCGTCATTGAGCAGCGCACGCACCGGCGAGGGCTGCGGCGCACCGAACACCACGTCGGCGCTCAGCAGGTCGAGGTCGCCATCGCCGTCCAGGTCGTGCAGGTCGCCGTGGAAGCCGTTCTGCGTGTCGGTGGGCAGCTGCGTCGCGGTGACGTCGCTGAAGCGGCCGCGGCCATCGTTGAGCAGCAGGCGGTCCTGCGCGTCGGCCTGCGGGCGGCTGAAGCGGGTGTTGGCGAGGTAGACGTCGAGGTCACCATCGGCATCCACATCGCCCAGGCCCACCTTGCGCGTTTCGTCCGCCAGTGCGGGCCACTGCGCCACCGGCGCGAGCGCGAAGCGGCCGTTGCCGTCGTTGAGCAACAGGCGTGCGCCGTTCTCCTTGCCGAATACCAGGTCGGCGTCGCCATCGCCGTCGACGTCGCCGGCGATCACGTCCTGCGAGATGCCGTCGACAGGCGGCAGCGCATCGCGGTCATGCGTGAACCCCGCACGGCCGTCGTTGCGCAGCAGGCGGTCGCCGTCGGCATTGGCGGTGACGAGGTCGCGGTCGCCATCGGCATCGACGTCCACGGCGATGATCCCGTTGCCGACGGCTCCGGAAGCCGCGTCGAAGGCAGCGATGGTGAAGCGGCCGCGTCCATCGTTGAGCCAGAGCTCGGCGGCGCGGTCGTCCTCGCTGACGATGGCGAGATCGAGGTCGTCGTCGCCGTCGAGGTCGGCGAGTGCGGCCTCCTCGTGGTCGTGCGTGGTCTGCGGCACGCGCGTGGGGTCGACGCTGAAGCGGCCGCGGCCGTCGTTCAACAGCACCTGCACCGGGGCCCACTCCATCGCCACCACCAGGTCGGCATCGCCGTCGCCGTCGACATCGCCGGCCTTGGCGTCCATCGACAGGCCCGCAAGCAGGCCGGGCGGCAGCGCATCCGAGCGCGGGGTCCAAGGGGACGCAAGGGTGGGCACGCTGGCGCCGAGCAGCAAGGTCACGAGAACGGCGTTGCGGGGGTCGGTGGGGCGCATGGCGGTTTCCGGCAGAGCGACGCCGCAGTGTCGGCGCCGGACCGTGAGGCTCGCGCGCACCGGCGCGCCCCGGCGGACTGTGATCGGCACCACGCTCCGCAGAGCCCGAGCGCGCCCCAACCGTGTGAACTGTCAAAACGTGTGTTCCACTGCCCGCCTCGCTGTCCGGAGCCCCCCCTATGGCCCGCACCTTCCGACCCGCCGCCGCCCTGCTGCCGGCCTTCGCCCTGTGGCTCGCGGCCGCCGCCAGCGCGAACCCTGCGTCCGCGCCTACCCGTCCGATCGCCGCCCTCGCGATCGAAGTCCGCGAGGCCGGCGCGGCACTGGATGCCGCGCTGGCCGCGAAGGACGACCCCAGCGCCCGCGCAGCGGCCTTGGAGCGCCTCGGCGCCCTGCGCGCACTGCTGGAAGTGAAGCCATCGCAGGCCGCTGCTCTGCTTCTCGACGATGCACGGGCCGACGCTGCACGCGCAGTGGTCGGCGACGCGGTCGAGGCCCGCATGACGGACGTCGAAGGCGAGCTCGCGGTCTACCACTTCGACGCTTTCGAACGCGGCCGCAGTTGGGACGAGCACGTGCTCACCGTCGACGGCAAGCGCTACGACCTTTTCGGCATGACGGTCCTTCGCGGACTGCCCAACAACCGCCGCGTTCGCATCGCCAATGCGGTGCGCATCGATGACGCCATCCTCGCGCTCGACGCCGTCGAAGTGCTGCCGCGCGCCCAGGCCAAGGCGCCGAACCTCTACGCCAGTGCGCGCATCGCCCTGCTGATGGTGAACTTCAGCGATGACACTCGCACGCCGTGGACAAAGGCGCAGATGGAATCGGCGATGGAGGACAACACGCGCTGGTACAACGAGGTGAGCCACGGCAAGCAAACGACCACGTTCCAAGTGTTCGGCTGGTACACCATGCCGAGCCCGAAGGCCGGTTGCCCCTACACCCGCATCCAGAACGAGGCCATCGCCGCGGCGACGGCCGCGGGTGTCGATCTCTCGGGCTACAACATCGTCGCCTTCGCCTTCCCGGGCATCGACTGCGCCTGGGTTGGCCTTGGGGGTGGCGGCAACTTCTGGCTCAACGGCGACAACGGCCTGTGGGTGGTCGCGCATGAAGTCGGGCATGTGTTGGGCATCGGCCACGCCGTGGGGTTCCGCTGCACCAACGGCCAGTACGCCGACACCACCGGCTGCGAGCGCAAGGAATATGGCAGCCCCTTCGACGTGATGGGGGTGGCCAGCTCGGGCCACTTCCATCCGGGGGCGAAGACCTACCTCGACTACATCGAGGAACGCACCGGCACGCAGGGCCTGCAGACCGTGACGCACAGCGGCGAGTACGACGTGTTCCCCTACGCCACCGCCGCCACGCAGGTGAAGGCGCTGGGCATCCCGCGCCTCGGCAGCGGCCGAATGTACGTGGAGTACCGCACCGCGTTCGGCTTCGACGCCTCTCTGGGCAGCCGAGTGGGCCCGCGCGTGCAGCTGACCACCGACACCAACACCCTCATCGACCTGACGCCGGCCACGACCACCTGGGACGACGCCTCGCTGGGCTTGGGCGACACCTACGACGAAACCGGTACCGGCATCCGCGTGCAGCTGCTGTCGGCCGACGCGGCCAAGGCGCGCGTGCGCATCGACCTGGACCCCTGCGGCCGCACGCGACCGCTGGTGCAGGTGACCGACCTCACGCCGAACGCGATGGCCGGGCAAAGCAAGCGTCTGCGCATCGACGTGAGCAACGCTGACGACCCGGCGCAGTGCGCCGCGGCCACGCTTTTCCGTCTGCTTGTCGAACCGTTGGACGGAACCAGCCTGCCGGCCATGTCGTGGTCGCCCGCCGCCGAGGTGTCGGTGGCCCCGGGTGGCAGCGCCAGCACCGAACTGGTGTTCGCGCTGCCGGCCAATTTCACCGACGGCAGCCTGAGGTTCTACCTCGATGTCGCGAACGCGGCGCGCCCGCTGCTGAAGGCTCGCCCGTTCAGGATCTTCGCCGTTCCGACGCTGCGCCTCGAGCGCGTGTCGGGCGACAACCAGGGTGCCGACGGCGGCGTCACCTTCGCGCAACCACTGCGCGTGCGTGCGCGCGCTGCTGCCGGCGCCGCCCTCGCCAACCAGACGATCACCTTCACCGCGGCCCCGGGCACGGTGTCGGCCACGCTCGGCAATGGCGGCCAATGCACCACCGATGCGAACGGCGAATGCAGCATCACGGCGACGGCGCGCACCACGCCGGGCAGCTACCTCGTTCGCGCCACGGCGAGGGGCGCCTTCGGCGAGATCACGTTCCACCTCACCAACCATGGCACGTTGATCCCCGACACCACGCCGGACGCCTTCCAGCTTCCGGGGGGTTCATCACCGTCGTCGGTTACCGACATCGGCTTTGGCGTGCCCGTGGTCTCCGGCGCCGCGCGGATCGGCGGCATCAACACGGCCACGCCGGTGAGCGTCGAGAGCGGCGAATACTCGCTGGGCTGCGATGGCAGCTTCACCGCCACGGCCGGCACGCTGGTGAACGGCACCGCGATCTGCGTGCGCCACACCAGCGCGAAGACCGGAAACACCAGCGTCACGACCACTCTGGTCGTCGGCACGCTGGCCGTACCCTTCACCTCGACCACGGCGTCCGGCGGCGCCAGCAACGACGGTGGCGACACGGTTCCCGACGCCTTCGCCTTCGCGGCGCAGGCCGGCGTGCCGCCTGCGAGCACGGTGACCTCGGCGCCGGTGGCGATCAGCGGCCTTACGGTTCCAGCACCGCTGAGCATCAGCGAGGGCACGCATTCGGTGGGCTGTACCGGCACCTATACCAGCGCGGCGGCCAGCATCACCAACGGGCAGACCGTGTGCCTGCGCCACACCAGTGCTTCGCGCGCCAGCGTTACCACGACGACCACGCTCAGCATTGGTGGCGTCAGCGCCGAGTTCAAATCCACCACGGCCGCCAGCCCGCGGCCGCAGACGGCCGACCAGTTCGACCTTTCGGGCGCGTGGTTCGAACCGGCCACCGCCGGCCAGGGCCTGATGGTGGAGATGTACACCAGCGCCGCACGCGGCGGCGCGGCGCCTTACCTGTTCGCCGGCTGGTTCACCTACACCGGCACCATCGGCGGCGTGGCGGAACACGACTGGTACGCGCTGGAAGGCACCGGCACGGTCGACGGCCGGGTGTTCCCACTCACGATCGGCAGGCCGAACGCTAATGTCTTCGACAACGGTGCGGCCGCCGGTGCGCCTGTCCAGCTCGGCACGGCGACGCTGACGTTCAGCTCCTGCACCGAGGCCGTGCTTGACTACCAATTCAACGCGGCGGGCGGCTTGCGCAGCGGCCAGGTGGTGCTGCAGCGCCTGCTCTCGAACGTGTCCTGCGACGAGACCACGCCGGTGGCGAACGCCCCGCGCGGCTTCCTGAACTCGGGCGCGTGGTACGAGCCGGCGACGGCCGGCCAAGGCCTGCTGTTCGAACTGAACCCGACGGATCGCCAGCTGTTCGGCGCCTGGTACACCTTCGCGGCCAGCGGCCCGGCGGACTACCGCTGGTACACGCTGCAACTGGGCAACATCAATCCGGCGGCCACTCGCATCGACGCCGCGCCGATCTTCGAGACGACCGGCGGCCGCTTCGACCGCAACGAGGCCACAAGCATCCGGCAGGTCGGCGAAGCGACGATCGAGTTCACCGGCTGCACCACCGGCACGTTGAGTTACCGCTTCACCGTCGGCGAACTCGCCGGCCGCACCGGCGACATCCCGCTCAGCCGCGTTGGGCCGGCGCCGGCCGAGTGCCGATGAAGACCTTCCAGCCCCAAGCCGGCAGCGTCATCGGTTCACCCTCGCGCACGGTGATGCGCTTGCCGGATTCCCAGTCGGTGTAATCGCCCGCCTGCGGGCCGTCGTGGAAGTGCACCGTCTGCGCCTCGGCGCTGAAGTTGAAGACGGCGAACACCTTGTCGCGGCCGTTCTGCCGCACGAAGGACAGCACCTTGCCCTGGCGGTCGCTAGGCACGTGCACCATGCGCGCGCCCCAACGCCCGGCGTGCAGCGCGGTGTTCGCCGTGCGGAGGTCGATCAGGCGCCGATAGAAGTCCGCCATCGGATGCTCGCGCCAGACGATCGGATCGCGCTCGAAGAACTCGATGCGCTTGTCGTAGGCCGCTTCCTGCCCGTTGTAGACCAGCGGGATGCCCTCGCCGACGAAGCTCAGCACCATTGCCGCCGGCAGCGCCTCGCCGAAGGCCTCGAACTCGGTGCCTTCCCAGCTGTTCTTGTCGTGGTTGCTGGTGAAGGTCATGCGCAGCGCATGCGCCGGCCAGAAGTTCTCGTTCCACGAGTAGTAGACGTGCAGGGCGTTGGTGTCGGCCTTGCCGTGGGCAATGCGGTGCACGGCGTCGTACCAGCTCCACGCATAGCTGGCGTCGAAGGCATGGTCGTGCAGATCGCGCGATTCCCATTCAGCGAGCAGGAACACACCGCCCTGCGCCGCCGAGCGAACGGCGTCGAGTTCGCGACGCACCTGCTCCCAGAAATCGAGCGGCACGAAACCGGCGACGTCCATGCGGAAGCCGTCGATGCCGACATCGACTACCCAGTGCCGCAGCGCCGCCTGCATGTAGGCGCGCAGGCCGGGCTGCGAATAGTCGAGCTCGATGATGTCGCTCCAGTCCCACCACGGCGTGGGGCGGAAATCGCCCTTCCAGTCGCGCTTGTACCAGTCGGGATGCTCGGTGCGGAGCGGGTTGTCCCAGGCGCTGTGGTTGGGCACCCAGTCGAGGATCACCTTCATGCCCTCCGCGTGCGCCGCGGCGACGAAGGCGCGCAGGTCGGCCTCGGTCCCGAACTCCGGGTTCACGCCGAAGTAGTCGCGCACCGAATACGGGCTCCCGAGCGGGCCCTTGCGATGCTCGACGCCGATGGGATGGATCGGCATCAGCCACAGGATGTCGACGCCGAGGGCCTTCAGCCGGGGCAACTGCCCCTGTGCGGCGGTGAAAGTGCCTTCGGGCGTGAACTGGCGGGTGTTGATCTGGTAGATCACCGCATCCTTCGCCCACTCGGGCGTGGCCGGCCCCGGCGCGGGCGACGGCGCATGGCGTGCGGCATCGGCCGCCGCCGCGCTGGCCGCGCGGTGCGCGTCAGTGGGCGCGAAGGGCAGCGGCTCGTCGGCCATGGCTTGCGCGTGCGAGGAGTGCCGGCCTCAGCGCTGCGCGACTTGCGCGGCGTGGCCCGGGAAGCGCTCCGCATACCAGCGGGTGAAGACGGCGGCGGGCATCGCATCGCCCCACCAGTGGCCCTGGCCGGCATCGCAACCCAGGGCCTGCAGCCGCTGCGCCTCGTCGGCGGTTTCGATGCCTTCGGCAACCGTTCGGATAGCGAGGCTGGCGGCGAGCTGTGCGATCGCGCGGACGATGGCCTCGCCCTGCGGGCCGTCGGCCAGGCCGCGCACGAAGCGCTGGTCGATCTTCAGCGCCTGCACGTCGAAGCGCTGCAGGTAGCCGAGATTGGAATAGCCGGTGCCGAAGTCGTCGATCGACAGGCCGACGCCGATCGCGCGAAGACGGGCGATGCGGTTGCGCAGCGGCTCGGCATCGCCGACGAGGCTGGATTCGGTGAGTTCAAGAAGCAATTGCTTGGCCGGCAGCGCGTTGGCCGCGAGCACGCGCTGCACCACGACATCGAGCTCGCCCTGCGCCAGCTGCACCGGCGAGACGTTCACCGAAACCACCAGTGGCGGCAGGCCGCGCGCTTCCCAGCGACGGGCTTGGGCCGCGGCCTCTTCGAGCGCCCAGGCGCCGAGCGGGTGGATCAGGCCGCTGCGCTCGGCCAAGGGAATGAAGGCTCCCGGCGAGACCAGCCCGCGCTCCGGATGGCGCCAACGCATCAGCGCCTCGACCGCGCCGACGCGGCCGCTGGCGAGGTGCACGATGGGCTGGTAGTGCAGCTCGAGTTCGCCGCGATCGATGCCGGCGCGCAACTCGGAGACGAGCCGCAGGTGCTCGCCGACGTCGAGGTCCACTTCCGCGTCGGCGAAGCGGAAGGCGTTGCGGCCGTCGGCCTTGGCACGCGCCATCGCCGCCTCGGCGCGGTTGAGCAGGGTCTCGAAGGTGTCGCCGTCGTGTGGGAAGCGAGCGATGCCGATCGAGCTGCCGCAGGCGATGCACAGGCCGTCGCGTTCGAAGGGCTCGGCGAGGCCGTCGAGCAGCCGCTGCGCGAACACGGCCAGCGCCTCGGCATCGGCCAGCTCGGTGCTCACCACCACGAACTCGTCGGCGCCAAGGCGGCCGAGGGTGTCGGTATCGGCGGCGAGCACGCGCAGGCGCTCGGCCATGCGCTGCAGCACGGCGTCGCCGACGCCGTGGCCCAGCGAATCGTTGACGCGGCGGAAATCGTCGAGGTCGATCACCAGCATCGCCAGCGGGCTGCCGTCGCGGCGCGCGCGCGCCAGCGCCTGCGCGAAGCGGTCCTGCACGAGCAGGCGGTTCGGCAGGCCCGTCAACGCATCGTGCTGAACGAGGAAGGCGAGGCGCACGGCGCTGTCCTTGGCGCGACTGCTTTCCGATTCGGCGCGCGACACCGCGGCCTGCAGGTCGCGGGCCATGGTCCGGCCGATCACGGCGACGACCACGAGGATCAAGGCACGGTTGATGAAGCTCCACGGCCCGACCGGCGGCACGTTGGGCTGGTACCAGCCGCTGATCTCGCTCCACACCAGCAGGGCGAGGGACAGCACCATCGTGCCACCCAGCACCATCAGCCGCCGCGGGCTGAGCGCCATCGCCGCCAGCACCAGGATGCAGGGATAGGCCAGCACCACGAGGTCGCGGATGCCGCCGCGCATCCAGATCATCGCGGTGGCAACGAAGGTCATCACCCACAGCACCATCATCAGGGACTGCTCGACGCGGCCCCGCTGCTGCATCCACAGCGCCACGCCGAGCAGCGAGATACCGGCCACCAGCGGCGCCTGCACACGCGCCTCGAGCAGCGTCAGGTTGATGACGGCGAACACGCCCAGCGCCGCCATCAGCAGCAGGATCAGCTGGCGCACGCGCCGCGACTGCAGCGCGAGCAGCGAATCGCGCACGGCGCCAGCGTGGGTGGAACGGGGGATCACGCCGCGGGCTTGTAGAGAGCCGCGTGGACGCAGGAGAGGATGCTGACGAGGCCCCAGCCGAACGGCGCCATCCCGAGGGTGAAGATGAAGGTCAGAACGGCCATGGCACAGGCCGAGGCGAACCAGACCAGCGCCCAGAAAATGCGCCCTTGCACCAGCTGCCCCAGGCCGGGGATGAAGAAGCTGCAGACGGCGGCGATGACGTTGCCGGTGCTGCCGCGTCCGGTGGCGGTGGTTTCACTCATTGCAGGCTCCTGGAGGAGGGGTCCAGCGCGCAGGGTGCGGCCCTTCGAAGCGCCGCGCAAGCGCACCGAGCCGCACTACGGCGCGGTGCGGCGCAGCATCGGCTCACAGGAGGCTCAGGCCGGCGCTTGGCAGGGGAAGCGCACGTCGACCCGGCAACCGCCCCCCGCCGAGGTCTCGATGCGGATTTCGCCGCCCAGCGTGCGCTCCACCAGCGTGCGGACGATGCTGAGGCCGAGGCCCGTACCGCCGCGCATCCGCGCCGTCGTGTAGAACGGCTCGAACGCCTTCTGCAGAACGTCCGGGGGCATGCCTGCGCCGGCGTCGGTCACGCGAAGCCAAGCCATGCCGCCGTCCTGCCCGGCCTCGAGGTCGATGCGGGCGTCGGCCGGCGGCGTTTCGCCGTAGCCATGGAGGCAGGCATTCACCACGAGGTTGGTGACGACCTGCGCAAGGCTGCCGGCATAGCTGTCGCACTCGACCGCCGCCACCTCGGCAAGGTGGGCGTGGACGCCACGCCGGCGCAGCATCGGCGACAGCGTCGTGAGGACATCGGCCAGCGTCTTGCCGAGCTCGAAACGGCTGCGCACGTCGTGCGTCTGGTCGGCGGCGGTGCGCTTGAAGCTCTCCACCAGCCCGGCCGCGCGTACCGCGTTGCGCTGGGCCATGTCGAGGCCGGCGCCGACCTCGGCGAGGCCGGCTTCGAACTTGGAACGCGTCAGCGTGCCGCCGGCCTGCGCTTCGCGCAGCTGCGCCAGAAGCCCCGCGCAGTGGCTGACCGCGGTGACGATGACGCCCACCGGGGTGTTGATCTCGTGCGCGACCCCGGCCACGAGCTGGCCCAGGGCGGCCATCTTCTCGCGCTCGACGAGGTGGCTGCGGGCCTTCTCGAGGTAGTCGAGCGCGGCGCGCAACTCGGCCGTGCGCTCGGCGACGCGCTCCTCCAGCGAAGCGTTCAGTGCCTCCAGCCGCTGCTGGTAGTCGCGGCGCTCGGCCGCGGTGAGCACGCGGCCGAACAGGTCGGAGAGGCTGCCGAGGAACCCCACCTCGTCGTCCGTCCAGGCGCGCGGCGCCCCCCGGTGCTCGGCGCACAGGATGCCGACCATGCGGCCGTGCTGGCGCACCGGGCAGTCGAGCATCGAATGGATGCCCAGCACGTCGAGGTAGCCATGGGCGAACTCGGCCGTGTCGGGATGGGTCGCCGCGTGGTCGGCGACGATGGCGCGTTCGCGGCCCAGCGCCTCGAAGTAGCGCGGGTACTGCGTGGCCGTGAGTTCGATCTCCGGGCCTTCCCGGTGGCCACCGTCGGCGAGGTCGCACAGGTGCAGGCAGCGCATGGACCGGCCGTCGCCGGCGCGCATCCACACGCCGCAGCGGTCGATACCGAGACCCTCGAGGGCGGCGGCGGTGATGGCGCGCGCGCTTTGGGCCACGTCACCGTCGTCGATGTACGTGGCCTCGCTGAGCGCCAGCAGCAGGCCGTCCCGCGCGTTCCTCATTTGGCCAGGGCGCGGGCCTTCGCCCGGACGGACAAGAGGGCTTCGAAGTTCGCCAGCGCCCGTTCGACCAGCGCGGGGTCGAGGGCCTGCCCGGCTGCGGCGAGCAACGCGGCGCGCAGGGCGTCGGGCGTCAGGGCCTCGCGTTCCGGCTGCGGCAGCAGGTGGGCGTCGAAAAAGTTGGCGATGGCGAGCACGCGGCTTTCCAGGCCGATGGCCTCGCCCTGCAAGCCCTTCGGAAAGCCCTGCCCGTCCCAGCGCTCGTGGTGCTCGCGCGCCAGCTGCGCGGCCAGGCGGCCTTCGACGGTGGCAAGGCGGTCCAGCAGGCCCGATCCGACCTGCGGGTGCTCGAGCACCGCCTGGCGACCCTCGCCGTCCAGGGATTCGTACTGCAGCAAGGCGTTTCGGACACCTTGCGGCAGGCGCATCAGGCCGACGTCGCGGAGCACGGCGGCGTGCCGGACGGCTTCGACCCGCGTGGCCGGCAGGCCCGCCAGCCGACCGAGCTCGGCCGCCACTTCCGCCGAGGCCATGGCATGCGGGAAGTATTCCGCCAGCGATTCATCCACCACGCGCGACAGCAGCTCGACCATGCCGTGGAAGGCGCCTTCGACGTCGACGATGTCGCGGAAGCTTCGGATGGCGCTGTGCGCAACCGTGCGCAGCTTCTGCGCGGAAAGCTCGGTCTTCTCGCGGTAATCGTTGATGTCGTAGTCGCGGATGACGCGGTCTTCGGGCAGATGGCCCGGCTGGCCGGTGCGCACGACGAGGCGGGTGCGATGGTTGCCCTGCTGCTCGCGCACCGCGCTGATCACGCGCAGGCCGGCGCTGGGCTCTTCCATCACCATGTCGATGAGGCCGAGCGCGATGTCGGGATGGGTGGCGAAGAGCGCGATGCCCTCCTCGGCGCTCGACGCTTCGAGCAGGTCGAGCGGGCGGCCGTCGACCTTCAGCTGGCCGAGCGCGAGGCGGGTGATGGCGCGGACCGATTCGTCGTCGTCGACGACAGCGACTTTCCAAGGCGTGACGGGCGCGAGGTCCCGGTCGTCGTCCGGACCTTCCGCCGCGAACTGCAGTTCGTCGTGCATGGACATGGCGCACTCCCAACCGAGGGGGGAATGCCGAGGATGCCACGGCCCCGTTGGATTGGAATGAGGGACCTGCGAATTTCCGTCACACCCCCGCCCCGGACCGTGCGCGACCGAGGCCCGGGGAGACGCCCTACGCGGCCCGGCCGTCCCGCTTGAGGTGGACCAGCAGGAGCGAGATTGCGGCCGGCGTGATGCCGGGGATGCGCTGGGCTTGGCCGATGGTCTCCGGCCGCACGGCGCTGAGCTTGGCCACCACCTCGGCGGACAGGCCGCTGATGCCCCGGTACTCGAAGCCCGTCGGGATGGCGGTGGTCTCGTGGCGGCGCTGGCGCTCGATGTCTTCGCGCTGGCGGTCGAGGTAGCCTGCGTACTTCGCCGTGATCTGCACCTGCTCGGCGACCTTCGCGTCGGCCACGCCCGGCCCCAGGCCGTCGACGGCCACGAGTGCGGCGTAGTCGATCTCGGGGCGCTTGAGCAGGTCGAGGGCGTGGGTCTCGCGAGAGATGGGCTGGCCGGTGGCGGCCTCGAAGGCGCGGCCGAGGGCGTTGTTCGGTGCCGCCCAGATGCCACGCAGACGCGCGGTCTCGGTTTCGATGGCCTCGCGCTTGGCTTCGAAGGCTGCCCAGCGCGCGTCGTCGACCAGACCGAGCTCGCGGCCGGTGGGCGTGAGGCGCAAGTCGGCGTTGTCCTCGCGCAGCTGCAGGCGGTACTCGGCGCGCGAGGTGAACATGCGGTACGGCTCGGTGGTGCCGTGGGTGATCAGGTCGTCGACCAGCACGCCGAGATAGGCCTCGTCGCGGCGCGGCGTCCACGCCTCCTTCTGCTGCACGAAACGCGCGGCGTTGAGGCCGGCCAGAAGGCCCTGC
>NZ_JBILJW010000011.1:0-120989 GCF_044377035.1 Silanimonas sp.
AGCTGCTGCGCGCGCCACTCGCGGAGCAGCTGCGAAAGATCCTCGCCGAGACCGGCGTGCCACCCGGCCGCATCGAGCTGGAGGTCACCGAGAGCATGGTCATGCAGAACGCCGAGCAGACGCTGGCGGTCCTGCACCAGCTGCGCGAAGTCGGCGTCCGTCTCGCCATCGATGACTTCGGCACCGGCTATTCCTCGCTCATCTACCTGAAGCGCCTGCCGATCGACACGCTGAAGATCGACAAGGAATTCATCGGCGACCTCACCGACGACCCGGACGACAAGGCGATCACGGCCACGATCATCACGATGGCGCATTCCTTGGGCCTTCACGTCGTCGCCGAAGGCGTGGAAACCCCCGCCCAGCTCGGCTACCTGCGGGGCCAAGGCTGCGACGAGATCCAGGGCTACTGGCTGTCGCGCCCACTCGAGACCCCCCAAGCCTTCGCTTTCGTCCGCGAGCGCAGCGACATCCCGCGCAGCGGGGCCAGTGCCGCTTGACCGCCTTTCCCGCCGCCGAACAAGATGCCGCCATGAGCCGCCATCCCGACCCGCGCGACGACCTCGCGACGCTCGCCGCCCGCATCGACGCCCTCGTCGCGGTCGTGCAGCGCCTCTCCGACGAGAACCGGCGGCTGGTGCAGGCGCAGGAGCAACTCGCCGGCGAGCGCGCCCAGCTGCTGTCGAAGAACGAGCAGGCGCGCAGCCGCGTCGAGGCGATGATCCAGCGCCTCAAGTCGATGGAGGCCAGCCCGTGAGCGAGGGCGTCAACATCCGCATCCTCGACCGCGAGTTCACCATCGGCTGCCCGCCGGAGGAGCGCGAGTCGCTGCAGGCTGCCGCACAGCTGCTGGACGCCCGCATGCGCGGCATCCGCGGCGACAACAAGATGGCGGCTTTCGACCGCATCGCCGTGATCGCCGCACTCAACCTCGCCGCCGAAGTGAACGCCTTCCGCCGCGAGCTCGACGGCCGCGACGGCGATCTCTCGCGCGGCATCGCCGACCTCAGCCGCAAGCTCGAGTCGCTGCTCGCCGTCCACTCGGCGCGCTGAACGACGGCGTCGCCCCGCGACGCCCGTCACGGCATGGCGACGCCATCGGGCGGCTATACTCCGCGTGCGTCCTCTGCTGTGCTCGACAGCGTGCGCTAACATTTCGCCTTGACCCATAAATACGGCCCGGGAATTCAGCTTCATCGCCGGTGTGCATGTCCGCCCTGTTGCGGAAAGCCTGAACGCGGTGACTGCACTCCCACTTGATCCTCGGGATCAAGGTCGTTTCGTACGCATCGGCACGGCGGAGGACGTCTTCTTGAACCCCAGCGAGCTTCGAGCCTCGATGCGCGAGCGCCGCCGTGCGCTGTCCGTCCGCGAGCGGCTCGACGCAGCGGCTGCCGTCGCTTCCCACCTGTTGCCCGAGCTTTCGGCATTCGAAGGCCGCGTGGCGGGTTACTGGGCCGTCGGCGGCGAGCTGCCGCTGCACGCGGTGCAGGCCAACCTGCCTGCGACGCTGCGCTGGTGCCTGCCCGTGCTGCACGAAGACGGCCGCTTGCGCTTCCGCGAGTGGTCGGCCGGCCAGGCGCTGGAACCCAACCGCCACGGCATCCCCGAACCGTCGCAGGGCCCGCTGGTCGGCGCCGAGGCGCTCACCGTCGTGCTGGTGCCCCTGCTCGCGTTCGACGCGAAGGGGAATCGCCTCGGCCAGGGCGGCGGCTGGTACGACCGCAGCTTCGCGTTCCGGCGCACAGAGCGCGATCACGCGACCTCGCCCGACCGCGCACCCTTCCCGCGGCTGATCGGCATCGCCTACGACTGGCAGCAGGCCGACGCGCTCGAGGCGGCCGCCTGGGATGTCCCGCTCGATGCCGTCGCCTCGCCTTCCGCTCTCCACCGCTTCGACCCCTGACATGCCCAAGCCCGCCCGCCAGTACTGGCTGATGAAGTCCGAGCCCGACGAGTTCTCGATCGACGATCTCGAACGCGTCGGCGCCGAGCCCTGGAGCGGCGTGCGCAACTACCAGGCGCGCAACTTCATGTGGAAGCAGATGCGCGTCGGCGACGGCGTGTTCTTCTACCACTCGAACGCGGACGTGCCCGGCATCTACGGGCTCGCGACCGTCGCTTCGACGCCCTACCCCGACCCGACGCAGTTCGACGCGAAATCCGACTACTTCGACGCCAAGAGCAGCCGCGAAGACCCGCGCTGGTGGCTGGTCGACGTCGGCTTCGAGCGCAAGCTGTCGCGCGCGATTCCCCTAGACGAGCTGCGCAGCCACGCCGACGCGCTCGACGACTTCGTGCTGCTGCGTCGCGGCACCCGCCTGTCCGTGCTGCCGGTCACGGCCGCACAGTGGAAACACATCCTCACGCTGGAGAAGAAACGCCCATGAGCACCGCCGACGAACAGAAACGCGCCTCCGCGCTCAAGGCCATCGACTACGTCGAGGACGGAATGATCATCGGCGTCGGCACCGGCTCGACGGTGAAGCACTTCATCGACGGCCTCGGCGCCATGAAGGACCGGATCGAAGCCGCCGTCTCCAGCTCCGAGCAGAGCACCGCCCAGCTGAAGTCGCTCGGCATCCGGGTGATGGACTTGAACGCCGCCGGCCCGCTGTCGCTCTACGTCGACGGCGCCGACGAGTGCGACCCGTTCAACCGGCTGATCAAGGGCGGCGGCGCCGCGCTGACGCGCGAGAAGATCATCGCGGAGGCCTCGGCGAAGTTCGTCTGCATCATCGACAGTGCGAAGGAAGTCGACGTGCTCGGCCGCTTCCCGCTGCCGGTGGAGGTGATCCCGATGGCGCGCTCGCTGGTGGGCCGCAAGATCGTCGCGATGGGCGGCCAGCCGGTGTGGCGCGAAGGTGTCACCACCGACAACGGCAACTGGATCCTCGACGTGCACAACCTGCACATCGTCGATCCCCTCACGCTCGAGCGCGAGCTGAACCAGATCCCGGGCGTGGTCGCCTGCGGGCTGTTCGCGCGGCGCGCCGCCGACGTGGTGATCAGCGCCGGCAACGTCCGCAAGAACCGCTGAAACTCAGCCCTTCGCGGCTTCGGCCATGGCCTGCTGCTGCGCCTGCAGGCGCAGCATCGCCGCCAACCCGCCGTGGATCGCGCTCACGTCGTACTCGAGGCGCGAGAGCACGAAGGCGGCGGCGGCGGAACGCTCACCGGTGTTGCAGTACACGATGACGGGACGGCCGGGCGGCAGCCGGCCCGGCGCATCCTCTCGCAGCCGGGCCAACGGGACGTTCAGCGCACCGGTGATCGAGCGTTGGGCGACCTCTTCCGGCAGGCGCACGTCGAGCACGATCGCGCCGTCCTGCGCCCGCTTCGCCGCTTCGGCCGGCAGGAGCCACTTGATGACGGGCGGCTTCAGCACCGAGTCGAAATCCGCGCGCGACAGCCGAAGCAGACGACCGCCCTGCAGCATCCGAACCGTCGCGTTGCGCGGCTGGTTCGAGAGCAGGCCGTCCTCGCCGAAGGCATCGCCTTCCGCCAGGTAGGCGACCACCTTCGGCGCACCGTCGAGAGTCTTGGTCACCGAGGCCGTGCCTTCGCGGATCACGTAGAAGTCGCCGGGCACGTCCCCTTCGCTGACCACCACTTCGCCCGGCGCGACGGGCTGCTCGACGAAGGCCTGGAACAGCTTCTCGAGGTTGCCGGTCGGCAAGCGGCTGAACGCCGGCGCCTGCAGCAGCCGGTAGGCCCAGTCGTTCCCGTTCGCGCGCTCGTCGAAGAATCGGAAGCTGGGCTGGCGGCTGATCTGGTCCCAGGCGATCAGCTTCTCGACCTGGCGGCGGTTCAGGCGCAGCAGGCGGGCGTCGCGGCTTTCGACCGTGGCGCGGAAACGCCGGGGCACTGCGTCGTTGAGCGGGTAGCGCCCATGTACCGGCGAGTCGGCCTGGTGCAGCGTGCGGCGCCCGTCCGGGTAATCACAGCGCACGTCACCGCGGATCACGTACACGGTTTCGTCGTCGATGTCGCCCGCCTGGAACACCAGCTCGCCGCGACCCACGGTGTGTTCCAGCGCTTCGCGCGCGAGGTACTGCCGCGTCTCGGGGCGAAGGCCGCCAAGGGGAAAGAGCGGGGCGAGTTCCTGGCTGGCGACGGTCATGGTGGGCGTCCTTGGGGGAGGCCCTCAGGATGCGCCACCGGGCCCTGAAACGACAAACGGCCCCGAAGGGCCGTTGGTTGCTGCTGGAGTGGCAGCCCGTGATGGATTCGAACCACCGAATGCCTGAGTCAGAGTCAGGTGCCTTACCGCTTGGCTAACGGGCTGTGGATCCAGAGCACCAGCGCCAGCAGAGCCGGCGCCGGGCCGAAGCTTAGCGCTTCGAGAACTGCGTGGCGCGACGGGCCTTGTGGAGGCCGACCTTCTTACGCTCGACTTCGCGGGCGTCGCGGGTCATGTAACCGGCCTTGCGCAGTTCCGGCTTCAGCTGGTCGTTGTACTCAACCAGGGCGCGCGAGACGCCGAGGCGGATCGCACCGGCCTGGCCGGTGGTGCCGCCGCCTTCGACCGTCACGAGGATGTCGAACTGCTCGGTGGTCTTCGTCAGCTCGAGCGGCTGGCGCACGATCATGCGCGAGGTCTCGCGGCCGAAGAACTCGTCAAGCGGACGACCGTTGACGGTGATGTTGCCCGTGCCCTTGCGCAGGAACACGCGGGCGGTCGAGGACTTGCGGCGGCCGGTGCCGTAATTCTGCTGGAGTGCCATGTGCGGTCTCTTTTACAGGTCCAGCGGCTTCGGCTGCTGGGCGGTGTGCGGGTGCTCGGCGCCGGTGTAGACCTTGAGCTTGCGGAACATCGCGCGGCCCAGCGGGTTCTTCGGCAGCATGCCCTTGACGCCGATCTCGATCACGCGCTCGGCGTGACGGTCGAGGGCCTGCTCGAGGGACTCGGACTTCAGGTTGCCGATGTAACCGGTGAACCGGTAATACATCTTGTCCTTCAGCTTGTTGCCGGTGACCGCGATCTTGTCGGCATTGATGACCACGAAGTAGTCACCGGTGTCGACGTGCGGGCTCCAGGTCGGCTTGTGTTTGCCGCGCAAACGGAACGCCAGTTCCGAGCACAGGCGGCCCAAGGTCTTGCCGGCCGCATCGACGACGAACCAGTCGCGCTGGACGGTCTCGGCCTTGGCGCTGACGGTCATGCTCTTCATGACAGCTCCAGAAAGCGAATAGTGAAAGGGTAGACGAAAAAGGATAGCTGGCCGCCCGACCCTTTGCAAGGGGCAGGGGCGTGTCCGACGTTCAGGTTCCCGCCCGGAACCGGAGTTCACAGGGCGTGGCTGGCGCGACGGCGCGGGGGTGCGCGAGCATACGGCATCGCCGCCCACCACTCCAGAGCACCGTGCCCCTGCCCACGCTCATCCGCGACAACCGTCCGCTCGACCACTGGCTTGGCGAGCTTCAGGGCGCCCTGAACACCGTGTTCGCACGGCCCGAGGCACAGCGCACCAACCCGGGCGAAGCACACGCGGAGGCCGACCTCGACGAGGCCGCCCGCCGCCATGCGGCCGGCCTGATGCGCATCAACCACACGGGCGAAGTCTGCGCGCAGGCGCTGTACTCGGGGCAGGCCGCGGTGGCGCGCGACCCCGCGGTACGTGCCCAGCTGCGCGAGGCCGCGCAGGAGGAAACCGACCACCTCGCCTGGTGCGCCGACCGCCTCGACGAGCTCCACAGCCGCCCCAGCCTGCTGAACCCGCTCTGGTACGCCGGCAGCTACGCCATCGGCGTGGCCGCGGGGCTGCGTGGCGACGGCTGGAACCTCGGATTCGTGGTCGAAACCGAACGCCAGGTCGAAGCGCATCTGGCCGAGCATCTCGAGACGCTGCCCGAGGGTGATGCCCGCTCGCGCGCGGTGCTGGAGGTGATGAAGGCCGACGAAGCGCGGCATGCCGACCACGCGCTCGAAGCCGGCGCACGCACGTTGCCGACGCCCATCCCGCAGGCGATGGCGGCCGTTTCGAAGCTGATGAAGGCGACCGCCTACCGGCTCTAGGCCGAGGTGAGCTTCAGCCCGATGATGCCGGCGAGGATCAGGCCGACGCAGAACGCGCGCGGCCAGGTGGCCGGCTCGGAGAACAGCAGCACGCCGGCGATGGCGGTGCCGACGGCGCCGATGCCCACCCACACCGCATAACCGGTCCCGAGCGGGATCTCGCGGAGGGCGCGGGCCAGGCACCAGAAGCTGGCACCCATCGCGGCGATGGTGATCGCACTGGGCCCCAGCCGGCTGAAGCCTTCGCTGTACTTCAGGCCGACCGCCCAGACGATCTCGAACAGGCCGGCCGCCAGCAACCAGAGCCAGGCGGCGCCCATGGCCCGGTCAGGTCAGGTTGCGGCCGTGGAACAGCTCTTCGATCTCGCGCTTCAGCTGCGCCTCGATGCGCATGCGGTCCTTGAAGCTGAGGTTCTTCGCCTTTTCCTCGAACAGGTAGGTGTCGAGGTCGAACTCCTTCAGGTGCATCTTCGTGTGGAAGATGTTCTCCTGGTAGACGTTCACGTCGATCATCTCGTACTTCGACTTGATGGGCTTCGCGAGGAAGTCCTGGATCGAGTTGATGCGGTGGTCGATGTAGTGCTTCGTGCCCTTCACGTCGCGGGTGAAGCCACGGACGCGGTAGTCCATGATCACGATGTCGGACTCGAAGCTCTCGATCAGGTAGTTCAGGGCCTTCAGCGGCGAGATGACGCCGCAGGTCGCCACGTCGATATCGGCGCGGAAGGTCGCGATGCCGTTGTGCGGGTGCGTTTCCGGATAGGTGTGCACCGTGATGTGCGACTTGTCGAGGTGCGCGACCACCGAGGCTTCCGGGGCCTCGTCGTGCTCGACGACGGCGTCGGCGATGATCTCCTTGCCGGCGGCCTTCTTGTCGATGACCGGCTCCTCGCTGATGAGGATCGTCACCGAGGCGCCCTGCGGGTCGTAGTCCTGGCGGGCCACGTTCAGGATGTTCGCGCCGATGATCTCGGCCACGTCGGTCAGGATCTGGGTCAGGCGCTCGGCGTTGTACGCCTCGTCGATGTACTCGATGTAGCGCTGGCGCTGCTCCTCGGTGACCGCGTAGCAGACGTCGTAGATGTTGAAGCTCAGCGCCTTGGTCAGGTTGTTGAAACCTTGCAGGCGGAGACGCGGCAGCGGCTTGACCACGGCGGGGGTCCTTGAGGAGGGGTGGCGCTAAGGGGCCGGGATTATGGGTCAAGGCGACCCCCGGGGCCACCCCGGCCGCGTGACAGGTTGAAACTGCGATTGAATCCACAGTCCCCGGGGCCATAAGCTAAGGAAACGCTTCGAAGGGACGCCCCATGATCCAGACCGCCTCCGCCACCCTGCTGACCCCGACGGTCCGCTCGCAGGTGGCCAGTTCGCCACTGGACCTCGACAAAGCCACGCTGGCGCGCTTCCTCGACCAGTGCCATCGACGCAAGTACCCGAACCGCACCGACGTGTTCCGTCCGGGCGATGCCGCCACGACGCTCTACTACGTGGTCACCGGCTCAGTCAGCGTGATCAGCGAGGAATCCGAGGATCGCGAACTGGTGTTGAGCTACGCCAACCCCGGCGACTTCGTCGGCGAGATGGGCCTCTTCGTGAAGGCGGACAAGCGCGTGGTGACGCTGCGCACCCGATCGCCGGTCGAACTCGCCGAGATCAGCTACGAGCGCCTGCACCAGTTGCTCACCGGCCCCCTCTCGGCCGATGCGCCCAAACTCCTCTACGTCATCGGCGGCCAGCTTTCGAAGCGGCTGCTCGAAACCAGCCGCAAGGCCAGCCGCCTCGCCTTCCTCGACGTGGGCAGCCGCATCGTCCGCGCGCTGCACGACCTCTGCCAGGAGCCCGACGCGATGAGCCACCCGCAGGGCACGCAGATCCGCGTGTCGCGCCAGGAGCTGGCGCGGATCGTCGGCTGCTCGCGCGAAATGGCCGGCCGCGTGCTCAAGCAGCTGCAGGAGCAGGGCCTGCTGCACGCCCGCGGCAAGACCATCGTGGTGTACGGCACGCGCTGAGGCGCCTCGAGGCCCGCCGCGCAACGCCGCCGAGCGCGCGGGCATGCCGTTGGGCGAGACGTTCCTGTGGTTCGTGGCGCTCGGCGCCATCGCCCAGCTCGTCGACGGCGCGCTGGGCATGGCCTATGGGCTCGTCTGTTCGACGGTGCTGTTGAGCCTCGGTTTCCCGCCCGCCACGGTCAGTGCCGCCGTGCACACGGCGGAAGTCGTGACCACCGGCATCTCCGGTGGTGCCCATGCCGTGTTCGGAAACGTCGACCGCGACCTCTTCGTGCGCCTGGCGCTACCCGGCGCGCTGGGCGGCGTGGCGGGGGCACTCTTCCTGGTGCACGTGGCCAGCGCCTGGATCAAGCCGTTGATCGTGCTCTACCTGCTGGCGCTATCGGTGCTCATCCTGCTGCGCGCCGCGCGACGTTGGCGCTACCACGCCACACCGCGGCACGTGCCGCCCCTCGGGCTGGTGGCCGGCACGCTCGATGCCATCGGCGGCGGCGGCTGGGGCTCGGTGACGACCTCCAGCCTGCTCGCCGGCGGCCACCCCCCGCGCAAGACCCTTGGCACCGTCGCAGCGGCGGAATTCGTCGTGACCCTCGCCATCGCGGCGACGTTCGCCAGCACGATCGGCCTGCAGCATGCGGAGATCGTTCTTGGCCTGCTGATCGGCGGCGCGCTGGCGGCGCCGTTCGCCGCCTTCGCGGTCAGCCGCCTGCCCGAGCGCGCGCTGCTTTGGATGGTCGGCGGGTTGGTGATGGTCCTCGCGCTCGTGCAGGCCGCGAAGCTGCTGGCGGGCTGATCGGCCCGCCGACGGGAATCAGTCGAACAGCGCGCGCAGGGCCGTGCCGGGATCCTCGGCACGCATGAACGCCTCGCCGACGAGGAAGGCATGCACGCCGGCGGCGCGCATCGTTTCCACGTCCGCGCGAGCGAGGATGCCGCTCTCGGTGACGAGACGGCGGTCCATGGGCACCGAGGCCTTCATGCCGAGCGTCGCATCGAGCGACACCTCGAAGGTGCGCAGGTTGCGGTTGTTGATGCCGATCAGCGGCGAGGCCGTCTGCAGCGCACGCTCGAGTTCGTCGGCGTCGTGCACTTCGACCAGCACGTCCAGGCCCAGGCCCATCGCCAGGTTGCTGAACCCGGCGAGCTGCGCGTCGTCCAGCGCCGCGACGATCAGCAGCACCGCATCGGCGCCGAGCGCGCGGGCCTCGTGGATCTGGTACTCGTCGACGGTGAAGTCCTTGCGCAGCACCGGCAGCGCGCAGGCCGCGCGGGCCTGCACGAGGTAGTCGTCGTGGCCCTGGAAGAAATCGACGTCGGTCAGCACCGAGAGGCAGGCCGCGCCGCCGCGCTGGTAGCTCGCGGCGATGTCGGCAGGGCGGAAGTCGGCACGCAGCACGCCTTTCGACGGGCTCGCCTTCTTCACCTCGGCGATCACGGCGGCGTCGCCGGCGGCGATCTTCGCTTCGAGCGCAGCGGCGAAGCCGCGGACCGGCGCGGCATCGCGGGCACACGCGACGACCTCGGCCAGCGGCGCGCGGGCGCGGCGCGCGGCCACTTCCTCGGCCTTGCGGGCGAGGATCTTCTGCAGGATGTCGCTCATGCGGCGGCTCCGGCCTTGGCGTTCGTCAGAGCGACGAACTGGTCGAGCTTGGCTCGCGGCGTGCCCTTCGCCATTTCGGCGCGAGCACGGGCGAGGCCGTCCTGGATGCTCACGGCGATGCCGGCGGCATAGAGCGCGGCGCCGGCATTCAAGGCCACGACGTCGGCGGCGGGGCCGCCTCGACCATCGATGGCTTCGAGCAGCATCGCCTTCGAGGCCTGCGGGTCGTCGACGCGCAGCGCGGAGAGTGGCGCGCGATGCAGGCCGAAGTCCTCGGGGGCGATCTCGTACTCGCTGATGTCGCCATTGCGCAGCTCACCGACCAAGGTGCGCTCGCCGAGCGAGATCTCGTCGACGCCGTCGCGGCCCCAGACCACCAGCGCGCGCTTGCTGCCCAGCTTCTTCAGCACGCGGGCCTGGATGCCGACGAGGTCGGGATGGAACACGCCCATCAGGATGTTCGGCGCACCGGCCGGATTGGTCAGCGGCCCGAGGATGTTGAACAGCGTGCGGACGGCCATTTCGCGGCGCACCGGCGCGACGTTCTTCATGGCCGGGTGGTGGATGGGCGCGTACATGAAACCCATGCCGCTCTCGGCGAGGCAGGCCGCCACTTGCGCCGGCTGCAGCTCGATGGCGCAGCCGAGTGCTTCGAGCACGTCGGCGCTGCCCGATTTCGAGCTGACGCTGCGATTGCCGTGCTTCGCCACCGTGGCGCCGGCCGCCGCCGCCACGAACATGCTGGCGGTCGAGATGTTGAAGGTGTGCGCGCCGTCGCCACCGGTGCCGACGATGTCGACGAAGTGCGCCGGATCGGCGACCTCGACCTTCGCGGAGAACTCGCGCATCACTTCCGCGGCACCGGCGATCTCGCCGACCGTTTCCTTGCGCACGCGCAGCGCGATGAAGATGGCCGCGGTCATCACCGGCGAGACATCGCCGCGCATGACCTGGCGCATCAGGTCGATCATTTCATCGTGGAAGATCTCGCGGTGCTCGATGATGCGCTGGAGCGCCTGCTGGGGGGACAAAGGCATGGTCAGGTGTCGTCGCTGGTTTCGATGTCGATGGTGATGTGCGTCGGCGCGGCGTCGGCGAGGCTGTCGAGCTCGGCCAGCGTCTTGCCGTCCAGCGCCGTGGCGAACTCCGCATCAGTGAGCGGGCGCCCGCGCTGCTCGGCCAACTTGGCCCGCACCTGCGCGAGCTTCATGTGCAGGGCGAGCTTCGCGGCACCCCCCATGTCTGCCTCGAGCGCGGCGAGGCTGTCGGCGAAGGCTTCGGCACTGGCGCCGTCGAGGCGCCCGACGCCCTCGGTCTGGGCCGTGGCGGCAGGCGCGGCGTCCGCCGTTCCGGCGCCGGACGCCGGCATCGCCACGAAGCACAGCGCGACGAGTCCCGATGCGAGCAGGAGGGCACGCATCAACGACGCTCGATGAAGTTCTTCAGCAGCGCGTGCCCGTGCTGCGTGAGGATGGATTCGGGATGGAACTGCACGCCCTCGACGGGGAACTCGCGATGGCGCAAGCCCATGATCTCGTCGATGGCGCCGCCTTCGCCTTCCGTCCACGCGGTGACTTCGAGCGCGGCGGGCAGGGTCTCCTGCTTCACGACGAGCGAGTGGTAGCGCGTGGCCTCGAACGGGTCGGGAAGGTCGGTGAACACGCCCTTGCCAGCATGCCGGATCGGCGAGGTCTTGCCGTGCATGATCACCTTCGCCCGCACCACGTCGCCGCCGAAAGCCTGCCCCAGCGACTGGTGGCCGAGGCAGACGCCGAACACCGGGATATGCGGGCCCAGCGTCTTCATCACAGCGACCGAGACGCCCGCCTCGTTCGGCGTACAGGGCCCCGGCGAGATGACGATGCGGTCGGGCTTCAGCGCGTCGATCTGGGCCACGGTGAGTTCGTCGTTGCGGACGACGCGCACCTCTTCACCCAGCTCCTGCAGGTACTGCACGAGGTTGAAGGTGAAGCTGTCGTAGTTGTCGATCATCAGCAGCACGAAGGGCTCCGGCGCGGGGTCGGCGGTGGGGGAAACGGCGGGCCGGAGAGTATGCCGGAGCCCCGGCGTGAATACGTATGCAGGGCGTTGTGGCGAACGCATCTGCGCAGAACCATTCGGCATCGCCTTCGCGCTGGACGCCGCCATGCCCACCCTGCCCCGCCCCATGGCACGCCTGCGCCGCCTCGCCGGCGCGTTCGTCTTGGCCTGCGTCGCCCTGCTGCCCAGCGCGGCTGGCGCCGAAGCCATCCTCCACGCCTTCAACTGGCGCTACGCCGACATCGAGGCGCGTGCCTCGGAAATCCGACAACTCGGCTACACGGGCGTGCTGGTGGCGCCGCCTTTGAAGAGCGAGGGCGGGCAGTGGTGGGCGCGCTACCAGCCGCAGGACTATCGCGTCATCGACCATCCGCTCGGCGACACCGAGGCCTTCGTGCGCATGAGCGCGGCCCTCGAGCTGCGCGGCCTGAAGCTCTACGCCGACCTCGTGCTGAACCACATGGCGAACGAGGCCGGCCAGCGCGCCGACCTGAACTTCCCCGGCGCCCGCGTGCGAACGGTGTATTCCGCGGACCCTTCGCGCTGGGAACGCCAACGCCTGTTCGGCGACCTCGCCACCGACCTGTTCGACGGGGCCGACTTCAACCCCGCGTTCTGCATCACCGACTACAACAACGTGACGCAGGTGCAGAGCGGCCGACTGTGCTCGGGCGGCGGCGACACCGGGTTGCCGGATCTGCAGGGCAGCGCCAAGGTGATCAACGCGCAGCGCCAGTACATCGCCGCGCTGATCGCGTTAGGCACGGACGGCTTCCGCCTCGACGCAGCGAAGCACATGACCCTCGCGCATGTGAGCGCGGTCTTCGATCCCGCGCTGATCGGCGGCCGGCCAGTGTTCGGCGAGATCATCACCGGCGGTGGCCGTGGCAACACGGAGTACGAGATCTTCCTCAAGCCCTGGATGGCACAGACGCCGCTGTCGGCCTACGACTTCCCGCTGTTCCACCGCATGCGCCAGGCCTTCGGCTTCGGCGGCGACCTGTCGATCCTCGTCACCGCGCAGGCCGACGAGCAGGCCATCGATCCGCGGCGGGCGTGGACCTTCGCAGTCAACCACGACATCCCGCTGAACGGCATTTTCCGCGGCTTGATCATGGACGCCACCGACGAGACGCTGGCTTGGGCCTGGCTGATGGCACGCGGTGAAGGCACGCCGCTCGTCTATTCCGACAACAACGAGAGCGGCGACAACCGCTGGAACAACCTCTACCGGCGCGCCGACATCGCCGCGATGCTGGGCTTCCACAACGCGGTGGCCGGCGAACCGATGCGCATGGTCTCGCAGAGCAACTGCCACCTGCTGTTCCGCCGCGGTGACCGCGCCCTGGTGGGCATCAACAAGTGCGGCGAGCCGCGGACGCTGGCCGTCGACATCGAGGCCCATCCGCTGCGCGCCCCAGGCCGCTTCCGCGACGCGCTGTCGGACCACGTGCTGGCGGTGACCGGCGGGACGCTGGCGGTGGAGCTGCCGCCCCGCTCGGCGCGGCTGTGGCGCTTCGACACGGAAGCGAGCGGCTGCGGGCCGCGGCGCTTGCGCGACAAGGTGCCGCAGCGCTGCACGCAGGGCGGCATGGATGGCCCCAGCGAAGGCTCGTTGCCGACGCGCGGCGAGGAGCGGATGCAGCGCTCGGCGCCGCCTCAGTCGACCAGCAGGAAAACCGCGTAGATCCGGTCCTTGAAGGTGGTGGTTCCGGCGCTGAAGCTCTCCGCATCGCGCAGGCGGGTGCCGGTGACGACCACCCTCTCAAGCTGGCCACCGTCCGCCGCGGCGGCCTGCCATTCGAGCCGCTCTGGCCAACGCCCTTCGCGGACCCCGTAGGAAAACTCCGGCGCCACGTCGGAAACGCTGTAGAGACCACCGAGGCGGACGCCGAAGTCCTTGGCGATGCGCTCGGCCTTGGCGCGGGCCGAGACGATGGCCTCACCGCGAAGCGCTGAGCGCAGTTCGCCCTCGTCCGAGCGCGCTGTCTCGATGCCGCTGACACTCACCTCCTCCGAGGTGCCGACCCGCGCGAGGAAAGCCCGCAGCGTCTCGATGTCGTCGAACGCGACATTCAGCTCACGCTCCACGCGCATGCCCGCGTACTTCTGACCCTCCGTCGCCCGGTCGTAGCGCTCTTCGCGCTCGATGCGCAGCGTCGTCGCCTCCACCGCACCATCGGGGACCTTCAGCGCCTGCAGCACACCGATCAACCGGCGGAAGTGCGCTTCGGCCTTATTGCGCGCGACGTCAACGTCGGGATCGAGGGTGCTGAGCGCGACTCCGATCCGGAAGCGATCGGGAACGGCACGCGCCTCAGCCTCGCCGTAGACGAGAATGTGGCGCTGCGCCGGGATGGCGTTCGCTTGGGCGGATGCAACCGACGTCGCGCACAGCGCGACGAGGCACACCAGCGCGAACCCCGGCAGGGTTCGGGACAGCTTGAGGTCCATACGGGGGCTCCGTGCGAGGGGGGATCCCACGATAGCTGAATGCCGTTGCGCGACGCTGCGCGCGGCCTCAGAGCCCCTTCGCCGCCTGCGCCACCGCGCGGAACAGCGCGCGGCTCTTGTTCATCGTCTCCTCCCACTCCTTCTCGGGGTCGGAGTCGAAGACGATGCCCGCGCCGGCCTGCACGTGCAGCTGGCCGCCAGTGATCACCGCGGTGCGGATCGCGATGGCGGTGTCGGCGTCGCCCCACCAGTTCACGTAGCCCACGGCGCCGGCGTAGATGTTGCGCTGGTGCGGCTCCAGTTCGCGGATGATCTCGAGCGCGCGGATCTTCGGCGCGCCGCTCACCGTGCCGGCCGGGAAGGTGGCCTTCAGCACATCGGCGTACGACAGACCGTCCTTCAGCCGCCCCTGCACTTCCGAGACGATGTGCATGACGTGGCTGTAGCGCTCGATGACGAAACGCTCCGGCACGCGCACGCTGCCCGCCTCGCTGACGCGGCCGGCGTCGTTGCGGCCGAGGTCGATCAGCATCAGGTGCTCGGCGCGCTCCTTCGGGTCGGCCAGCAGCTCGGCTTCCAGCGCCTTGTCGGCTTCGAGCGTGGCACCGCGCGGCCGCGTGCCGGCAATCGGGCGCACCGTGACCGTGCCCTGCTGCTGGCGCACGAGGATCTCCGGCGACGAACCCACGACCTGCAGCGCGCCGGTGTCGAGGAAGTACATGTAGGGCGAGGGATTCAGCGCCCGCAGCGCGCGATAGACATCGACCGGCCGCGCCTTGAAGGGGATCGACAGCCGCTGGCTCAGCACCACCTGGAAGGCGTCGCCGGCGGCGATGTAGTCCTTGGCCTTCAGCACGGCGGCCTTGAAGCCGTCCTTGCTGAAGCCGCTGACGAAATCCGATTCGTCGACGACGCCCGCATCGAGCACATCGGGGTAGCTGGCGCCCGCGTGGCGCAGCCGGTGCACCAGCGAATCGAGCCGCGCCTGCGCGCGGGCCAGCGCCTGCGGCTCGGCCGGGTCGGCATGCACGACGAGGTAGAGCTTGCCCTTGAGGTTGTCGAACACCGCGAGCTCTTCGCTGAGCATCAGGAAGATCTCGGGCGTGCCGAGGTGGTCGGGCGCGACGGGCTTGGCGAGCTTCGGCTCGATGTAGCCGATGCACTCGAAGCCGAACCAGCCGACGAGGCCGCCGGTGAAGCCCGGCAAGCCCTCGATGCGCGGGACCGAGTACGACGTGCGCAGGCGCTCGACTTCGCCCAGCGGATCGGGCAGCTCGCGGCTCTCGACGACCTCGCCGAACTCGCGGACGGTGAGCGCATGCCCGTGCACCGACCAGGTGCGACGCGCCGGCAGCCCGATGATGCTGTAGCGGCCCCAGTTCTCGCCGCCCTCGACCGATTCGAACAGGTAGGCGTTCGGGCCGTCGACGAGCTTCAGGTAAACCGACAGCGGCGTATCGAGGTCGGAGAGCACCTCGCGCACGACCGGGATGCGGTTGTGGCCTTGGGCGGCGAGGCGGGCGAATTCAGCGGGATTCATTGATGCGTCGCGAGCGGCAGGGGCCGCGGATCGGAGGGCCCCGCAGTATGCCAGCGCGGCCCCGACGAACTGTCATGGAGTGCCGCCAGACTTCGCCGCGCATAGCCAGGGACGAAACGGGGGCCACGGACGGCCCCAACCACCCCGATCAGGACCGAGCGCCCTCGCCCCCCGGCGCGCGCCGCCACGGCAGGCGCAGGCGGAACACCACGCCGCTGCCGTCCTCGAGGTTTTCCGCCTCGGCCCCACCGCCATGGGCCGCAGCCACCAGTTTCACCACGTGAAGGCCGAAGCCGAGGTGCACGGCGCCATCGGCGGTTCGCGAACGCTCGCGCAGCGACACCAGCGAGTCGAACAACCGGTGGCGCATCGATTCCGGCAGACGCGGCCCAGTGTTGCGGACCTCGATCAGCAGCTCGCGCGCCTGGCGCTTCAGGGCGATGCCGATCTCGCCGTCGTCCGGGGTAAAGCCGCGGGCGTTGTCGATCAGCTTGTCGAGGGCCTGCACCAGCAGCTCGGGCGCGCCCTGGAAGGCGCAAGCGGCCTCCATGCCCTCCAACGACAGGCATCGCGGCGCCAGCACGTCGCGGTAGCCCGCGCCGACATCGGCCAAAAGACGCGCGAGATCGAAAGCTTCGTGCTCGGCCGCATCAATCGCGTGCTCGATGCGCGTGGCTTCGCTCATCGTCCGCACCAGTTGGCCCATGCGCTCGACACCGTCGCGGGCGCGGGCGACATAGGGCCGCGCGTCGGCCGGGAGCGCGGCGAGGTCGAGGTTGTCGAGCGAACTGCGGACGATGGCCAATGGCGTCTGCAGCTCGTGCGAGAGCTTGCTGCTGAGCGAACGCAGGTAGCTGGTGTAGGCCGCGATCTCGTCGAGCAGCCGCGAGAAGCTGCGGGAAAGATCGCCGATCTCGTCGCGGGCGGTGGAGACCTCGAAGCGGCGCACTTCGCCGCTGCGATCGAGCGCCTGCTCGGCGGCATCACGAAGGCGGCGGATACGCTGCGAAAGCCGCGTGGCGAACAGGAAAGCCACGCCACCAGAAGCGAGGAAGGCCAGCAGGGTCAGCCCGAACAGGTGTGCCGCCGCGCGGTCGGCGAGCAGCAGGGCTTCGGCGTTGCTGCGGTCGAGCCGAAGCACGGCGCGAACCTCGCCATCAACGCGCACCGGCACCGCGCTGCTGAGGATCAGCCGCGTGCCCTGCGGATCACGACGCCAGCGCGATTCCACCCGACCCTGCGCCGCGGCGAGCCGTTCCGCCCGGTCGTCGCGCAGCGGCGAGGCTTCGGCGGCGAACGCCTCGAGCTCCGCGGCGTCGAGCATCGCGCGGTACAGCAGGCGCCGCCATGACAGCACGTCGTCGCCAGCGGCGTCCGCGCGCAGGGCGCCATCGGCGGCCAGCGCCCAGCCCCGGCCATCGACCACGACGGCGCGCACGTCGTCGGGCAGCAGTGCACCGAGCTCGCGCTGCAGGCGCGTCGACGGACGGTACAGGGCGAAGCGCGGCGAAGCGGATTCGGTAACGCCACCGCCCCCATCGGCATCGCGGCGGATGAGGCGCAAGGCGTCGAGCGACAGCCCCTGCGGCAAAGCAAGCTCGATGGCATAACCATCCGCGGTTTCGCGCCAGCCACCCTCCGCCAGCACCGACGCCGCACCGCCGTCCGCGGCCGCAGCGCGCGTGCTGCCGTCGGCGCGCGCCGCCAACTTCAGGCGCATCGGGCCGAGGCTGGTGTCGAGTTCGAGCAGCACCGCATCGATTGCCAGATCGCCGGGCCAATGCGCTTCGCCGCGCTGTGGCGTCACGTCGTCGACGGCGATGAACAGCAGCCGACGCTCGTTGTAGTGGCCCACCGCGAATCGCACGCCGGGCAGCGCCGCGTCCGTCTCCAACGGCAGGGCGACGCCGCCCCAGTCGCCGGCATCGCCGTCCAAGCGGGGCGAGGCCGCCAAGGCATGCACCGGCAGCGACGGCGCCGCCGGAGGCAGCAGGGCCGGGCGCAACGCGAGGCTGCGCGCCACCGCTTCCCCCGAGGCCTCCAGCGCCTGCTGCTGGCCCTGCCGGAGGAGGTTCTCCATCTGCACCAGCGCCTGCCACGCCGCCCACGGCAGCACCAGCGCGATCAGCGCGAGCAGCAGCAGCTGGCGGCGAAGGCTCAGTCGCACGCCGGGGCCATCGTCATCGGTGCGCGGCGGGTGCCGCTCACGGCCGCCAGCGGTAGCCGGCGCCGTGCACGGTATCGACCTCGTCGAACGCGGTGTCGATGGCCTGGAACTTCCGGCGGATGCGCTTGATGTGCGAGGTCACCGTGGCGTCGTCGACCACGACCTGTGCCTCGCGCATCAGCTGCTCGCGGTTCTTGACGTGGCCGGGGTGACGCACCAGCGCGTGCACGATCCAGAACTCGGTCACGGTGAGCGGCACGGCCTCGCCGTTCCAGCTCACCTGCATGCGCTCGAACTCGAGCTTCAAGCCGCGCAGGACGATCACCGAGTCGCGCGTCGCCGGCGCGCGCAGCGCCTCGACACGGCGCAGCAGCGCGTGGATGCGCGCGGTGATGTGCGGCAGCGAGACGCCTTTGCTCAGGTAGTCGTCGGCGCCCAGGCGGAGGCCGGAGATCACGTCGAGCTCGGAATCGCGCGCGGTGAGGAAGAGGATCGGCAGGCTGGCCGAGCGCGAGCGCAGCTCGCGGCACAGCTCGTAGCCGCCTTCCAACTCGTCGCCGAGGCCGACGTCGATCATCACGAGGTCGGGCAGCTTGGCGGCGAAGGCGGCACGCGCTTCCGGGCGCGAGGCATAGGCCGACACCGCGAAACCGTGCTTGCGCAGGGCTTCGGCGTAGTTGTCGCGGATGGCGGGTTCGTCTTCGACGATGGCGATGGCGTGGGTCATGGCGGCCAGTCTAGCGGCGCTTCCCCGCCCGGGAAGGCGCTGCCCGCGATTTGCCATGACGCGTCCGAAGCCCGCCGCGAAGCGGCCGGTGCACGGCATATCGCACGGATGAAATGCAGCTCACGGAGGATGCTACCCATGCCCAAGTTGACTTTCCGACGCGCCCCGCTGGGGCGCGAGCATCGCGTCACCGCTTCACCCCGTTTCCGTGCCGAACGCGGCGCCCTGTGGCTCGGACTCGGCCTGTGCTTCGCCACCCTGTTCGTGCTGCGCGCCACCGACCCCCGCTGAAAGGAACCCCGATGAGCCTCGAGATCGAACTGCCCCCCGGCGCCGCGCTGCCCCGCGGCGCGCACTTCGGTGAACCGCCGCGCGATGCCGCCTTGGCCCTCGCGCGCTTCCTCGGCCGCGTGCCGACGCCCCCCAGTGATGCCGAGATGGCCCGACGCTGCGGCTCAGCCGCGGGCGGCGGCCACTTCGGCGCGCATCTTCGCGATGACGGCGGCGTAGTCCGGCGCATTGAAGATGGCCGAGCCGGCGACGAACGTGTCGGCGCCCGCGGCGGCGATGCGGCCGATGTTGTCGGCCTTGACGCCACCGTCCACTTCGAGGCGGATGGGCTTGCCGCTTGAATCGATGCGCTTGCGGATCGCCTCGATCTTGCGCAGCGCCGAATCGATGAAGCTCTGGCCGCCGAAGCCGGGGTTCACGCTCATCACCAGTACGAGGTCGAGGTTCTCCAGCGTGTAGTCGAGGACCTCGAGCGGCGTCGCCGGGTTCAGCACGAGGCCAGCCTGGCAGCCGTGGGACTTGATGAGCTGGATCGTGCGGTCGACGTGGCGGCTGGCTTCGGGATGGAAGCTGATCACCGAGGCGCCGGCCTTGGCGAAATCCGGGACGATGCGGTCGACCGGCTCGACCATCAGATGCACGTCGATCGGCGCGGTGATGCCGTGCTTGCGCAGGGCCTCGCAGACCAGCGGGCCGATCGTCAGGTTCGGCACATAGTGGTTGTCCATCACGTCGAAGTGCACCCAGTCGGCGCCGGCCTTCAGCACGGCATTCACCTCATCGCCGAGGCGGGCGAAGTCGGCGGAGAGGATGGACGGGGCGATGAGGCAGTTCGACATGACGGGGCTCGCTGGGCAGATCGATTCGGGAAAGGCGCACGGGTTCCGTGCTGCGGCGCTCAGCGCTCGCGTCGCCGCTGCTGGATGAGGTCGTAGGCGCGGTTGATCTCCCGCAGTCTTTCGTCCGCCTGTGACTTGAGCTCGGGCGCCACGCCTTCGAGCTTGTCCGGGTGGTACTGCGAGACCAGCCGCTGCCAGGCGCGGCGGATGGTCTCGTCGTCGGCGCTCGGGTCGACGTCGAGCACCATGTAGGGGTCCGGCCCGCCGCGGCGGAACCAGCCGCGGTCGAAGCCCATGCCGATCAGCGCGCCGAGCACGCCACCGGCGGGGTGCCGCAGGAGCAGCCAGCCGGCGAGGAACCCGAGGATCGTGCCGTACCAGCGCATCTCAGCGCTCCGCCGGCGGGCGGAAGCCCGGCTGCGAGGCGTACCAGCGCGCGAGTGCCTCGATGTCGTCGGGCTGCAGCGCATTGCTGATGGCGTTCATGGCCGCGGCCTTGCGGCTGCCGTCGCGGTAGGCGTTCAAGGCCAGCGCAAGGTAGGCCTCGTCCTGGCCACCAAGATGCGGCGTGCCGGGCTGGCGCGCCGTGCCGTTCTCACCGTGGCAGGCCACGCAGAGGCCGAGCTGGGCGGGCTTCGCCGCGGCCACAGGCGATGGCGCGGCGGCCGGCGGCAGGCGCGGCGAACCGGCCGGTGGGCTGGTCTGGGCAAGGGCCGCGGCCGGGAGGCCGAGGGCGATAGCGGCGACGAGGAGCGGCTTCATGGCGGCGGATTCTAGCGTGCGGGCCGTGAGCGCCGGGGCGCGCCGCTACAATGGCGGCTTCCCCGCGCCGCCCTGCCCGCCGTGTCGACGACCCTGCACACCTCGAACCTCGCCCTGCCCCTGCGCCACCGCGGCAAGGTGCGCGATGTCTATGACCTGCCGCCCGGCGCTGACGGCCGCGGCCGCTTGCTGATGGTGGCCAGCGACCGGCTCTCGGCCTTCGACGTGGTGCTGCCCGACCCGATCCCCGGCAAGGGCGAGATGCTCTGCCAGATCTCGAACTTCTGGTTCAGCAAGACCGCCCACCTGATGCCGAACCACCTCACCGGCACCGACGTCGCCGGCGTGCTGCCGCCCGGCACCGACGCCGCGCTGTATGCCAAGCGCGCGGTGGTGACAAAGGCGCTGAAGCCCCTGCCCGTGGAAGCCATTGCCCGCGGCTACCTGATCGGCAGCGGCTGGAAGGACTACCAGAAGACCGGCCAGGTCTGCGGCATCGCCTTGCCCGGCGGCCTGCGCCAGGCCGAGCAACTGCCCGAACCCATCTTCACGCCCAGCACCAAAGCCGCCGTCGGCGACCACGACGAGAACGTGAGCTTCGACGCGGTCGTTGCCGCCATCGGCGGCGAGCTCGCGGAGAAGGTGCGCGAGGCCACGCTGGCGATCTACCGCTTCGCCGCGGCCTACGCGCTGGAGCGCGGCATCATCATCGCCGACACCAAGCTGGAGTTCGGCCTCGACGCCGACGGCACGCTGGTGGTGATGGACGAGATGCTCACGCCCGACTCCTCGCGCTTCTGGCCGGCCGACACCTACACGGTGGGCACCAGCCCGCCGAGCTACGACAAGCAGTACGTGCGCGATCATCTGGAAACGCTGGACTGGAACAAGACCGCGCCTGGCCCGTCGCTGCCGGCGGAAGTCATCGCCGTGACGCGCGCCAAGTACGCCGAGGCGCTGCAGCGCCTCGCCGGGATTTCGATCGACTGAACCCGCGCCACGCGGAGGAAACCATGAGCCGCCTGCACACCCTGCTCGAGCACTACGGCCGCGACCACGAGAACGCCACGAACCAGGCGATCCACCTCGTCTGCGTGCCGCTGATCCTGTGGTCGATCATCGCGATGGTGTGGACGATTCCGGTGCCGGGCACCTGGTTCCAGCCCGGCGCGTTCGCCGGCTTCCTGATGGCAGTCCTCGCCGCGTGGTACTTCCGCGGCTCGCGCCCGCTGGGTCTCGGCGCGGTCGTCGCCTTCACGCTCGCCGGCCTGCTGTGCTGGGCGCTCGCGGGCGCCATCGGCATGCGCGGCCTGCTCATCACGGCGGTCATCGTGTTCGTCGCGGCGTGGATCGGGCAATTCATCGGCCACCGCATCGAAGGCAAGCGCCCGAGCTTCTTCACCGACCTCGTGTACCTGCTCGTCGGCCCGGCGTGGACGTTGTCTAAGCTCTACCGGCGCCTCGGCATTCCGTATTGAACGCCCTTCCTCCGCGCGATATCGGCCTGGTCGCGATCGTCTGCGTCGTCTGGGCGATCAATTTCCTGACCTCCGCCTACGCGCTGCAGGAATTCCCGCCGCTGCTGTTCACCGGCCTGCGGATGGCGCTGCTGGCCGCGGTGCTCTGGCCCTTCCTGAAGCCTCCCGCGCCCGGGCAATGGCCGCGCCTGCTCGGCATCAGCGTGGGACTCGGCGTCGTGCACTTCGGCCTGAGCTTCTGGGCGCTGAAACTGGCCGGTGACCTGTCGTCGGTGGCCATCGTCATGCAGAGTTATGTGCCGATGTCGGCGCTGCTGGCGTGGTGGCTGCTCGGTGAGCGCTTCGCGTGGCGGACGGGGCTGGCCATCGCCGTGAGCTTCGCCGGCGTCCTCGTGCTCGGCTTCGACCCGCTGGTGCTCGACCGCCCGGCCTCCCTGCTACTGATGCTGTGCTCGGCAGGCTTCCTCGCGCTCGCCACCGTGATGATGCGCGGGCTGCAGGGCCAGACGCCGTGGAGCCAGCAGGGCTGGCTGGCGCTCATCAGCGTCGGCCCGCTGCTGGGCCTGTCGTTCCTCATCGAAGGCCCCCTCACTCAGAGCCTGGCCGGCGGCACCTGGATCGGCTGGAGCGGCGTGGCGTACTCGGCCCTGGTGTCGTCGCTGCTGGGCCACGGGCTTTACTACGTGCTGGTGCAGCGCCATCCGGTGGCCCAGGTCACGCCGTGGCTGCTGCTCGCCCCGGTGTTGGCCATCGGGCTGGGCGTGGCGTTCTGGGGCGACCGGCCCGGCCCGAAGCTGTGGATCGGCGGCGCCATGGTGCTGGGCGGCGTGCTCGCCATCGCCCTGCGCAGCTGGCAGAAGACGCGACAGACCGTCGCCAGCGCCTGAACGGAACCGGCGCCGGCCCGATTCACCGCAGTTTCACGCGACGCTGACAAGACTTCACCCACGACTGCGGGCCCCTCTGGTCATGCGTGATGCATGGCGATGTCGGAGTCGTTCATCGATCCACCGGCCCGCCGCACGGACGCTCCTCAGCCTCGTCACGAGGCCGGGCATCGATGACCCATCGACCTGCCTTCGGAGTAACTCATGGAACTGTTGACCGGCCTCTGGCTGGGCATGCCCGTCTGGGTGTGGCTCGCCTTCCTCGGCGCCGTCCTCGCCATCCTCGCGTTCGATCTCGGCGTCCTGCACAAGGAAGCCCACGAGATCGACGTCAAGGAAAGCCTGTGGATGTCGGCGCTCTACATCGGCTTGGGCCTGCTTTGGGCCGTCGCCGTGTGGTTCATCTACTACGAGTACGGTGGCGACAAGGCCATCGACCCGCAGATCGCCTCCTTGCCTACCCCCGAGGCGAAGGCCTGGGAGGCGACCAAGCTCTACTTGACCGGCTATCTGGTCGAGAAGGCGCTGGCAATGGACAACGTGTTCGTCATCTCGATGATCTTCACGTACTTCGCCGTGCCGCGGATCTACCAGCACCGCGTGCTGTTCTGGGGCATCCTCGGCGTCATCGTGTTGCGCGCGATCATGATCGGCCTCGGCGCCGCGCTGGTGATGAATTTCTCGTGGATCCTCTACGTCTTCGCGGTGATCCTGATCGCCACCGGCGTCAAGATGCTGATGTCGATCGACGACGAGCCCGACATCGCCAACAACCGCGTGCTCGCCTTCCTGAAGGGGCGGATGCGGCTCACCAACGAAATGCACGGCGAGCGCTTCTTCGTGAAGCAGCCGGACGCCAGCGGCAAGCTGCTCTGGTTCGCGACGCCCCTGTTCCTCTGCCTCGTGCTGGTCGAGATCGCCGACGTGGTGTTCGCGATCGATTCGGTGCCGGCGATCTTCGCGATCACCCCGGACCCGTTCATCGTCTACACCTCGAACATCTTCGCGATCCTCGGCCTGCGCGCCCTGTACTTCGCGCTGGCTGCGATGGTGCACCGCTTCCACTACCTGAAGTACGCGCTGGCCTTCGTGCTGATCTTCATCGGCAGCAAGATCTTCGTCGGCGACTGGCTGTTCGACGGTAAGGTGCCGGCCGAGATCAGCCTCGGCGTGACCTTCGGACTGCTGGTCGGCGGCGTCGTGTACTCGCTGTGGAAGTCGCGCGACCAATCGCCCGCCCCACACGCCTGAACCGGCCCGAGCGAAACGAGAAGCCCGCATCCGTGCGGGCTTCCTCGTTCAGGGCAACGAGCAGCCGAGATCCATTGAGCGATGGATGAAGCGGTAGCAAGGCTGCAACATGCCAGTGATGAATCGCTGCATCACCAGCAGCGAGGATGAAGCGACCGGCCCGTTCTCCATGCCATGGCCGTGGAGCTCGCGCTGTTGCACGGCGAACACGGCTGGTCCGAGCGTCTTCTGGAGCTCGCCATCCGGCCACGCCCGGAGCGATGGCGCCGTAAGGCGAGGCGCGCCGTAGCGCTCCAGCTCAAGCACGGCCGTGGCTCGCAGGCAGGCGAGCGTCGCATGGTCATGCACCTCATTGGCGACAAGCCCGTGGTAGCCGCCTGTCACCGACGCATGGAGCCTAAGGCACAGCTGGGTGAGCTCGCCGATCATGGCGTCGATGGCGTCACTGCGCAGGATCGACCGATGCATCGCAGTTCCGACGATGTGGAACACCTCATCACGGTACGTGCGCCCCGACGAATCCTGCGCCTGTGCATCCGGATGGTTCACCAACTCGTGGAGGGCACCGAGCCCGGTCTTGAGCCCGTTGCGCTCTGATGTCGCCGCGACCAGCAACAGCGTGGGTGCCGCGGCGATGGCACGCTCCGGGTACCCGAGGGAGTGGCGGCACCACGCGCCCGATGCGGGCGGGATTTCCGCCAGGACCAAGGCCTGGCAAGCGGCGGGGGCCTTGTCGAACGCTTCGCGCCATTCGGCGTTACGCGCCTCGATCCATGCGCTGTACTCCTCATTGGCCAACGACATCGACGGCGTCAGGGGCACGGCCGCCGATGACCATGCCGATGAGGGGAGCGCGGCAGAGGACGCCAGCAGAACGAAGAGGGTGGTGCGACGGAACGGGGAGGCGAGCGTCACAGGACGTCCTTGCCGGTGCGGGGGGGGGGCGGAAAGCGTAACGCACCGCCTCGCTGCCACCTACCCACCAAAGACGAAGGGGCCTCGCGGCCCCTTTGTCATTGCCCCGACCCGCCTTGCGGCGGGCTTGGCTATAGCCTGACCGCGCGGCTTACGCCGGCGGCTTCCAGGTGTCCTTCTCGGTCGGACGCAGCAGGAAGCGGCACAGCGCCGGCAGGAAGACGATGGCGGCCACCATGTTCACCACGAACAGGAAGGTGAGCATCAGGCCCATGTCGGCCTGGAACTTCAGGTCCGAGAGGATCCACGTGGCCACGCCCACCGCCAGCGTCAGCGCGGTGTAGAAGATGGCGATGCCGGTGGTCTTCAGCGCGATGAAGTAGCTCTCCGACAGCGTCTTGCCCGAGAGCATGGCCTCGCGCATGCGGGCGAAGATGTAGATCGCGTAGTCCACGCCGATGCCGACGCCCAAAGCCACCACGGTGAGCGTGTTGACCTTCATGCCGATGTCGAGCTCCACCATCAGCGAGTGGCCGAGTTCGGTCACGAGGATCAGCGGCAGCACGATGCAGGCGGCGGCGAGCGGGTTCTTGAAGCTCAGCAGGCACATCACGAAGACCGCGGCGTACAGCAGCCACAGCATGATGTGCTCCTGCTCGCGCACCTCGTCGTTGATCGCCGCCATCACGCCGACGTTGCCGGTGCCGATGCGCGGGTTGACGACGTTGAGCGCCGGCGCCGACGGGTCGCTCATCGCGGCCATGTGCGCCTCGGCGAGCTTCTCGCGGATGCCGGTGCGGTCGAGGTCCGGGATCGCGGCGTCCTCGGCAAGGCCGAGCACGGTGCGGATGCCGGCCACGTTCTCGGCTTCGGCGTCGCGGAAGTCCTTGATGGCCTTCACCACGCGGTCGATCGTCGTGGCCTTGTGGTCGGTGAGGAACACCGTCACCGGCATCACCGAGCAGTCGGCGTTGAGCAGGCCGGTGTCGGTCTCGAAGCTCTGCGTCGCGGTGCGCAGGTTGTCCGGCACGCGCGGCAGCTCGCGCCAGCGCACGTTGCCTTCGTTCCAGCCGGCGTTGGCGATCTTCGCGGCCATCGGCAGGCTGATCACCTGCTGCACGCCCTCGACGTTGGCGAGGTGCCACGACAGGCGGTCGATGACCTCCATCACGCGGTAGTTGGTGCAGGCGTCCGGGCTGGTCTCGACGATCACGTTGATGGTGTCGATGCCGAGCGCGAAGCGCTGGGTGATCTGCGCGGCATCCTGGTTGAAGCGCGACTCCGGACGCAGCTCGGCCACGCCGGACTCGGCGTCGCCGATCATCACGTTGTCGCCGTGCGCTTCAGCGAAGAACCAGATCGCCACGCCGGCCACGACGACAATCGCGGCGGGCCCGGGCTTCGAAAGCCGCGAAAGCACCGCCCAGACCTTGTCGAACTGGGTGAGCTGGCGCAGGCGGAACTCGCGCTTCTTCTCCATGTTGCGGAGCGTGGTGTAGCTCAGCAGCACGGGCAGGAGCACGAGATTGGTGAGCACGGTCAGGCCCACGCCGACGGTCGCCGTGATGGCGAGCTCGCGCACCATCTGGATCTCGATCAGCATGATGGTGGCGAAGCCGATGCAGCCGGCCGCGAGGGCGACGGTGCCCGGGATCAGCAGCATGCGGAAGCTGGCCTTCGCGGCCTCGAGCGGCGAGATGCCGTGGCGCTGGCGCAGCTCTTCGGGGCTGCCGTCCTCCATGCCGCCGAAGAAGATCTCACCGCGGAAGCGGTTGATCATCTGCTCGCCGTGGCTGACCGCGATCGCGAAGATCAGGAACGGCGTGAGCATGTTCATCGGGTCGATGCCGTAGCCCAGCAGGCGCAGCGCGCCGAGCATCCAGATCACCGCCACGAACGAGGCGAACACCGTCAGCGTCGCGAGCTTCGCCGAGGTCGAGTAGATGAACAGCAGCAGCCAGGTGAAGGCGATGGTGATCGCGAAGAAGATCACCACCGAGGCGGCGCCGTCGGCGATGTCGTCCACCATCTTGGCGAAGCCGATGATGTGCACCGAGTACTGGTCGTTCTCGTACTTGGCGCGGATGCCCTCCAGCTGGTCGCCGATGACCTGGTAGTCGAGCTTGCCGCCCGGCGCCTGGTCTTCGGGGATCAGCTCGGCCCACACCATCGTCGCCGACCAATCGCGGGCGACGAGGCGGCCGAGGATGTTGGCCTTCACGATGTTGCCGCGGATGCGGTCGAAGTCCTCCGGCGCGGCGGTGTAGCCCTCGACGTTCGGCGAGAAGGTGTCGGGGATGACGTTGCCGCCCGCGAAGCCGTCCTCGACCACTTCGACGAATCGGGTGTTCGGCGTGAACAGCGAGCGCACGCGCGCGTCGTCCGTCGCCTCCATGGCCATCACGTCCTTGGTCACGTTCTCCAAGGTCGCCATGTACTGCTGGTCGAAAATGTCGCCGTCCTTCGCGACCACCGCCACCAGCACGCGGTTGGCGCCGCCGAACTCCGCCATGTACTCGACGAAGGTCGACATGTACGGGTGTTCGCGCGGGATCTGCTTCATGAAGCCCGCATCGACGCGCAACTGGCTGGCGAAGAACGCCATCGCCACCGTCACGATGGCGAAGAACACCATGACGATCCCGCGGTTGTTGAAGATCACGCGCTCCAGCGCGCGGTGGAAGGCGCTGTCGCCCGAGGAATTACCGAGCGCCATGGCGGTCCGCTCCCTTGTCGCCGATCAGGATGAGCCCGCCCGCGGCATCGGGGATGGCGCCCGAAAGGACCGGCGTTTCGCCGTCCGCGTTCTGGAAGGTGGTGCGTTCGAACGGCGAGGCGCCGTCCGCGCGCTGCAGGATGGTGCCTTCGTTGCCGGCCAGCACCGCGCCGCCACCGGGCAGCGCCGTGCCGCCCATCAGGGCGACCTCGGTGCCGGTGTCGAGGCGACTCCAGCTGTCGCCGCCGTCGGTGGATTCGTAGACGTTGCCGCGCAGGCCGAAGGCCAGCACGTGGCCGGCATCCCAGGCGACGATGCCGAACATGGAGCCCTCGTAGGGGAATCCGAGACGCTGCCAGGTGTCTCCGTTGTCGCGCGAGCGGAACATCGCACCACGTTCGCCGGCGAGGTAGAGGGTGCCGGCGGCGTCGCGGCCGATGGCGTTGAGGTGCGGGTCCACTTCGTCCTCGAGGACGAGGTCGTCGGCGAGCAGCACGCCGCTGTCGTCCATGCCCATGTCCATGCCTTCGTCGGCCGGCGCGGTGTCATCCGCCGGTGCGGCATCGGCGGCCGGGGCCCTGCCCTTCAACGAGAGCGCGACCCAAGACTGGCCGCCATCGGTGGTGCGCAGCAGGGTGCTGAAGGCGCCGACCGCGAAACCGTTGCTGGCGTCGACGAACAGCAGGTCGAGGATCGGCGCGCCCTGCGAAGGTTCGATGCTTTCCGGGTTCCAGATGTCGATCCGCTGCCGCGCCCAGGTGTCGCCGTTGTCGCTCGAGCGCAGGATCACGCCGGAGTGGCCGGCCACCCACAGCTCGCCGTCGGCGCTGGCCACGCTGGTGAGGGCCACGCGCGTCGGCGTGGCGAGCTGGCTCCACTGCCCGGCGTCGTCGCCGCGCAGCACGATGCCGTGCTCACCGACGGCGAACAGGCCGGCGCTGGTCCGCGCCAGATCGAGCAGCAGGGCCTTCGGCGCCAAGGGCAGGAGTTCGGAAGGCTGCACCGAGGGATCGGTGGCCGGCGGCTCTTGGGCCGTCGCTACGCTCGCCCAGAGCAGGGCAGCGCCCAAGGCGAGGACGAGCGGCGTCCGGGATCTCGCGAGATTCGAAGACATGGAACCCTCAAGAAAAACGGGCGGCGCCGTGAAGCGCCGCCCGCGGAGAATGACGCGCCACGATGGAGGTCGTGGCGCGACGGATCAGCGGACGCCCGCGGCGCGCAGGTTCTGCGGCGAGAAATCCGCCGGCGTGGCCTGGTAGCCGAAGTCGAACGGCCGGTCCTCTTCGTTGTCCAGCAGGCCCGCCAGGTAGCGACCCGACTTCAGGTCGTAGTGGGCTTCGATGGTCGACCAGAACGTCGGCACTTCGTAGTAGTTGATCGACGGGGCCTCCGACACGCGCCAGATCGCACCCTGGCCGTCGTAGTGGTCGATCGCGAGGATCTGGTAGCTGTCCTCGTCGAGGTAGAAGGTGCGGCGGCTGTTGATGTGACGCGCACCGGCCTTCAGCTTGGCCTCGACCACCCACACGCGATGCAGCTCGTAGCGCATGAAGTCGGGGTTCAAGTGGCCCGGGCGGACCAGGTCGGCGACCTTCGTGTTGTTGCTGTGCGCCTTGTAGGAGTTGTACGGGACGTACATTTCCTTCTTGCCGACCAGCGTCCAGTCGAAGCGGTCCATCGCGCCGTTGAACATGTCGGTCATGTCGTTCGTCGACAGGCCGTCGGAGGCGGTGGCCGGGTTGTCGTAGGCGACGTTCGGAGCGCGGCGCACGCGGCGCTGGCCGGGGTTGTAGATCCACGCCTGACGCGGTGCCACCGAGTTGTTCAGGGTTTCATGGACCAGCAGCACCTGGCCGGCGAGACGCGCCGGGCCGAGCACGTCCTGCAGGAAGTACAGCAGGATGTTGTTGATGTTCTCCGAGGTGTTGTTGGGCTTGTAGTACAGGCCCAGCAGGCGTTCCTGCAGGCGGATCATCGTGTACTGGCCGCCCGGCGTCGGCGCGACGCGGTTCGCCCAGCGACGGCCCGAGACGCCCTTGTACTTGAGCTTGTGGTTCCAGATCAGCTCGTAGGCGTTCTGCGGCACCGGGAACGGGAAGCCCTCGGCGCAGTTCTGGATGCCTTCGCCATTGGCGACCAAGCGGCAACGGGTCGCGTTGGTCTTGGTGAAGTCATAGGTGCGCTGCGGGAACGCGGCCGAACGGCGCGTCGGGTAGACGTCCATGCGGAAGGTCGGGTAGCGCGTGAACATGGCCTTCTGGCCGGCCGTCAGGTTGTTGCCGTACTGGCCGACGTTGGCGCGGGTGATCTGGAACTTCGGACGGTCCGCCGCGAACGGATCCGGGTGGAACATGCCGTTGCGGTAACCCGCCGGCGGACGGGTGACGCCGCCTTCCCAGGCCGGGATGGTGCCGGCGGCATTGCCGGCCTTCTCGGCGCCGACCGGGGTCAGCGTCTGGCCGAGCTGGGCGGCCTTCGCCGCATCCACCGCGGCGTTGGCGACGCTGGCCGACAGGGCCAGCGCGCCGAGGGTGGCTGCGAGTGCAGCCTTGGTGGTCAATTTCATGCTGTTCCCTCCCAGGAGCATCAGAACGAGTAACGGACGCTGGCGGACGCGAAGTCGCGGTCGGCGATCTGGTTGTAGATACCGCCGCCCGAGAACGACGTGTAGGACAGGTCGAAAATCCACGAGTTCAGGTAATTGAACTCGGCACCCAGCGTGAGGGACTTGCGGCCTTCGAGGAAGTTGCCACCCGGACCCGGCGAGATGCCATCGACGTCATGGTTGTACGCGAGACGCGGCGAGAAGGTGAACGCGGTGCCGAGGAAGCTGTTGTAGTCGGCGCGCGCCGCGAGGCGGTAGCCCCACGAGAACTTCGTCGGGAAGCCGCCGGTGAGCGTCTGCGGATTGCGGGCGCAACCGGCGAGCGCCGGGTTGAACACCGCCGGCAGGCCGCCGGAGAGGGCCGCCGCGACGTTGGCGACGCTGCAGCCACCACCCGTGTCGGTGCCTTCGCCCTCGTAGCGGACATTGCTGTCGAGGTCGACGTCGGTCCAGCCCACTTCGGCCACCGTCGAGATCTGGTCGGCGCCCAGCACCTGGCCGAAGACCTTGGTGAAGGTCATCTGCACCTGGGTCTGCGCGTGCTCGCGCCAGCCGCGGATTTCCTGGCCGAGCGCGGCCGTGCCGAGCTGGCTGCGGAACTCATAGGCCGGCGGGGCGCCCTGCGCGCGGATGAAGGTGTTGAGCGGCGTGAGCGCAGCGAACAGCAGCTCGACGTCGTCCATCTGGATCGGCGCGTTCGGGCGGTAGCTGACTTCACCCTGGAAGGCGATGCCGGCCGGCAGGTTGGTGTTCCAGCTCATGCCGTACAGCTGGACGTCTTCCGGGTACTCCACGAAGAAACGGCCGGTGTTGGCCGACGTACCCGTGACCGCGCGGCCCGAGAGCAGCGGCAGGCGGCTGTGGTAGTTCATGAAGTAGAAACCGAACTCGGTTTCGTTGAGGTTCTCGGCGTACCAGCGCACCGCGCCGCCGTACTGGCCGTCGTCGCGGGCGTTGCGGTTCGGCAGGCGGGCCACGGCGCCGCCGCAGCCGATGCCGGCGATGGTGGCGTTGGACACGCCCGGCGGCAGGCCGGTGAAGTTGAGGTCGGTGTTGAGCGGGCCGGTCGGGCCGCCGAAGCAGGTCGCGAAGAAGCGCTCCGGGTTGTTGACCGGCTGCGGCACGGTGCCGAAGCCCAGCATCACGTAGGTGCCGCCCGGGGTCGCGAAGTCGTTCGCGCTGAAGTAGGTGCCGGCGGCGTCGACTTCGATCTCTTCGAACTCGAAGAGGTAGAAGCCTTCGATCGCGACGTTCTGCGTCAGGTTGAACGAGCCGTAGATCGCATCGACCGGCAGGAAGGCTTCCTTCAGCTCGGCACCGGCGACGCGGAGCGCCGAAAGGTCGACCGGGTTGACGGAGTTGATGCCGTTCTGGATGAAGGTGCTCTCACCCCAGCTGATCACCTGGCGGCCGAGGCGCCACGTGCCGCTCTGCTCGCCGATGTTGAAGTCGCGGAAGATGAAGGCGTCGAGCAGGCGGAAGCGCTCGCCGATGCGGTCCTTGGCTTCGGACGTGAGGTCAGCGCGGTCGGCGTTTTCGAAGTCGTAGAAGTACGTGGCGCGGGTGAAGGCACCCCAGTTGCGCCAGCCGAGCTTCATCTCGGAGGTGATCTTGAAGGTGTTGGCGATCGCGTCGCCCTTGTCGTACTTCAGGTTGCCGTCGTCACGGTTGACCGAGAAGCGACCCCGCGCGGCGATCTGCGCGGCCGAACCCGGGAAGCCGCCGGAACAGGCCGGGAACGGGTTGGCCGGCGACGGGGCCGGCAGCGGAATGATGGCCTGGTTCTGCGCGCAGATCAGCGGATTGAACTGCGCCTTGCCGATCAGGTTCGGGTCCTGGTCTTCGGTGCGCCACGAGTAGCCGTAGGACACGGTGGTATCGATCGTGCCGGTGAATTCACCGCTGCCGAACTCGAAGGCCTGGGCCGTCGGGGCCATCAGCGCCAAGCCGACGGCGGCGGCCAGCGGAGCGAGCGCGATGCCGCCGCGCAGGTGGGTTTTGGACTTCATCAGGACTTCCTCGGGACAGGATCAGATAACAGGACAACCCCCGGGGCCTCCGGGGAGAGGGCTCGATCCCTCGAACCGGGGCGCGCGATGGGCTCGCGGCGCCCTAGATCAAAAGCTCGAAAGTGACGACGACCCCATATTAAGAGTCCGTTAGGAAAAGGCAATGCTCCGGCGTATGGCGGACGCGCTGCGTCGCAACATGCCGCCGCCCCCGGCCTCAGGCAGGAAAGTCCGCCGCCGCGGGGACGAAGCCGCGCGGCGCCCAGCCCAAGGCCTCGCGGGCCGGGCGGTCGTCGAACACCAGGTCGTCCGCGAGGCGCGAGGCCCAGCCCCCGAGCCGCCCATCGACCCGGCCGGCCCACGCCACCGTCGCCCACGGCAGGGGCCACGGCCGGCACGCCGGGGCCCCCGCGACCACGCTGCGACGCAGCATCTCGCCGAAGGCCACCCGCTCTCCGCCCGGCAGGTCGAAGGCGCCGGCAGCACGGGCATCGGCCGATAGCGCAGCCACCGCGGCCTCGGCGAGATCGAGGGCATGGACGGGCTGGCGGAGGCCCGGCGCACCGAGAGGGAGGGGCAGCAGCGGCCAACGGCGGGCGAGACGGACGACGCGGCTCACGGTGGCGTCCCGGCCCATGCCCCAGACCAGGGTGGGCCGAAGCACGATGCAGGGCGTGCCGCTGGCCCGGCAGGCGGCGAACAGCGCCGCCTCGGCCTCGGCCAGGCGTTGTGCGACGTCACGCTCGGCGGCATCGGGCGAGCGCCCCTTCACGTGCAGGCTGGTCGAACCGAAGGCGACGATGCGGCCGGCCCGCACGCGCCCCGCGGCCACGGCACGGGCGAAGGCGTCGAGGGGCCCGAGGCTGAGGGCCGCCTCGAAACGGTGCGGCTCCTCGAAGGTGTCGAGGCCGCCGCCCTGCCATACCACGCCGTCCTCGCCCGTCTGCGGTGCACGCGGCTGCCGCGAGATCGCCAGCGCCGAGCACGGCAGTCCTCGGCGGCGCAGGGCGTCACCGAGTTGGCCACTGAGGCCGAAGACGAGAAGCGGCGGACGACGCACGGCATGGCCTCGGAAAACGACGGCGAGGATGCCATGCGGGCCAGCGACCGTGCCGTGCCCATGCGATGCTCCGCGCCGACCGAGGCCACCTGACTCCCGATGACCGACCCCCTCGAAGCCTCGCCGCCCTCACGACCCTGGTCCCTGGCGCTGGTGCCTGCGATCGCCCTCGCGGCGTATGTCGCGCTGCGCGCAGGAGGATCGGCGCACGCCCTCGCGTTCACCGCGGCCCTGACCCTGTGGTGCGCGGGCTGGTGGGTGCGCGAACCGGTGGCCCCGGCGGTGACGGCCCTTCTGCCGCTGGCCCTGCTGCCGATGGCGGGACTGCTAACGCCCCAGCAGGTGGCGCAGGCCTACGGCAACGAACTGATCCTGCTGCTGCTCGGCGGCTTCGTGCTTTCGATGGCGGTCGAGAAAAGCGGCGCGCACCGGCGACTCGCGCTCGGCATGGTGCGCGCGGTGGGCGGTGGCTCGGGGCGCGCGGTGCTATGGGGCTTCATGATCGCGGCCGCGGCCTTGAGCATGTGGATCTCGAACTCGGCGACGACGCTGCTGCTGCTGCCCGTGGCGCTCGCCGTCCTTGCCGACTACCGCGACGCGCGCCTCGCGGCACCGCTGATCCTCGGCATCGCCTATGCCGCGAGCATCGGCGGTCTCGGCACGCCGGTCGGCACGCCGCCCAACCTCGTGTTCATGAGCGTTTACGAGGAGACCACCGGGAAGGCCTTCGGCTTCGTCGATTGGATGCTGATCGGCGTGCCGATCGTCCTGCTGCTGGTGCCGCTGATGGCGCTGTGGCTCGGGCGCTCGCTCGGCGGCACGCCACACGCGGCACTGCCGGAGCTGCCGGCGTGGTCGCGCGGCGAACGGCGTGTGCTGGCGGTGTTCGCGGTGACCGCCTGCGCCTGGGTGTTCCGCGAACTGCCGTTCGGCGGCTGGAGCGCATGGCTGGGCGTTCCGGGCGCGACCGACGCGAGCGTCGCACTGTGCGGCGCTTTCGCGATGCTGCTGGTGAGCGACGGGAAGGGTGCGCGCGTGCTGGCATGGAAGGATGCCGAACGCCTGCCCTGGGGCGTACTGGTGCTGTTCGGCGGCGGCATCGCCCTGTCGATGGCTTTCCAAGCCAGCGGCTTGAGCGACCTCATCGCCCAGCAGCTGCGCGGCCTCGCCGCCCTGCCCCTGCTGCCGATGCTGGTGATCATCGTCGGGGTGGTGGTGCTGCTCTCCGAGATCGTCAGCAACACCGCGACCGCGGTGCTGCTGATGCCGATCATGGCCAGCGTGGCGCAGGCCATCGACGTCGACCCCGCCCTGCTGATGTTCCCGACCGTGATGGCGGCGAGTGTCGGTTTCATGCTGCCGGTGGCGACGGCGCCGAATGCCATTGCCTACGGCTCCGGGCAGGTACCGGCGCAGCGGATGCTGCGCGAGGGCGCGGTGATGGACCTGCTGGGCGTCGTCGTGGTGTGCGCAGTCTGCTACGCGATGTTCCGCTGAGCGCCGCGCGCGATCAGCCGGCGAGGAAGAGCACCGCGGCGAGCAGGGCGACGGTGGCCGCGAGGAGGACGAGGCCGAGACCGCGTCCAAGCGGCTTGGCCGGCACGGCTACGGCGGCGAGCAGGCCCAGCAGCGCCAGGCCTTGCGGCAGCGGGTGCGCGAGCAGGCTCAGGTCGAACCCGGGCATCGCGACCAGGAACGCCGTCATCGAGGCAGCGACGACGAGCAGCGCACCGCCGCCGAGGATCGCCGCATAGGCCGCGGCGGCATCGCCAAAGCGGGCGTTGAAGGTCGCGACGATCGCGACCGCCGCGCCGATGCCGACGAGGGCCGAGACGACGAGCGCACCGTCCGCGTCGAGGCCGGGCAGGCCCGCGAAGAAGGGCGCACCGGCCAACACGCCGCGTGCGCCGAGGGCCAGCAGGGCCGCGCCGAGCAGGAGACGGAACGCGTTGCGCGTCCAGCCCTCGCGGCTGGCCGCGAACTCGGCGAGTTCGGCCTGCGCCTTGTCGCCGTCAAGCATCCGCCACGGCCGCACGCGCAGCACGACGCCGGTGCTGATCAGCAGGCCGGCCGCACCGAGGCCCAAGGTGCCGAGCATCGCGCCTTGCGCGACCGTCGCGGCCACCGGCAAGCCCTGCCATGCGGCCGCACCGGCAATGAGCGCCAAGCCCGGCAACGCATAGCCGACGGCAACCAGCACGAGGCCCGCGGTGAGCGCCGAGGCCCCGGCCTGCTGGACCAGTCCGGACAGGCCCTTGGTGGCGGTGTCGGTGCCGAGCAGCAAGGCGATCAGGCCGCCGAGGAGGTAGAGGAATTCCATGGGCGTCACCTCGGGCGGGCGCGGCGACGAGGCCGCGCGCCGCTTACTTCTTCTTTGGGATGTAGAGGTCGGTGATGGTGCCTTCGGCCACTTCCGCCGCCATCGCCACCGTTTCGATCAGCGTCGGGTGCGGATGGATGGTGTGGCCGATGTCGCCCACCTCGGCGCCCATCTCGATGGCCAGCGCGATCTCGCCGATGAGATCACCCGCATTCGTGCCGACGACGCCGCCGCCGATCACTCGGTGCGTCTCCGCATCGAGGATGAGCTTCGTCGAGCCTTCGGTGCGGCCGTTGCCGATGGCGCGGCCCGAGGCCGCCCACGGGAACTTGCCGACCTCGATGGCGAGGCCCTTGGCCTTGGCTTCGGTCTCGGTGACGCCGACCCACGCCACTTCCGGGTCGGTGTAGGCCACCGACGGAATCACGCGCGCGACCCACTCGCGCTTCTCACCCGCCGCGACTTCCGCGGCGAGCTTGCCCTCGTGCGTGGCCTTGTGGGCCAGCATCGGCTGGCCGACGAGATCACCGATGGCGAAGATGTGCGGCACGTTGGTGCGCATCTGCCGATCGACGGGAATGAAGCCGCGCTCCGTCACCTGCACGCCGGCCTTCTCGGCGGCGAGCTTGCCGCCGTTCGGACTGCGGCCCACCGAGACCAGCACGCGGTCGAACGCCGCGCTGCTCGGCGCTTTCTCGCCTTCGAGGCGCGCGTGCAGGCCGTCGGGCTTGGCGACGACCTCCGGCACCTTGGTATTGAGGTGCACGATGACGCCGCGGCTCTTGAGCAGGTCGGCCAGCGGCTTGACGAGGTCGAGGTCGGCGCCCGGCATCAGCTGGGGCCCAAGCTCCACCACCGTGACCGCGCTGCCGAGGCCGGCATACACGCAGGCCATCTCGAGACCGATGATGCCGCCGCCGACGACGAGAAGCGTCTTCGGAATGTCGGCGAGCTGCAGCGCGTCAGTGGAATCCATCACGCGCGGGTCGCCCCACGGGAAGCCCGGCAGCTTCACCGGCTGCGAGCCGGCGGCGATGATCGCCTTCTCGAAGGCGAGGCGCTGCGTACCCTCGGCGCTGGCGATGTCGAGTTCATTCGGCGAGACGAAGCTCGCCGTGCCCTGCAACACGCGCACCTTGCGCTGCTTGGCCATGCCGGCGAGGCCCTTGGTGAGCGTGCCGATCACCTTTTCCTTGTAGCCCCGCAGCTTGTCGACATCGATCTTGGGCGCGCCGAAGCTCACGCCGACCGCGTCCATGTGCTTCGCTTCCTGGATGACAGCGGCGGTGTGCAGCAGGGCCTTCGACGGAATGCAGCCGACGTTGAGGCAGACGCCGCCGAGCGCCGGGTAGCGTTCGATCAGAACGACGTCGAGGCCGAGGTCGGCGGCGCGGAAGGCGGCGGTGTAGCCGCCGGGGCCGGCGCCGATCACGACCAGCTGGCAGCGGTGGTCGGCGGCCTTGCCGTCGCTGGACGCGGCTTTGGGGGCGGGCGCGGCCGGCGCCGCGGCGGCAACAGGCGCCGGTGCGGGGGCGGCGGGCGCGGGCTTCGGCGCCGCGGGCGGCGATGCGACGACGCCAGCTTCGGAGATCTCCAGCGTCGCGATCAAGTGGCCTTCCGAGACCTCGTCGCCGAGCTTCACCTTGAGCGCGGTGATCACGCCGGCGGCCGGCGACGGCACTTCCATCGTCGCCTTGTCGCTTTCGAGGGTGACGAGGCCCTGGTCCTTCTTCACCGTGTCGCCGGCCTTCACCAGAAGCTCGATGACGGGAATACCGGCGCTGCCGCCGATGTCGGGAACCTTGACGTCAATGCTGGCCATGCGTGTTCTCTCTTGAATCAGGCGCCGCGCAGAGCGGCATAAAGATCGGGGCGACGGTCGATGAGGTTGCGGACGCTGCCGCGCTCGCGGGCGCGCTTCAGCGCGGCGCCGTCGAGCTCGGCGACGACGAGCTGCGCCACGTTCGGCGTCGCGGCCTGGGCCACGCCGTCGGCGGCGAAGGCGCTGATCGCGTCGTCGCAGGGCGTGAGCACGGCGGACTCGGCGTACTGCTGGTCGAAGTTGGCCACGCCGGGGCAGAAGCCGGTATTGCCGGCGGTGACGACGTAGACCTGGTTCTCCACCGCGCGTGCCTGCGCGCTGTGGCGCACGCGAAGGTGGCCGCCGCGCAGGTCGGTGCAGTAGGGAACGGCGAACAGCCACGCCCCCGCATCCACCTGCGCGCGACCCAGTTCGGGGAATTCGCTGTCGTAGCAGATCTGCACACCGACCTTGCCGACGGGCGTATCGACCGGTGCCACATCGTGGGCGTCGCCGCCCTCAACCGCCCAGCTGCCGGCCTCGCTCGGCGTGATGTGCAGCTTGTCGCGGCGTTGCAAGGCACCGTCGGGCGTGGCCACCCAGCAGACGTTGCGCGGGCGGCTGTCGATCCACGTCAGGTGGGTGCCACCGACAAGGGTCAGGCGGTGCTGCTTCGCGAGGTCGCCGAGCAGGCCGGTCCACGCGGACGTGTGCGCGGACAGGCGATCCAGCGCTTCGGCGGGGCCGAGCCGCGTCGGCTCGGCGCTGAGCAACTGGCAGGTGATGAGTTCCGGCACCACCAGCAACTCGACGCCGTAATCCGCGGCCACGCGCACCCACTCGGCGAACTCGCCGGCGAAGTCCTCGAAACCCGTGACGCGGCGCTGTGCCCACTGCAGCGCGCCGACCGTGGCGCGCGCCGGAATGGCGTCGGACCCGGGCGGCAGCGGGATCATCAGAGCAGCAGGCGGCGCAGGTCGCCCAGCGACTTGGCGAGGAAGCTGGTGAAGCGCGCGGCGTCGGCGCCGTCGATCACGCGGTGGTCGTAGCTCAGGGACAGCGGCAGCATCAGGCGCGGCGCGAAGTCCTTGCCGTTCCACACCGGCTTCGTGGCACTACGGGAAACGCCAAGAATCGCGACTTCCGGCGCGTTGATGATCGGCGTGAACGCGGTACCGCCGATGCCGCCGAGCGAGCTGATGGAGAAGCAGCCGCCCTGCATGTCCGCCGGGCCCAGCTTCTTGTCGCGGGCCTTCTTGCTGATCTCCCCCAACTCACGGGCGAGATCAAGAAGCCCCTTCTGGTCGCAATCGCGGATCACCGGGACGACGAGGCCGTCCGGCGTGTCCACCGCGATACCGATGTGGAAGTAGCGCTTCAGCACGAGGGTGTCGCCGTCGAGCGAGGCGTTGAACTTCGGGAAGGCCTTCAGTGCCGCCACGGCGGCCTTGATCAGGAACACCAGCGGCGTGAGCTTCGTTTCCTTGCTCTCCTCGCCGAGCTGCTTGCGGAAGGCCTCCATCTCGGTGATGTCGGCGTCGTCGAACTGCGTGACGTGCGGGATCATCGCCCAGTTGCGGGCGAGGTTCTGTCCGGAGAGCTTCTGGATGCGCGAGAGCGGCTGCGTCTCGACCGGGCCGAACTTGGCGAAATCGACCTTCGGCCATGGGATCAGGTTCAAGCCACCGCCACCGCCGCCCGAGGGCGCCGCCATCGGCACGCCCTCCGCCATCACCTTCTTGACGAAGGCCTGCACGTCTTCCTTTGCGATTCGCCCTCCACGACCGCTGCCGGCCACTTTCGCGAGGTCGACGCCCAGCTCGCGCGCGAACACCCGCACGGCCGGCGAGGCGTGCGGCACCTTGTCGGGCAGCAGCGATTCGGCAGTGAAGGCGATCGGCGGCGTGCTCGGCGGCAGCGCTTCCGGATCGACGCCCGGGGTGTTGGCCAAGGCCGGAGCGGGGCCGGTGGCGACAGGTGCCGCCGCGACGGCCGGTGCCGGAGCGCGCTCGGCCACCGCGGGAGCGGCGATGGCGGCCGGCTTCGCGGCCGGCGCCGGCGCGGCCACCGGCGCAGCGGCGGGCGCGGGCACGCCCTCCTCGACCTCGATGCGCGCGACGACGTGGCCTTCGCTCAGCGCATCGCCGAGCTTCACCGTGATCTCGCGGACGATGCCGGCGAAGGGCGACGGCACTTCCATCGTGGCCTTGTCGGATTCCAGCGTGACGAGGCCCTGGTCTTTCTTCACCCGGTCGCCCACGGCGACGAGCAATTCGATGACGGGAACGTCGCTGCTGTTGCCGAGGTCGGGCACCTTGGCGTCGCGGATATCGGCCATGTCCCCTCCGAGGGACGCAAACAAGACCTTCATTCTGGCCTCCGCGCCGGTGGGGCGCCATCCCTGCCGGCCCCGGGCCGGTCGCGAGGGGCCCGCATACGTTTACAGCGCGGCCAATTCACGCCCCGGGGACGCGCCTTTGCCATCCCGAGGACAAATCCTTGCCGTTCGCTGCACTGCGACATGCGCAGTCTTGCGCGGCCGCTGGCGATCCCGCCGCGCTGCCCCCCTCGCCACCAGAAGGAAGCCTCCCATGCGTTCAATCCTCGCACTCACGTCGATCACCCTCGCCGCCGCGCTCGCGTCCACTGCCGTCTCCGCACAGGGCTTCGCTGTCCGCGCCGGCGCCGCGAACGTCAACCCGAAGTCGGACAACGGCACGGTCGCCGGCGCCGCCGCCTCGATCGACAGCGACACGCAGGCCGTGTTCGGCACCTCGTACTTCTTCGACGGCGGCGTCGAACTGACCTTCGACATGCCCATCAGTAAGTTCGAGCACACCGTCACTTTGGCGGGCCTCGGCCAAGTCGTCACGCTCAAGCACCAGCCGATCAGCCTTGGCGCCAACTGGCACTTCCTTGGCGGTGACGAGGGTGGCTTCAGCCCGTATGTGGGCCTCGGCTACAACTGGACCTCGCTGTCCGACGTCCGCGGCATCAACGCCTTGAACGGCGCGCCGGTGGCGATCGATGATTCGAACGGCCTCACGGCGGCGCTGGGCGTCGATTTCCTCGCCAGCGACACCTGGTTCCTGCGCGGCGAAGCGCGCTGGATCGACTTCGATGCCGACGTGACGCTCGGCGGTGCGGCCATCGGCACGGCGAACGTCGACCCCTGGGTCTATTCGGTGCAGGCCGGCCTGCGCTTCTAAGGCCTCGGCCTCGACCCGCGGCGGTGCCTCAGGCGGATGCCGCCTCGAGGGCCGCCGCCGCGTGGTCCAGCGCGTCCAAGTAGAGCGGTTCGACGAGGCGGCGGAGCATGGCCCGGTCGCGCGCCGGAAAGACGCCGCTCCGGCGGCAGCGTGCGAGCAGCAGTGCGTGGTCCTGCGCCCGACCCATCCGATCCGCCAGATCGGCGACGCCCGGCGTGGCGTGGTCCGAGGCGGGCGCGACGCGCGCCAGCGCATTTTCCTGCTGGCGCAAACGCCGAAGTCGGCGTCGCAGGGTGTGCCAAGCCTCGGCGTCCGCACCGCCACGCGCCTGCTTGAGCGCCTTTCGCAGACGCTTGCGCGAGAAGGCTTGCGCGGCCGCGATGTCGGCGTCGCGCACCTGCGCCCACGGGAGAAGCCCGATCCGCACCTGTGCCTGCTGCAGCCGCGACCGCCGCCGCGCGAAATCCGGATCGCGCGCCAGGGCCGTCGCGAGGCGTCGGGCCCGGACGACGGCGACGAAGGCACAGAGGCGTTCGCATTCGATCGGCCCGATCACCGCATCGCGCGAGAGGTGCAGCAGCGCGTCGCGCAGGGCGTCGGCATCGCGGAGGGCGGAGAGCCCGCGGCACAGGCTGCGGAGCGAGGCGTCGAGGCGTTTCACCGACGGCGTGGCGGAAAACGCAGCCCCCGCGAGCGCCAGCAACGCGCGCACGCGGCGGATGGATTTCCGCGCCTGATGGATGCCCTGGTGGCGCTCCTCGCCGGGGCGCGCCAACTGGCGCGCCGCCCGCTCCATCTCTTGCTCGGCTTCCGCCTGAAGCACTACCCCCAGACCCACGATCGCCCCGCCACGTCTTCGAACTCCGAGAGGCTAGCAGCCCCTCGACGCGCGCAGGTTACAGCGCGGGCGGCGTGCTCAGCCGGCGCGCGACGCGCGACGCGCCTCGCGTTCCGCCTTCAGGTGCTCGCGCAGTTCGTCCGGAATGATGCGGCCGTCGCGATTGCGGTCGATGGTGGCGAACTGGCCGGCGAGACGCGGCGCGTCGGTGCCGATCTCGGCCAACGTCAGGCTGCGGTCGCCATCCGCGTCGAGGAAAATGAATCGCGCGCGCATCGCTTCGCGCTGGGCTTTCGCCAAGTCGCGGCGTGCCTCGGCCAAACGGGCAGCCTTGCGCAGTTCCTGCGGGGCGAGACGCTGGTCGCCATTGCGATCGATGCGCTCGAAGCGCTCGGCCAACCGGGGGGCCGTAGCGGCTTCACCGCGATCGATCACGCCGTCGCGATTGCGGTCGAGCTCGGCGAAGCGGCCGCCCGGCGTCGCGCCCGCTTCGGGGCGGACGGGGACAGCGCTGGCGACGGACGCCGCCAAAAGGGTGATCGCGAGGGCATACAGGAGAGGACGGGACATGGCGGGACTCCTTCGGGTGGTGAGTCCATCAACGCGCCACGCGCGCGCCGGTTGACCGGCCGACCGGGCGCCTCGGATCAGCGCCGGGCCAGCCAACGCCCACGGCGACCCATGGGCGTCGCGCCCGGCCCGAAGCTCCGCTCTTCGAACCACAGCCCGTCGTCGCCCACCAGCACCACGGTGCTGGCCCGCGTCCCGTAGGCCTCGCCGCGGATGAAGGCGGCCGAGAGCCGGCGCTCCCATTCGAGGCCCACGCCGGTGTCCGGCAGCATGGCGTCCGGCGCTTCGTGCGGATCGGCAAGCGCCTCGAAGAGGGGTTCGAGCAGGTCGCCCCCTTCGCGAGGCGTGCGGCGATCGACGCCCGTCAACCAACGCGTCATTGCCACCCGCAGGGCCTCGGTCTTCGGCCACGGCGTGTCGAGGTCGGCGTTCGACAGTGCGTGCACCCCGGGCGCCAGGGTCCGCGCACCGTGCGCGGGATGGTTGGACGCGTAGTGGGCCGCGCCATCCCACAGCAGCAGGTTGAAGCGGCCGTACTCCGACGCGACCGGCTGCAAGGCGTCGAGGTAGGGGTTCGCCGTCGCCGTGCCGAGGACGAAGTCGGCCACCAGCGCGCCCCGCGATCGTGCGAATGCTTCCGCGCGGCCGAGGCGAACGTTGGTGACCGCGGCCACGCGCCCATCGCGCGCCACCTGCAGCCAGCCGCCACCGGCCTGCAGATCGCGGCCGCCATAGGTGGCTTCATCCCCGTCGAGGAAGCCCGCCGCCGCGGTGGGGCGCGCGTGGAACTCGTCGCGGTTGCCGGCAAGCACGAAGCGCCAGCGCGGATGCGCGTCGACGGCGACAGCGATCAGGCACATGCGCGTTCGCCCTCTGGGGCGTGCAAGGCCGCGGACAGCGCCGCCCAAGCGTCGGCTTTCTCGATGAACGTGCGGGAAGCGTGGGCCGGGCTCGTCGACGGCAGGCGGAGGATGCGCAGCGACGCGAGGCGCGCCCCCAGCGACGGCGCGACATGGCGATCGAACAGCCGCGCCGCGGCGCCGCCGTTCAAGGCGATGACACGAAGACCGACATGATTCGCCAGCAGGCCGGTGATTTCGTTCACCGCGACGCTGGCGGGCGCGATGGCGCTGTCGAGGCTGCCCTCGCGCTCACATTCGGCGAGGACATCCCACAGGGCGACGCCGGCCTCGCCGAGCGCAGCGAGACGCACCGCATACGGCGCCTGGGAGGGCACCGCGAACAGCGCCTGCATCAGCGGCCAGAAGGCATTGCGCGGATGCGCGTAGTACTGCCCGGCGCGCAGCGAGGCGATCCCCGGCATCGACCCGAGCACGAGCGCGCGCGGGGCGGCGGGAACCGCGGGAGGAAAGGAAGCAATGCGAGGCATGCCGCGAGCATAGCGGGGTGGCCCGCGGCGGGCGTCAGCGCGGCGTTCGCGCGGCGTCCTCGTGCCGGAGGGCATCGCGAACGCCGGCGGCCAAGCCAGGTTGGTCGGCGAACACCCCGGTCACCCCCGCCGCGGCCAGCTGGCGGACCAGCGCTTCCGGCGGCTGTTCGCGGCCTTCGGCATCGACGAAACGGTACGGCGGCTCCGCCCGCACGGTGTAGGCATGCACGACGAAGCCGAGCCGGCGCGCTTCGGCCAGCCACGGCGCCATCGACGCACCCAGTCGCGGCCGAGGATCGGCCGCACCCGCGGGCGCCGGACTCGCCTGCACGAGGCTGGCGATCCACGGCCCGAGGCCATCGACGTCGCCGCGCAGGGCGGACAGCGCGGCCGGGGTCACCAGCTCGCCGTAATGCGTGGCGGCGCCGAAACCCGGCACCGTCGCCGCCAGCGCGCCATAGCGGGCCGCGAGGTCGTCGCCCTGCGCGGCGAACCAGACGAGGTCGTAGGGCTGACCGAAGTTGGTCGTCGTCGGATCGCTTTGGCCGGAGGTGTCACCGATCAGGAACACCAGCGGCAACTCGACGCCGGCCTTCGGCATCAGTGTGTGTCGGAGCCGGCGGAGGTTGTCGATCTCGAAGCTCTGGATGAACACCCGCGCCGGATCGGTGAAGTCGAGACGCACCAAGGCGTCGACCAGCATCGCGCTGGTGTCGATCGCGATGGGCGTGCCGTCGCGGTGACGGCCCTCGTGCAGGAAGAACGTGGGGTGCTTGGTCTCGGGGTAGATGCCGATCGGCCGACCGAGGCGCTCGCCCTCCGCCTTCGCCAGCGCGACCACCTCGTCGAGGGTCGCTATGCCGAAGCGTCCGTCGTAGGCGGTGTTCGCCACGCGCACGTCCGGGCGCGTCTCGCGCGCACGGAGCTGGCGGATCTCGTCGAGCGTGAAATCCTCGGCGAACCAGTCCTCGATCCACACACCGTCGATCTTCTTGCGCACCTTGCGGTCGGCGAACTCCGGGCGTGCGGCGACATCGGTGCTGCCGGAGAGCGCGTTCTCGTGGCGGGCCACCAGCACGCCGTCGCGGGTCGGGACGAGGTCGGGTTCGATGAAATCGGCGCCCTGCGCGATCGCGAGCCGGTAGGCCTCGAGCGTGTGTTCGGGGCGCTCGCCCGAAGCACCGCGATGGGCGATCACGAGCAGCGGCGGCATGGCGAAGGCGGGCATGGCCGCGAGCATAAGCGCGAACGCGGCGGACCAGGATCGGAAGGTGGCATTCATGCCGCCAGCGTGCCCTCGCCGCGTGTCGCCGGCGTGACGCCCCGGTATCCTCGCCGGCATGCGGAAGATCGTGCACATCGACATGGATGCGTTCTATGCCTCGGTGGAGCAGCGCGACGATCCCACCCTGCGCGGAAAGCCCGTGGTCGTCGCATGGAAAGGCGCACGCTCGGTCGTCTGCGCCGCCAGCTACGAAGCCCGCAAGTTCGGCGTGCGCTCGGCGATGCCTGCCGTCCGCGCCGAACGCCTCTGCCCGCAGGCCATCTTCGTGCCGCCGGACTTCGGGCGATACAAGGCGGTCTCGAAGCACGTGCGCGAGATCCTCGAGCGCCACACGGACCTGATCGAACCCCTGTCGCTCGATGAGGCCTACCTCGACGTCAGCAGCAACAAGCAGGGCCTCGCCACCGCCACCGAAGTGGCGCAGGCGATCCGCGCCAGCATCCGCGAGGAGCTGTCGCTCACCGCTTCCGCGGGAATCGCCCCGAACAAGTTCGTGGCCAAGATCGCCTCCGACCATCGCAAGCCCGACGGCCTGTACGTCGTGCGCCCCGAGCGCGTGCTGTCCTTCCTGACGCCGCTGCCCGCCGCCCGGCTGCCCGGCGTCGGCCATGTGATGGCCGAGAAGCTCGCGGCGCTGGCCATCCATACCGTCGGCGAACTGCGGGCCGTGCCGACGCCCCTGCTGGTGCACAAGTTCGGACGCTGGGGCCTGAAGCTCGCCGAACTCGCCCGCGGCATCGACGACGAGCCGGTGGTGCCTTCGCGCGTGCGCCAGTCCATCTCGTCCGAGGACACCTTCAGCGAGGACCACTTCCTCGACGAGCTCGGGCCCACGATCACGCGACTGGCAGAGCGCGTCTGGGCGCTGGCCCAGTGCGAACCGCGGCGCGCGCGCACCGTGCAGCTCAAGCTGAAGACCTCGGATTTCCAGACCCTCACCCGCAGCCTCAGTCCCGAAGCCATGCCCACCAGCGCGCAGTCGCTGGCCGAAGTGGCGCTGGCGCTGCGCGATCGCGTCGACCTGCCGCCGCGAACGCGCTTTCGGCTCGTGGGCGTGGGCCTCGCGCATTTCGACGACTCCGCCCACTCGCCGCAGGACGCGCTGTTCCGACCCGACGCCGCCGTCGCGGCCGAACCGCCCCGCCCCTGCTAGTCTCCGGGGTCCGTCATCGCACCGGAATCGCCCATGCGCCTTCGCGCCGTCCCGCTGGCCCTCGGCCTCGCGCTCGTCACCGCCCTCCCCGCATTCGCCCTCACCCCTCCGGCCACGCCGGCGGTGCAGCGCGAGGAAGTGGGCAACCGCATCAGCGAGGACATCCCCGCGCCGTCGGCCGAACTGCTCGAGCAGCTCAACCGCTACCAGAACACGCGCGGCGCCAACTTCGCCGGCTGGTCGGGCAACGACGCGATCCTCGTGACCACGCGCTTCGGCGAGACCAACCAGGTGCACGTGGTTCGCCAGCCACTGGGCATGCGCGAGCAGCTCACGTTCTATCGCGAACCCACCGTCGCCGTGCAGGCGCAGCCGGCCCGCGGCGGCTTCGTGTTCGGCAAGGACGAGGGCGGTTCGGAGTTCTGGCAGCTCTACCGCTACGACTTCGCCACGCGCGAGGCCACGCGCATCACCGACGGCCAGCGTTCGCGCAACGAGTCGCCGCTGTGGTCGCACGACGGCACGCAGGTGGCCTTCACCAGCACCATGCGCAACGGCCGCGACAGCGATATCTGGGTGAAGACCGGCGATGCGCCGGCCCGCGTCGTGCTGCAGGAAGGCGGCACGTGGTTCGCCACGGACTTCTCGAAGGACGGCCAAAAGCTGCTTGTCACCCGCACCGTCTCGATCAACGAGAGCTATCCGGGCGAACTCGACCTCGCCACCGGCAAGCTCGAGATGTTCCCCGTCGATGGCGGCAAGGCGGCGTTCGGGCCGTTCCGCTACGCCCCGGACGGCAAGGGCGCGTACTACACCAGCGACGAGGGTACCGAGTTCCGCACCCTGCGCTACCACGCGCCGGGCATGGCGAAGCCCGTGATGCTGAGCGAAAACATCCCCTGGGACGTCACCGGCTTCGACATCGCCGACGACGGCAAGCACCTCGTGTTCGCCACCAACGAGGACGGCATCGGCAAGCTGCATCTGCGCACCCTGCCCGACCATCGTGAAGTCGCCCTGCCCGAACTGCCGGTCGGCGTGATCGGCGGCATCGCGTTCTCGCCGGACGGCAGCCGCGTCGCGCTGACGCTGAACACGGCGACGTCGCCCAGCGACGTGCACGTGATCGACATCGCCGCGAAGACCCTCACCCGCTGGACGCAGAGCGAGGTCGGCGGCCTCGACACCTCGCGCTTCGTCGCGCCAAGCCTGATCCGCTACGAAAGCTTCGACGGCCTCTCGGTGCCGGCCTTCTACTACCGCCCCGCGAACGTGCCGGCCGACCGCAAGTTGCCGGTGGTGATCCAGATCCACGGCGGCCCGGAGGCGCAGGCCTTCCCGACCTTCAGCCCGAGCATCCAGTACCTCGTCAATGAGCTCGGCATCGCCGTGCTGGTGCCGAACGTGCGCGGCTCGGCCGGCTACGGCAAGAGCTACCTGCAGCTCGACAACGGCTTCAAGCGCAAGGACTCGGTGAAGGACATCGGCGCGCTGCTCGATTGGGTCGCGAAACAGCCCGAGCTCGATGCCGAGCGCGTCGGCGTGTTCGGCGGCAGCTACGGCGGCTACATGGTGCTGGCCTCGATGGTCGACTACGCCGACCGCATCGCCGCGGGCGTGGACGTCGTGGGCATCAGCCACTTCGCCACCTTCCTCGAAGCCACAGAGAGCTACCGCCGCGACCTGCGCCGCGTGGAGTACGGCGATGAGCGCGACCCGGCCATGCGCGCGTTCATGGATCAGATCGCCCCGCTCAACAACGCCGCGAAGATCACCTCGCCGCTGTTCGTCGCCCAAGGCGCCAACGATCCGCGCGTGCCGCTTTCCGAAGCCGACCAGATCGTCGAGGCGGTGCGCGGCAACGGCCGCGATGTCTGGTACCTCGTGTTCAAGGACGAAGGCCACGGCTTCGCCAAGAAGAGCAATGCCGACTGGTTCAATGCCGCCACCGTGATGTTCTGGCAGCGGCATTTGTTGGCCGAGTAAGCCGCAACCAATCCAGGGAGGGATCCATGAAGACCAACTACGTCCTCATCGACTTCGAGAACGTCCAGCCGGCGTCTGTCGCCGCGCTGGACGCCGAGCATTTCCACGTCATCGTGTTCTGCGGCGCCAACCAGACCAAGGTTGGGCTGGATCTGGCAACGGTGATGCAGAGAATGGGATCGCGGGCGCAGTACCTTCAGATTTCCGGGAACGGCTCGAATGCTTTGGACTTTCACATCGCCTTCTACATCGGCGAACTGGCGAGCCGCGACCCTAGTGCGTTCTTCCACATCATCTCGAAGGACACCGGCTTCGACCCTCTTGTCGCCCATTTGAAGTCCAGAAAAATCCTCTCTGCGCGTTCGAAGACGATCGCAGACATGCCGATCTTTAAGGCGCCCGTTATCGCAACGGTGACGGCAAGCGCCGCAAGCTCAGGACAAGCAGCGAGAGCATCATCGCCCCCTGCGAAGCCACAGGTCGAGAAATCGGCGCCAGTGAAACAAGTGGCCGCTGATCGCATCGCAGACGCCGTCAAGGACCTGATCAGGCGAGGGAACTCTCGCCCGCGGACGGTCAAGACGCTGACGAGCAAGCTGCATGCCCTGTTCCAGAAGCAAATCGGTGAACCGGAGATTGCATCTCTGATCCAGGCACTAGCTCGGGCGAAGCACATCGCCATCGCCGGAACGAAGGTCACCTACACCCTCAAGCCAGCGAAGTAGTCAGCGTGCTTCTGCTGTCATCCCAGGTCAGTCTGGATCGACCCACGCCTTGGCCCGCTGCAACGCACGCCGCCAGTAGCTGACGATCCGCTCCCGATGCTCCATCGCCATCGCCGGCGCGAAGCGCCGGTCGCGCTGCCACAGCGCGGCGATCTCCGCGGTGTCACGCCACACGCCCACCGCCAGCCCGGCGAGGAAGGCGGCCCCCATCGCCGTCGTCTCGTTGACGGCCGGCCGCTCCACCGGCACGCCGAGCACGTCGGCCTGGAACTGCATCAGGAAGCCGTTCGCCGCCGCGCCGCCGTCGACCTTGAGCGTCGTGAGCGCGATGCCGGCGTCCTCCTGCATGGCGGCGAGGACGTCATGGGCCTGCAGTCCGATCGATTCCAGCGTGGCGCGCACGAGATGCGCGCGGTTGCTCCCGCGTGTGAGCCCGAGCACCGTGCCGCGCGCGTACATGTCCCAATGCGGGGCCCCGAGACCGACGAACGCGGGGACCACGACCACGCCGCCGCTGTCGGGCACCGACTGTGCAAGCGCCTCGGAATCCTCGACGCGATCCAGCACGCGGAGCTCGTCGCGCAGCCACTGCATCGCGGCGCCGGCGACGAAGATGCTGCCCTCCAGCGCATAGTCGACGCGGCCGTCGAGCCCCCACGCGATGGTCGTCAGCAAACCGTGCTTCGACGGCACGCGCCGCGTCCCGGTGTTCATCAGCATGAAGCAGCCGGTGCCGTAGGTGCTTTTGACCATCCCAGGTTCGAAGCACGACTGCCCGAACAAGGCCGCCTGCTGGTCGCCCGCGCAGCCCGCGATCGGGATCGCCACACCGCCGAAGAGATCCGAATCGGTCTGGCCGAACACGCCGCTGGACGGGCGCACCTCGGGCAGCATCGCCGCGGGGATGTCGAGCGCGTCGAGAAGGGCCTGATCCCATCGCAGCGCCTCGATGTCGAACAGCATGGTGCGCGAGGCGTTCGAAACATCCGTGGCGTGCACCCGGCCGCCGGTGAGCTTCCACAGGAGCCAGGTATCGACGGTGCCGAACAGCAGCTCGCCGCGCCGCGCGCGTTCGCGGGCCCCCGGGTTCTGGTCGAGGATCCACTGCAGCTTGGTCGCCGAGAAATAGGCGTCGATGACGAGGCCGGTGCGTTCGCGCACGTGCGGCTCGAAGCCTCGGGCCTTCAAGGCGTCGCACAAGGCCGCGGTGCGCCGGCACTGCCAGACGATGGCGTTGCCCAGCGGCTTGCCGGTGTCGCGCTCCCACACGAGCGTGGTTTCGCGCTGGTTGGTGAGGCCGATGGCCGCCACTTCGTCGGCGCGCACGCCGGCCTTCGCCAGCACCTCACGGGCCACCCCGAACTGGGTCTCCCAGAGCGCAACGGGATCGTGCTCGACCCAGCCCGGCTGCGGATAGATCTGCGCGAACGGCTGCTGCGCCACGGCGACCACGCTCGCCGCGCGGTCGAACAGGATCGCGCGCGAGCTGGTGGTGCCCTGGTCGAGGGCCAGCACAAAGCGCTTTTCCATCACGGATGCTCCTCGAAGTACTCGTCGAACTTGGCCTGCGCGTCCGGCCCGAACAGGATCTCGCAAGCGTCCATGAGGCCCTTCGCGGCGCGGATGTCCTCGCGGCGGACGACGAGGGCGATCTTCGAGCGCCGACGCAGGAAGTCTTCGAGCTTGGTGATCATCTCCTGCTGCTTGGCGAGGCGAATCTCGCAGCGAAGGTAATCGGTGCCTTCGATCAACACCTCGGCCTGCCGAGGATCTTCGCGAATGTCGGCCAGCAGTTCGAAGGCCTGCTGGTCGTAGCGCCGCCACAGGCGGCTGCTCAAGCGCTCGATGGAGGTCGGCGAGGTGTAGCTGTCGAGGTCCATGAGGCGCGCCTGGTGCAGGTACTCCTCGCGCACGCTGGGGTGTGGCTCGCCGTACCAGCGGTAGCCGGCATGCGGCAAGGCCACGCCCATCGCCGCGACGTGTTCCGCGATCTCATCGCCGACGTTGATGCAGTCGGTGAGCTTGCCGCCGAACACGCTCAGGTGCGCCGTGGTCGGATTCACGTCGATCTGGTGGCGGCGCGACATCTGCAGCCAGTCGTCGCCGTCGGCGGCCGCGCCGCCCGTCTTCACCACCAGCGGCCGCACGCCGCAGCGCTCGGCGATGATGTCGTCGCGCGTCAGGGGCGTCTTGAGGTTCAGCCGCTTGTTGATGTTGTCCAAGACGAACTGGCGGTCGGCGTCGGTCACGTCGACGTTGGGCGAATCCACCCGCGTATCGGTCGTCCCGACGCAGGTGCGCATGCCCATCGGGATGGCGAAGAACAGCCGGCCGTCGTCGGCGAAGAACGTCAGGATGCGCGGGCTCGAAGTGATCCGCGGCACCACGAGGTGGATGCCCTTGGAGAAGACATGCCGATGTGCCGTGCGCTCCCCGACCAAGGCGTTATGGGCGTCGGCAAACGGTCCGGCGGCGTTGACCAGCGCTGTCGAGCGAATCTCGAATTCCGCGCCGGACATCCCGTCGCGCGCCCGCGTCACCCACTGGCCATCGACGCGCCGCGCGCCGAGGGATTCGACGTAGTTCGCCGCGATGCACCCGCGATCCATCGCCGAGCGCACGAACTGGAAGACGAAGCGCGCGTCGTTGTCGTGCAGGTAGGCGTCGGAGTATTCGAGCCCGCCCGCGTAGCGCGTCGTGCCGACGACCGGCTCCTCGCGTTCGATCGAGGCTTTCGAGAGCCAGCGCGGCGGCGCGGTGCGGGCGTCGCCGAACAGCCAGTACAGCCAGGCACCGGCCCAGACCAGACGCGGCGGAAAGCGGAAGCCGCGATCGAGCGTCGAGAAGAAGCGGATGGGCAGCACCCGCGAGGGATAGGCGTCGAGCAGGCGATTGCGGCTCTTGCAGAGGTCGCGCACCAGCCCGAACTCGCGACTCTCCAGGTACTTGATGCCGCCCCAGGCGAGGTTGCTCGAATGCTGGCTGGTGAAGCCGGCGAAATCGCGCTGGTCGATCAGGGCCACCGACGCGCCCTTGCCCGAGAGGGCCGCGGCGGCGACGGCGCCGTTGATGCCGCCGCCCACCACCAGTACGTCGAAGCGCCGCGTGGCGAGCTTTCCGAGGTTGCTGCGGCGCAGCTGCATGTCGGCTCCCGCGTGGCGACGGATCTCGTGGTCCGCACCCAGTCTAACGCTGGCGCCCGACCTCGACCGGCCGCGCGACGCTGTATTCGGGCAGCACGAGCTGGGCATCCCAACCGGTGGAGTCCTGTGGCGTGCGCTGGAACCGAGGCCCCGGGATCGTCTCTCGCCCCCCCAGCGGCCACGGCTGGCACGCACCACCCATGCACCCCCAGAACTCGCCGCGCGTCGCCGTCACGTTCACGCGCAGCATCGGCACATCCGCCAGGTGGGCCATGGTCGGCACGGGCGGCGACTGGCCAGGTAGGAGGCCACCCACACGAGTGGGTGGTGCGCGCCGTGCGTGGTAGTTGCCCACCAGCACCACGAAGCGACGGTCCGGGTCGCGCGCGAACGCCTCGCGCAATGCCTCGGCCATCCGCGGGTTCCGCACGTTGGCGTCGCCGCCACCGCTGCCGGGATCGAAGGCGAGGACACGCAGGTCTTCACCCGCGGACCGTCGTTCGCGCATCGACTCGATCAGCGCCAGCAGCGCAACGCTGCGACGGCCGTCGCTGCGCTCAGGCTTGAGTGCCCAGTAGGAACCCGAAATCAGCGCGTCGCGCGCGGCGGGCTCCCCGGACGAGTCGAGGAAAGCATCGATACGCGCCTGCTCGGTCGCGTGGATTTCCAGCGCCAAGGTCACGCCCTCGTCGGGCGCTCCGTGGGCTTTTCGCCAACGCAGGCCCGTCAGCTCGCCCGCCAGCGCGGGGGCTTCATGGGTGCCGTGCAGTTCACCGAGCACGATGATGCGCTGCTGCGGCGCACTGGCCGAGACCAGCGCCGCAGCCTCACGCACGGCTGAAGGCGCTGGCACGGCTGCGACCGTCGATAGCGACAGCAACAATCCGGCGACGAGGCCGACACACCGCCGCACACCATGGTTCTGTTTCCTCACGGTCGTCCCCCCGATGGCCGTCGGCCGATTCGAGGGAACTGGTGCCAATACGCGCGGGGCGCAAGCCCCTCAGCCCACCCGCTCGAAACTCAGGCCAGGCGTCGCGTCAACGGCGGGGGCTTCGTCAACGAGGTAATGGTCGACCAGCAGGAAGGCGAACAGGACCATCAGGTAGATGATCGAGTAGTTGAACACCCGCATCGGGTACATCGGATCAGGCGGATTGAAGAGGCGCACGGCGTAGTAGAGGAACACGCCGCCGAGCACCAGTGCGCCGCCGAGATAGAACAGCCCGCTCATGCCGCTGGCGAAAGGCAGCACCGTCGCCGCGATCAGCAGCAGCGTGTAGAACAGGATCTGCCAGCGCGTGTACACCACGCCATGCGTCACCGGCAGCATCGGGATCATCGCCTTGGCGTAGTCGTCCTTGCGGAAGATCGCCAGCGCCCAGAAATGCGGCGGCGTCCAGACGAAGATGATCAGCACCAGCAGCAGGGCGTGGTGGTAGTCGTGCGGCGCGTCGAACAGCGCGGCGAAACCCGCGCCTTCCGGCCAGCCCTTCACCGCGGCCCAGCCGAGCAGCGGCGGCGCCGCGCCAGCGAGGCCACCGATGACGATGTTCTGTGGCGTCGCGCGCTTGAGGTAGCCGGTGTAGATGATCGCGTAGCCGATCAGCGAGGCGAAGGTCAGCGCCGCGGTCAGCGGGTTCACCCACAGCGCGAGGATCAGCATCGACAGCGCGCCGAGTGCGATGGCGAAGCCCAGCACCTGGGCGCCGGTGAGCGAACCGGTCGGCAGCGGACGATGCTGGGTGCGCGCCATGACCGCATCGATGCGCTGGTCGAGCAGGTGGTTGATCGCCGCGGCGGACGCCGCAGCCAGCCAGATGCCGAGGCTTCCCAACACCAGCGCGCGCCAGCCCGGCAGTTCGGGCGTGGCGAGGAACATGCCGATCACCGCGGTGAAGACGATCAGCGCCACGACGCGCGGCTTGGTGAGTTCCCAGTACTGGCTGGCGAGGTTGGCCATCGGCTCAGGCCTCGGGCGAGCGCAGGCGCGCCAGCAGGGTGGCGACGGTGAAGAGCATCAACACGGCCACCAGCAGGTGGGCGGTCGCCACGTACAGCGGCAGGCCCATCACCACGTTGGCGATGCCCAAGGCCACCTGCGCGCACAGCAGCACGAGCAAGGAGATGCCGGAGGTGCGGAAGCCGGGCGCGAACGCCAACCGGAAGCCGAGGAACAGGAAGTACGCACTCACCACCGCGGCCCCGATGCGGTGCGCGATCTGGATGGCGGCGCGCGCCGAGGCGTCGAGCACGCCGCCTTCGTAGTCCACGCCAATGCCACGCCAGAGCACGAAGCCTTCGGCGAAGTCGGTCGACGGCCACCAGGCACCCTTGCACTTCGGGAAGTCGAGGCCGCAGGCCAGCGCCGCGTAGTTCGAGGCCACCCAGCCGCCCAAGGCGATCTGCACGGCGAGTAGGGCGAGCCCGATCCACAGCAGCCCGCGAAGGCGCGGCGCATCGACATGCACGCGGCTCGCATTGGGCGTCGTCCACCACGCCAGCACGGTCAGCAGGGAGAACGTGGCGAGGCCGCCCATCAGGTGGCTCATCACGATGACCGGCTTCACCAGCCACACCACCGTCCACATGCCGAGCAGGGCCTGGAAGGTGACGAGCATCAGCAGGCCCACCGACAGACGGCTCACGCCATCGGCCCATCGGACGATGCCGGAGAGCCACACCACCTGGCCCGCCGCGGCGAGGCCGAGCGCGAGCACGTGGTCCACTTTCATGTAGGCGAAGATCGCCGCCACCACCAGCGCCGCGCCGATGCCTACGGTGGCGACACCCTGCGGCTTGCGACGCACGGCCAGCAGCGCGAGCACCAGGACGAGCGTGCCCAGCGTCGCCGCCATGTGGCGATGCACCTGTTCCCAGACCGCCTTGCTCACCTCGACCGCGCGCTCGAAGTTGGCATTGGCGTGGGCGATGTCGGCTTCGGTCGTCGGCCAAGTCACCTTGCCGTAGCAGGTCGGCCAGTCCGGGCAGCTCAGGCCGGCATTGTTCAAACGCGTGAAGCCGCCGAGGAAGATCACGCCGAAAGCGAGGATCACCGCGACCCAGGCGATGCGGTGGAAGTGCCTCACGGGGATCATTCGGTCACCTTGAGGAGGCGCGCGAGGTCCTTGCGCAGGCCGGTCGGGTCGAAGCCGGGCGCATACCGCATCACGAGGAAGCCATTGGGATCGATCAGGTACACCGCGAGGCTGCCATCCACGTGCGAGGACGGCAGTTTGGCACGGAGCGCCGGCGACGACGCCATCGGCAGGAACGCGCGGTATTCCGGGGCCTGGGCCGGCACGTCGCCGAACCAAAGCACTTGAACGCGGTCGGCGTGGCGGCCTTCCGAAATCCACACGCGATAGAGCGAGTCGCTCAGGCGCAGGCAGGGCTCACCGCAGTCGGCGGGGGGCAGCACCACGACGCGCCACAGGCGCTTGTCGCCGTCCCACTCCGGATAGGTGCTGCCATCCGCGCGGTTCAGGCCCAGCGTTCCGAGTTCGATGGGCGCGGCCAGCAGCTCGCCGGCGTTGCGCGTCGCGGTCGGGCGCCAGCCCGAATAGATCAGGTACAGCGCGATGCCGAACGAGGTGAAGAACAGCGCGACGACCAGCAGCAGGGTCGTGCGGGAACGCAGGAGAGTGGTCATGGACGGCGTCGGAACTGGAGAAAGAGGGAGAGCAACAACAGGCCGGCGGCGAAACCGAACCACTGCAGCGCGTAGCCACGGTGCTTGTCAGGCGACAGGGTATTCGCCAGCAGGTCGAGGTCGCGTTCGTGGCCGAGCGGGGTGGCGGGATCCAGGCGCAGCACTGCGCCATCGAGCGCCTCGCCGGCCTCGCGCAGCACCTCGGGTTCAAGGCGGAGCGCCAGCCGGCCACCGTCCGGGAGCGCCGAGGCCGCGGGGCCGAGCGCCAGGCCCGCCGAGGGCGGCGGCACCAGCAGGCCCTCAAGGCGCATCGGGGTGGGCGGCATCGGCATCTCGTCCGGCACCCGGCGGTCGGCCGGCAGCGGGCGCCAACCGAGGTCCACCCAGAGGCGCCGGCCATCGTCGAGCCGGAACGCGCGATACACCTGCACACCCACCTGCGGGCCACGGCGCTGGTTGTCGAGCCGAAGCGCGGGGATCGCCTCGAAGCCCCCCTCGACGGCAACCCACGCGGGCATGGCGGCCAAGGCGTCGGCCAAGGGTTTCGGCTGGCGCTCGGCGAGCACGCGCGCGCTGTCGCCGAGCAGCGCCTCCTTCTCCGCCGCGCGGCCGGACTGCCAGAGCCCGGCGCGCACGAACGCGAGGCAAAGCCCCAGCGCGACGACCCACAGCAACGCGCGGCGCAGCGCGGGTTTCACCCGACACTCCCATCGGCCGCGGATAATCCGCGCACGCCCCGTCTTTCAGGTCCGCCCGTGGAAAAGCTGCTGGTCATCGCGTTTCTCGCCGTCATCGTCTGGAACCTCTTCGCCGCGCTGTTCCACATGGTGTCGAAGCCGCAGGCCGACGGCCGGATGGTGCGCTCGCTGAGCTGGCGCATCGGCCTGTCGATCGCGCTTCTGGCCATCATGACTGCGGGACACTTCCTGGGGTTCTGGCGTTTCCACGGCATCGGCCAGTAAGCGCCATCAGATCCCCTGAATGCGACAAGGCCGGCGCGAGCCGGCCTTGTGCATTTCCGCCGGATGGCGGGATCAGAGCACGTAGACGAACAGGAACAGGCCGAGCCACACGACGTCGACGAAGTGCCAGTACCACGCGACCGCCTCGAAGCCGAAGTGCTTCTCGGCGGTGAAGTGGCCCTTCAGCACGCGGAACCACACCACCAGCAGCATGACCGTGCCGAGGAACACGTGCAGGCCGTGGAAGCCCGTCAGCATGTAGAACGTGGCCCCGTAGATGCCCGAGCTGATGCGAAGGTTCAGGTCGCCCCAAGCGTGGATGTACTCGTAGGCCTGCACGCCGAAGAAGCAGAAGCCCAGCAGGATCGTCGCACCGAGCCAGGTGAGAACCTTGCTGCGCTGGCCGACCACCATGGCGTGGTGGGCGATGGTCAGCGTCAGGCCCGAGGTGAGCAGGATGACGGTGTTGATCAGCGGCAGGCCGAACGCCGGAAGCGTCTCGAAGGCGCCACCAATGGCCTCCGGGCCGTTGGCCGGCCATCCGGCGACGTAGCCGTTCCAGAGGAATTCGTTGGCGAGGCCGCCGTGGCCTTCACCGGAGATCCACGGCAACGCGAAGGTCCGGACATAGAACAACGCGCCAAAGAACGCCGCGAAGAACATCACCTCGGAGAAGATGAACCAGATCATCCCCTGCCGGAACGAAATGTCGACCTGGCCGTTGTAGTTGCCGCCCTCCGACTCGCGGATCACGTCGCCGAACCAGCCGAACAGCGTGTAGATCATCATCGCGATGCCGGCCATGAAGATCCAGAACGACGTGTCGCTGCCGTTGAACCAGTTGATCAGGCCGATCATCAGCACGAACAGCGAGATCGAGCCGACGAACGGCCACTTGCTGTGGTGCGGGACGAAATAGACGTCGGCATCGTGGTGGGCGGTGGCCATGGAAACCCCTAGCGGTGCAGCGGTGGAATGGTGTCAGCGTGGCGCGAAGACCGGGGCCGACGCAACCGCGGGCACCGGGCCGGCGGCGGCGCGGGCGGTGGCCGCGTCGTTCTTGAAGAAGGTGTAGGACAGGGTGATCGTCTTGACCTCGGCGGGCAGGGCCGGGTCGACGATGAAGCGGACCGGCATGGTCTTGCTCTCGCCAGCCATCAGGAGTTGCTCGGTGAAGCAGAAGCACTCGGTCTTGACGAAGTAGCCGGCCGCGACGACCGGCGCCACGGACGGGGCGGCATTGCCGACCACCGGCATGGCGTCGCGGTTGCCCGCGACATAGCTCATCTCGTAAGCCTGGCCGGGCACGACGTCCATGGTCAGCACTTCCGGCTGGAAGCTCCACGGCAGCTTGGAGTTCACCGTGCCATCGAACTCGATGCGCACCGTGCGGTTCGGATCGACCTGCATCCCGACGACGCGGTGCTCTCCGGCCGCGGTGTCTTCGAGCTTGATGCCGAAGACCTTCTCGCAGGCGATCTCGTACAGCGGCACCAGCGCGAACGCGGCGACGAAGCAGCCCGCGGAGACGAGGGCGATGGTGCGGGCGGTGGCGGCGTTCGAGCTCATGCGTTGGCCTCGGCCACGACCATGAACATCGCATAGACGTAGAGCGCCGCCGCAACCCCGCCGAGCAGCCACGCCGTGCGCCGCACCGAGGTGCGGCGGGCCGGGGTGTCGTTGGGGTCGCGAGGGGCGTCCACGTCAGTCGCTCGTCAGGCTCAGTGCGCGACGTCGCCGTGCGACAGGTCTTCGTCGCGGATGACCGGCGGCTTGGTGAAGGTGTGATGCGGGGCCGGCGACGGCACCGTCCACTCGAGGCCACGGGCACCTTCCCACGAGCGCGCCTCGGCCTTGACGCCGCCGCGGGCGCACTTCCAGACGATGTAGACGAACAGCAGCTGCATGAAGCCGAAGCCGAAGCCGCCGACCGACGACCACATGTTGAAGTCGGCGAAGGCCACGTTGTAGTCCGGGATGCGGCGCGGCATGCCGGCGAGGCCGAGGAAGTGCTGCGGGAAGAACAGCAGGTTCACGAAGATCGTGCTGCCCCAGAAATGCCACTTGCCCAGCGTCTCGTTGTACATGTAGCCGGTCCACTTCGGCAGCCAGTAGTACACGCCGGCCATGATGCCGAACACGGCGCCGGTCACCAGCACGTAGTGGAAGTGGGCCACCACGAAGTAGGTGTCGTGGTACTGGTAGTCGGCCGGCACCATCGCGAGCATCAGGCCCGAGAAGCCGCCGATGGTGAACATCACCACGAAGCCCAGAGCGAACAGCATCGGGGTCTCAAAGGTCATCGAGCCGCGCCACATCGTGGTGACCCAGTTGAAGACCTTCACGCCCGTCGGGATGGCGATCAGCATCGTGGCGTACATGAAGTACAGCTCGGCGCCGAGCGGCATGCCGACCGTGAACATGTGGTGCGCCCAGACGATGAACGACAGGAAGGCGATCGAGGCCGTGGCGTACACCATCGCCTGGTAGCCGAACAGCGGCTTGCGGGCGAAGGTCGGAATGATCTCCGACACGATGCCGAAGGCCGGCAGGATCATGATGTAGACCTCGGGGTGCCCGAAGAACCAGAACACGTGCTGGTACAGGACCGGGTCACCGCCGCCGGCGGCATTGAAGAACGAGGTGCCGAAGAACTTGTCGGTGAGCAGCATCGTCACCGCACCGGCGAGCACCGGCATCACCGCGATCAGCAGGAACGCCGTGATCAGCCAGGTCCAGACGAAGATCGGCATCTTCAGCAGGTCCATGCCCGGGGCGCGCATGTTGAGGATCGTGGCGATGATGTTGATCGCGCCCATGATCGAGCTGATGCCCATCAGGTGGATCGCGAAGATCGTGAACGCCACGTTCGAACCGCCCTGCAGCGACAGCGGCGGGTAGAGCGTCCAGCCGCCGGCCGGACTGCCCGAACCGATGCCGAAGGCCTGCAGCGCGAGCGGCATCAGCAGCAGCGCGAAGGCGAACGGCATGATCCAGAAGGACCAGTTGTTCATGCGCGGCAGCGCCATGTCGGGCGCGCCGACCATGAGCGGGATCATCCAGTTGGCGAGGCCGACGAAGGCCGGCATCACCGCACCGAAGATCATGACCAGCGCGTGCATCGTGGTCATCTGGTTGAAGAACGACGGGTCGACCAGCTGGAGGCCCGGCTGGAAGAGCTCGGCGCGGATGACGAGCGCCATCGAGCCACCGACCAGGAACATGACCAGCGAGAAGACCAGGTACAGCGTGCCGATGTCCTTGTGGTTCGTGGACATGAACCAGCGCTGGAAGAAGCTCTGCTGGTGGCCGTGGTCGTCGTGGTGCGTATCAGCGTGCGTGTTTGCCATGGCGGAATCTCTCTGGCTCAACCCTGCGGGCCGGCGGCGGCCGGAACGGCGGAAGCGGTGCGGGCGGTCTCGTCGTTCGCCGACTTCATCGCGGCGAGGCGGGCCTGGAACTCGGCCTTCGGCACGGCCTCGACCACGATCGGCATGAAGCCATGGTCCTTGCCGCACAGTTCGGCGCACTGGCCGCGGTAGATGCCCGGCTCGCGGATCTCGGTCCACTGCTCGTTGACGATGCCGGGGATGGCATCGCTCTTCCAGCCGAGGGCCGGGACCCACCAGGCGTGGATCACGTCGTCAGCCGTCAGGATGAAGCGGATCTTGGTGTCGGTCGGCAGCACGAGGCGGTTGTCGACCTCGAGCAGGTAGTTCGGGTTGTTCGAATCCACCACCACGCCGCTCTGGCGGAGGCGGTCCGACTCACGGTCGAGGCGGCTGGTGAAGGTCACGCCCTCGCCCACGTACTCGTAGGTCCAGAGCCACTGCTGGCCAACGATCTTCACCGTCATCTCGTGGTCCTTCGTGTCGTAGGCCTCGATGACCTTGACGGTCGCCGGGTAGGCCATGACCACGAGGATCAGGGTCGGGATGGCCGTCCAGACGATCTCGAGCTTCGTGCTGTGCACGAAGGTCTTGTCCGGCACCGCGCCCTTCGACTTGCGGAACTTGACGATCGAGTAGGCCATCGCGCCGAACACGACGATGCCGATCACCACGCAGATGACCAGCATGATCATGTGCATGTCGTAGGCGCGCTCGGCGGTGGCCGTGACGCCCGGCGTCATGTTCAGTTGCCACGGTTCCGCCTTCTCGGCGGCCCAGGCGAACGTGGCGCTCAGGCTGGCCAGGAGGCCGGCGATCGCGTGTTGGGGTCGGAACTTCTTCATGCCGATGACCTCACCTCAATGTTCGTTGGCCGGCGCACGGCCCGAGGCCGCCGCCAACATCCATCGCAGCCGCTCCGCGAGCTCACTGCGCTCGCCGGGCGGCAGGAAACTGCCGATCTCCACCTCGCGCCCCTGCGAACCCAGCCGCAGGTGGTCCGGCGCGTCACGCACGCCCTCCGTGCGCAGTCGCACCCAGTAGGGATGCGCCTGGAACACGGCGGCGTCATCGGGCGAACGGCGCACTTCAAGCCGCTGTTCTCCCACGACGATCCGCTCGTAGCGGTCGCCCGATTGCCACACCCCGCGCAGCGCCACGGCCACGATCACCAGATCGAGCAGCGCGAACCACGGTGCGTAGGCGTTGCCCAGAGCGAATCCGTAGCCCGACACCGCCGCGACCGGCACCGAAATGAGTCCGAAGAGAACGAAAAACTGCCGCGACGTCAGGATGCGGCGAGGGCGCAGCAAAAGCTGCGCCTCGGAGCCGGGAACCGACGGCGGCAGTTCATCGATCACGTGGGACGCGAACCGGACCTGCGACAAGGTGACGCAGTTTACGGCCCGGCCGTCGGGGGGGGCAAGCAAAGCCCTGTGAGTGAAGGCCCCGGGAGGCGGCACCGCGGGAATTTCCCGAGTCAAACAGCAGGGGGTTACGGGGGTTCGGGGCGGCGGGCACACTTCCGCCTTTCCTCGCCGCTGCCGGTCACCGCGTGAAGCCCATCCTCAGCCCTGAACTGCCCGCCGCGCCCGGTCCGGCGCGTGAACGCACCACCGAGGCCTATGCCCGAGACGAGTCGGACCACCTGGCCGAGCTGCTGGCCGCCGCCCGGCTTCCGGCCGACGTCCAGGCCCGGGTGCAGGCCACGGCCGAGGCGCTGGTGGAGCGCACCCGCGTCCGTGCCGCCGACCCGGAGCTGGTGCAGGCCTTCATGCGCCAGTACGACCTCAGCTCCGAGGAGGGCGTGCTGCTGATGTGCGTGGCCGAGGCCCTGCTGCGCATCCCCGACCAGCTGACCGCCGACAAGCTCATCCGCGACAAGCTGGGCGACGCCGCTTGGGAGAAGCACCTGGGCGGGTCCTCGTCCGTCCTGGTCAATGCCTCGACCTGGGGCCTGATGCTGACCGGCCGCGTGGTGAGCCTCGCCGAAGACACCCGCCGCGACTTCGGCGGTGCCTTCCGCCGGCTGGTCGCCCGGACCGGCGAGCCGGTGATCCGCCTCGCGGTGCGCCAGGCCATGAAGATCATGGGCCACCAATTCGTCATGGGGCGCACGATCACCGAGGCGCTGGAGCGCAGTCTCAAGGGCGAGAACGCCCGCTACCGCTACAGCTTCGACATGCTCGGCGAGGGGGCGCTGACGACCAAGGACGCCTCCCGCTACTTCCAGGCCTACAAGGACGCCATCGGCGCGATCGGCGCCTCGCTGCGCTCCGTGGGTGGCTCCGAGAGCGTTTTCGCAGCGCCCAGCATCTCGGTGAAGCTCTCGGCCCTGCATCCGCGCTACGAAGTCGGCAAGCGCGCCCGAGTGATGGCCGAGCTGACCCCGATGGTGCTGGAACTGGCCCAGCACGCGAAGGCGCAGTCGATCGGCTTCACTATCGACGCCGAGGAAAGCGAGCGCCTCGAGCTCTCGCTCGATGTGATCGGCACCGCGTTCGCGGACCGGAGCCTCGACGGCTGGGAGGGCTACGGCCTCGCCGTGCAGGCCTACCAGAAGCGCGCCCCCTTCGTGATCGACGAACTCGCCGCGCTGGCGCGACAGGTCGGCCGCCGCATGCCGATGCGCCTCGTCAAGGGCGCCTACTGGGATTCGGAGATCAAGAAGGCGCAGGTGGAAGGCTTCGGCGGCTACCCGGTGTTCACCCGCAAAGTGAACACGGACGTCAGCTACCTCGCCTGCGCGCGTCGCATGTTCGCCGCCACCGATGCGCTGTACCCGATGTTCGCCACGCACAACGCGCAGACCATCGCCGCGATCCATGCGATGGCGAACGAAGGCGGCACGCGCCGTGACTACGAGTACCAGCGCCTGCACGGGATGGGCGAGGACCTCTACGCCGAGGTGATCGGCGCCGACCAGCTCGGCGTGCCCTGCCGCGTCTATGCCCCGGTGGGCTCGCACGAGGACCTGCTGCCCTACCTCGTTCGCCGCCTGCTCGAGAACGGCGCGAACTCCAGCTTCGTCAACCGCATCACCGACAGCCGCGTGCGCGCCGCAGACCTCGTCGCCGACCCGGTGGCCACGGTGGAACGCAACACCATCAAGCCGCACCCGCACATCCCGCAGCCGCGCGACCTCTTCCGCTCGCAGAACGAACCCCGGACCAATTCGATGGGCATCAACCTCGCCAACGACGCGCAGCTGCGCGACCTCGCCACCCAGATCAACGCCGCCGTGAAGCCGTGGTCGGCCCAGCCGCTGGTGCCGGGCGCATCGGCCTTCGGCGCGACCGTGAAGGTGACCAATCCCGCCGACCGCCGCGAGGCCGTGGGCGAGTACCTCGCCGCCTCGGAGGCCAACGTGCAGCAGGCACTGGCCAACGGCGTGAAGGCGCAGCCCGGCTGGGACGCCCTGCCCGCCGCCAGCCGTGCGGTCATTCTTGAGAAAGCGGCGGACCTGCTGGAAGCGCGCACGCCGGATTACATGGCGATGTGCGTCAAGGAAGCCGGCAAGAGCCTCTCGGCCTCGGTGGCCGAGGTGCGCGAGGCGGTCGACTTCCTGCGCTACTACGCCCTGCAGGCGCGCGAACTGTTCGCGCCGGTGAAGCTGCCGGGCCCGACCGGCGAGTCGAACCAGCTCACCCTGCACGGCCGCGGCGTGTTCGTCTGCATCAGCCCGTGGAACTTCCCGCTCGCGATCTATCTCGGCCAGGTGGCCGCCGCGCTCGCCGCAGGCAACGCCGTGATCGCCAAGCCCGCCGAGCAGACCTCGCTGGTGGCCTTCGCCGCGACGAAGCTGCTGCACGAGGCCGGCATCCCTGAGGACGTGCTGCAGTTCCTGCCGGGCGACGGCGCAACGGTCGGCGCCGGCCTCACCCGCGACCCGCGCGTGGCCGGCGTGGCCTTCACCGGCTCGAACGAGACGGCGTGGGCCATCAACCGCACGTTGGCCGCGCGCAACGCTCCGATCGCCTCGCTGATCGCCGAGACCGGCGGCCAGAACGCGCTGATCGCCGACTCCTCCTCGCTGCCCGAGCAGGTGGTGAAGGACGCCGTGGGCTCGGCTTTCGATTCCGCCGGCCAGCGCTGCTCGGCCGCGCGCGTGCTGTTCGTGCAGGACGACATCGCCGACAAGGTAATGCACATGCTCGCCGGTGCAATGGATGAACTCGTCATCGGCGACCCCGGCCTGCTCAGCACCGACGTCGGCCCGGTGATCGACGAGGACGCCAAGCGCAACCTCGAGACGCATGCCGCGCGCATGGACAAGGAAGCCCGCCTCATCAAGATGGCGCCGCTGCCCGAAGCCGCCGCGCACGGCTGCTTCGTGGCCCCGCGCGCCTACGAGCTGAAGTCGCTCTCGCAGCTCGACCGCGAAGTCTTCGGCCCGATCCTGCACGTGGTGCGCTGGAAGGCCGATAATCTCGATGGCGTCATCAACGACATCAACGGCACCGGCTTCGGCCTGACGCTGGGCATCCACTCGCGCATCGACGCGACGATCGACCACATCGCGAAGAACGTCCGCGTCGGCAACTGCTACGTCAACCGCAACCAGATCGGTGCGGTGGTCGGCGTGCAGCCCTTCGGCGGCGAAGGCCTCTCGGGCACGGGCCCGAAGGCCGGTGGCCCGCACTACCTCGCCAAATTCGCCACCGAGCGCACGCTCACGGTGAACACCACGGCGGCCGGCGGCAACGCCTCGCTGCTGACGCTGGCCGAGTAAGCGCGCGATGACGAAGCGCGGCGGAGCAAAGCACGGCGGAACACGGCGCGGGGGCGCGACAGGGCCGGTGTCCGGCACGACCTCCCCGGCCGTCCCGGCGGTCACGGGCCAGGGGCCGCTGCGCCTGCGACGCTTCGTCGCCAACCCGGGCTTCATCGCCTTCACGCACGCGCTGATCGCGATCAACGCGGTGGCGCTCGGGGTGGAAGCCCTGCCGCGCGCCAGCGAGTCATTCGAAAGCTTGCTCGAAGGCCTGTTCGCCTTCTCGACGGCGTGGTTCGTCATCGAGATCGCGCTGCGGATGCTGGCGCACGGCAAACCGGTGGCCGGCTTCTTCCGCGACGGCTGGAACACCTTCGACACCGCCATCGTGGTGCTGTCGCTGCTGCCGCTGGCCGGCGGCGTCGCCATCCTGGCGCGCCTCGCCCGCCTGCTGCGGCTGCTGCGCCTCGTCTCCGGCAACGACCTGCTACGGAGCTTCGTGGAGCGACGGCTGCCGGCCGGGCTCCACCTTCTGGCGGCGGCGTTCCTGCTGGTGCTGTCGATCTACGCCTTCGCGCTGGCCGGCTTCCACGTGGCCGGCGGCGTGCTCGCCGAACCCGGCGCTTGGGCCGACCTGCCGAGCGCCCTGCGCAGCACGCTGGGCTGGAGTGTCATCGTCGCGGCACCGGCCCTGCCTTCGGAAGGCGCGGCCGGCACGGCGTGGCTGGTGGCCCTCGCTGCGACGCTCCTCGCGTGGCTGGTGCTGACCGTGCGCGGGCTGTTCGGCGCGGGAGCCAAGCCATGAAGGCCGTGCTGATGCTCTTCGCCCTCGTGCTGCTGGCGCTCGCCGGTGTGATCGGCGTGCAGCGGGCGAACTTCGTCCGCCAAGCCGTGCCCACCAGCGGCATCGTCGTCGACATCGAATCGCGCAACACGCGCTGCGGCCGCAAGCCGCGTCGCGCCTGTACCAAGTTCACCGCGGTAGTCGAGTACAAGGTCGCCAACGACACCCGCCGGATGCGCACCGGTGCCGGCCAGTCTCGCGGCCGGGACGAGCCCGAAAGCGAGGCCCGCTACGACGTCGGCGACGCGTTCGCACTGCGGGTGCACCCGGCGACGCGCGAAGCCCTGCCCGACGACACGATGGGCCTGTGGGGACTGCCGATCATGCTGGGCATCGGCGGCGGGTTGTTCGCGGTGTTCGGGCTGTGGGGCGTCGGCCGGCGGCGCTGAGCGCGCCTCATCCGCGAGGGGCGCGCACCAGCCGGTTGCGGCCTTCTTCTTTGGCCACGTAGAGCGCCGCGTCGGCGGCCTGCAGCAGTTTCTCGGGCGTATCGACGGCGGTGGGGCGGACGGCCTGCACGCCGATGCTCACCGTCAGCTGCAGCGGCACGCCCGCGGCATCCAGCATCGCCCCGGCGATGCGCTCGCGGAACGCCTGCAGCTGGGCGAGTGCCTCCTCAATGCTGCCGCCGGTGAGCAGCACAACGAATTCCTCGCCGCCGTAGCGCACCAGCAGGTCGTCTTCGCGGCGGAACGCGGCGCGCAGTTCGGCGGCCATGGCGCGCAGCGCGCCATCGCCCACAGGATGCCCGTGGCGATCGTTGACGTGCTTGAAGTGGTCGATGTCGACCATCGCCACGACCAGCGGCAGGCCATTGCGCGCGCACAGGTGCAGGCGCGCCGGCAGCTGCTCGTCGAGGTGCATGCGGTTACCGAGGCCGGTCAGCGGGTCGCGCCGGCTGGATTCGGCGAGCTTCGCGTTCGCGAGGCGCAGCTTGGCATTGAGCCGCCGCAGGGACACCGACCAGGCGAGCAGGGCCAACAGGCCGACAAGGATCGGCACCGTGGTTCGCCAGAACCAGCGCGGGTCGAAGCCGGTATCGAAGCGCACGGCGAGCCAACGGTTGAGGATCGGCTGGCGCTCCTCGGGGCTCAGCGAGGCGACGAGGCGGCGGAAGATCCGGCCCAGCTGCGGCTCGTCGTTGCGGGTGGCGATGGCCGGGCGCGTAAAGTCGCCGGCCCAGCCGGCGATCTTCAGGTCGACGATGCCGTCGCCCTGCAAGGCATGGCCGATGCTGGCCATGTTGCCCAGCATCCCGAACAGCTCCCCGGCCTGCACCTTTTCGAAGCCCTCGCGATAGCTGTCGACCTCGACGAGGCGGATGCCCGGGTATTGCTCGCGCAGCGTCTTCACCGTGGAGAAGCCGCGCATGATCCCCAGCGGCTCGTCGAGCACCTGCACGAGATCGGTGACGTGGTGCACGTCGCCCCGGGTGACGATGACGCCGGGGATGTCGATGTAGGGCTCGGTGAAATCGAACCAGGCCTCCCGCTCCCGCGTGCGCGTGACCATGGAGAGCAGGTCGCACTCGCGGGCCTGAGCCTTGGCCATCGACTCCGCCCAGGACGCGGTCGGCACCAACCGGAGTTCGATGCCGGCACGGGACGACAGCAGGGCCACCACATCCGCACCGATGCCGGCATGGCGCCCGGAGGCGTCGACGCTCTCGAGCGGTGCCCAGGCGGGATCGACGCACAGGCGCAGCGGTCCCTTGGCGTCGAGGTAGGCGCGCTCGGCCGGCTCGAGGACGAAGCGCGGGGGAGGGCCCGCGTTCGCGCCGGTCGCCAGCAACACCAGGAAGAGGGCCGCGCATCGCATCGGCCGAGTGTGCAAGAGGGCGCCGGCCCCCGCCAGCGCCCTGCGCATGGCCAGGCATCCGTGGCAGGCTTACCGCCCATCCCGGTGATTCCCTCGAATGCTCCTCGAGTACTACGGCTTCGCCGAAGCGCCGTTCTCGATCACACCGGACCCGCGCTTCGTGTACCTGAGCGAGCGCCACCGGGACGCGCTCGCACACCTGCACTACGGCATCACCCAGGGCGGCGGTGGCGGTTTCGTGCAGCTGACAGGCGAGGTGGGCACGGGAAAGACCACGCTGTGCCGGCTGCTGCTGGAGCAGCTGCCCGAGAATGTGCGCGTCGCCCTGGTGCTGAACCCGCTGCTTTCGCCGGTGGAGTTGCTGGAAGCCATCGCCGAAGAGCTTCGCCTCGAGATCAGCACGGTGCGCGGCAGCCTGAAGGGCCTCTACGACCGGCTGAACGCCTACCTCCTCGACGCCTATGCGCAAGGGCTTCGCGTGGTGGTGATCATCGACGAAGCGCAGAACCTCTCGAAGGACGCGCTGGAGCAGGTGCGCCTGCTCACCAACCTCGAAACCCCGACGCAGAAGCTGCTGCAGATGGTGCTGCTCGGCCAGCCCGAACTGCGCGACCTGCTGGACCGCCCGGAACTGCGCCAGCTCGCGCAGCGCATCACCGCGCGCTTCCACCTGACGCCGCTCGACGCCGACGAGGTCGAGGCTTACGTCCGCCATCGCGTCGCGGTGGCCGGCGCCACGCGCTTCCCCTTCACCCGTCTCGCGGTGAAGCGGCTGCACCACCATGCCGGCGGCGTGCCGCGGCTGGTGAACGTGATCGCCGAGCGCGCCCTGCTCGCCGGCTACGCGCGCGACGAACATCCGGTCGGCGAACGCCTCGTCGATCTCGCGGCGCGCGAGGTGCTGGTGCGCCCGCTGAAGCGTTTGCCGAAGCCCTCGACGCCGGTGGTGGTCGGCGCGGCACTGGCGGTGGGCATCGCGCTCTTCGCGCTGGCGCCGCAACGCTCTCTTGCGCCACCGACGCCCGAACCCGCCGCGGGGCTGGTCACGCCGATCCCGCCGCCGCGCCTCGATGACGCGACGCTCGCGGCGCGGCTTCGCCAACTCGACGACTCGCCAGCGCCGGCCGCGGCCGAGCTGATGCGGATGTGGGCAGTGCGGGCGCAGGAGGCCACGCCGCGCCGCCTCGCCGACTGCCCGCCCGTGCTCGCGCCCGGCCTGCTGTGCCAGACCGGCACCACCAGCCTCGACGCCCTGGTGGCGCTGCAGCGCCCCGCCCTGATCCAACTGCACGGCCCCGACGATCAACGCGTCTGGGCGGTATTGCTCGGCGCGGACGCGCTGCGCGTGCGCCTGTGGCTCGGCGACATCGCCGTCGACATCGCGCGCGTCGACTTCAACCGCTATTTCCGCGGCCGCCACTTGTCGATCTGGCGCGGCCCCTTGGCCTTGGCGCGCGTGCCTGCCGAAGGCGAAACGGGGCCGGAAGTCGATTGGCTAGCCTCACGACTGGCGGCGCAGCGGCAGGCGGCCATGCCGCAGGGCCCCTCGGAGTTCGACGCCGCCCTGACTGACGCGCTGCGCGAGGTGCAGCAGGTACACGGGCTGGCCGTCGACGGCGTGCCGGGCCCGGCCACCTTGCGTTCGCTCGGCGCGGAACGCAGCGACGGCCCGCGGCTGCGTCGGACCTTGGATTGAGGGCCCGACCATGTCACTGATCCTGGAAGCCCTGCGCCGGTCGGAAGCCGAGCGCCGCCGTGCGTCGCCGCCGAGCCTGCTGGGCGATACCGCCCCGCCCCGACCACCCCAAGCCTCGGCCTGGCCGATGGCACTCGGTGGACTGCTGTTGGGCGGGCTGCTGGCCGCCGCCGCGGCATGGTGGTGGGGCTTCGGTCGCGCGGCGCCGGAGGCCGATGCGCCTCCCGCGGTGGTCCCGGCGGCCGCGGCGCCCGACGGGCCCATCGAGCCCGTGCCGGCCGCCGCCTACGCGCCGCCGCCCGCACAGGCATCGATCACCCCGGCACCGCGGCCCACTCCCGTGGCCGCGACGCCTCCGCCCGCCGCGGAGGTCGAACCCCTCGTTCCGGCGGCGCCGGCCGCCGAGACCACCATCACCGCGCCCATCGAGCCCGAGGCGGTCAGCCCCGCAACATCGGACTCAGGGCTTGGCCCGCGCGACGGTGACCTGCCCTGGTCGACCGTGTCCGGCGAGGCGCTCCCGGCGCTGCGCGTGTCGATGCACGTCTATGCGGACGATCCGGCTCGGCGATTCGCCATTGTCGACGGGCAGCGCCGCCGCGAAGGTGAAACCCTGCAGCCCGGCCTCACGCTGCTCGAGATCCGTCGCGACGGCCTGCGCCTGGGCTGGCAGGGCCGCGTGCTCTGGATTCCGCGCTGATGGTGTTCGTCGATGCGCCAGGGCGCCGCCACGTCACGTGGCGCTGGGCCACGCCCCTCGTGCTGGTGCTGTGCGTCGGCGCCTTCGCCCTGTTGGCATTCGTCGACCGCGCCACCCATGACGCGCTGCTGCTGCGCTGGGGCGCACTCTCGGCAGCAGCCGCGGACTGGCGCAGCCTGCTGCAGCCGGAGCGCGCAGCAACCCTCGTGACCACGCTTGGCCTGCACAGCAGCGGCACCCACCTGCTCGGCAACATGCTGTTCCTGCTGGTGTTCGGCCTGCCCGCCGAGCGGGCGCTCGGGTCGTGGCGCCTGCTGGCGCTGTTCGTGGCCGGAGGCGCGGTGTCGAACTTCGTGGCGGCGCTGTCGATGGACCGGCCCGACCGCGTGATCATCGGGGCTTCGGGCGCGGTGTCGACCCTGATCGGCGCCTACCTCGCCCTGTTCCCCAACGCGCGCCTCGGCGTGGTGCTGCCGCTCGGCCTCTGGCTGGAATTCGTGCGCATGCCGGCCGTCGCGCTGATCAGCCTGTGGGTGGTGCTGCAGCTGCTGTTCACTTGGGCGGGGCCGAGCTTCGGTGCCGTCGCGTGGTGGGCACACCTCGCCGGCTTCGCCTTCGGCTTCCTCGTGGCGCTGGCGGTGCGGGAATCGTTGGCGCGGCGGTCGCGACTGCGCGCCTGAATACCGCAGTTATCCCGCGCTTGTGGCGCGTCGCGCCGTTGCCTGCCGCGCCGCGGCAGCCTGCTTCACCCGTCGAAGCGCTTCGGCCACCGCGGATTCGCCCTCGACGATCACGCCGGTCGCGTAGCCGTCGGGCACCTCGGCATCGCCGGACAGGTGCGTGGGCAGGTCCTGCTCGCGCAGGCCGCGGATGGCGGTGCCGGGCAGAGTGACATCGGGGAGGATGCCGGTGGCCTGGATCGAACGCCCCGAGGGCGTGTAGTAGCGCGCGGTGGTGAGCTTCAGCGCATCGCCGTTGCCGAGGTCGACGACGGTCTGCACTGAACCCTTGCCGAAACTGCGCGCACCGAGAAGCAAGGCACGGCGCTGGTCGCGCAGCGCGCCGGCGACGACTTCCGCCGAGCTGGCCGTGCCGACATCGAGCAGCACGGCGATGGGGGCGCCCTGCAGCGCATCGCCGGCGGCGGCCCGGTACAGGACATTCGATGTCGCTGTGCGGCCGCGGGTGCTGACGATCGGGCCGCCTTCGAGGAACAAGTCGGCGACTTCGATGGCCGTTGTGAGCAGGCCGCCGGGATTGTTGCGCAGATCGAGCACGAGGCCGGAAAGCGGCCCGCCCGAGGCCACTTGCAAGGCGGCGAGCTGGCGCTTCAGTTCGTCGGCGGTGTCGCCTTCGAAATAGCCGATGCGCAGGTAGCCGTAGCCAGGCTCAAGCAGCCGCCCGCTGACGCTCGACAGGGCGATGCTCTGGCGCACCAGCACGACGTCGCGCGGCAGGGCTTCGCCGGGGCGCAGCAGCGAGAGGCGGACGCTGGTGCCGGCGGTGCCGCGCAACGCGCGCGACGGATCGGGCTCGCGAAGGCTGCCGGCGGGGCGGCCGTCGATGGCGACGATGACGTCGCCGGTGCGCAGCCCGGCCTTGTGTGCGGGACCACCCTCGATCGCGCCGATCACCTTGAGGCTGCGGTCGGGTCGGACCTCGACCTCCACGCCGACGCCGTCGTACATGCCCTGCACTTCCTCGGCGAGGGCGCTGGCGCTGGTGGCCGGCAGGTAGGCGCTATGCGGATCGAGGTCGGCGAGCAGGGCACGCACCGCGGATTGCATCAGCGTGCGGTCGTCGATCGGGTCGACGTAGCCCTCCTGCACGGTGCGGAAGACTTCGGCGAAGCGGCGGATCTCCTCGAGCGGCACGGCCGACGATGGCGCGGGCGCCAGCGGATCGACGGCCGCATCGACCTGCGCCCGAAGGGGCGTTGAGGCGGCGAGCGCAAGGAGGATCGGAAGGGGGGAGAGTTGCATGGCGTCCACCGGAGAGGCCGCCATTATGCGGCTCAGCGCCACCAGCCGCGCGGATCCACGGGTTGGCCGTTGCGGCGCAGTTCGAAATACAGCGCGGTCTGCGGCGCGCCGCCGGAGTCGCCGGCGCGGGCGAGGGTCTCGCCCTGCCCCACCCAGTCACCCACGCCGCGACGCAGCGTGTCGTTGTGGGCGTAAAGGCTCATCCAGCCCTCGCCGTGGTCGAGGATCAGCAGCAGGCCGTAGCCCTTCAGCCAGTCGGCATAGGCCACGCGCCCTGGGGCGACGGCGCGCACCGGCGTGCCGCGGGCCACGGCGAAACGCACGCCGTCGCTCTGCAGGCCGCCGGGCAGCGCGGCACCGAAGCGCTCCAGCACGCGCCCACCGTCCACCGGCAGCGGCAGCTGGCCGCGACGGCTGGGGAAGGGGCGGTCGTCGTCCAGTCGCTTCGGGATGTCGGCGATGGCGTCGCGCAACTCGGCCAACAGGGCTTCGACCGCGCGCTGGTCGCGGCCGAGCGCGGCCAACCTCGCTTCGCGGCCCTTGAATGCGGCTTCGAGGCCCGCCAGGGTCTGGCGTCGCGCTTCCCGCTCGTCTTCCAGCGCACCGAGCGCCGCCGTGGCCGACGCCGCGGCCGCCGCGACCTCGGCCTGCTGGCGCTGCACGTCGGCGGTGAGCGCGGCCAGCGCGTCGAGTTCGGCCAGCACGCCCTGCACGCGGCGCGCGCGGTCGGCCTGCACATGGCGGTGGTAGGCGAGCGCCCGGCCCATGGCACCAACCTGATCCTGCGCCAGCAGCAGCTTCAGCTGCTCGTGGCGGCCCGCGGCATACGCGGCACGCACCAGCCGGGCCAGCACCTCGCGCTGCGCCTTCAGGGCCTCGGCCAGCGCGGCCCGTTCGGCCTCCTTCGCGGCCAAGGCATCGGCGAGACGGGCCTGTTCGGCGTCCGCGGCATCGACCGCCTGCTGCGCCTCGGCCACGCGGGCGTCGGCCTCGCGCAAGGCGGACAGCGTCTCGGACTTCTCGGCCTCCGCGCGCTTCTGTTCCGCAGCCAATGCCGCCACGCGCTGCTTGAGCGCATCGAGCTGGGCCTGCGCTTCGGCCTCGCGCGCCGCGCGCTGCGGGTCGGGGGCCTGGGCGAAGGACGGCGTCGCGACGAAGGCCGACGACGCCAGCAGCAGCGCCCACGCTCCGGCCGCGAACGCGCGGGCTGGCCTCAAGCGGGCTGCACCAGCGATTCGCCGGTCATCGCCGCCGGCTTCGGGAGGCCCATCAGCTGCAGCACCGTCGGCGCGATGTCGCGCAGGGCGCCACCCGCGCGCAGCGTGGCCTTGCGGCCGACGTAGACGAAGGGCACCGGGCCGACCGTGTGCGCGGTGTGCGGCTGGCCCGTTTCGGGGTCGCGCATCATCTCGAGGTTGCCGTGGTCGGCGGTGACGAGCATCTCGCCGCCCACCGCCTCGATGGCCTCGCGCAGGCGGCCGAGGGCGGTGTCGACCGCTTCCGCCGCCTTGATCCCGGCCTGCAGGTCGCCGGTGTGGCCGACCATATCGGGGTTGGCGATGTTGCAGGCGATGAAATCGACCTCGCCGCCGCGAATGGCGGCGACCAGCTTGTCGGTGAGTTCCGGGCAGCTCATCTCCGGCTGCAGGTCGTAGGTGGCGACCTTGGGCGAGGGCACGAGCTCGCGCGATTCGCCCGGCAGCAGGGCCTCGCGGCCGCCGCTGAAGAAGAAGGTGACGTGCGCATACTTCTCGGTCTCGGCGATGCGCAGCTGCTTGAGGCCTGCCGCAGCAATGACTTCGCCCAGCGTTTCGCGCAGGTCTTCCGGCGCATAGGCCACCTTCGCCGGCAGCTCCGACGAGTACTCGGCCATGCCGACGAAGCGCGACAGCGCGATCGCGCGCGGCTTCGCGAAACCGTCGAAGCCCGGCACGGTGAAGGCCGCCGTGATCTGGCGGGCGCGATCGGCGCGGAAGTTGAAGAACACCACCGCGTCGCCATCGCGCATCGGCTGCGCGCCTCCGATCACCGTGGGCTTCACGAACTCGTCGTTCTCGCCGCGGGCGTAGGCGGCCTCGAGCGCGGCCAGTCCATCAGCGGCGCGGAACTCGGCGACGCCTTCGGTCATGGCGCGGAACGCGAGCTCGACGCGATCCCAGCGTTTGTCACGATCCATCGCGAAATAGCGGCCGGACACACTGGCGAGGTGCGCGTTACCGGCCTTCGCCATGGCTTCGGCCAAGGCGCGCAGCGAGGGTTCGGCCGACTTCGGCGGCATGTCGCGGCCGTCGAGGAAGGCGTGCACGGCCACGCGGGCGACGCCTTCGCGCTTCGCCATCTCGATCAGCGCGAACAGGTGCGCCTCGTGCGAGTGCACGCCGCCCGGCGAGAGCAGGCCCATCAGGTGCAGGGTGCCGCCGGCGTCGCGGGCCGCGTGGCAGGCGGCGAGCAGTTCGGGATTGCGGAAGAAGTCACCGCTCTCGATCTCGGCGTCCACCCGGGTGAGGTCCTGGTAGACGATGCGGCCGGCGCCGATGTTCATGTGCCCGACCTCGGAATTGCCCATCTGGCCGTCCGGCAGGCCGACGAAGCGGCCCTCGGTGTGGACGAGGGTGTGCGGGCACTCGGCCAGCAGGCGGCGCCAGTGCGGCACCCGGGCTAGGGCGATGGCGTTGTCGGCCGTCTCGTCGCGATGGCCCCAGCCATCGAGGATCAGCAGCAGGACGGGTTTCGGACGCGACGCCATGACCTTTGCACCAGTGACGAAAGGGAGGCGACAAGTCTAGCCGGCGGGCGGCAGGATGGCCGCGTCAATCCGACCCGGAGCCCGCCATGCGCCATCCCGTCCGCCTCAGCCCGCTCGTCCTCGCCCTTGCCCTCGCCGTCGGCGCCGGGCACGCCCTGGCCGACTCCCCGCCGAGCGAGTCGAAGGTGCTGGGCAGCATCACCGCCCAGGCCGGCCAGACCTACGACAGCCTCGATTCGGTGAACGGCGGCATCAGCGTCCAGCGCGGCGCCACCGTGCGCAGCGCCGAGACGGTGAACGGCGGCATCAGCATCGACGAAGGCGCCACCGTCGGCAGCGCCGAAACCGTCAATGGCGGCATCAGCATCGCCGGCAAAGTGAAGCTGGGCAGCGCCGAAACCGTCAACGGCGGCATCAGCCTCGATGACGACGGCGAAGTGTCGGGCGACCTCGAAACCGTCAACGGCGCCATCCGCATCGGCGCGCGCAGCGTCGTCGCCGGCAAGCTGGAAACGGTGAACGGCGGCATCCGCCTCGACGGCGGCACGGTGCGCGGCGTGCTGCGCACGGTGAACGGCGACATCATCCTCGCCCGCGGCGCGCAGGCCGGCGGCATCGAGATCGAAGAGCCGAACCGCGGCTGGTGGAACTGGGGCAGCGAGAAGCTGCCGCGCATCGTTATCGGCCCGGAGGCCAAGGTGAACGGCCCGATGGTGTTCAAGCGCGAGGTGAAGCTCTACGTGCACGCCACGGCCACCATCGGCGAGGTGCGCGGCGCCACGGCCGTGCGCTACGAGGGCGAAGACGCGCCCGAGTAAGCGGCCGAGAGGCGACCCGCTTAGAATCACGGGACGTTTCCACGTTGGAGTGTCCCCGTGATGCGATCCACCCTGATGGCGGGCGCCGCCCTCCTCACCAGCGCGGCCGCCTGCGCCACGCCGGTGCCGCCGGCCGCCGCCACCGCGACGGCCCAGCACAGCTTTGGGCCCGAGATCTCGGCCGAGGATTTCAGCGCCCACGTGCGCACCCTCTCCGGCGATGACTTCGCCGGCCGTTCGCCCGGCGGCATCGGCGAGACCAAGACCGTCGAGTACCTGATCGCCCAGCTGCAGCGCCTCGGGCTGAAGCCCGGCAACAACGGTTCGTGGACGCAGGACGTCCCGATGACCGAGACCAAGGCCGACGACAAGACCAGCACCTTCACGCTCACCACGGCGAAGCAGACACTGGCCCCCGTGATCGGGCCGGACGTGGTGGTCGGCACGCGCACTGGCCAGCCGGAAGTGAGCATCGACGCCAGCGAGCTGGTGTTCGTCGGCTACGGCGTGAATGCGCCGGAAGCCGGCTGGAACGACTACGACGGCCTCGACGTGAAGGGCAAGACGGTCGTGATGCTGATCAACGACCCGGGCTTCCACGTCGGCAGCGCCGAACTGTTCGGCGGCAAGCGCATGACCTACTACGGGCGTTGGACTTACAAGTTCGAGGAAGCCGCCCGCCAGGGCGCTGCGGCGGCGCTGATCATCCATGACGATGCCGGCGCGGCCTATCCGTGGGAAGTGGTGCAGAACAGCTGGGGCGGCCCGCAGTTCGACCTGCCGCCGAGCGAGGATCCGGAACCGCGCCTGCCGGCGCAGGGCTGGATCAATGCCGCCACGGCGAATGCACTGTTCGCCGACGCCGGCCTCGACTTCGAGGCGCAGCGCACGGCCGCCAACCAGCGCGGCTTCAAGCCGGTGCCGTTGAAGGCCACGTTCTCGCTGTCGCTGAAGAGCAGCTCGCGCACGGCGACCTCGCAGAACGTCATCGCGATGCTGCCCGGCACGAAGTACCCGGACGAAGCCATCGTCTACACCGCGCACTGGGACCACCTCGGCCGCAATTTCTCGGGCGTGGGTGATCGCATCTTCAACGGCGCCGTCGACAACGCCACCGGCGTGGCTGGCGTGCTGGAGATCGCCGAGGTCTTCACCGTGCAGAACCCGGCGCCGGAACGCAGCATGGTCTTCCTGTTCGTGACGCTGGAGGAATCCGGCCTGCTCGGCTCGAAGTACTACGCCGCGCACCCGGTCATTCCGCTGGAGAAGACCGTCGCCGTCATCAACCTCGACGCGATGAGCGTCATCGGTCCGTCGAAGGAGCTGGTGGTGATCGGCCTCGGCAACTCGACGCTCGACGACGTGGCCCGCCCCTTCGCCGAAGCGCAGGACCGCGTGCTGATGGAAGAGAGCGAGCCGCAGAACGGCTACTTCTTCCGCTCCGACCACTTCAACTTCGCCAAGGCCGGCGTGCCGGCGCTGTACGCGAAGGGCGGCGTCGACCACCGCGAGAAGGGCCGCGAGTTCGGCCTCGCGTGGATGGCGGACTACACGGCGGTGCGCTACCACAAGGTCGGCGACAACTACGACGCCGGCTGGGACCTGCGCGGCACCATGCAGGACCTGAAGCTGCTCTACGACGTGGGCCGCACCTTGGGTAGCAACCGCGAATGGCCGAACTACGTGGAGGGCAACGCCTTCCGCAAAGTGGAACAGCGCGGGCAGTAATCGTTCGGCTGGCCCGATCCTCGGGCCATCGCAATGAGAAACGGGCGCCGAAAGGCGCCCGTTTCCGTTTCAGCCCATGACCGGCGGGAACGCCGCCGGCCCCGGGCTCAGTCCGCCTTGCGGACGTGGGTGTCGAGGAACTTGAGGTAGGACTCCTGCGCGGTGATGCGGTTCTCGCGGCGCAGGAACCCATGGCCCTCGTCGGGGAACAGCACGTACTCCACCGGCACGTTGTTGGCGCGCGCCGCGGCCACCAGTTCGTCCGATTCCACCTGCAGCACGCGCGGGTCGTTGGCGCCCTGCACCACCAGCATCGGCCGCACGATGTTCTTCGCATGGAACAGCGGCGAAATGCGGCGGTGGCGCTCGGCGTCGGTTGCCGGATCGCCCATCTCGTCGTAGAGCGCCTGCCGCTGCGCGCCCCACCATGCCGGGATGGATTCGAGCGTGCGCACCCAGTTGGTCACGCCGAAGATGTTGATGCCGGCCTCGAAGGCTTCCGGGTGGAAGGTGAGCGCCGCCGCCGTGATGTAGCCGCCGTAGGAGCCGCCCATCACCGCCACCTCGTCGTCGGCCACCCAGTCCTGCGCGCGCAGCCAGTCGCCGCCGGCCACGATGTCGCGCAGGTCGGCTTCGCCGTGCTTGCGGTCATCCATGTGGAAGAAGGTCTTGCCGTAGCCGGAGGAACCGCGGTTGTTGGCGCCCAGCACGGCATAGCCGTGATTGACGAGGTGCTGCACCATCGCGCTGTAGCCGCGCCGCGTCTGGCCGCCGGGGCCGCCGTGCACCAGCACCACGGCCGGCACCGGGTTCGCGGCCGAGGCGCCCTTCGGGCGGTAAAGCACCGACGGAATCTCAACGCCCCCTTCGGCCGTGTAGCGGACGATCGTCGCTTCGACGAGATGCGACTCGTCGATGGCCGGATTCAAGGCCGTGGTGAGCCGGCGCACCTTGCGGTCGGCGAGGTCGGCGACGAAGACGTCGGACGGCGACGTGTCGGAGGCCACGGTGAAGGCCACGCGCGCTTCGTCGGGCGAGAAGCGCACGCTGCCGATGTCGCCGTCCGGCAGCCCCTCGAACGCGAGCGGCTTGCCGTCGCGGGTGTCGAGGATGGTGAGCGCGGTGCTGGCGTCGGCATTGATGGCCGAGACGCGGTAGCGGCCGCTCGGCGACCAGGAAACGAACATCACGTCCCAGTCGGCTTCGATCAGCGGCTTCTGCTCGCCCGAGGCGAGGTCATGCGTCCAGGCCTGGTTGAACTCGCCGTGCGAATCGGTGGCGAACACCAGCGTCTTCGAGTCCGGCGTGAAGCCATAGACACTCGTCGATACCGCGCCTTCGCCCGGCGTGATCAGCGTGGGCTTTCCCTCGCCCTTCAGATCAACGAGGTACACGTCGGAATCGGCCGATGTGTTGGGCTTTTCCATCGCGACCCAGCGGCCGTCGTTCGAGACCTCGGCGGGCAGGAAGCCGCCAGGGTTCTGGAACAGCACGCGGCTCTCGAAGGTCGTGGTGTTGTAGGCGAGCACATCGAAGGCCTGCGGGTCGCGGGCGTTCGAGGTGACCCACAGCGTCTTGCCGTCCGGGCTCAGGCCCGCGAAGCCGGCCTTGAGTTTGTCGCCGGGCGTGAGGTCACGGAGCGTGCCGTCGGCCTCGCGCAGGTAGACGTGCGTGAGCTCGTTGCCGCCCTTGTCGCCCTGCACCAGAACGCGACCGTCGGGCAGGTAACTCGCGGCGAACACGGCGTCGGTGGTCGAGGTGGTCAGCGGTACCAAAGCGCCGCCGGCCACCGGCAGCGCGTAGGCGTTGAAGACCCCCGTGGCGTCGGAGCTGATCAGCACCGAGCGGCCATCCGGCGAGAAGGCCAGACCGCCGGCATCCGCCACGCGGAAGCTGGTGGTGTCGAAGAACTGCGCGGCCGTGTACTTCGGCACGGCTTCGGCAGCGGCGGACCCGCCGGGCGCGAGCGCACCGGCGAGCGTCAGGGCAGCGGACAACAGGACGGTGGCACGCATCGACGAACTCCCAGGCTGGAAACGCCCGCCGAGCCTACTCCGGTCCGCGCGCGCTAGAGTCGGGCTCCCCCCGCCACATCCTGCCCCCCATGGCCCCTTCCCCCCTTGCCATCGAGGCGCGCTGGCAGCGCGTCGACGGCCATCCCCAAGCGTTCTGGCGGCTCTGCGACGCGCAGGCGCAGGTGCTGGCCGAACTGCATTGCTTGGCCCGCGGCGCCGACGCGCCCGGCTGGCGCCCGCCGGTCCGCCCGGTGCCGGCCTCCCGGCTCCGCCTCGTGCACCTCGTGCAGGCGTGCGCTGATTTCGATGCGACCATCCCGGGCCTGCCCGCACCCGCGCGGCGCGATGCCGACCCGTCCGAGCTCGTGCACCGGTTGGAAGGCCCACCCGACGCGATCCGAGCCCGTTGGGAGCAGGCGGCTTGCGCCCTGCCGCTGTTGAACCGCGCACTCGAGGCCGCGGACCCGGCCGACCCGCCGGTCGACAGCCACAGCGCGCTGGCGACCCTCGGTGAATGGATGGGCCTCCAGGCACCGCCGCCTTGGCCGGGCCGGCCCGCAGAGGCGGCGTCGGCCCTTCCTCCGATCCGCCCCCCCGAAGGATCGGCCCCATCGACGCTCTTCCCCTCGCCCGCCCCGATGCCGGGGGCGGCCACTGTCGATCCATGGGCCACGCATCCGCTGTACCCGCAGGCGCGCAGCGCCGTGGAACGGATGGAGGACGGCATCGGCCGCGCCTACGACGGCACCAGCGAGCGCCTGGCGCGTTCGCTCGTCGAACTCGCGCAAGCCCACGGCCTCGCCGGCATCGACCACGTGGTGCTGAGCCGGAGGAGTGGGCAAGCGCAATCCGGCGAGAACGTGTTCGTCATCCGCGGACGGCTGGACGATCCGGCCCACCAGCGGGTGGTGATGCGCACCGATGACGCGCTGGACGGCTCAGGGCGCTGAGGGCACCAGCACCGCGGCCTGCGCGCTCAGCGCGTCGGCCACCTCCGCCACCGCCGCCATCATCGGCATGTGGCCGCAGCCCGGCAGCATCACCGTGCGCGATTCGCCCAGACCCGCCGCAAAGAGCGCCGCCGAGCTCGGGTCGATCACGCGGTCGTCGTCGCACCACAGCAGCAGCGCGGGCGCACGGATATCGCCCAACAGCGGTTGCACCGCGAAGGCCTCGTCGCCGCGCAGGCGCGCGAGGACGTCGCGCTCGAAGGCGTTGTCGGCGATGCGCCGCGCGATGAGGGCGCGGTCCGCCGGCCACGGCACGAAGGGCGGGTCGGTGAAGACGAGACCGAGGTAGCGGTCGAGCGACGCGCGGTCCTCGACGGCGAACGGGTGCCCACCGTCGAGCACGGCGCGGCCGAATTCATTCGGCGCGAAGGGCACGCCCGCCGCCGACAGCAGGGCGATGCGCCGCACGCGCTCGGGATGGCGGGCGGCGACGAGGCCGGTGATGTGGCCGCCCATCGAGTGCCCGGCCAGAAGATCGGGCGTCCGCGGCAGCGTGCCGAGCCACGCGGCGATGCGCTCGGACTGCGCCACCACGCCGTAATCGGCGCCGGGCTCGCGCTGGCTCTCGCCCCAGCCGGGCAGGTCCGGGGCGATGACGCGATGCGTGGCCGAGAGCTCGGCCATCAGCGGCAGCCAGTTCTCCTTCGTCCCGGTGAAGCCGTGCAGCAGCACGACCAGCGGCGCGTCGACGGGGCCAGCCTCGAGCTGCACGATGCGCTGGCCATCCACCTCCACGCTGCGCACCTCGGCACCGGCCTGGAGGCGCTGCGCGGCGAACCAGCCCTGCAGCGCCCACTCCGGCCGCCACGCGAGCAGGCCGATGACGATCAGGACGTCGAAGGCGAGCGCCACGAGGATGATCGTGCGGCGCCGCGAGCCACGCGGCGCAGCGGACGACACGGTCGGCACGCGCGCGGCGCGCATCGCGGCGCGCATCGCGGCTTACTTCGCCGCCGCGTCGAGCACGGCCTGCACGGCGCCGCGGGTGATCGGGTGGTAGCCCGCGCTGGCCTGCTGCAACACCTGGGTCGCGAAGGCGAGGCCATCCGGCGTCTCGGCGAGGGCCACGTAGCTCGGCAGGATCAGCTTGCGACGGCCGACCTTGCGCAGGAACTGCGCCAGCGCCGGACGCGCTTCAAAGTAACCAGCGCGCACGGTGATGGGATACCAGCGCTGCGCGATCTCGCCGTTCGTGGTGCCGGTGAAGCGGAAGGCGCCGTCCAGCTCCAGCAGGCGCTCGGCGGCGATGTCTTCCGGAAGGCCCTCGAGGAAGTGCACCCACTCCTGCGTGATCCACTTCGAGGTGTCGAGCTCGGCGACCGCGGCGCGGCGCTTCAGCCAGTCCTCGCGCGCGGCGTCGACGGCGGAGAGGCGAGGCGCCGTGGCCGCCACGGCGGTCTCAGGCAGGCCGGGGCCGGCGATCCATGCGGCCAGCTCGGCCTCGGTGAGCTTGCCCGGGTTCTTCGCGATCAGCTCGCGACGCAGGAAGGCGAGGAAGTCATCGGTGGTCACGCTCTTGAACGCATGCTCGTCGAACCACTTCCGCAGGAAGGGATCGAAGGCCTCGCGACCGAAGCGCCCCTCGAGGAACGAGAGGAACCACTGGCCCTTGATGTAGGCGACGTCGGTGAGGGCCTCGTCCGGGTCGCGGCCCGGCGACGGCGGCAGCGCCAGCACCTGCTGGGCCGGCGGCAGCGAAGCCAGTTCGGCGCGCAGGCCCGCCTGGCTCACCACGTCCTCCATGTCGGCCTGCTCGCGGCCGTACACGGCTTCGACGATGCGGTTCTCGACGTAGCTGGTGAAGCCCTCGTTGAGCCACATGTCCTTCCAGCTGGCATTGGTGACGAGGTTGCCCGACCACGAATGGGCGAGCTCGTGCGCGATCAGCGAGACCAGCGACTTGTCGCCGGTGATCACCGTCGGCGTGATGAAGGACAGGCGCGGGTTCTCCATGCCACCGAACGGGAAGCTCGCCGGCAGGATCAGCAGGTCGTAGCGCTCCCAGCGGTACGGGCCGTAGAGCGCCTCGGTGGCGGCGATCATTTTTTCGGTATCGCTGAACTCCGCGGCCGCGCGGTCGAGCACCGGGGCCTCGGCCCACACGCCGGCGCGCTCCGAGATCGCCTTGAAGCGGAAATCACCGACCGCGATCGCCAGCAGGTAGCTGGGGATCGGCTGCGCCATCGTGAAGCGGTAGTCGCCGTCGGCGCGCGCGGCCGGGTCGTTGTCGGCGCTCATCAGCGCCATCAAGCCCGCCGCCGTGCGGATGCGCGCCGTGTAGGTGAAGCGCACGCCCGGCGTGTCCTGCAGCGGCACCCAGCTGCGCGCGTGGATGGCCTGCGACTGGCTGAACAGCAGAGGCTGCTTGCCGCCCGCGGTCATCGCCGACGTCATCCACTGCAGGCCGGAGGCCTCGGGCGACGTGCGGTAGCGGATGCGCACCGCATCCATGCGCGAAGGCAGGGCGATGCGGAGCGTGCTGCCGAAGATGGCATCGCGCTCGGCAAGGCTGAACTCAACGCGCTGCCAGCGGCCTTCGCCCTTCCGGGCCTGCACGCGCTCGATGGCGAGATCGCGGGTATCGAGCACCAGTTCGGCGGGTCCGGCTGCCGCCGGATCGGCCCAAACAAGGGTATGGACCACCTCGCCGGCCAGCGTACGTGCGGCGAAATCCACCCGGAGGTCCAGCGCCATGGCGCTGATGCGCACGGTGGCGGGCTCGGCGGCGCTGTGTTCGTCATGGGCACGATCGGCCGACTGGGCGACCGCCGCGAAAAGGGCGAGGACGAAAGCGAGAAGCAGGCGCATGCAGGCTGGGCCGTTCAGGGGACGGCTTGAGTTTACTCAAAGCGCGGCGACCGCCCGCCCCCCATGCTGGAGGCATGGACTTCTTCGATCTCGACGACCCCGCCCGCCTTGACGACTACCTGGCCCGCCTCGCGAGCGGGCTCGACCCTCGGCTAGGCCACGGCCACACCCCGACCGTCGACCTGCGACGCATCGCGCCGGACCCGAAGGCCCTGGCCCAGATCCCCGGACGCGCCGCGCGGCGCCTTCACGGCCTGCCCCTCAGGCGGCATGGGCACCTGCTGGCCGTCGCGATGGCCAATCCGGATGACGCCGAATCCCGCCAGTCGATGGGCTTCCTGACCGACTGCACGGTCATCCCGTTCGCCGCCGACCCCGCACAGCTGACGCTGGCGCTCGCCGAGCACTACGACCGCCAGGACGACGTGCAGATCGCCCGCGACCTTGGCCTCGATGCCGGCGAGACGCACAACGAGCCGGGTTCGCCCATGGAGATGGAGCGCATCGCCGGGCAAGCTCCGATCATCCGCCTCATCAACGAAGCGCTGGCCGACGCCATCGCCCGACGCGCCTCCGACCTGCACCTGCGTCCCGGCGAACACCAAGCGGAACTGCTGTACCGCATCGATGACGAGCTGGTGCCCGTTCGCCGATTCCTTCCCGCGCTGCTCCCCGCACTGGTCTCGCGCATCAAGGTGATCGGCCGCATGAACCTCGCCGAGCACCGCACCGCGCAGGACGGCCGAACCGCCTTCACCCTGCCCGACGGCCGCGCCATCGACCTGCGCATCTCGGTACTGCCGAGCATCCACGGCGAGAGCGTGGCCATCCGCCTGCTCGACACCTCGCAGGGCCTCCGCGACCTCGGGCAGATCGGCCTGAGCACGCGCGACCGCGAGCGCATCGACGACCTGGTCACCCGCGACCACGGCCTGTTCCTCGTCTGCGGGCCGACCGGCTGCGGCAAGACCACCACGCTGTACGCGGTGCTGCAAGCGCTGGCGAAGCAGCGCATCAACATCCTCACCATCGAAGAACCGGTCGAGTACCGCATCGATGGCATCCAGCAGATGCAGGTGAACCGGCCGGCGGGCTTCACCTTCGCCACGGCGATGCGCAACTTCCTGCGCCACGATCCCGACGTGATCATGGTGGGTGAGATCCGCGACCGCGAGACCGCCGAGATCGCGATCGAGAGCGCGCTCACCGGCCACCTCGTGCTGAGCACGCTGCACACCAACACCGCCGCGACCGCCGTGACGCGCCTGCTCGACCTCGGCGTCGAGCCCTACCTGCTGCGCGCGAGCCTGCTCGGCGCGATGTCGCAGCGCCTGGTGCGCAAGATCTGCCCGGCCTGCCGCGAAGCCACCACGCCGGACCCGCGCATCGCCGGGCTGTTGGGCGTGCCCGCCGACGCCACGGTGTGGAAAGGCCGCGGCTGCGCGCAATGCGAAGGCCTGGGCGTGCGCGGACGCGCCGCCGCCTACGAACTGATGGTCACGTCACCGGGCATCCTGCCGCTGATCCACGCCGGCGCCGAGGCCGACCGCATCCATGCAACGGCCGTCGCCGAGGGCATGGTGCCGCTCACCACGACGGCTGCGGCAATGGCGATGCGCGGCGAGATCTCGCTCGAGGAGGCCTTCCGCGCGCGCACCGACTGAGGCCAAAGCCTCAGACGCGATAGCCGGAATGGATCGCGCAGATGCCGGCGCTGAGGTTGCGGTAGTCGCAGCGCTCGAAGCCGGCCTCGGCCATCATCGCCTTGAGTTCATCCTGCGGCGGGTGCTTGCGGATGCTCTCGGCGAGGTACTGGTAGCTGGCCGAATCGTTGGCGAACAGCTGGCCGAGGCGCGGCAGCACCTTGAAGCTGTGAAAGTCGTAGACCGGCTTGAACCACTCCGGCTTCACTTCCGAAAACTCCAGCACCAGCGCGCGTCCGCCAAGCTTCAGCACGCGATGCATCTCGCGCAGCGCCTTCGCCTTGTCGGTGACGTTGCGCAGGCCGAAGGCGATGGTGACGAGGTCGAAGCTGGCGTCCGGGAAGGGCAAGGCCTCGGCGTTCAACTGCACCCAGCGCAGGCCGCGCACGAGGCCGCGATCAGTCATGCGTTCGCGGCCGACGCCAAGCATCGCCGCGTTGATGTCGCCGACGACGACTTCGCCCGACTCGCCGACGCGCTCGTGCAGCAGGGCGGCGATGTCGCCGGTGCCGCCGGCGAGATCGAGCACGCGGTCGCCCTTCGCCACGCCCGAGGTCGCGACGAAGTAGCGCTTCCAGACCCGATGCACACCGAGGCTCATCAGGTCGTTCATCAGGTCGTACTTGCCGGCCACCGACGAAAACACCTCGCGCACCAGACCGGCTTTCTCGGTGGTGGGCACGTCGCGGAAGCCGAAATGGGTCGTGCCCTCGGGGCGGGTTTCGCTGCTCATGGCCGGGATTATCCCACCGCCGGGCGCGGGGCGGCATTTCTTGTCTTTTCTTGGACTTCGCCGCCGCCGTTGGTGCTATCACGGGCTTCTGGCGCTCCCAGGGGAGCCGCAGCGACTTCGGTCGCGCGGCGGGGCCGCCAGGCCTTCCAACCATCCAACGACCAGGGGAACACCATGCGTTCGCAGCATCTGCTTGTCCTCGCTCTTGCCTCCGCCCTCGCCTCGCCGGCCTTCGCCGCCGCACCCGCCGAAGTGCAGATGGCCGCCGCCACCGCCGTCGGCACCGACAACGCCGGCGCCCAGGGCCGGGCGTCCTTCCTGTCGAACGGGGCCGCGCCCGCCCTCGCGATGCTGGCCGCGCCCGATGCGCTGGAAACCGACGCCGTCGCCAAGCGCCGCGTCGAACAGCGCTTGAACGGCCAGCCGATGGAGATCGGCTTCGTCCGCGAGCTCGGCGAGGACGTCGCCGACAGCAGCCGCGGTGCCCTGTTGCGCACGGGCCGCAGCGGCATCCTGCGCTTCCAGCTCGGCTCGGCGGAGGCGAAGGCGCTGCGCGCCGGCTTCGCGCTGGAGCGCGCCGGCAGCCGCCTCGGCAGCGATGCCGACGCCGGCCTGCGCGGCCTCGTCGACCAGCTCAGCTTCCGCTTCGGCGATGCCGACGGCGCCTTCACGGTGGCCGGCAAGGACATCGCGCTCGACGGCCTGTTCTGGTCGCCCGTGGTGGGCAGCGAGACGATGACGGTCGAAGTGAGCGGCCCGCTCGCCGCCGTCCGCGGCCTGCGCCTGCGCCCGGTGCAGCTCTCGCACTTCGACATCGACCCGGCCGCGCCCGACATGCTGCAAGCGGTGACCGCCAAGATCGGCGAAAGCGACAGCTGCCAGATCGATTCGCGCTGCGTCACCAACGCGCCTTCGGGCTATCAGACGGCGGTCGACGCCGTGGCCCGCATGGTGTTCACGCAGGGCGGTTCGTCCTACCTTTGCACGGGCACCCTGCTGAACAACAGCAACTCACCGCGCCGCCACCTGTTCTGGTCGGCGAACCACTGCATCAGCACGCAGACGGTGGCCAACACGCTGCAAACCTACTGGTTCTACGAGGCGGCGAGCTGCGGCGGCACCACCGTCGCCACGCGCGCCCGCACGCTGACCGGCGGCGCCACGCTGCGCCACAACAACAACAGCCGCGACACCCTGCTGCTCGAGCTGAAGACCGCCCCGCCGACCGGCGCGACCTATGCCGGCTGGAGTTCAGCCGCCATCGGCAGCACCGGCACGGCAATCTGGGGCGTCCACCACCCCTCGGGCGACGTGAAGAAGACCTCGCGCGGCAGCGTCAATTCGCTGTCGGGCCGCATCGACGGCAAGGGCCCGTTCTACCGCGTGGTGTGGAGCTCGGGCGTCACCGAGGGCGGTTCGTCGGGCTCGGCCCTGTACACCGTCACGACGAGCGGCCAGTACCAGCTGCGCGGCGGCCTGTACGGTGGCCTGTCGTTCTGCAGCGCGCCGCGCGACCCTGACTACTACTCGCGCTTCAGCGACGTGTACGCCAACTTCCGCACCCTGCTCGGCAACTGATCGCCGCTGTCGTGTGAACGCACGCGCCCCGCAAGGGGCGCGTCGCGTTTCCGGGGCTCAACCGGCGTCGCGCGACAGTCCCGCGGCCGCGAGCGCGGCCTCGTAGGCCGCCCAGCGCGTGGCGTGCTCCCGGCCCAACTGGTGCAGGTAAGCCCAGGTGTAGAGGCCGGTGGAATGGCCGTCACTGAATCGCAAAGCCACGGCGTAATGGCCCACCGGCTCCACGGCTTCGATGCCGACCTCACGCTTGCCGGCGACGAGGATCTTCTGCTCGGGCGCGTGCCCCTGCACCTCGGCGCTGGGCGATTCCACCCGCAGGTACTCGGCCGGAAGGCGGACGATGCCGCCGTCGTCGAAGGCGACCTCGAGGGCGCGCGAGGCGCGGTGCAGGGTGATGGCGGTGGGGCGGGGCGTCATCCCGCGATTTCACCAGACCGGATGGGTCGCCGTCGCGGGTTGGCGGGGTTCAGGCACATCAGCGTCCGCTGAACATTGGGCCCTCGCTCAGGTCGGTGAAGGCCCAAGCGGACTATGCTCGGGACATCCACAGCTGGAGACCCGCCATGCGCAAGCCCCTTCTCCTCGCCCTCGCGCTGATCGCGATGCCCGCCCTGGCTTTCGACCAGGCCCAGGTGATGCAGCCCGCCGCGCTGTCGAACGTGCAGAGCGTCCACATCGCGCCGGTGGCGCTCGAACTCCCCGCCGCCGCGCGTCGCGGCGATCGCCGTGGCGATGCGCCGCGCCCGGTGGCTGCGCGCGACGCGGAAACGAAAGCGGCCGACCTCACTGCCGCGCTGCGTCGCGCGTTCGCCAAGGATTTCACCGTGGTGGACGCGCCCGGCCCGGGCGTGCTCGTCATCGAAGCCACGCTGACGCGCCTTGAAGCCAGCCGCCCGACGATGGCCGACTACCATCGCGAACCCGGCCTCGGCTTCGAATCGGTGTACGCCGGCGGCGCCGCCGTCGATGTGCGCCTGTCGCGCGACGGCAGCGACATCGCCGTGCTCAAGGACCGCTACGTCGGCAGCTTCGGCGACGGCACGCCGCGCATCGGCGTCTGGCAGGACACCGACCGCGCGTTCTCGCTGTGGTCGCGCCAGCTGCCGTCGTGGGTGGCGCACCCGGAAACGGCCTCGCGCTGATCCCCTTGTGTTGCATGAAGGCCCGGAGCGATCCGGGTCTTCGTCGTTTCAGGACTTGCGCTTCGCGCGGGGATGCGCGCCGTCGTAGACCTTGGCGAGGTGCTGGAAGTCGAGGTGGGTGTAGATCTGGGTGGTCGCGATGTTGGCGTGGCCCAGCAGCTCCTGCACGCCGCGCAGATCTCCGGAGCTTTCCAGCACGTGGCTGGCGAAGCTGTGCCGCAGCAGGTGCGGGTGCACGCGCTTCCACACGCCTTGGCGCATCGCCAGTTCGCGCACGCGCTTCTGCACGGCGCGTGGCGTGATCGGCCCGCCGTCGCGGCCGGGAAAGACCGGACGGACGCCGATCGTCGCCACACCCGCCGCCGCCGGCACTGCGGCCGCCGATTCGCTCGCCGCCCAGGCCGCCAGCGCTTCGCGCGCATGCCGTCCCACCGGCACGATGCGCGTCTTGCGGCCCTTGCCGAGCACGCGCACTTCGCCACCGGCGAGATCGAGATCGCCCCAGCGCAGCGCGCAGAGCTCGGAAACGCGCAAGCCGGAGGAATAGAACAGCTCCATCATCGCGCGGTCGCGCAGGCCGAGCGGCGCGGCGTCCGGCACTTCGACGAGTTGGCCCATCTCGTCGGCGTCGAGCACCTGCGGCAGCTTGCGCGGTGCCTTTGGACCGCGCAGCCCGGCACTCGGGTCGGCGGCGATCTCGCCGTGCTTCAACAGCCAGCGGAACAAGGCACGGCAGGCCGATAGCCGCCGCTGGACGCTCGGCGGCGACAGCCCGCGGGCGTGCTCGTCGGCGACGAATCCGCGCAGGGCGAGGCCGTCGAGCTGGCCCCAGTCATTGATGCCCTGCGCGCCGGCCCAAGCACGCAGCGACGCGAGGTCGCGACGGTAGGCGTCCAGCGTGTGCGGCGAGGCCTGCTTCTCGACGGCGAGGTGGTCGAGGAAGCGCGCGAGCGCCGTGTCGAGCGGCGAGCCGCCACCGGCGCCTTCACCGCCCACCGTCGCGTTCATCGCGGCGCGGAACGCCCCATCGCGGTGGCGAGGGCCTCGGCCATCATCCGCAGGAACAGCGTGCCCATACCGGGGAAGAAGCGGTTCGAATCGACGCTGCCCACCGCAACGAGACCAACGTCGGCCACCGGCAGCACGGCACAGGACGCCACGCGATCCGCGGCATCGCCGAACAGCAGGGCCTGGCGCTCCGGCGGCAAGCGGCCACAGAGCGGCTCGCCGCTGGCCATCGCCTCGCGGAAGACCTCCATCCTCGCGTCCGCGGCCGGCACCACCTGGCACCACGGCGCGTCGTCGAGGCCATCCACCGGCGCCAGCAGCGTGACGCGAACGGCGTCACCGGCGAAGTCCTCGCTCAAGCACGCCACCATCGAGCGCAACGTGTCAGCGGCGCTGCCGGCGCGCATCAAGGCCAGCGTGAGCTGGTGCGTGCGAACGGCAAGGCGCTCGTTGTCCTGCGCGTTGCCGGAAAGTTCATGCAAGCGACGCGTGAGCTCGCGATTCTTCTCGCGCAGCACTTCCAGCTGGTAGCCCGCGAGCGAGGCACTGGCGCCGCCGTCCTTGGGCACGACCAGCGTGACCGCGAGGTCCGGGAAGTGCTCGAGGAAGCGCGGATGGCGGCGCAACCACTGCGCCACCTCGTGGGCCTCGCTGCGAGCGTTGCGCTCCTCAGCCATGGGCATCGGTTCCTTCATCCCACCACTCCCCTTCGAAAACGAACGCGGCCGGGCCGCGCATGGCCACCGGCGCGTCGTCGGACGGCCAGTCGATGTGCAGGGTGCCGCCGGGCAGGTCGACGCGCACCGCGCGGTCGACGCGGCCCTGCCGCACAAGGATGGCGACGGCGGCGCAAGCCCCGCTGCCGCAGGCCAGCGTCTCGCCCACGCCGCGCTCGTAGACGCGCAGGGCGATGTGGCCGGGGGCGAGCACTTCCGCGAAACCGACATTGACGCTGTCGGGGAAGCGGCCGCAGCGCTGCAGCCACGCGCCGATACCGGCGACATCGACCTCGGCGAGGGCGCTGCCCGGCTGACCGGCCGCGCTGGCGGCCACCTCGATCAAGGCATGCGGATTGCCCATCGATGCCGCGCCGAAGGCCAGCACGCCGAAGGGGCCGTCGGCGACGTAGCGAGCCGCTTCGGCCGGCGCAACCAGAGGGATGCGCGCCGGGGCGAACACCGGCACCGACATGGCCAAGCGGAAACTGCCGTCGTCGAGCGCGTCCGCTTCGATACGTCCGGCCGGGCTGCCCATCGCGAAGCGCGTCGCGCGGGCGGCCCCGTCGCGCCGCAGCCAGGCGGCAACGCAGCGCGCGCCGTTGCCGCACTGCCCGGCGGCGCTGCCGTCGGCATTCCAGATGCGGTAGTCGGCGACGGCGCCCGGCGTCGCCGGCGGCTCGATGGTGAGCAACTGGTCGAACCCGATGCCGCGATGCCGATCGGCCATGCGCGCGGCCTCGGCCGGCGTGGGCGGCGGCGCACCGTCGCGCAGGTCGAGCACGACGAAATCGTTGCCCGCGCCGTGCATCTTGCTGAAGCGACGGCGCGGCGGCGCCGGGATGCTCATCCCGCGGCCGCTCCGGCACCCGACGGCACGTCGGCCTTGGGCTCGGGACGCACCAGGTCACCCTTGTTGCCGCAGGCGGCGAGCAGGGCGCAGGCGAGAAGCATCGGCAACAGGCGGCGGATGGTTTTCATGGCGACGAGTATAGCGACGGCGCCTCGCCGCCGATGAATACGTTTGCGCCTCGGGGGCCTCACGGGCGGGTTCCGGGCCGAAGGATTACGCTGGCAGGTCAAGCCACCATCGAGTGCTCCATGACCCAGGACGCTTCGCTCTTCGTGCTGTTCGGTGCCACCGGCGACCTCGCCCAGCGCATGCTGCTGCCCTCGCTGTACGCGCTGGAGCGCGATGGCCTCCTGCCCAGCGCCCTGCGCATCCTCGGCACGGCGCGCAGCGCGATGGACGCCGCCGGCTTCCGTGCCAACGTGGCGGAGTCGATCGGCAAGGCCATCGCCGCGGGCGAGTGCAACGAGGCCGCGCTCGAGCGCCTGCTCGGCCGCTGCGATTACCAGGCCGCCTCGGTGGACGACCCGGCCGCCCTCGCCGCCCTGGCCGCCCGAATCGCCGCGCTGCGCGGCGACGGCGACACCCTCGTGCACCTGTCCACCGCGCCGAAGTTCTACGGCCCGATCTGCGAAGCCCTGGCCGCCGGCGGCGTCGCCGATGCGCGGATGCGCGTGATGCTCGAGAAGCCGATCGGCCACGACCTCGCCAGCTCGATCGCCATCAACGAGTCGGTGGCCAAGGTGTTCCGCGAGGCGCAGGTGTTCCGCGTCGACCACTACCTCGGCAAGGAAGGTGTCCAGAACCTTCTGGCCCTGCGCTTCGGCAACGCGCTGTTCGAGCCGATCTGGAACTCGCGCTTCGTCGAGCAGGTGCAGATCACCGTCGCCGAGACGGTGGGCCTCGAGGGTCGCGGCGGCTACTACGACGAGTCCGGCGCCATGCGCGACATGGTGCAGAACCACTTGCTGCAGCTGCTGACGCTGACGGCGATGGAGCCGCCCTCGCACTTCGACCCGGGCGCGGTGCGCAACGAGAAGCTGAAGGTGCTGCGCTCGCTGCGCCCGATCGAGGGCGACGACGTCGGCACGCACACCGTCGCGGGCCAGTACACCGCCGGTGCCATCGACGGCAAGGCGGTGCCGGGCTACGCCGACGAACTGGGCCGGAAGAGCCGCACCGAGAGTTTCGTGGCCATCCGCGCCCACATCGACAACTGGCGCTGGAGCGGCGTGCCGTTCTACCTGCGCACCGGCAAGCGGCTGCCCCGCCGCACCACCGAGATCTACGTGAAGATGCGCGCCGTGCCGCATTCGATTTTCGATGGCGAAGGCGCCACGCCGGAGCCGAACGCGCTGCTGATCCGCCTGCAGCCGGAAGAGCGCATCTCGATGATGCTGATGAGCAAGACGCCGGGCCTCGACCGCGGCGGCGTCAAGCTCTCGCAGGTCGCGCTCGACCTCGACCTGCACGACGCTTTCGCCCACGAGCGCAAGCGCATCGCCTACGAGCGCCTGTACCGAGACGCGCTGGCCGGCGTTGGCACGCTGTTCGTGCGCCGCGACGAGATCGAGGCGGCATGGAGCTGGGTCGACCAGATCCTCGGCGGCTGGACGGCACGCGGTCAGGAGCCCAAGCCCTACCCGGCCGGCACCTGGGGCCCGACCAGCGCGCTGGCGCTGCCGGAACGCCACGGCCACAGCTGGCGCGAATGAGCACCGCCGCGTCCATGAGCGCCCTGCCGATCGTCCCGCACGCGAACGCCGAGGCGCTGGCTTCCGCCGTCGCCGAGGCGCTCGCCGCCGCGATTCGCGAGGGACTCGCCGCCCGCGGCGAGGCCTGGCTGGCACTGGCCGGCGGCAGCACGCCCTTCGCCGCGTATCGCCAGCTCGCGGCCATGACCCTGCCATGGGCGAAGGTGCACCTCGTCGCCAGCGATGAGCGCTGGGTGCCCGCCGCGCACGAGAAGCGCAACGAGCGCGCGCTCGCGGACGCGTTCGCCGCCGCGGTGGGCGTCACGATCCATCCGCTGGTGCCGGAATCGGAGCGCCTCTTCGACGCGGACGATGCGGGTGCCACCGCCGAGGCCAGTCTTTCGCCGCTCGCCCACCGCGCCTTCGACGCCGTGCTGCTCGGCATGGGCGCCGATGCCCACTTCGCCTCGCTGTTCCCGCAGGTCACGCCACCGTCGGCCCTCGATGCCGGCCATCGCGCGCCCGTCGTCGCGCTGGCACCCGACCCGCTGCCGCCGGAAGCGCCATTCCCGCGCGTGTCGCTCACCCTTTCGCGGCTGGTGGCGACGCGCTCGCTGCTGTTGATGATCACCGGCGAAACCAAGCGCGGCGTGCTGGAATCGGCGCGCACCCGCCCCGCCACCGACGCTCCGATCCACGCCCTGCTGGCCGCCGCGCCGGACCTCGCGATCCACTGGAGCCCCTGATGTCGCTGCATCCCGTCGTCGAACGCGTCACCGAACGGATCCGCGAGCGCAGCGCGCCGACGCGCACCGCCTACCTCGCGCGCATCGAGGCCGCCCGCGCGAAAGGCACGGCCCGTGCCCGCCTCAGCTGCGGCAACCTCGCGCACGGCTTCGCCGCCTCGGGCGACGACAAGGACGCGCTGAAGCTGCAGCTCAAGCCGAACCTGGGCATCGTCACCGCATACAACGACATGCTGTCGGCGCACCAACCGTTCGCGACCTATCCCGAGCTGATCAAGATGGCCGCGCGCAATGCCGGCGGCACCGCGCAGGTGGCCGGCGGCGTGCCGGCGATGTGCGACGGCGTCACCCAGGGCCGCACCGGCATGGAGCTCTCGCTGTGGTCGCGCGACACCATCGCGCAGGCCACCGCCGTGGCGCTCTCGCACGACATGTTCGACGCCGCGGTGATGCTCGGCGTCTGCGACAAGATCGTGCCCGGCATGCTGATGGGCGCGCTGGCCTTCGGGCATCTCCCGGTCATTTTCGTTCCCGCGGGCCCGATGCCCTCGGGCTTGCCGAACAAGGAAAAAGCTGCGGTGCGCCAGCGCTACGCCGAGGGCAAGGCCACGCGCGACGAGCTTCTCGCGGCGGAATCGGCCAGCTACCACTCGGCCGGCACCTGCACCTTCTACGGCACCGCCAACAGCAACCAGATGCTGATGGAAGTGATGGGCCTGCACCTGCCGGGCTCGGCTTTCGTGAATCCGGGCACCACGCTGCGCGACGCGCTCACCGTTGCGGCGGCCGAACAGGCCCTGCGCGTCACCGCACTCGGCGACGACTGGCGGCCGATCGGGCACACGGTGGACGAGAAGGCCATCGTCAACGCCATGGTGGGCCTCGCGGCGACGGGCGGTTCGACCAACCACGTGATCCACCTCGTCGCCATGGCGCGCGCCGCCGGCCTACGCATCACCTGGGACGACCTCGACGAGCTCTCCCGGGCCACGCCCCTGATGGCCCGCGTGTACCCGAACGGTTCGGCCGACGTGAACCACTTCCACGCCGCCGGCGGGCTGGGGTTCGTGATCCGCGAACTGATCGACGCCGGCCTGCTGCACGGCGACCTGAAGTGCGTGCACGGCGGTGACCTCCGCCAGCAGTCGCTCGAGCCGCACTTCGAGGGCACGCGGCTCACGTGGCGCGAGCCGCCGCCGGCCAGCGGCGACCTCAACGTGCTGCGCCCCGTGGCCGAGCCCTTCGACGCCGAAGGCGGCCTGCGCCTTGTCACCGGGCGGCTCGGCCGTGCCGTGGTGAAGATCTCGGCCGTCGCGCCGGAGCACCGCCGCATCACCGCGCCGGCCAAGGTCTTCGACGACCAGGACGACCTGCTCGTCGCCTTCAAGGCCGGCCAGCTCGACGGCGATTTCGTCGCCGTGATCCGCCGCCAGGGCCCGAAGGCCAACGGCATGCCCGAGCTGCACAAGCTCACGCCGACGCTCGGCCTGCTGCAGGACCGCGGCCAGCGCGTCGCCCTGCTCACCGACGGCCGCATGAGCGGCGCTTCGGGCAAGGTGCTCGCCGCCATCCATCTCGTGCCCGAGGCCGTCGCCGGCGGGGCGATCGCCAAGCTCCGCGACGGCGACGTCATCACCATCGACGCCGAAGCCTCGACCGTCGAAGTCGACGTGCCCGAGGCCGAGTGGGCCGCGCGCACGCTGGCGCCGATGGACCTCGCCGGCAACCAGTTCGGCGTGGGCCGCGAGCTGTTCGCGGTGTTCCGCGAATGCGTGGATTCGGCCGAAGACGGCGCCTGCGCGCTGTTCGGGAGCACGGGGCTGTGAGCGCAGCGATCTCCAATGCATCGGCGGCTGCGCCGGCGCTGCGGCGCCCTGCCCTGATCGCCGACATCGGCGGTACCAATGCGCGCTTCGCGCTCACCGACCTCGCGGCGACGCGCCCGGACATGCACCACGTCCGCACCCTGCCCTGTTGCGACTACGGCAGCCTGCAGCATGCCGCCGAGGCCTACCTCGCCGAGGTCGGGCAGAAGCCCACGCAGGCCGCCATCGCGGTGGCGTGCCCGGTGGACGGCGATGCGATCCGTCTCACCAACCGCGCTTGGGCCTTCTCGCGAAGCGAACTGCAGGCCGTGCTCGGCTTCGAGCGCTTTGACGTCATCAACGATTTCGGCGCAGTGGCCTGGTCGGTGCCGGCCCTGTCGCCCGAGGACGTCGTCTGCCTGCACGGCGACGCGGCCCTCCCGCAGCGCGGCCCGATCAGCGTGCTGGGGCCCGGGACGGGCCTCGGCGTAGCAATGCTGGTCGGCGATGCGGCGCGCGGCTGGCAGGTGGTCGAGACCGAGGGCGGCCACGTCAGCTTCGCCCCGATCGGGGACGAGGAGCAGAAGATCCAGCGCTGGATGAACCAGCGTTTCGGCCGCACCAGCAACGAGCGCCTGCTCTGCGGCGTCGGCCTCTCGCACATCGAGGCCGCGCTGCGCGACCCGGGCACGGGCCCGAGCCCGCTCGGCGACAGCGCCACCGTGCTGCGCGAGCCCGCCGCGATCGTGGAAGCCGCCCTCGAGGGCCACGACCTCAACGCCCGCCGCACGCTGGCGCGCTTCTGCGCCGTGCTCGGCAGCGTGGTCGGCGACACCGCGCTGATCCACGGCGCGAAGAGCGTGATGATCGCTGGCGGCATCGTGCCGCGCTTCATTCCCTTCCTGCAGAGCAGCGCCTTCCGCGAGCGCTTCCTTGCCAAGGGCCGCTTCGCCGCGTATCTCGAGAAAGTGAGCCTGCACGTCATCACCCACCCGCAACCCGGCCTGCTCGGCGCTGCCTGCGCCCTGCGCCAATCGGAGAACCCCGCATGAGTTGGACCACCGAAGCGCGCAACGCCGCCGTCGATGCCGTCTTCGCGAAGGCGCCCGTGCTTCCCGTGATCGTCATCGACCGGGTGGAGGACGCCGTGCCGCTGGCGCGCGCGCTGGTGGCCGGCGGCCTGCCGGTGCTGGAAGTGACGCTGCGCACCGCCGCGGCGCTGGACGGCATGCGCCGCATCGCCGCGGAGGTCGAAGGCGCCGTGCTCGGCGCCGGCACCGTGCTCGCGCCGGCCGACCTCGAGGCCTCGGCCGCCGCCGGCTGCACCTTCGCCATCAGCCCCGGCGCGACCGCGGCGCTCTACCACGCCGCCGACGCCAGCTCGATCGCCTGGCTACCGGCCGTCGCCACCGCCAGCGAAGTGATGCAGGGTCTGGCCCACGGGCACCAGCGCTTCAAGTTCTTCCCGGCCGTCAGCTCGGGGGGCATCCCCGCGCTGAAGGGCTTCGCGGGGCCCTTCCCGCAGGTGCGCTTCTGCCCCACCGGCGGCATCGATGCGACGAGCGCGCCGGATTTCCTCGCCCTGCCCAACGTGGGCACCGTCGGCGGCTCGTGGATGCTGCCGAAGGACGCCATCGCCGGCGGCGACTGGGCGCGCATCGAGCGCCTGGCCCGCGAGGCGGCGGGGCTGCGTCCCAAGCGCTGATCCGCAGCCGCGGAAGGCACCATCACGCGGCCACCGCGCCGCTCGCGCCGGGCGGGGTATCCTCCCGCCCGCATGAACCAGAAATCACGCCCCACCTCGTTCGACATCGCCTACCGTGCCGGCGTCTCGCAGGCCACGGTCTCGCGCGCGCTGCGTGACAGCCCGCTGGTCAGCGAGGAAACGCGCAAGCGCATCCGCGAGATCGCCCGCGAGCTGAACTACAAGGTCGACAAGAACGCCTCGAACCTGCGCCGGCAGAGCTCGGTCACGCTGGCCCTGCTGCTGTTCGAGGACCCGACCCCGAACGACACGCTGATCAATCCGTTCTTCCTCACCATGCTGGGCTCGATCACGCGCGCCTGCGCGCGGCAGGGCTACGACCTGCTGGTGAGCTTCCAGCAGTTCAGCGAGGACTGGCACGCCGACTACCAGGACGCGCACAAGGCCGACGGCCTGATCCTGCTCGGCTACGGCGACTGGTTCCTCACGCGGGACAAGCTCGACCGCCTCGTCCAGCAGGGCACGCATTTCGTCCGCTGGGGGCCGGTGTTCGAGCGCCAGCCCGGCATGTCGATCGGCAGCGACAACCGCGATGGCGGCCGCCAGGTCGGCACGCACCTCGCCGCGCTGGGCCGGAAACGCGTGGCCTACCTCGGGGCCAACCAGCCCACCGCGCCGGAATTCCGCGACCGCTACCTCGGGCTCTGCGATGCCCTGCAGGCGGCCAAGCTCAGCACGGAGGCGGCGCTGCAGATCGACGTCATCGATTCGACCGAGCTGGCCGGCTACGCCGCGGCGCAGGCGCTGTTCGCGCGCGGCGTGGCCTTCGACGCGCTGTTCTGCGCCAGCGACCTGATCGCGATTGGTGCGATGCGCGCCCTGATGGAGCATGGGCTGCGCGTGCCCGAAGACGTGGCCGTCGTCGGCTTCGACGACCAGCCGGTGGCTGCCTTCACCAACCCGCCGCTGACCTCTGTGCTGCAGGACACCAAGCTGGCCGGCGAGAAGCTCGTCGACACGCTGATCCGCGAGATCCGCGGCGAACCGGCCGTCAGTGAAGTGCTCACGCCGACGTTGGTGGTGCGTCGATCCTGCGGCGCCGGCCTTGCCGCCGCCAAGCCCGTTGGAAAATCCAGCAAGACACGCTGAGGAGTTCGCGCATGCGCCGTTTCCCGATCCTCGCCCTCGCCCTAGGCGCGACCACGCTGTCCGCCTGCATGAGCGACGGCGCGCAGCGCGCCGATGCCGCAGCGCCGCCGGCCGCCGCTGCCACGCCTGCACCGGCCACGCCGCCCACCCCGCCGTTCGAAACCCGCGTGGTGCGCGACGGGAGCGTACTGATCGCGCCGCAGCCGCTCGCCGCCGATCTTGAAGCGCTGGGCGCCAAGGGCGTGCGCCGCGTGATCAACCTGCGCACGCCAGAGGAGATGGCGACCCTCGGTTTCGACGAGGCCGCACTGGCCCAGTCGAAGGGGATGGCGTACACGCTGCTGCCCATCGCGGGCAATGCCGGCTTCACCCCCGCCGCCCTCGACGCGTTCAGCGCGGCCATGGCGAACGGCGAAGGCGACGTTCTGCTGCATTGCGCCAGCGGAACGCGTGCTGCGCACCTCTATGCCGCCTGGCTGGTGCGCGAGCAGGGCCTGAGTCCCGAGGACGCGATGCGCCGCGTTGGCCCACTGGGCCTGTGGCCGCTGCCGATGGAGCGCCTGCTCGACAAGCCGCTGAAGCTCGACTACGCGGACGCGCCTCGCGGCTGATCGGCCGCGTCAGCCGCGCAGGCTTGCGCGCCGCTCGGCCTTGTTGCGGTACATCGCCTGGTCCGCCTCGCGCAGGGCTTCGTCGATGTCGATATGCCCGCCGGCGAAGCGGTGCGCCCCCACGCTGAAGTGCAGCTCAGGCTCGCGGCCGCGCGGCACGCCGAGGTCGATGCGCAGCGCCTGCACGCGCTGCTCGAACTCCGACGCCGGGAGGTCGGTGTCCACCAGTACGAATTCGTCGCCGGCGTAACGCACCAGCCCGTCGGCGTCGGGGAACCGATCGCGCAGCGCATCGGCGAAGCGCTTCAGGCAGGCATCACCGATGTCGTGCCCGTGTTCGTCGTTGATGCGCTTGAAGTCGTCGAGATCGAAGAACATCAGGGTCGCCCCGTGACGGCCCGCCACCTCGAGCAAGGGGCCGAGGGCGCGACGGTTCGCGAGGCCGGTGAGCGGATCGCGCTGCACCGCCTCGATGAGCGCGAGGTTGGCGCGATGCAGTTCGGCATGGCTGCGGTTGAGCTCCACTTCCGAACGCCGGGCCACGGCCACCACGCAGCCCAGGACGATCAACCATTCGGCCCCGGTGTCGAAGGAGGAGTGCGCGGCCAGCGCCCGCTGCATCCACGGCGACTGGGCCACCGCGGCATCGATCTCGGTCAGCCCGTACGCGACCGCCTCGCCGAGCCCGAGCGCGGCCCGCAACGCCAGGCCGATGCCCAGCCATCCGAGGCCCGTCGCCGGGCGACGGAAGCACCACCAGGCCCCGATGCCCAGCACCGAAGCGATGAGTGCGTGCTGGGCAAGACCGAGCAGATTGATGGTGGGAACGGACACCGCACCGAAGACACCCACGCCCGCGGCCAACAGGAGGCTGCGCCTCACGGTGAAGGGGGTGTAGCCCAGCGGATGCCGGAACGCGAACACCCCGGCGGTGAGGCAAAGGATGAAGAGCGTCTTCGATCCCATGTAGGCGAAGCGGGTGACGGCGTCGGGCACCAGCTCCGGCGGCACGCCGTACCAATACAGCACGGTCACGGCCATGGCCCCGAGGTTGGCGACGTAGGCCGCCGCCCACCAGCGCGTGTCCGGCCGGCCCACGGCACGGCCGAAGGCCACCATGAAGATGGCCAGCACGATCGCGGAGGTGATCTGGACGGTGGTGCTCCACCGCCAAAGCAGGAGCTCTTCCATGGGTGGAGGGTAACCGGGCCGGGCCCGGCACTGCACTCCGCTCAGCGCGCGATGACGGCTGCCGCGACGGCGGCGCGCAGCGCCGGGGCGGTAAGCGGCTTCTCGAACAGGTAGACCTGCACGCCATTCGCCGGCACTTCGGCTTCGAAGGCCGCGCCTTCGGCCAGCAGGCGCGTGCCGCCGCCCAGTGCCTCGCGCCAGCGACCCGGCTGCGCCAGTTCATCGATGCGGAAGCGTGCCGCGGTGTCACCCTTGTTCAACAACACCAGCGCCGTCTGCGCCACGCCGTCCTGCTCCAGCACGCGGTAGAAGGCCGCGCGCTGGCCCTCGAATTCGACATTCACCTGCAGGCCGCGCTGCAAGGCCGGCGTGTTCGCCCGCAGCGTCGCAATGCGCTTGAGCGCGGCGTGGATCGGGTTCGACGGCGCGGCGTCGATGCGCGCCTGCCCGAAGTAGTTGCGGTTGCCGGCGTGCTCGGCGGTGCCGCGCATGAAGCCCACCTCCGAGCCCTGGTAGACCACCGGGATGCCGCGCACGGTGAACAGCAGGTTGTTGGCGTTGATGAACCCGGCATCGTCGGCGTCGAGCCGCGGCATGTCGTGGTTGTCGTAGAAGGTCATCAGCACGTAGGGGTTCGCGTACGGGCCGCCATCGAGGAACAGCGCCGGAACGATCGCCTCGAAGCCGGCATCGCGCTTGCCAAACACCTCGCCCATCGCCTTCTGCAGCGGGAAATCGAGCACGCTGATCTCGCCGTTCGCCGGCTGCGTGAAGGCCCCGAGCACTTCGGGCTCGTAGGTGAAGGCCTCGCCGAACATGAAGAGGCCGGGATGCTCGGCGCGCAGGCGATCCGCATAGGTCTTCCAGAACGGCAGCGGCATGTGCTTGATGGTGTCGAGGCGCAAGGCATCGGCGCCCTGCCCAAGCCACTTCAGGCTGCTGCCCACGAGGTAGTCGACGACGGCCGGGTTGTCCTCGTCGAAGTTCGACAGCTGGGCGATATCGGGCTCGACGTGGAAGAACGCGTGCAGCGGGTTGCTGCCCGGCTTCAGGCGGCGCGGCGGCAGGTTCTGGTGGTCGGCGACGAGCTCGCCCGCCTCGTTGAACAGCTTGCCGAAGGCATCGCGCTGCGTCGGCGCGGAGAACGAGGGCGAGCCGTGGTTCGCGACCACGTCGAGCACGGTCTTCAGGCCGCGCGCGCGCAGGCCGGCGGTGAGCGCGCGGAAATCGAGGCCCTCGGACGGCAGGTGCTCGTCGATCTCGTAGAAGTTGGTGGCCCAGTAGCCGTGGTAACCGGACTTGCCGCCGTCGGTGAACATCTTTCCCCACGCGGCCGGCGTGCCGCCGCTGAAGGACTCGTCAGGCTGCTCGACGATCGGCGTGAGCCACACGGCGCCGAAGCCCATGTCGCGGATGTAGCCGGCGTTGTCGAGCAGGCCGCGGAAATCGCCGCCGAGGTAACCGACGTAGTCTTCCTTGCCCGGCGGCGCCCCCGGCACGGCCCCGCCCCAGGTGCCGTGGTCGGGCAGGCCCTGTTCGCGGTGGTCGTTCGACGGGTCGCCGTTGACGAAGCGGTCCGTCATCAAGAAGTAGACGGCGTGCGCGGCCATCGGTTCAGTGGTGCCCACGAAGGTGTTCGCCGGCGGGGCCGATGCGGGCTGCTGCGCTGCAGCAGCGGAGGCGGCCAGCAGGCCGGCGAGCAGGGCGGAGAGCGGAGGGCGACGCATCGTCGGCTCGGAAGTGAGGACGGGGACGAGTGTATCGGGGTGGGACTCCAAGGCCGATGCGTGCATTTGGGATGCAATCGAATTCAGCTGCGAAGGAATCGACGTTCCTCAATCCGCCGTGCGGTAGATCGGCTGCTCGCTGCGGCGCCCGACGGCGTCGATGGCCGCTGCGACATCGGGGCGAGCGAGCAATTGCTGCCAACGCTCGTGCGACGCCCGCATCGATGGCGTCATTGGCAGTGGCCGATAGTCTTGCACCCTCGCCAGTGCCGCCCCTCGCTCCAGGGGATCCTGAAGTTGCTCGATCAACAGCGCCGCAGCTGCGTCCATGTCACCCACGTCGAGAACCGCCCCAGCCCACAAGCCCTCGGCCTCGTCGCGGTGGGAACGGAGGTAGTCGAACGCCGCCGCAGCGTCGGCCTGGCGCCCCATTTCCCGATACGCGCGATGGCGGGCCGCATGCAACTGCATGCAGCCGTAGGGGCTGACCGCGTCGGAGCATTCGAAGCCCTGAAGCACGTCCAAGGCGCGCGCGGGCTGGCCGGCGTCGTTGTAGTGCACGGCCAAGTTGAGCGTCTGGCTGACGTTCGGCCCTCGCTGCTCGTCCAACCGGCGCGCCTGCTCCATCACCGCCAAGGCCTCGTGCCAGCGTCCGAGGGCGCGCAGCGCAGCCGCTTTGTGGTTGTAGACCCAGTTCAGGGAGCGGTCGAGGTCGTCGTACGGCGGTGCGTGGTCGGGTGCGCGTTCGATCTTCGCGAGGATCGCGTCGCATTGCGCCAGGACTTCCTGATGACGTCCCTCGTCGAACAAAGCATAGGCGTGCTGGACGAAGGCGTAGAGTTCGCGGGGATGGTTCGCCATGACGCGCTGGCCGTCCGCCGACGCCCTGCGGGCGGCACCAGCAAGGTCAAATTGATCGGGATTGGCACCCACTACCGCATCGAAGCGTCGATCGACCTTCATTCGCAACAGCGTCCCGACGGATTGGATGCGCCCGGCGACGTCGAGCGCCCGTGGCAGATCCCGACGCTGCAGGGCGTCCAGCACCAGGTCCTCCCACAGTCCGTCTGGTGGCGTGTCGTAAACCATCTTGAAGTCGGCCTCAAAGAGTGCCTCGACGAGAGACAAGTAGGCCGGACGAAGCTCCTTATCCCTACCCACCCGAAAGGCGACGTGGGCGATGAATGCTGGCCGTGGCTCGAGGCTCACTTCACCGGGCCAACGCCGCGCCAGCGCGGTGAGGGCCGCCGCCGCGTCGTTCCAGTCCTCGACGCGCATCGCCCCCTCAGCGCGAAGCAGCACATCCATCGGGACGGCGCTGGGATAGTCGGTGAGCATCACCCGATAGGCGTGCGCTTCGGCGTGCTCGCCCCGCTCGTCCGCGGCGCTGGCGGCGAAGCGAAGGGCCGACACCTGATCCTCCTGTGGAAGCTTCGAGAACAGCGGCGAAACGACGACTTCCTCCCATTCGTCCATCGCCGCCGCGCGACCACTGCCTGCCACGACTTCGACCTGGAGGCGATCCGAGGCGACGGGCGTCGTCGAACACGCCGAGAGAAACAGCAGCGCCGGGGCAATGACCGTCAGTGTCCGTCCTTTCATGGTGTCTTCCTTGTGCATGCGAGAGGAGCGCCGGCCCAGTATGGCCGCTGGGTACTTCGACAGCCAACCCTTCGAGTAACAGCTTCTCCAGCAAGAAAAACCCCGGCAAAGGCCGGGGTTTTCTTTCATCGGATGAGCGTTCCCCGCCTCACTCCGCGCGCTTCTCCACGCCCAGCTGGTCGAGCATGAAGGCGTACTGCTCGGCGGCTTCGGCGAAGCGGCGGAAGCGGCCCGACTTGCCGCCGTGGCCGGCTTCCATGTTGGTGCGGAACACCAGCAAGTTGTCGTCGGTCTTCTTGGCGCGCAGGCGGGCGACGTACTTGGCCGGCTCGAAGTACTGCACCTGCGAGTCCCACAGGCCGGTACCGACGAAAGTGGCGGGATAGTCCTTCGCCTCCAGCTGGTCGTAGGGCGAGTACGACAGCATGTAGTCGTAGAACTCCTTCTTCTCCGGATTGCCCCACTCGTCGTACTCGTTGGTGGTGAGCGGGATGCTCGGATCGAGCATCGTCGTCACTACGTCGACGAAGGGCACCTGCGAGATGATGGCGTCGTACTTCTCCGGCGCCATGTTGGCCACCGCGCCCATCAGCAGGCCACCGGCGCTACCGCCCATCGCGGCCACGCGATCCTCCGCGGCGTAGCCGTTGGCCACCAGCCAGTCGGTGACGTCGATGAAGTCGGTGAAGGTGTTGATCTTGTTGAAGAGCTTGCCGCCGTCATACCAAGCGCGGCCCATCTCCTGGCCGCCGCGGATGTGCGCGATGGCGTAGACCATGCCGCGGTCGAGCAGGCTGGGCACCAGGCGGCTGAAGCCCGGGTCCGAGGAGCTGCCATAGCTGCCGTAGGCGTACTGCAGCAGGGCGGCCTCGCCGTTCTTCTCGAAGCCCTTGCGGTAGACGATCGAGACGGGGATGCGCACCGTGCCGTCGCGCGAAGGCACCCACGCGCGCTCGGTGACGTACTGCGTCGGGTCGAAGCCCGGCACCGGGTCCTGCTTGAGCTGCTTGCGCTCGCCGGTCTCGACGTTGATCTCGTAGGTCGTCGCCGGCGTGGTGAGCGAGGTGTAGGCGTAACGCACCCACGGCGTGTCCGGCATCGCGTTGACCGACAGGCCCATCGTGTAGGCCGGCTCGTCGGACTTCACGAACTGGCTGTCGCCGCCGTCCTTGAGGATGCGGATGCGGCGCAGGCCGTCGGAGCGCTCGCCGATGGCCATGTAGCCGTCGAACAGCTCAACGCCCTCGATGAACACGTCGCCGGCGTGCGGAACGAACTCCTTCCAGTTCTCGCGGCTGCCGAGCGCATCCTCGGCGGCGGTCATGATGCGGAAGTTCGGCGCGTTCCAGTTGGTGGTGATGACCCAGCGGCCGGCATAGTGGTCGGCTTCGTACTCGACATCGCGCTGGCGCGGGGCGATCACCGTGAACTCGCCCGGGCTGGCCGCCTTGGTGCAGCGCTGCTCGGAGGAGACGGTGCTGCCCACGCCGATGCAGATGTACTGCTTCGAGCGCGTGCGGCCGATGCCCATGTAGAAGCTGTTGTCGGTCTCGGTGTAGACGAGCTTGTCGTCGCTCGACGGCGTACCGATCACGTGCGTCTTGACGTGGGTGCTGAGCAAGGTTTCCGGGTCGTTCTCGACGTACCAGATCGTCTTGTTGTCGTCGCCCCATACGATGTTGCCGCTGGTGCCGGTGATGGCGGAATCCAGCAACTCACCGGTGGCGATGTCCTTCACCTTGATCGTGTACTGGCGGCGGCCGTTGAGGTCCTCCGCCCATGCCAGCTTGCTGCCGTCCGGGCTGACTTCCCAGCCACCGACCTGGAAGTAGTCCTTGCCCTCGGCCATGGCGTTCTGGTCGAGCAGGATCTCTTCCGGCGCGTCCATCGTGCCTTTGCGGCGCGCCGTGATCGCGTAGTCCTTGCCGGTCTCGAAGCGGGTGTAGTACCAGTAGCCGTCCTCGAGGTACGGCACGCTGGAATCATCCTGCTGGATGCGGCCGACGATCTCGTCGTAGATCTTCTGCTTCAGCGGCGCGAGCGGCGCGAGCATGGCATCGGCATAGGCGTTCTCGGCGTTGAGGTAGGCGAGCATCTCCGGGTTCTCGCGCTTGTCGTCGCGGAGCCAGTAGTACTCGTCGTTACGCACCGCGCCGTGCGGGGCTTTCACCTCATGCGGGCGCTGCACCGCGACGGGCGGCGTCGGTGCATCGGCCGCGAAGCTCGCCGGCGCAGCGAAGCCGGAAGCCAGCAGGATGCCGATGGCCGCGAGCGGACGGCGGGACAGGTTCGGGCGGTTCATCAGTTCGACTCCGGGAAGAGCTTCATCTTCAGGAAGGTGTACGCCAGCGCGTTCATCTTGGCGCTCTGCGCATTGTTGGCGGCGCCGCCGTGGCCGCCCTCGATGTTCTCGTAGTAGTAGACCGGGTGGCCCTGCTCCTTCATGAGCGCGAACATCTTGCGGGCGTGGCCGGGGTGCACGCGGTCATCGCGCGTCGAGGTGGTGAACAGCACCGGCGGGTACTCCACGTCGGGCTTGACGTTGTGGTACGGCGAGAAGGTGCGGATGAACTCCCACTGCGCCGGGTCGTCTGGATTGCCGTACTCGGCCATCCACGAGGCGCCGGCCAGCAGCGTGTGGTAACGGCGCATGTCGAGCAGCGGCACCTGGCAGACGACGGCGCCGAACAGCTGCGGGTACAGCACGGTCATGTTGCCGACCAGCAGGCCACCGTTGCTGCCGCCTTGGATGCCGAGGTGCGGCGGCGTGGTGATGCCGCGCTTGATCAGGTCTTCCGCCACCGCGGCGAAATCCTCGTAGATGCGCAGGCGGTTTTCCTTCAGGCCGGCCTGGTGCCAGCGCGGGCCGTACTCGCCGCCGCCGCGGATGTTGGCAACGACGTAGACGCCACCTTCCGACAGCCAGGCGCGACCGACGCCACCGGAGTAACCCGGCGTCAGCGAGACTTCGAAACCGCCATAGCCGTAGAGCAGGGTCGGGTTCTTGCCGTTCGCCTCGAGGCCCTTCTTCGCGACCATGAAGTAGGGCACGCGGGTGCCGTCCTTGCTGGTGGCGAAGTTCTGGGTGATCTCGAAGCCCGCGGCGTCGAAGAAGGCCGGCAGCTGCTTCAGCGGCTGCGGGGCCTCGCCCACCGTGCCGAGCATCAGCGTGGTCGGCGTCAGGTAATCGGTGACGGTGAGGAAGTAGTCGTTGTTGGCCTCGTCGTCGACGGCCGAGACCGACACCGTGCCGAAAGCGGGCGCGCCTTCCAGCGGGCCGCGCGTCCACTCGCCGTTCGCGTAGGTCAGCACCGACAGGCGGTTCTTGACGTCCTCGAGCACGTTGAGGATCAGGTGGTCCTTGGTCGGCGTCACGCTGACGAAGGCGGTGGTGTCGCTGGGCTCGAAGAGCACGTCGAAATCGCGCTCACCCTTCATGAAGGCGTCGAACTTCGCGGCGATCACCGCGCCCTTCGGGAACAAGCGGTCGCCGACGCGGTAGTCCTCGCGCAGCTCGAGGATCAGCCACTCGCGGTACGGCAGCTTGTTGGCCGAATTCGGCGCGTCGATCTTGGTGAGCGCGCCATCGGCGCCGCGCACGTAGAGCTCGTCGTTGTAGAAGGCGATGGTGCGGCTGACGAAATCACGCTCGAAGCCCGGCGTCAGGTCGCGGTAGCCGGCGATGTACATGTCCTGCGCCGCGCCTTCGTAAACCACCTTGGCCTCGGCCAGCGGCGTGCCGCGGGTCCACTCCTTGACGATGCGCGGGTAACCCGAGGACGTCATCGAGCCGTCGCCGAAATCGGTGTACGCGTAGACGCTGTCGGCATTGCGCCAGGTCAGCCCGCCCTTGGCCTCAGGAAGACGGAAGCCGCCATCGACGAAGGCGCGGTCGCTTTTGTCCCACTCGCGCACTTCGATCGCGTCGGCGCCGCCGCGCGACAGCGAGACCAAGCAGCGGTCGTAGGCCGGGCGCAGGCAGTCGGCGCCGCGCCACACCCAAGTGATCCCCTCGGCCTTGTTGATGGCGTCGAGGTCGATCAGCACTTCCCACTCGGGCTCGGCCTTGCGGTATTCCTCGAGCGTGGTGCGGCGCCACAGCCCGGCGGGGTTCTGCTTGTCGCGCCAGAAGTTGTAGTAGTAGTCGCCCTCCTTGTTGACGTAGGGGATGCGCGCGTTCGAATCGAGGATCGCGAGCAGGTCGTCACGGAGGGCGCCGAACCCCGGCTCGCCCTCGAGGACCTTCTGCGAATCCGCGTTCTGCGCGCGCACCCAGTCGAGGGAACGCGGCGCTTCCACGTCCTCCAGCCACTGCCAGGCGTCGGCAGGCTGCGGCGCAGTGGCCGCCGGGGCGGGCGTGTCGGCGTGGGCGAGAGGCGCGGTCATCAAGGCGAGAACAAGGGCGAGGCGCGTGCGGCGCATGAGGCCTCCATGGGGGCCGGAAGGGAGTCGTCGGAGCTTACCCCCCGCCCGCACTGCCGCATGCATGACCAAAGTCACGGCGGACGCCGCCTTCACGGCCTTGACGGTGCGTTCTCCCGGCGGCGCCCACCCTGCGTGCATCCCCCACCGGAGCCGCCCATGCGCGCCGCCGCCCGCCCCGCCCTGCTCACCACCGTGATCGCCGCCCTGGCCCTTGCGCTGGCCGCCTGCCAGACCCCACCGGAGACGCCCCGCATGCCCGCCGACGCCACGACCGCACCCGTCGACCTCGATCGCTTCATGGGCACCTGGTACGTCGTGGCGAACGTCCCCTACTTCTTCGAGAACGGGAAGGTCGCGACGCGCGATGTCTATCGCCTGCGTCCGGATGGGCGCATCGACAACGACTTCGTGTTCAAGAAGGCGTTCGGTGAAGAGGACCGCACGTGGAACGGCGTCTCCACCATCGTGGAGGCCAGCGGCGGCCGCGAATGGAAGGTGCAGTTCATCTGGCCGTTCTCGACGCGCATGCAGGTGCTGGACGTGGCACCGGACTATTCGACCGCCCTGCTCGCCACGCCGGATCGCAAGCTGGCCTGGATCTTCTCGCGCAAGCCGGAAATGGACGAGGCCACGCTGGCCGGGCTGGCCACGCGAATGGCCGCGCACGGGGTGGATCGCGCAGCCCTGCGGCGCGTGCCCCAGGTCGAAGGGCAGACGGTCGCGCCGATCGCCCCCTGATCCGGCCCGGCGCTGAACGGGCCGGACACCCGCATAGCGGGACGCGGGCGCGCGTGCTATTCCATGCGCCGCACCCCCAACCAACGAGGCCCGCCATGTCGAGTGTGTCCCGCGTCCGCCCTGTCCTTGCCTTGGCGCTGCTCGCGCTGGCCGGACTCTCCGCCACCAGCGCTTCGGCGCAACCAGCCGACGGCTACATCGGCCCCGAGACCTCGAGCGAGCCGCAGCCGGCGGTGGGAGCGAAATCGGGCCGCTACGGCGGCGGCGGATGGTCGGGCGACTGGCGGGTCTGCGCCGAGGAAGGCCGTCGCTGCACGGCGCGGGGCTGGGGCGTGGTTCGCTACGGCGCGCGCGGCAACTACGTCTATCGCGAAGTGCGCAACGCCAGCCTCCAGTGCGACAACTCGATGTTCGGCGACCCGGCGTTCGGCCGGCAGAAGCGCTGCGAGCTCCGGCTTTACGATGACGGCGGCTGGGACGGCGGCGGTGATGGCGGCTACGGCTGGACGCGCTGCGCTCGCGAGAACGAGACCTGCCGCGTCGATGGCCCCGCCACGGTCCGCTTCGGCATCGACGGCCGCTACTACGAGCGGCGCGTCCGCGGCGGCGACGTGTACTGCAGCATCCAGACTTTCGGCGACCCCGCGCCGCGCGAACGCAAGGTCTGCGAGCTTCGCTATGACTCGGGCGGCGGTCGCCCGGGCGGCGGCGGCGGATGGAGCGGCGGCTGGAACGGCGGCTGGACGCCCTGCGCGCGCGAGAACGAGGTCTGCCGCCTGCCCGGCCCGGCGACGGTCCGCTATGGCTCCGAGCGCCGCTTCACCGACCAGGAGGTCCGCGGCGGCAGCGTGCGCTGCGACAACCGCACCTTCGGCGACCCCGCTCCGGGTGAGGTCAAGCACTGCTCCTTCCGCACCGGCGGCGGCGGGCAGGGCGGCGGCTGGCAGGGCGGCGGGCCCGGCAACGGCTGGACCGATTGCGCGGCCGAAGGCGGTTTCTGCCAGTTCCGTGGCCGCCGCTCGGTCTGGTACGGCGCCGACGACGGACGGGGCGTGACGCGCGAATTCCGCGATGGCGTGGCCTGCACGAACGAGGCCTTCGGCGGCGACCCCGCACCGCGGTCACCGAAGCGCTGCGCCCTCCAGCGCTAACGAACCCAGGCGGAGAGCGCGTCCTCGGCCCACTCGCGGCCGCGCTCCCGCAGCTCCTTGGCGCGCCAGAACTCGTAGAAGCTGGCGGCATCGCGCGGTACGCGGATGACGAGGTCGGGCGGATCCTGCGCCACCTGCAATCGCGTCATCTGCGAGTGCATGGTGTCCATCGAGCGCGACATCAGGTCGAGCAGGCTGGCGATGCCGCCGCTCGACGCCGCCGACGTGGCGCCCACCGGCGGCGGCGGGGCGCTGAACCACGAGGCCACGCGCGTTTTCCAGCCCGAGGGGGCCAGCGGCACGTCGTCGTTGAACATCTCGGCCTCGCGCAGCGGCACCGGCTCGCTGGTCGGTGCGCGCGGGGATCGCGCGTTGAGGTCGACAGCCACGACGTAGTCGCAGTGGAAGCCTCGCGTCGCCGCCAGCGGCAGCGGGGCCAGCAGGCCGCCGTCGACGAGCTCGCGGCCGTTCACCTCGTGCGGCGTGAACACCATCGGGATGGCGATCGATGCGCGGATGGCGTCGAACAGCGGCCCCTGCTGGAACCACACCTCGCGCTGCGTCGCGAGGTCGGTGGCCACCGCCACGTAGGGAATCGGCAGGTCTTCGATGCGGTGCTCGCCAACGAGGTCGCGCAGGGTCGCGATGACGCGATCGCCGCGGATCAGCCCCGATGCACCGAAGGTGACATCGAGCAGGCGCAGCACATCGTTGCGTTCGAGCCGGTCGGCCCAGTCGCGGTAGGCGTCGAGCTTGCCCGCGGCGTGGATGCCGCCGACCAGCGCCCCCATCGAGGAACCCGCGATCGCGGCGATCTCGAAGCCCCGCGCTTCCAAGGCTTCGATGACACCGATGTGGGCGAGGCCTCGGGCGCCGCCAGCGCCGAGCACGAGGGCGACGCGCTTGCCGCGCGTCGCGGGCAACGCCCCCTCAACCGTCATAGGCCGCCGCGGTCAGTTGCAGCAGGGTGCGCAGCTGCTCGCGCAGCGGCGTCGGCTCGATCACTTCCGCATCCGGGCCGTAGCGCAACACGTCCATCAGCAGCTCGCGCGCATTGCTGTAGGGCACGCGCAATTCGTAGCGGCCGTCGGACAGCAGCCGGCCTTCCTGCTTCGAATGCCAATGCTCGTCGGCGACCCAGCGCGCCGCCTTGGCGCTGAAGCGGATCGTCGCCCAGGCCTTGGGCGCACCGCTGAAGATGCCGTAGCTCGAGGCGAGGTGGGCATCGAGCTCCGCATCGGGGTGGTCGATCGCCGTCGCGTCGTCGATGCGCGCATGCGCGATGCGATCGACGGAGAAGCTGCGCAGCGCCTCGCGCTCGTGGTCGTAGGCGTCGAGGTACCAGTTGTCGCGGTAGTGCGTGAGTCGCTGCGGCGAGACGTTGCGCTGCGTGCGCGTGTTGGTGGAGCGCGCGAGGTATTCGAAGCGCAGGCGGCGGCGCTCGAGCACCGCGCCGGCGACCATGCGGAAGGCGGCCTCGTCGACGCGCCGCGTGCCGCTGCCGATCACCCGCACGCGCTCGATCGGCCAGCGCTTTCCTCCGGCATGCTGCTGGAGCAGGGAATCGATGCGCCCCTTCAGCGGCGCGATCGCCGCCGAAAGAATTCCGGGGCCGGTGCGGTCGAGCAGCTGCTGCGCGGCGGTGAGCGCGTGCAGCTCGTCGGAGCTCAGCCACAGGCCGGGCAATTCGAAACGCTCGGCCTCCTTCTCGAGGTAGCGGAAGCTGGCCTCGCCGTCGGTGCTCTCCAGCGGCGCACCCAGTGCGTCGCGCAAGAAGGCGATGTCGCGGTAAAGCGTGGCGCGCGAGCAGCCGAGTTCGTCCATGAGGCGCTGCAGCGGCACCGGGAGGCGCGCGGCCTTCAGGCTGCGGTGCAGGGCAAGGATGCGTTCGTAGCGGTCCATCGGCGGCTCGGACTCAACGCGGGGGTGGCTAGCATCGCACGGCCGGCCGCCGTCGCGGCCGCTCCAGGGCGGCGCTACGCTGGGCCACCCCCGAACCCGCCGGAGATCCGCCATGCGCCTGTCCGCCACCGTGTTCCTCCTCGCCTGCACCCTGCCCTCGCTGGCGCTGGCCGATGCCAAAGCCGAGCTCGCCCGCGCCTTCGACAAGCTGCTCGACGCCCCCTCGTTCCGCGCTTCGATGAGCGATGCCGGCAGCGGCGAGAAGTACGTCGACATGGAATTCCAGGCCCCGGACCGCTACCGCATCGTCAATGCGCAGGGTGGCCCGACGATGATCGTCAGCGGTGGCCAGGCACAGATGGACGTGGGCGGCCGGATGATGACCGTGCCGGTGCCGGTGCCGGTCAATGCCATCGTCAACGCGTATCGCAATGAGGACGCGATGCGGAAGCAGCGCGAGTCGATGGTGGTGGAAGCGCTGCCCGACGCCACGCTCGACGGCCAGGCCGCGAAGGTCTACCGCTTCACCACGCAACACCCGAAGCCGGTCACCTCGACGGCCTGGGTGGGCGACGGCGACACGCTGCTGCAGATGGAGGTGGATGGCGGCGCAGCCGGGCGCGGCAAGGTCGTGCGCGTCCGCTACCGCGACATCGGCAGCGCGGACATCCGCATTCCCTAAAGGCCCGATCCGCCGGGGCGTTCAGTGCCCCAACAGTTCGCCCGCGCCCTGCGCCAGCAGGGCCTCGGCGACGCGCTGCCCCAGGCCTTCCGGATCGGCGGCGCTGCCCTTCGCTTCCGCCCGCACGAGGCGGCCGTCGCTGGCATCGCCCACGGCGCCGCGAAGCAGCAGCTTCTCGTTGAACAGCTCGGCGAAACCGGCCACCGGCACGTGGCAGCTACCGTGCAGGGCGCGGTTCATCGCGCGCTCGGCCTCGACGCAGACGCGCGTGGTGCCGTCATCCAGCCCGCGCAGCAGGCGGGCGATGTCGGCGTCGCCCTCGCGGCATTCGATGGCGATGGCGCCCTGCGCGACGGCCGGCAGCAGGCGCGGTGGCGTCAGGCGCTCGCGGATGCGGGCGTCGAAACCGAGGCGCTGCAGGCCGGCACAGGCGAGGATGATGGCGTCGTACTGCCCGGCATCGAGCTTCGCCAGCCGCGTGTTGACGTTGCCGCGCAGGTCGAGCAGCTCGAGGTCGGGCCGCAGCGCACGCAGCTGCGCCTGCCGGCGCAGCGAGCTGGTGCCCACGCGCGCGCCGCGCGGCAGCGCATCGACCGTGGCGTGGGCGTTGCTGACGAAGGCGTCGAACGGGTCGGCGCGCTCGAGGATGGCGGCGAGCACGAACGGCCCGTCGAGTTCCATCGGCACGTCCTTCAGCGAATGGACGGCCGCATCGGCACGGCCCTCGAGCATTGCGACCTCGAGCTCCTTCAGGAACAGGCCCTTGCCGCCGACGGCCGCCAGCGCGCGATCGAGGATCTGGTCGCCGCGGGTGGTCATCGGCACCAGCTGCACCTCGAGCCCGGGGTGCAGGGCGCGCAGGCGCGCGGCGACGTGTTCGGTTTGCCAGAGGGCGAGCGCGCTCTCGCGCGTGGCCAGTCGGATCAGGGGCATGTCGGGTTCCGTGAGGGGCGCCGTCGCCGGCGCTACAGGTGTTTCAATTCGTCGCGAAGTCCGGGCAGGCAGCGTCGGCTCACTTCGAGCACGGCACCGCCGTCGCGCAGCACCGCGTGCACGACACCCTCCGGCGAGCGACGCAGCTCGCTGAACTGCTCGCGCGCGACGAGGCAGTTGCGGTGGATGCGCAGGAATCGCCCGGCGAACTCGGCTTCGAGCCCCTTGAGCGAATCCTCGACGAGGTCCTCGCCGCGGGCATGGTGCACGACGACGTATTTCTCTTCCGCCTGCAGGTAGCGGATGTCGGCGACGGGAATGAGGCGCAGCGAACCGCGCAGCCGCGCCGCGAGGTGGGTGCGCGCACGGCCTGGCAGCGCCGGCATGGCCACCGCCTGCTTCCGCCCGGCATGGCGCTCGGCGGCACGCTGCAGGGCCGCCGCGAGGCGCTCGGCGCGCACGGGCTTGAGCAGGTAGTCGACGGCGGCGGCCTCGAAGGCCGCCAGCGCGTGCTCGTCGTAGGCGGTGCAGAACACCACGGCCGGCGGGGACTCCATCGCGGCGAGATGGCGCGCGGCTTCCAAGCCGTCCATCTCCGGCATCTCGATGTCCATCAGGACGACATCCGGCAGCTGCTTCAGGCAAGCGTCGAGGGCACTGCGGCCGTCGCCCACCGCCGCCACCACGCGATGCCCGCCCAACTCGGCGAGCAGGGCGGCCAGGCGCTCGCGGGCCAGCGGTTCGTCGTCGGCGATCAGGACATCCATGGCGCCATCGTAGCGGCGCCTCCCTGCCCCGTCAGCCGTCAGGCCTCACGCGGCGGCGGGCACCCAGTGCGGGCGGCTCGGGAAGGCATGGCGAACGATCCGCCACACCACTTCGCCGAACTGCTTCGGCAGCGAACCCGTGTTGTACGGCACGCCGTACTTCTCGCAGAGCGCCTTTACCTCGACGGCCATGTCGGCATAACGGCGGGCCGGCAGGTCGGGGAACAGGTGGTGCTCGATCTGGTGGCTCAGGTTGCCGGTCATGAAGTTCATGAGGAAACCGCCGGCGATGTTCGACGAGCCACGGATCTGCCGCTGGTACCAGCCGGCCCGCGTTTCGTCCTTCACCTGTGCCGGCGTGAACGTGATCGCGTCGGCGGTGAAGTGGCCGCAGAAGATCACCACGAAGGTCCACAGGTTCCGCACGAGGTTCGCCGCCATGTTCCCGAGCAGCACCGGCAGGAAGAAGGGGCCGGCCAGCAGCGGGAAGAACACGTAGTCCTTGCCGCCCTGCCACGGCAGCTTGCGCAGCAGCGGCTTCGCGTCGGAGAGGAAGTAGCGCCACGAGCGGCGCCCCTTCACGTAGCGGCCGAGCTTGAGGTGCTGGATGGCGATGCCAGTCTGGTAGAAGACCGCCAGCAGCGCCGCGTAGATCGGCTGGCCCAGCGCGAACGGCGTCCAGCGCTGTTCGGGGAAGATGCGCAGCAGGCCATAGCCCACGTCGTCGTCCTTGCCGCGCACGTTCGTCCACTGGTGGTGGCTGTGGTTGTGCGTCTGCCGCCACCAGTCCGAGGGGCAGAGGTGGTCCCACTGGAAGCGGTCGCCCTGCAGGCTCGGGTCGTTCATCCAGTCGTACTGGCCGTGGATGACGTTGTGGCCGAGCTCCATGTTGTCGACGATCTTGGAGATGCCGAGCAGCAGCACGCCGAAGGCCCACAGCGGCCAGAGCAGCCAGGGCGCGGGCGCCGCGCCATAGAGCGCGAGGCGGCCGATCACTTCCGTCCAGCGCACCACGTGGCGGACGCGGCGGATGTAGCGGGCGTCGGCAGCGCCGAGGTCGCGGACGTGCTTCTCGCGAAGCGTATCGAGTTCGGCGCCGAAGGCTTCGAGGCGCTCGCCGGTGAGCAGGGGGGCGTGGGCGGTCATGTCAGAGGTCGATCGCAAGGTCGGTGCGTGCCGCGCTGACGCAGAGCTTCAGCGAGGTGCTGGCTTCGGGATGGGCGCTGTCGTCGCGCAGGTCGACGTGCACGCCGCTGGCCTTGGCACAGGTGCAGCGGCCGCACAGGCCTTGGCGGCAGCCGTGTTCGGGCCTCAGCCCGGCCGCTTCAAGCGCGGCGAGCAGGGGCGTGTCGGTGGGGATACTCAGGGTGCGTCCGCTCTTCAGCAGCGTGAGCTGCACCGCGGCGGCCGGCACATCGGGCACGCGCAGCACTGGCGGCGTGAAGCTCTCGGTGGCGATGCGCGCCGCGGCTTCGCGCAACAGCGCCTCGACGCGCGCGACGAAGCCGGTCGGGCCACAGGCGAGCACTTCGGCCCCCTGCGGGCTGCCGGGGAGTGCGGCCAGCGTGGCCTCGTCGAGGCGACCTTCGGCTTCGTGCGCCGCGGCGGGCGCTTCACCCGTGAGGAACAGGCGGAACTGGAAATCCGGGAAGCGCGCCTGCAGCGCGCGCAGTTCTTCGACAAAGCAGGCTTCGGCGCGCTCGCGCACCCAGTAGGCGAGCGACAGGCCGGCCAGCTGGCCGCGCTCCGCCGCCGCGCGCACCTGGGCGATCGCCGCGGTGATGCCGCTGCCGGCGGCCATCAGCATCCGCTGCGGGGCGTCCGGCATTTCGAAGGCCATGCCGCCCCAGGGCTCGCTGATCTGCAGCCGAGCACCATCGCGGGCCTCGGACAGCCAGTCAGCGAAGCGACCGCCGGCCACCTTGCGCACGGTGATGGCGATCTCGCGCTGGCCCGGCAGGCTGGTCAGGGTGAAGCTGCGCTGGAAGCGGCGGCCGTCCAGCTCGAAGCCGAAGCTCAAGTGCTGGCCGGGCTGCCAGTCCTGCAGGCGCTGGAAAGGCTTCAGCCACAGGGTCTCGCTGTCTACCGAGGCCGCTTCGCGGCGGACCAGCCGCGCGGTGTTGCCATACGGGCTCCAGCCGGGCTGCAGCAGGCCGCGCCAGTAATGCCAGGCGGGGCGGAACGGGGGCGGCGCAAGGGCGAAGGACATGCGGGGCTCGGCTGGGGCGGTGGCGCTGGGGAATACTATACAGTCGTGCAGACAGACGTATAGACAGCCATCCCGGAATTCAATCGCGCTGCCGGGCGGCGTTCATCCGGGGTCGAGCCGGCCCCACCCTGCCACCTACACTGGGCCCCATGAGCGATCCCGTTCCCCTCCATCCGCCCCGCGCCACGCCCTCGGGCCCCGGGCGCAAACCGCAGATCAGCCGCGACGACCTCATCGCCGCCGCCCTGCGCCTGCTGGGGCCCCATCGAAGCGTGTCCACGCTCTCGCTGCGCGAGGTGGCGCGCGAGGCCGACATCGCCCCGAACAGCTTCTACCGGCACTTCCGCGACATGGACGCGCTGGCCATCGCGCTGATCGAACTCGGCGGCCGCAGCCTGCGCACGATCATCCGCGAGGCGCGCACGCGCCTGAAGCCGGGGCGCAGCGTCATCCGCACCTCGATCGAGACCTTCATGGAGCAGCTCGACGCCGACGAGCGCCTGCTGCACATCCTGTTGCGGGAAGGGATGGTTGGCTCCGACGCCTACAAGGCCGCCGTCGAGCGCGAACTGCGCACCTTCGAGGAAGAGCTCTGCATCGACCTGGTGCGGCTCTCGGAAGCCGGCGGCCGGCCCGTGCACGCGCCGGCCCTGGTGGCCACGGCGATGACGCGCTTGGTGTTCGCCATGGGCGCTACCGCCATCGACCTGCCGCGAGAGCGGCGCGGCGAAGTCGTCGAGCAGCTGGTCGAGATGCTGAAGATGATCATGGTCGGCTCGCACGTGCTGGCTGAACACGACGCGCGCTGAGGCCCTCACTCCGGAGGGCACGGCGGCGCGTCGTAGACCATCCGGAACGATTCGTCGTCGCTCTTGTAGTCGCTGGTCCAAGCCCCCTGGTCGCGCGTCCAGTAGTCCAGCGCCAGTGCGCGATCGGCCGGCGTCGCGAAAACGATCTGGCCCTCCTTCTCGAGCGACAGGACCAGGCGATACGTCGCGTCGAAGGCCTCGACGCCGAACTGCTGCCAGAGCACGCGCTTTCCGCCGAAGCGCCGCTGCAGGAATCGCTGCCTCTTCGGTCCAGCGACAAAAGCCGTCGCGATCTGGCGCGACACCTCGGCATCAAGCGCCGGCGTCGGCTCGCGCCCCGGGCAGCGGTTTGCCTCATGGGTCCACGCGACCATGCGGTCGATCTCGGCCTCGGTTGGCGCCCACTCATCGCGATGCGCTTCGAACCAGGCACGCAAGGCGGGGGCAACGACCGTGCGTCGGAGTTCGTCGCCGCGCGCTGAGTCGTCGACGGTCGCGCCGGCGGATGCCGGCGGCACCGTCGTTGGCGGCGTCGACCACGCCGGCATCGAAGCGATGAGAGCGATCACGAGGATCGCAACAAAGCGAAGCATGGACAGGGGCATGGGTGGCTCGCTGCGTCGGGAGGACGCCCGAGCTTATTCCCGCTCACCCGGGGCTTCGCCCGGACATCAGCCGAAGTCGCGGGTATCGCGACCTCGCCGCAGCGTTTCTGCTGCTTTGGGGCCGCGGCAAATTCGCCTGAACCGTCAACCCGCGAAGCACGCTGTCATCCAGTCACCGAGGTCGCGGATCTCCTCCGCGCACACCGAATGCGGCATCGGGTAGCGGCGCAGGGCCACGTCCATGCCGAGGGCCTTCAGTGCGTCCGCGGATTTCTGGCCCGCAGCGAAGGGCACCACCGGGTCCTGCGTGCCGTGCGCCATGAAGACCGGCGTGGCGAGGCCCTTGGGCGTGGCTTCCGCAGGAGTGTCCGCCGCCAGCGGCAGGTAGGTCGAGAGCGCCGCCAGCCCGAGGAAGGGTTGCTCGCGGCGCAGGCCGGCGGCCAGCGTGATCGCGCCTCCCTGCGAGAAGCCGGCGAGGATGATGCGGTTCGCCGGCACGCCGCGGTCGCGCTCGCGCGCCACCAGGGCATCGACATCAGCGATCGAACGGCGCACGCCGGCGGCGTCCTCGCGCACCTTCGAGAAATCAAGGCTGACGATGTCGTACCACGCGCGCATCGCGTGGCCGTTGTTGATGGTGATCGGCATGACCGGCGCGTGCGGGAACACGAAACGAAGCGCCGGCCAGTCCTTGCGCACCAGCTCGGGAACGATCGGCGCGAAGTCGTGGCCGTCGGCGCCGAGGCCGTGCAGCCAGATCACCGAGAAGACCGGCTTGGCGCCAGTGGTGGTTTCGATCGTGTCGAGGAGCGCGTTGGGCACGGCGTCGGCATCAGCAGATGAGGGCGCGGCATTGTGCCCGAGCCCGCGCCCCCTGCCCGCGGCCGCGCCGCCACCGCACAATGCGCGGATGAGCGCGATCACCACGCCGTCCTGGCGCCTCGACGACGACACCCCGGCGGAAACGCTGGCCGCGCAGGGCTTCGCCCGGCTCTCGGCCGCCGCCAGCGCCCGCGCCGCCGGCGTCGCCGCCGCGGCCCTCGCCGGCCTCGCTACGCACTGGGCCGACCTGCCGCCGGACGAGCACCTGCGCGATGGCGGCCGCTACCGCTTCCGTCGCCATGCCTCGCTGGTGATGAGCGCGGATGGGCGACGCATCGAACAGCGCGTCGAGCGGCCGCACTGGCAACCCACCGACTACAACGCCTTGCACGGCGGCTACGAGCGCTGGTTCGCCCCGGTGCTCGAGGCCACGCTGGCCGACCCGGCCTTCCTCGGACTCGTCACCGGGCTGGGGGCGGCGTGCGCTGCCGCCGCGGGCCATGCCCTCCCCTTCGTCGAAGTGCACCAGTTCCGGATCGACACGGCCCAGGGCATCGGGCGCCCCACGCCGGAAGGCGCGCATCGGGACGGCGTCGATTTCGTGGCGGTGGTCCTGATCGAGCGGGTGGCCGTGCGCGGCGGCGAAACCCGGGTGTTCGACGCCGAAGGCCCGGCCGGCCTCCGATTCACGATGGTCGAACCCGGCACCGCCCTGCTGCTCGACGACGCCCGGATGATCCACGAGACGACGCCCCTGCAGCCGGACGGCGCCGCCGGCCACCGCGACACGCTGGTGCTCACCTGGCGCCGGGACGGCTTCCTCGACCCGGCGGCCTGACCCTCCGGCACGGATTTCCGGCGCCAAAGACGCCCGGAACTTGACGTCCGTCACGCCAAAAGACTGGCACGGATCTTGCTCCGCTTCGGGAGACCCGACCCGGAGCTCGCCATGTTCGACACCACCGCCGACGCCCCCGCCCACGCCGCCCGCACGGCAGGCATGAACGAACCCGGCATCTTCAAGGGCTGCACGGACGCCGACGGCCCCCTCGCGGCGGCCACCAAGGACGCGATCCTGGCCTACCTGGGCAAGCCGAACGCCGCCGGCTGGGAGCGGTTGAGGACGCGGGCGATCGCCGGCCGCACCACCCTCGGCGAGGCCTGGACCCTGGCGAACCCGACCGCGTTCCGGCGTTTCCCGACCTCGGCCGAGCTGATCCGCGCGATGCGCGTGGCGGTCGTGGCGCAGTGGGCGCACAGCGACGCAACGATCCGGACGCACTGAACGAGACTGGTGGGCCCACCAGGACTCGAACCTGGAACCAAGGGATTATGAGTCCCGTGCTCTAACCATTGAGCTATGGGCCCGCTCGCCGCGATTGTAGCGATGCGGCACGCAGACCCGCGTCCATGACGCGGGTCGCGTCGTTTTCGGGGACTCAGCGCAGGGGGCCGGGCTCGGGCTCCGCGGGACCGACCGCATCGATGAGGTCGGGATTCGCCTCGCCTTCCGCGCGCAACTGACCCTCCCACTTCGACACCACGGCCGTCGCGACGGTGTTGCCGATGACGTTCGTCGCCGAACGCGCCATGTCGAGGAAGTGGTCGACGCCGAGCAGCAGCAGCAGGCCGGCCTCCGGGATGTCGAACTGCGCCAGCGTCGCCGCGATGACCACCAGCGAGGCGCGCGGCACGCCGGCCATGCCTTTGCTGGTGACCATGAGCACGAGCAGCATCGTGATCTCCTGCCCCAACGTCAGGTCGATGCCGTACACCTGCGCGATGAAGACCACCGCGAAGGTGCAGTACATCATCGAACCGTCGAGGTTGAACGAATAGCCGAGCGGCAGAACGAAGGACGCCACGCGGTTGCTGCAGCCGAACTTCTCCAGCTGGGCCAGCGTCTTCGGATAGGCGGCCTCGCTCGATGCCGTGGCGAATGCGAGCAGCGTCGGCTCGCGAACGGCGCGGAACAACCCGACCGCGCGCCGCCGCAGGATGGCGAAAGCCGCGAGGAAGAGCAGGCCCCAGAGCAGCACGATGCCGAGATAGAACTGGCCCATGAACTTGCCGTAGACGGCCAGCACGTCAAGTCCGCTCTTCGAGATCGTCGCCGCCACGGCGGCGAACACGGCGAACGGGGCGAACCACATCACCAGCATCGTGACCTTCAGCATCACGTAGCTGAGGCCTTCGAGCGCATCGACCATCACCTTGGCCTTGTCGCCCACGCCGGCGCAGGCCACGCCGAAGAACACCGAGAACACGACGATCTGCAGGATCTCGTTGCGCGCCATCGCGTCGGCGATGCTCGTCGGCACGAGGTGGGTGACGAAGTCCTTCAGGGTGAGGCCGCTGACGGCGATGCCGCTCTGCGCACCGGCGTCAGGGAGCACCAGGCCGGTGTCGACGCCCGGCTGGAACAGGTTCACGAGCACCAGGCCCAGGGTGAGCGACACCAGCGACGCGCCGAGGAACCAGGTCATCGCCTTCAGGCCGATGCGACCCACCGTCCCGAGGTCGCCCATCTTGGCGATGCCGACGGCCAGCGTGGCGAAGACCAGCGGCCCGATGATCATCTTGATCAGCCGGAGGAAGACGGTGGTGACGATGGTGAGGCCGTCGACCACCGCCGTCGTGTCGGCGACGGTGGCGTTGACGATGGCGCCGACAATGATCCCAAGCACCAGGGCACCGAGGATCCACCAGGTCAGCGTGCTGCCCTTCCGTGCCGGCGCGGCCGAGCCGCTGTTCGTGGTGTCGATCGCCATTTGCCGGTCCTAGTCCTTACGAGCGCGCCGAGGCGCGGGTGGCCCCACGCGGGGAGCCGCGAGGATGCATGAAGGCCGCGTCAATTCACAGCACCAGCCACCCCTCCGGGCTCCGAAACGGCGACGCCCCGCGCGGGGCGGGGCGTCGGGGCCTTGCGGGCGCGGGCGGCTTACTCGAGGTCGAGGAAGCTGCGCAGCTGCTCGGAGCGGCTCGGATGGCGCAACTTGCGCAGGGCCTTGGCTTCGATCTGGCGGATGCGCTCGCGGGTGACGTCGAACTGCTTGCCCACTTCCTCGAGGGTGTGGTCGGTGTTCATGTCGATGCCGAAGCGCATGCGCAGCACCTTGGCCTCGCGCGGCGTCAGGCCGGAAAGCACGGTGCGGACCGTCTCGGACAGGCCGGTGGTCGTCGCGTTCTCCAGCGGCGACTCGGCGTTCGTGTCCTCGATGAAGTCGCCGAGGTGCGAATCCTCGTCGTCGCCGATCGGCGTCTCCATCGAGATCGGTTCCTTGGCGATCTTCAGGACCTTCCGGATCTTGTCCT
>NZ_JBILJW010000023.1:0-54779 GCF_044377035.1 Silanimonas sp.
ACTGCTGGAGCATCTGCCGCGAGATGCGGTTGAGCTTGTTGATCGTCTCGATCATGTGCACCGGGATGCGGATGGTGCGCGCCTGGTCGGCGATCGAGCGGGTGATGGCCTGGCGGATCCACCAGGTCGCATACGTCGAGAACTTGTAGCCGCGGCGGTATTCGAACTTGTCGACGGCCTTCATCAGGCCGATGTTGCCTTCCTGGATGAGGTCGAGGAACTGCAGGCCGCGGTTGGTGTACTTCTTGGCGATCGAGATCACGAGGCGCAGGTTGGCCTCGACCATCTCCTTCTTCGCCTTGCGGGCCTTGGCCTCGCCATAGGCCATCGCGCGGGCGGTGTCCTTGATCTCACCCAGCGCGAGGCACAGTGCACCCTCGAGGGCGATCAGCGCGTTCTGCTGGGCGAGGATGGCATCGCGATGCTCGCGCATGCCCGACGACCACTTCTGCTTGCGACGGATGATCTCGTCGGCCCACTCGAGGTTGGTTTCGTTGCCCGGCCAGGCCTTGATGAAGTCCTTGCGCGGCATCTTCGCGAGGCGCGTCGAGATGTCGAGCACCTTGCGCTCGTGGTCCTTGATCTCGGAAACCACCTCGCGGACCTTGCGCACCAGCGCGTCGATCAGCGCCAGCGGCAGCTTGAGCTTCATGAACTCGCCCGCCATTTCCTCGCGGGCCTTGACCGTCTTCTTGTCGGCCGAGCCGTACTTGGCGTGCGTCTTCTCGAACTTGCCGAAGTGGCCCTTGAGCAGCTCCATGCGACGCGCGACCTCGACCGGATCCGGGCCGGTCTGGGTCTCGGTTTCCTCGTCGTCGCCGCCTTCGACCTCAACCTCTTCCTCTTCGTCGGCGACGGCTTCGATCGGCGCACCACCGAACAGCTCGGGCGTCTCGAGGTCGGCGAAGCCGGTGACGATCTCGGAGAGGCGCTTCTTGCCTTCCTGGTGCAGCGCGTAGTCGTCGAGGATGATCTGGATCGTCCACGGGAACGCCGCGAGCGAGTTCTGCACCTGGTGCAGGCCTTCCTCGATGCGCTTGGCGATGGCGATCTCGCCTTCGCGGGTCAGCAGCTCGACCGTGCCCATCTCGCGCATGTACATGCGCACCGGGTCGGTCGTACGACCGCCTTCGGCGTCGATCGCGCTCAGCGCGGCGGCGGCTTCCTCGGCGGCGGTTTCGTCCGCCTCGCGGGTGCTCGTCGCGTCGGTGAGCAACAGGGTTTCGGCGTCGGGTGCGACTTCATGCACCTCGATGCCCATGCTGTTGATCATGCCGATGATGTCTTCGATCTGCTCCGGATCGACGACGTCGTCGGGGAGGTGGTCGTTGACTTCGGCGTAGGTCAGGTAACCCTGTTCCAGACCCTTGCTGATCAGCTGCTTGATTTCGGACTGCTGCTCCGGACGCGGAGTTGCCATGGAGGGGGTACCGAGAGGAGAGAGCGGGAACCGGCTATTATACCGGCGCCCTCGGCATTCACGCCAAGTAATTGATCGGAAATGGGTTTTCGTTCAGGCGGGCGTGCCGCCCTCAGGTTTCGAGCCAGAACGTGACCGGTCCGTCGTTGACCAGGGACACCTGCATGTGGGCGCCGAAACGCCCGGTTTCGACCACCGGGAGGCGGGCGCGACAGACCGCGACGAGAGCGTCGAAACCGGCGCGGGCCTCGCCCGGCGGCGCCGAGGTGGAAAAGCTCGGCCGCAGCCCGGAGGCGGTGTCGGCACCCAGCGTGAACTGGCTGACCAGCAGCAGCCCGCCGCCATGGTCCCTCAACCCGACGTTCATGCGGCCCGCGGCATCGGCAAACACGCGGTAGGCGGCGAGGCGGTCGGCCATCTTTGCGATGCGCGCGGGGGTATCGCCGGGCTGCACGCAGGCGAAGGCCAACAGGCCCGGACCGATGGCGCCGACAGTCTCGCCGTCGACGTCGACGCTGGCGTGGAGGACGCGCTGGATGAGGGCGATCATCGATGAATGCTCGCGATCCACCCTGCGGGGCGTCAAGCCGGCTCCGCTAGACTCCGGCCATGCGCTCTCCCCTGTCGGCCCATGCCCTGCGCGCCCTCGCCTGGTTGGCTGGATCGCCCGGCCCGCGCCTGCGCGCGGCCATCGCCGAACGACTCGCCGCCCGCGAGTGCCGCCGCCGCGGCGGCGCGGTTCGGGTGATCGACTGCAACCTGCGTCTGACCGGGATCGATCCCGCGCTGACCCACGCCTCGCTGGTGCAGACCTACCTCACCCTGATGGAGAGCCTGCGCTTCTGGACGCGCCCGCGGGCCCGCAACCTCGAGGCGATCATCGATGTCTTGGGCCTGCCCCATCTCGAGGATGCCGAGCGTCGCGGGCCGGTGGTCATCGTCGCGCCGCATTACGGCAACTGGGAGTTGCTGGTGCAGTGGATGGCCAACCGGCGCCCGATCACGCTGATCTACACGCGCGGCAAGTTCGCCGCCGTCGACGCCTTCCTGCGGCTCGCCCGCGAACGCGGTGGCGTCAGCGCCGTGCCCGCCGACGTGCACGGGATGAAGCCCTTGCTGCGCGCCTTGCAACGCGGCGAGACCCTCGGCATCACGCCCGACCAGACCCCGGACGCTACCGGCGGCCAGTGGTCGCCGTTCTTCGGCGTACCTTCGCTGACCATGACCCTGCTGCACCGTCTCGGCGCGCGCCACCCGGAGGCGCGCTTCCTGCTCGCGGCCGCGGAACGGCTGCCCGGCGGGCGCTTCCGCATGGTCATCGAGCCGCTGCCGGCCGCCGTGACCTCCGGGCCTGTGCAGGCGGGGCTCGACGCGTTGAACTCGGCAGTCGAGGCGTTCGCCCGCCGCGATCTCGCGCAGTACCAGTGGACCTACAAGCGCTTCAAGGGCCAGCGTGCCAACGAAGCCCCCGTGAACCCGTATTGGCCGGAATGCTATTGATGACCGACTCGCTGATGGACTGGCCGGGCGACACCCCCTGGCAGCCGCTGCCCGACGCCGCGCGACGCTGCTTCCGACTGTCCTCGGCGATCGCCGGCGCGGTGTTCGGCTTGGCTTTCGGCACGATCCCAGCGGTCGTCCTCGCCTTCGCCGACGGGCCGGCGTGGTGGCATCTCGGCATGGCGCTCGGTGCGCTGGCGCTCTGCCTCGCGCTGGCGCTGTGGCGCGCCACCCTCGCCTTCCGCTACACCCGCTGGCGGCTCGATGACGATGGCCTGCGGGTGCGCCGCGGCCGCTTCTGGCGTTCGGAAGTGCTGGTGCCGCGCGCGCGCGTGCAGCACCTCGACATCGAGCGCGGGCCGATCGAACGCCGTTACGGCCTCGCCACCCTCGTGGTGCACACCGCCGGAACGCGCCTGAGCGCCGTTCGCCAGCCCGGCTTCGACGAGGACAGCGCCAACCAGCTGCGCGATGCCCTGGTGCCGCGCCAGCGCGAGCACGACGACGCCGCGCATGGCTGATGCCACCGACGCGCCGGGGCGCGACGACCGCGAGGCCTTGCAGGCCGCCGCCACGCAGCGGCTGCATCCGCTGTCCTGGCTGTTCACGCTGATCGCCCAGTTGCGCATGTTCGCGCTGCCCCTGCTCGTCCTCCTGCTCGGCGGCAGCCGGGAGGACGGGGACGACATCGGCGACTTGATCGGCCTCGCCGGGGCCGCGATGCTGGCCGTGGTGGCGGTCTGGCAGTACTTCACCTACCGCTACGGCTTCCTCGAGAGCGCCCTAGTGATCCGCAGCGGGCTGCTGCAGCGCAACCTGCGCCTCATTCCCTTCGACCGCGTGCAGAACGTCACCCTGCACCAGAACCTGCTGCATCGCCTCGTGGGCGTGGCGGAGGTGCGGCTGGAGTCCGCGGGCGGCATGGGCCAGGCCGAGGCGCAGATGCAGGTGCTCAAGCTCGAGCAGGCGAACGCCCTCGAGGCCAGGGTGCGAGAAGGTGCGAACCGGGCGCGTGCGGCGCAGGTGGCGGACGGAGGCGGCAACGCGGCGCAAGACGACGCCCCGGTGCTTTGGCTCGCTTTGCCGACGCGCGAGCTGGTTCGCCTCGGGCTGATTTCAAACCGCGGCATGCTGGTGGTCGCCGCGGGCTTCGCCTACGTGACTCAGGCGGGTGACGTCTTCACCAAGCGACTGAGCAACGGCATCGAATCGGTGGGCCGCGAGGGCATCGCCATGGCGGAAGCCTGGCACCTCGGCCCCGTGGCCTATGCGGGCCTGGCCTTCGGCCTGCTGGTGGCCATGATCGTTGCCGTGCGCCTGCTATCGGTGGCACTCGCCATCCTGCAGTTCCATGACTTCCGCCTGCACGCGGGCGAGCGCGAACTGCGCGTCGAACGCGGGCTCATCAGCCGCGTGCGCAGCCACCTGCCGAAGCGCCGCATCCAGGCCTACTCCTTGCGCGAAACACTGCTGCACCGCTGGTTCGGCCGGCAGAGCCTGCGCGTCGACCGCGCCTCGGTGGAAGCCGTGAACGAGAGCCAGTCGGTGCGCGACCTCGTGCCACTGGCCGCGCCCGACGGCATGGACGGCATGCTCGCGGCCCTCCTGCCGGACGGGAGTTGGCCGCTGCAGGACTGGCAAGCCCTGCATCCGCGCGCCTGGTGGCGCGTGTTCGCGCCACTCGCGATGGCCGTGCTCGCCGGCACCGCGCTGCTCGTCTACTTCGAGGGCCCAGTGGGCCTCTGGGCCTTGGCGCTGTTGGCGCCTGTCTACCTGCGCGCGCGGGTCTGGGCCCGCTATTCGGCATGGACCCTCGGCGGCGGCGTGGTTGCGTTCCGCCAGGGCTGGCTCGATCGCCACTGGCGCTTCGCCGAAGCACGCAAGCTGCACGCGTTGCAGATCACCCAGTCGCCCTTCGACCGCCGCCACGGCATGGCCACGCTGCACCTCGACACGGCGGGCGCTTCGCCGATGGAACCGGCGCTACGGATCCCCTATCTCGCCGTCGCCGAGGCCGAGGCGCTGGCAGCCCGCCTGCGCGCACTGATGCCGCGCGACGCGGGAATCAATCCCGCCAGAACTGGGGCGTCAGCAGCACCAGCAGCGTGAACACCTCGAGGCGGCCGAGCACCATCGCGAAGCTGCACACCCACACCGCGAAATCGCTCATGTCGCGGAAGTGCGAGGCCACCGCGCCGAGGCCCGGCCCCATGTTGTTCATGCAGGCGGCGATCGCCGAGAACGCGGTGACGATGTCGACGCCATCAGCCGTGAGCGCCAACGTCATCACAAGGAAGCTGAGGATGTAGAGCGTGCAGAAGCCCGCCACCGAGATGACCACGCTCTCGGAGACGCGCTTCCCGCCCACCTTCACCAGGAACTGGCCCTTCGGGTGCACGAGCTGCTTCAGCTCGCGATAGCCCTGGCGCACCACCATCTGCACGCGCGCCACCTTCATGCCGCCGGAGGTGGAACCCGCGCAGCCACCGATGAAGCCGACCATCATCAGCGCCAGCGGCGCGAGGCCCGGCCAATCGACGAATCCGGTGGTGACGAAGCCGGTGGTCGTGATGTTCGACACCACTTGGAAGGTGGCGTGGCGCAGCGCTTCCATCGGGCTGTCGAAGCGCCCCCCCAGCCATACGGCCAAGGCCACCATGACGCTGATCACCACGCAGATCCAGAAGAAGCTCAGGAACTCCGCATCGGCCTTGTAGTGCCCGAGCGTGGCGCGCCGCCACGCGTACCAGTGCAGGCCGAAATTAAGGCCGCCGAGAAACATGAAGAGGATGGCGATGCTGTCCAGCAGCGGGCTGTTCCAGTAGCCGAAGCTGGCGTCGTAGTTGCCGAAGCCGCCGGTCGCCACCGTGCTCATCGCATGGGTAATCGAATCGAAGAAAGTCATGCCGCCGACCCAGAACGACAGCGTGCACAGCAGCACGAGGCCGGTGTAGACCAGCCACAGCGCCTTGGCGGTGTCGGCGATCCGCGGCGTCAGCTTGCTGTCCTTCTGCGGACCGGTGGTCTCGGCCCGGAACAGCTGCATGCCACCGATGCGCAGCATCGGCAGGATCGCCACCGCGAGGATCACGATGCCCATGCCGCCGAAGTAGCAGAGCGACGCCCGGTAGAACAGCACGCTCTTGGGCAGGTTCTCGATGCCGACGATGACGGTGGCACCCGTGGTCGTCAGGCCGGACGCGGCCTCGAACACCGCGTCGGTGTAGCTGAGGTTCGGCTCGGTGAGCATGAACGGCAGGGCCGTCACGAGAATCGCGATGATCCACACCCCGGAGACGATCAGGAAGCCGTCGCGCAGCCGCATCTCGTAGTGGGCGTTGCGCACCGGGAACCACAGGATGAAACCGGCGATGCCCGCGACCAGGAAGCTCTCGAGGAAAGCCGTGGCGCTGGGCTCGTCCCACCACCAGGCGAGGAAAAGCGGCGGCAGCGAGATCGTCGCCGAGAGGGCGATGATCGCGCCGAAGATGCGCAGCAGGGTGCGCGAGCGCTCCGACAACAGCGAGTACGGACTCAGAGCCACGTCGCGCCGGCCTGGAACAGCGCCGTCACCTGCGGCATCTCGCGCTTGTCCATCACGAAGACGATCAGGTGGTCCTCAGGCTCGACCACGACGTCATGGTGGGCGATCAGCAGCTGGTCGCCGCGGACGATGCCGCCGATGGTCGCGGAGGGCGGCAGGGCGAGATCCTCCAGTCCGCGGCCAATGACCTGCGAGCTGCGGCGATCGCCGCGCGCAACGACCTCGACGGCCTCGGCCACGCCACGACGCAGCGAATACACCTGCGCCGGCGCGCCCTCGCGGATGTGCGCGAGCAGGGCGCCGAGCGTCACCTGCTGGGGGCTCACGGCGATGTCGATGCTGCCCCCTTCCACCAGTTCGGCGTAGGCCGGGCGGTTGATCAGCGCGAGCACGCGCGGGCAACCGAGGCGCTTGGCGAGCATGGCCGAGAGGATGTTGGCCTCGTCGTCGTTGGTCAGCGCGCAATAGATGTCGGTCTGGTCGATGTTCTCCTCGCGCAGCAGCTCTTCGTCGGCGCAGTCGCCGACCAGCACGATGGAGTTGAGCAGGTCTTCGGCGATCGACCGCGCACGCTCGCGCGAGCGTTCCATCACCTTCACCGAGTAGCGGTTCTCCAGCGCCTTGGCGAGGTTGCGGCCGATATTGCCGCCGCCGGCGATCAGCACGCGGCGCGTCGGCCTCTTCTCGACGCGGCGCAGTTCGGCCATCACCGCCGGGATGTGCCGGCGGTCGGCGAGGAAGAACACCTCGTCGTCGATCTCGATGACCGTCGAGGCCTCCGGCTTCACCGGCTTGCCACGACGGAAGATCGCCGCCACGCGGGCGTCGGCGCCGGCCGGCAGGTGGTTGCGCAGTTCGCGCAACTGGTGCCCCACCAGGGCGCCGCCTTCGATGGCGCGCACGGCGACGAGCTGGGCGCGGCCCTGGGCGAAATCGAGCACCTGCAGCGCACCGGGGTAGCCGATGAGGCGCTCGATGTGGCGGACCACCAGGGTTTCGGGGCTGATGGCCGCCGTCACTGGCGAGGTGCGCGGGTCCTTCAGGACGCCGAGGTCGAGGTACTCCGATTCACGGAGGCGTGCCACCCGCGTTGGCGTGCGGAAGCGCGACTGCGCGATCTGGCAGGCGAGCAGGTTGACCTCGTCGCTCGAGGTGACGGCCACCAGCAGCTCGGCCTCTTCCGCGCCGGCATGCGACAGCACCGACGGCAGCGAGCCGTGGCCGACGACGGTGCGGATATCGAGCCGCTCGGCGAGGTCGCGAAGGCGCTGGTGGTCGGTATCGACGACCGTGATGTCGTTGTTCTCGGAGGCCAGCGCGGCCGCCACGGAGGTGCCCACCTGGCCCGCCCCAAGGATCAGAATATTCACGCGCTCCCCGCACCTCGTCGTTGCGGGCGGATCATACGCCCACGAGGGCGCGGCAGAGCGCCGCGTAATCCCGGTTCATGCGTTCCCGGCTGAACTCGGCGACGGCGCGGGCCCGGCCAGCCGCGGCCAGCCGCTCCGCCTCGGCCGGATCGCGCAACAGCGCCTCCAGCGCATCGGCGAGGGCGACGGCGTCGCCCTCGGGCACCAGCCGGCCGTCCACCCCGTCGCGCAGCACTTCCCGCACCCCCGGCACCGCGCTGGCCACGGCGACGCAACCGGCGGCCATGCCTTCGATGAGGGCGAGCGGCATGCCCTCGTAGTGCGTCGACAGGCAAGCGATGCGATGCGCCATCAATCGCGCCGGCACGTCGCGCACCACGCCGAGGAAGGCCACCTGCGAGGCGATGCCCAGCTCCTTGGCCAGCCGTTCGAGCGGCGCGCGATGCAGGGACTTGCCACCCCCGGCGAACTGCACGGGCGGCGCGAGGCCGCGTTCGCGCAGCAGCGCCACGGCGCGCAGCAGGGTGGCGTGGTCTTTCTGCTTGGCGAAGCGCGCCACCATGACGATGCCGGGCACGCGCGAGGCGAAGTCCACGGAATCGGCGGCAGCGAAGGGCTCGAGGCGGATGCCGTTGGGAATCGCGACGGTGCGCTCGGCGGGCATGCCCTGCGCCAACAGCACGTCCCGCACACCCTCCGAGCAGCCGACGATGCGCGCCGTGCGCTTCGCCAACCAGCGTGATTGCGCCAGCCGCCAACGGGTGTAGCGCTCACGAATGTTGTGCTCGACGTGCACGAGGTGCGGCACCTTGGCGAGCAGGCCGGCGTAGCGCCCCCAGAGGTGTTCCGAGAAGCCGTGGCAGAACAGCACGTCGGGCTGGAACTCGCGGCACAGCCGCACCAGCGCCCAGATCGTGGCCGCGTGCGACCAGCCCGGCACGGCGCGGAACGGCGTGCCCGCGGCGTCCAATTCGGCAAGGCGCTCCGGCGGCGTCCGGCGTTTCCTCCGCAGCACCAGCAGGGGCTCGAAACCGGGCTCGGCGCGCGCCGCGTTCACCAGCGCGATCGCCACCTGGGTGGCACCGCCGGAGAACCCACCGGTGACGAAGTGCATGACGCGCAGGGGGCGCGCTGCCGGGCTCGGTATCGCGTCGGAAGGGGGCATCGGGGAGCGCGACACGCGTCGGCGGTAACGGAATCGGCGCCTACAATACCGGCATGGCCGATCCCCTGCCCCTCTCCGGCGTCGTCATCACCTTCAACGAGGCCGACCGCATCGAGCGCTGCCTGCGCTCGATGCTGGCCGTCTGCCGTGACGTGACGGTGGTGGATTCGCAGTCCACGGACGGCACGCCCGAGCTGGCACGCCGCCTCGGGGCCCGAGTGGTCGACCAGCCTTGGCTCGGCTTCGGCCGCCAGAAGAACCTCGCGATCGAACAGGCCACCCAACCCTGGGTGCTGCTGCTGGACGCCGACGAATGGCTGGAGCCCGATGCGCAGGCGGCGCTGCGCGCGCTTTTCGCATCGGGCGCGCCGGACACGACCGATGTGTTCACGCTGCCCAGGCGCACGCATTTCCTCGGGACGGTGATGCGCTTCGGCAGCTTCGCGTGCGAGCCGGTGCACCGGTTGTTCCGGGCCCACTGCCGCCACGAGGAAAGCCCGGTCCACGAGCGTTTCATCACCGACGGCCTGCGCCTCCGGGTGTCGGACATTCGCATGGAGCACGACACCGCGCGTTCGGAAGCCGAGTATTGGGCGAAGCTGCAGCGCTACGCAGGGCTCTGGGCCAAGGAACGCGCCGCGCGCGGCAAGCGCGCAGCGGCGCTGCGCGGCCCAGCAGCAGCCCTCGCCTACTTGCTCAAGAACCTGCTGCTGCGCGGCGGAATGCTCGATGGCTCGGGCGCGTGGCGCTTCCACGCCTTGCATGCACGCTACGCGGCCCTGAAATACGAAAGGCTGCGGGCCCTCTCGAGCCCACAGCCTTCCATCTGAGGCCGTCCGGCAAGCGAGACGGCGCCGTGCGGGACAATCAGTCGTCCCAGCGCTCGACCTCGACGGCACCGGTGATCGGGTGCACGCGCACGTCGCGTTCGAAACCCATCGACGTGCGGACCTCGGCGACCCAGAAGCCGTCGTCACGCTCGATCTCTTTGACGTCGTTGTAACCGGCGGCGGCGAGGCGGGCCATCACCTCCTCGATGCCGAGCTGGCGCTGGCCCGGCTGGGCCGGCGACAGGATCTCGCCGCTCGCGGCGTCGATGTGGACGGTAACGCGCGCGCCATCGGCGCCGCTGGCGAGCACTTCCCACACGCCTTCGTCGAGCTCAGCGCCGCGCACGGCGCCGTAGCCGGCCTGCTGGGCGATGCGGGTGGCCTGCTCGAGGCCGATCGGCGCACCAGCCTGGGCGTGGACGACGGGCACGGCGACCGCAAGGGACAGGGCGAGGGTGGCGGCGAGGGTCAGGGTCTTCATGGGGGTTCTCCGTTGGGGTTTGGGGGTGGAACGGCGCCAGATTCGCAGCGCCCTCTGAAATCGGCTCTGAGGCGTTTTTTCATCCACCGTTTAATCGCGCCGGGCACCATGGCGCCATGCTCCGCACCCTGCCCACCGTCGTCCTGCTCGCGCTGCTGGCGCTGCTCCCGCTCCCGTCACCGGTCCACGCCGACGATGACGACGCGGACCACGAGCGTGCCCGCGCCGCCGTGCTGCGCGGCGAGGCCCTGCCGCTCGACCAGATCCTCGCGCGCCTGCCGCTGCGCGAGGGTGAGCGTCTGATCGAAGCGGAGTTCGACCGCGAGGATGGTCGTTGGGTGTACGAACTGGAATTCCTCGGCACTGACGGTCGAGTCCGCGAGCTCGAGGTCGATGCCCTCAGCGCCGCCATCCTCGAGGACGACTGATGCGCCTGCTGCTGGTTGAAGACGACGCGCCGCTGCGCGAGGCCGTCCGAGGAGCGCTGGTCGCCGAGGGCTGGGTCGTGGACGCCTGCGCCGATGGCGATGAAGCGCTGTGGCTTGGCACCGAGGAGCCGTTCGACGCCGCCGTGCTGGACCTCGGCCTGCCGCGGCGCGATGGCATCTCCGTGCTGCAGGCTTGGCGCGAAGCGGGACGCAACTTCCCCGTCCTCGTGTTGACCGCACGCAACCGGTGGAACGACAAGTTGGCTGGCTTCGGCGCCGGCGCCGACGACTACCTGACCAAGCCCTTCGAGATCGATGAAGTGGTGCTGCGACTGAAAGCGCTGATCCGCCGCGCCAGTGGCCACGCGTCCTCGGTGATCCGCGTCGGCGCGCTGGAGCTCGACACGCTGGCCAACCGTTTCCGGGTCGACGGCCGCGGCCTAGCGCTGACGGCGGGCGAGTACCGCCTGCTCGCCTTCCTCGCGCACCATGCCGGGCGCACGGTGCCGCGCAACGAACTCGCCGAACACCTCTACGATCGCGACTTCGACCTCGACTCCAACGTCATCGATGTGCAGATCGGGCGCATCCGCAAGAAGCTCGCCCCGCACAAGCTGCTGCACACGGATCGCGGGCTCGGCTTCCGGCTCGCGGAGGCATGAGCGCCAGCCTGCAGCGCCGGCTCTGGTGGGCAGCGGCCCTCCCGCTCGTCGCCCTTGTCGTGGTCGGTTTGCTGCTGCTGCAGTGGGCCTTCGAGGACACCGTTCGCCGTGCGTTCGATGCGCGGCTCGATCGCACGCTGGCCGCTTTCATCGGCGGCCTCGAGGCCACGCCCGACGGCCGCGTCGTGGTGGGCCGCCCCATCGGCCAAGCGGCCTTCGACAGCATCGGCTCCGGCTGGCATTGGCAGGTCGCCGACGACACGGGGGTGCGACTGCGCTCTCGCTCGCTGTGGGATCGCGAACTACCGATGCCACGCGCCCGTGCCGACGGCCAGGCCCGCCACATGGACCTCGCCCACGACGGGGCCGCCCCCTTGCGCGCCGTCGTGCGACGCATCGAGCTGCCAGGGCAACGCGCACCGATCACGGTCCTGCTCACCGGACCCCGTGACGACATCGACGCGGAAGTCGCCGACTTCGTGCAGCTGTCTTGGCTGGCCGCCGCCGGCCTCGCCCTGCTCGCGCTCGCCACCATCGGCCTGCAGCTTCGCCTCGGCTTGGCCCCGCTGCGCCGCTTCAGCGAGCAGGTCGCCGAACTCGCCGCGGGCCGACGCGAGGCCCTTGAACGCTTGCCGGTCCGCGAGCTGGATGCCGTGGTCGAGGAACTCAACCCGGTGATCGAACAGAACCGGCGTCTGGCCGAGAGTGGACGCAAGCGCGCCGGCGACCTCGCGCACGCGCTGAAAACGCCCTTGGCCCTGCTGCGCACCCTCGTGCCACCGGGCGACACCACGCAGCGCGAGGCCTTGGCGCGGATCGACGAGATCGTCGACCGCCACCTCGCCCGCGCCTCGGCCGACGCGCGGCGGCGCAAGGCGCGCTGCGATGCCGGTGCGGAGCTGAATCGGCTGGTCGCACTTCTCGAGCGCCTGCATCCCTCGAAAACGATCCACGCACCGCCGGCGGCCGATGTCTTCGAGGTGGCCTGCGAGGCCAGCGACCTGCAGGAGATGCTCGGCAACCTGCTGGACAACGCGCTTCGCGCCGCGCGGCGCCAGGTTCGCGTCACGCGGCGCATGGAGGCCGGTGCGGTGCGACTGATCCTCGACGACGATGGTGCGGGCCTCGACGACGACGCGCTCGCCCGCTTGGGCGAACGCGGCCTGCGCTTCGACGAGAGCACCCCGGGCACAGGCCTGGGGGTCTCGATCAGCCGCGACATCGCGGAAAGCTACGGCGGCGAGCTGGAGTTCGGCCGAAGCCCGCTCGGTGGCCTGCAGGCGCGGCTGCGGCTACCGGCGTGGCGCAACGCCTGAAGGCTCAACCCGCGCGGACGAGCCGGGCGTAGAAGAAGCCGTCGCCGCCGCCGTCGCCCGGGAAGCGCTGCGTGCCGTTCCCGGTGTCGAGGCCGAAGCGTGCATCAAGCGGCTCGAGCCGGGCGTCCGGATGGCGCGCGAGGAATGCCGCGACCTGCTGGTCGTTCTCCTCGCGCAACACCGAACAGGTGGCGTAGACCAGCACGCCGCCGGGGGTGAGCAGCGGCCACAGCGCTTCGAGCAGGCGCGCTTGCGTCGCCGCCAACACGGCGATGTCGTCCTCGCGCCGGTGCGCTTTGATGTCGGGTTGACGGCGCAGGATGCCGGTGGCCGAACAGGGCGCGTCGAGCAGGATCGCGTCGAAGGCGCGGCCGTCGTGCCAGCGCGCGGGCTCGGTCGCGTCGGCAGCCTTCGTCGCGCAACGAGCCCGCGACGGCTGGAGCGAGGCCACGAGCGCGCCCACGCGATCCAAGCGCTTCGCATCGACGTCGAGCGCCAGCACCTCGCCCCCATCGCCGACCGCCGAAAGCAGCCCCAGCGTCTTGCCACCGGGCGCCGCGCACGCATCCAGCACGCGTTGGCCCTGCACCGGGCCAAGGGCCTCGACGGCCAGTTGCGCGGCAAGGTCCTGCACATGGAAGGCGCCGTCATCGAATCCCGGCAGCTGCGTCGGGTTCGCACGTTCGAGGATGCGCAGGCTTTCCGCCGCGACTCCGGGCTCGCTGGGGATGCCGGCCTCGGACCAACGTGCGGCCACGACCTCGCGACCGATGCGCGGTGCGTTGGCGCGCAACCACAAGGGGGCCTCGGTGTTGTTCGCCGACAGCAAGGCATCGACGCGCTCCGGCCAATCGGCCTCGAAGCGCCGCACCATCCAATCGGGGTGGCTCGTCCGCACGGCGCGGGATTCCGCAACCGGCCACGGCTCGCGCGTGGCTTTGCGCAGCACGGCGTTGAACAGGCCGGCCAGGCCGTCGCGACCGAGCTGCTTGACCGCATCGACCGTCGCGCCCACGGCCGCATGGGGCGCCATGCCGAGCGCATCGAGTTGGGCGAGCCCGACCAGCAACAGGCGCGCCACCGCGCGATCCTTCGCCGTGCCCGCCGGCAGCGGCCGCGCGAGCCAGCGCGAGAGCACGAAGGTGTAGCGGCGCTCGTGGCGAAGTGCCGCGAAGACGATGGCCTCGAGCAGGCCACGGTCGCGCGGGTCGGCAATCCTGGGCAGCGCCGCCGACAGCACCGCCTTCAGCGAGCGTCCGTCGTCGAGAACGGCGACGAGCACGCGCGCCGCCTCGGCGCGCAGCGCGGCACCGGGGCCCAACGTACTCATGCGGTTTTCAGCTGCGGCCGCGCGTTGAGGAAATCCGCCACCGGCTGCGGCTTGCCGCCTTCGCGCTGCACGTGCGTGAGGCGCAGCGCGCCTTCGCCACAGGCGACGGTGAGGCCCTCCCGCGTGCCCGCGATGAGCGTGCCGGGCGAGTGGCGCTCGACCCCAAGCGCGCGCGCGGCGGCGTCCGACAGGGGCATTGCGCCATGCACGCGCAGGCGCTCGCCGACGAGTTCGCATTCGGCGATCGGCCACGGGTGGAAGGCCCGGACCTTGCGCGCCAGCGCCTCGGCCGACAGCGACCAGTCGAGCTTCGCCTCGGCCTTGTCGAGCTTGTGCGCATAGGTGACGCCCTCGGCGGGCTGCGTCGTGGCTACCGGCACCATGCCGGCGCGCAGCAGCTTGAGGCCGTCGCCCAGCACTTCCGCGCCGAGCGCCGAGAGGCGGTCATGCAGGGTGCCGCCGGTGTCTTCGTCTTTGATGGGCGTGGTGAGACGCAGCATCAACGGGCCGGTGTCGAGGCCCTTTTCCATCCGCATCAAGTCGACGCCGGTTTCGGCATCCCCCGCCTCGATCGCGCGCTGGATCGGCGCGGCGCCACGCCAGCGCGGCAGCAACGAGGCATGCACGTTCCAGCAGCCGTTGGTCGGGATGTCGAGCACCGCCTGCGGCAGGATCAGCCCGTAGGCCACCACCACCAGGAGGTCGGGCTTCAGTTCGCGCAACTGCGCCTGCGCCTCGGCGTCGCGCAAGGTCGCGGGCTGGAAGACGTCGATGCCCAGCTGCTTCGCCCGCTGCTTCACCGGCGACTCGGCCAACGCGCGGCCGCGACCGGCAGGGCGATCGGGCTGGGTGTACACCGCGACGACCTCGCCGCGGGCGGCGGCGGCGTCGAGGCAGGGCACGCTGAACTCCGGCGTGCCCGCAAAGACGATCCGCAGCGCCATCAGCCCTCGGCCTTGGCCAGCTTGGCGAGCTTCTTCATCGCCATCTCGCGCTTCAGCGGCGTGAGGTAGTCGACGAAGACCTTGCCGTCGAGGTGGTCCATCTCGTGCTGCACGCAGACGGCCTCGAGGCCGCTGCAGGTGAACTCGTAGGTCTGGCCGTCGCGGTCCAGCGCACGCACGGTCACCGTTTCCGCACGCTTCACCTCGGCGAACACGGTCGGCACCGACAGGCAGCCTTCCTTGCAGTTCTGCACGCCGCTGGAGGCGACGATCTCCGGGTTGATCATCACCTTCTTGTTCGACTTGTCGTCCGAGACGTCCATGACGATGAGGCGGATGTGCTGGTCGACCTGGGTGGCGGCAAGGCCGATGCCCGGCTCGTCGTACATGGTCTGGAACATGTCGTCGATCAGCGCCCGCAGGGCGTCGTCGACGTGCTCGACCGGCTTGGCGACGGTGCGGAGGCGGAGATCGGGGAAGCGGAGGATCGGCAGCAGGGCCATGGCGAGGGGTTCGGCAAGGGGCGCGGGCCGGGCCCGCTGGCCGCACAGTTTAGCGGCCGCACCCCAACCGGCGCTGGCCGATTGCAATGCCGTGGACGATCTGGTCTATAGTGACAAGTGTTAACCTTGCGGAAAATCAGGGGGATAGCGGCCATGTTTAAACGGCTTTGTGCAGTCACCGCAGCCGCGCTGCTGACGGTGGCGTCCTACGCCGCTGCCGTCGAGATGCGTGAAGGGCATCCGACCACGTACACCGTGCAACGCGGCGACACGCTGTGGGACATCGCCGGCCGCTTCCTGTCGAAGCCCTGGCTCTGGCCGGAGATCTGGCAGGCGAACCCGCAGATCGAGAACCCGCACCGGATCTACCCGGGCGACGTTATCAGCCTCGCCTACCTCGACGGCCGCGCCGTCGTGCAGACGACGCAAGCCGGGCCGCGTTCGGAAGCGGCCATCACCACCGTGCCGCTGGCCGACATCGAGGCCTTCCTGCGCCAGAGCTCGGTCGTTGACGAGTTCGAGGACCTGCCGCACGTCGTCAGCATCGAGGAAGGCCATCTGCGTGGCGTGGACGGCCAGATCGCCTACGTGCGCGGCCTCGAGGGCGCCTCGGTGGGCGACACGGTCATGCTCGCGCGTCCGACGCACCACTTCCGCCTTCCGGCCTCGCGCCGCATCACCAACACGATCCCGACGGAGTTGGATTTCCGCGGCGACGAGACCTACCGCGATGTCCGCAGCGCCTGGGGCCGCGACCTGGCCCGCGGCGAGAGCCTCGGCTACGAGCTGACCCGCCAGAGCCTCGCGCGCATCACGCAGGTCCAAGGTGACGTCGCGCTGGCCCTGCTCGTCGACGGCACGGGCGACGTCCGCCCGGGCGACCGCGCCGTGCCGGCCGAAGCCCAGCCCTACGACGACAGCTTCCTGCCGCAGGCGCCGACATCGATTCCGGATCATGCCGCGGTGATTGGCGTGGCCGACGCCGGCCTGTCGGGCGGCCCGAGGTCGGTGATCGCGCTGTCCGTCGGCAGTGCCGACGGCGTCAAGAACGGCACCGTGTTCTCGACCTGGCGCCCCGGCGAGGCCGTGCCGGACGACGTGAAGAACGCGAACCGCATCGCCGCCGCTCGCGACAAGGTCCAGCTGCCGGACGAGTTCAACGGCCGCGTGATGGTGTTCCGCACCTTCGATCGCGTGAGCTATGCGCTGGTGATGGACGGCATCCGCCCGACCCAGATTGGCGACACGCTGAAGGCGCCCGACGCAGCGCAGTAAGACCCGACATCGCGGGGTTTTCCGACTGAAGGCGCCTCCGGGCGCCTTCATCGTTCCCGGCATGGACACCGTCGATGCCTTCCTTCGCCTTCACCACGCTGCCGGCAATGCTGGCTGGCTGCGGGAGGCGCTGCGCCCCAACGAACCCCGCGCACCGGAAGCGGCGGACGACGCTGGATGGCTCCCGGAACGCCTGTTGGCCGCGCCAGTGGCCGACTGGTTGGCGGCGGGTGCGCCGATCGGCGCGCGCGAAGCGGCCTTCGGCCCGGAGGCCGACGCCTACGTGCGCGGGATACGGGCCTGGCTCGAAGCTGACCCGGCACACACGATGCTGGGCTGGTTCGATGCCGACTATCCAAGCCTCCTGCGCGAGATAGCGAACCCGCCGACGGCGCTGTTCGTGCATGGCCACACGGAGCGGTTGTGGTGGCCGCAGGTCGCCGTCGTGGGCAGCCGGGCGCCGACACCGGCGGGCAGGGAGCGCGCGGCCCGCTGGGCCCGCGCCTTTGCCGACGCCGGTTACGTCGTCACCAGCGGGTTGGCCGCTGGTGTGGATGCCGCAGCGCATGCCGCGACGATGGACGAGCCCGGAACCATCGCCGTCATCGCCACCGGCCCGGACCGCTGCTTCCCCGCCGCGCACCGCCGGCTGCAATCCGACGTGGCCCGGCACGGCGCCGTCGTCACCGAGCACCCGCCGGGGGCCGACGCGCGGCCCGAGCATTTCCCCAGCCGCAACCGGATCATCGCCGGGCTGTCGCTCGCCACCGTCGTGGTCGAAGCCGCACAGCGCTCCGGGGCGCTGATCACCGCCCGGCTCGCGGCGGAGACCGGCCGTGACGTGTTCGCCTTGCCCGGCGCGCCCGAGAACCTGAAGGCGCGCGGCTGCCACCGGCTGATCCGCGACGGCGCCACCCTCGCCGACGATCCGGCCCAAGTGATCGAAGCGCTGGCCACCGGCACTGGCGCAGCCATCGGCCGCCTGCGCTCGGCGCTGCGGGGGCCGCGACCGTCGCCGTGCGTGACCACGGAGTCCCTGCCCTTCATCGGCGCCGACGACGAACGGGTCTGGCAGGCCCTCGGCCCGGACGGCGCGGGCTTCGATGAACTGCTTCAGCGCGCGGGATTGACGTCCGCCACCCTCGCCCCCATCCTGCTTGGCATGGAGTTGGAAGGTCGTCTCACGCAGCAGCACGGGGTGTATCTCCCCCGCGGCTCCGCCCCTCCCACACGCGCTGGTTCGCAGCGCAGGCGATAGGGTGATGAAAGAATCGATCCTCGACGTACTGCTCTATCTCTTCGAACACTACTTCAGCGACGACGCCGACCTCGTCCGCGACCGCGACTCGCTCCAGAACGGCCTGCTCGAAGCCGGCTTCAGCCCGGCCGAGATCCACAAGGCCTTCGAATGGCTGGATGAGCTGGCCGAGCAACGCCCAGCCGTCGCGAGCACCCGCTTCGACGGCCCGGTGCGCCTGTACACCGCCCCCGAGTACGCCAAGCTCGACGCCGAAGGCGTCGGCTTCCTGATGTTCCTCGAGCAGTCGGGCGTACTGAACGCCGAGCAGCGCGAACTGGCGGTGGATCGCGCGATGGCGCTCGACCAGGACGACATCGATCTCGACGACCTGAAGTGGGTGGTACTGATGGTGCTCTTCAACCAGCCGGGCGCCGAGGCCGCCTACGCCTGGATGGAGAACCTGATGTTCGGCGACGAACCCGCTCCGACGCACTGACCGGCGGTGCCATTCCTCGCGCCGGCGGCGCCGGCTCGGCTTCCATTGACCTGCCGTTCACGGGCATCCTTCCCGGGACGCCGCCACGCGCGGCCATCCCCCTGAAGTCTTGGAGTCCGGGCATGGAAACGGCCCCGTGGTACTACGTGAACGCCGATCGGCAGCGCCAAGGGCCGGTGCCCGCGGCGACGATCCGCGAATTGGCCGCCGCCGGTTCGGTGGAGGCCCGAACCCTCGTCTGGCGCCAGGGCATGCCGCAGTGGCAGCCGCTCGAATCAGTGGCCGGTGAGCTCGGCATCGCCCTCGCCTCCGAGGCGTCGATGCCGGCGCCGCCTTCCCCGCCGCCCGCGCCAGCCCCCGCGCCCCGCATGGACAGCCCGGCTCCGACCGCGAGTGCCGACACTGAAGCCACCCGCGTGCTGCGCTCCGAACCGCGACTCGCCGACATCGGTGCCGAATCGCCGCTGTCGGAGCCGAAACGGACCCCGCCCGCTAGCGCCTATCCCGACGCGGCCCTGCAGCAGGCCTACGCCGCGCAGGTCGGCGCGGATCCGCAGGCGCGGACCGCCTTCATTGGCGACGGCCACGTGCTGTACGCCAGCTTCCTGAAGCGGGTCGCCGCCAGCATCATCGACGGCTTCATCGTCGGCATCATCACGGTGGTCGTGCAGACGCCGATCGCCCTCATCAGTGGCGTCAGCCTCGGGTTGGCCGGCGGCGATGCCGGCCTCGGATCGGCGCTGATGCAACTGGTCACGCAGCTGATCGGTGTGGCCATCGGCATCGCCTACTTCGGCTACTTCTACACCTCGGACCAGCAGGCGTCGCCCGGCAAGCAGCTCGTGGGGATCAAGGTCGCGCGGCCGGATGGCGAACGCATCAGCTTCGCGCGCAGCGTCGGCCGCTACTTCGCGAACTGGCTGAACATCTTCACGCTCGGCCTGTCCTACCTCCTGCCGCTGTTCACCGAGAAGCGCCAGACCTTGCACGACCTGATCTGCGACACCGTGGTGGTCGACCGCTGGGCCTTCACCGACACCCCCGAACGCCAGACCGAAGAACTCGGCGGCTGCGCCATCGCGGTGCTGGTGCTCTGGGGCCTGATGATCCTCGGCATCATCGGGGCGACGGTGTTCTTCATCGCCGCCATTGGCTCCGGAGGTTGGAACTGATGTCCTCGCCCACCTGGTACTGCGTCAACGCCGCGCGCGAGCGGCTGGGCCCGATGGCGGCCGACGAGATCCGCCGCCGCTTCGAAGCCGGCGAACTGCAGCGCCGCAGCCTGGTCTGGCAGAACGGCATGCCGCAGTGGCAGCCGCTCGAGTCGGTGGCCGGTGAGCTCGGCATCGCCCTCGCCGCCGAGGCGCCGATGCCGGCGCCGGCGGCCGTGATGCCGGAACCGCCGGCGGCCCCCGCGGCGAGCGTGATCACCGCCGAAACGCCGCGGGCACCTGCCGCCGACGCCGCCATGGCACAGGCCTATGCGGCGAGCTCGCGCGATGCCTCGGCCACCGGAACGGTCGATGGCGAGGACATCGTCGACGCGGGGTTCCTGCGTCGATTCGCCGCGTTCATCGTCGACAGCTTCGTGCTCGGCATCGCGATGTACGCGATCATCTTCCTAATGCTGATCGTGCTGGGCTTCGGCATTGGCGGCATCGCGACGATGTTCCAGTCGAGCACCGGCAGCGGCCTTCCGGAAGGCCCGCTGCTGTGGGTCTTCGTGATCGGGTTCTACGTGCTGCCGATCCTGATGCAGGGCGCGTACCACATCCTGTTCACCGGCTCCGCCTGGCAGGCCACCCCGGGCAAGCGCGTGCTGGGCATCAAGGTGGTCGACCAGGACGGCCAGCGCATCACGCTGGCGCGCTCGACCGGGCGCTGGTTCGCCGCGGCGCTGTCCTACCTGACGTTCTACATCGGCTTCCTGATGGCGGCCTTCACCGACCGCAAGCTGGCCCTGCACGACATGGTGGCCAGCACCCGCGTTGTCGACCAGTGGGCCTACACCGCGAACCCCGAGCGGCAGCAGCGTGGCCTCGGCGGCTGCGGCATCGCCATCCTCGTCGGCGGCCTGCTGCTGGGCCTCGTGTTCTTCGTTGGCATGCTCGCGGCGATCTCGCTGCCGGCCTACCAGGACTACACCCAGCGCGCGAAGGTCGCCGAAGTGGTGGCGCAGGGCCGCAGCATGACCCTCGCCATCGACGAGTTCGTGCTGGCAACCGACCGTTGCCCGGCCAATCTCGAGGAAGCCGGGCTCGTCGAGCCGTCCAGCGCTCTCGTGCAGTCCACCGAACTCGGCGAGATCGACGCCGGCCAATGCAGCCTCCGCTTCACCCTGGGCGGCGCCCAGGCGGGCCCTTTCGATGGCGAATACTTGTGGTTCTCCCACGACGGCGCCGGCGGCTGGGACTGCGGCGGCAGCATGGAAGACAAGCTCCTGCCGGCCGGCTGCCGGGGCTGAAACTTGACACCGCCGCCGAACCGGTGGCCCTAATGAAAAAAGGAAAGCCCGCCGCATGGCGGGCTTTCGCCCCTTCGCGCGGCCTTCCGCGCGCGGCCCTCACGGTAAACCGGACATGGCCAAGAACCTCCTCATCGTCGAATCGCCCGCTAAGGCGAAAACCATCAACAAGTACCTGGGCAAGGATTTCCAGGTGCTGGCCAGCTACGGCCACGTCCGCGACCTCGTGCCCAAGGAGGGCGCGGTCGATCCCGAGCGCGGCTTCGCCATGCGCTACGAGCTGATCGACAAGAACGAGAAGCACGTCGACGCGATCACCAAGGCCGCCAAGGACGCCACCTCCATCTACCTCGCGACCGACCCGGACCGCGAAGGGGAGGCCATCAGCTGGCACATCGCCGAGATCCTGAAGGAGCGCAAGCTGCTGAAGGACAAGACGCTGCACCGCGTGGTGTTCACCGAGATCACGCCGAAGGCGATCAAGGAAGCGGTCGAGCACCCGCGCAAGGTCAGCGACGAACTGGTGAACGCCCAGCAGGCGCGCCGCGCGCTCGACTACCTCGTGGGCTTCAACCTCTCGCCGCTGCTCTGGCGCAAGGTGCAGCGCGGGCTCTCCGCCGGCCGCGTGCAGTCGCCGGCGCTGCGGATGATCGTCGAGCGCGAGGAAGAGATCGAAGCCTTCAAGGCGCGCGAGTACTGGTCGATCGCCGCCGATGCCACGCACCCGAAGCAGCCCTTCACCGCCAAGCTGACCAAGCTCGACGGCGGCAAGGTCGAGCAGTTCACGATCACCGATGGCAAGACGGCCGAGGCCGCCCGCGCGCGCATCGCCAAGGACGCGCAGGGCCTGCTGGTCGTCACCGATGTCGAAAGCAAGCAGCGCAAACGCCGCCCGGCGCCGCCCTTCATCACTTCGACCCTGCAGCAGGAGGCCGCGCGCAAGCTCGGCTTTTCCACCAGCCGCACCATGCGCGTCGCGCAGAAGCTCTACGAGGGCGTGGCCCTCGGCGACGAGGGCACGGTCGGCCTGATCACCTATATGCGTACCGACGGCGTCAGCCTGTCGGTGGACGCCGTGGCCGAGATCCGTGACGTCATCGCCCGCGATTTCGGCACCCAGGCCCTGCCCGACAAGCCGGTGGTCTACCAGTCGAAGTCGAAGAACGCGCAGGAGGCCCACGAGGCCGTGCGCCCGACCTCGGCGCTGCGCACGCCGGCCTCGGTGGCACGCTTCCTCGCCGACGACGAGCGTCGGCTGTACGAGCTGGTGTGGAAGCGCACGCTGGCCTCACAGATGGTGCCGGCCACGCTGAACACCGTCTCGGTCGACCTCGCCGCCGGCAGCCAGCATGGCTTCCGCGTCAGCGGCACGACGGTCGTCGACCCGGGCTTCCTCGCCGTCTACGAAGAAGGCAAGGACGCCAAGGGCGAGGAGGACGACGAAGAGGGCCGCAAGCTGCCCGAGATGAAGCCCGGCGACCGGATCCCGCTGGCCGAGGTGACGACCACGCAGCACTTCACCGAGCCGCCGCCGCGCTTCTCGGAAGCCTCGCTGGTGAAGGCGCTCGAGGAACACGGCATCGGCCGTCCCTCGACCTACGCCAGCATTATCCAGACCCTGCTCAACCGCGAGTACGTCTTCCTCGACGCTCGCCGCTTCCGGCCGAGCGACGTGGGCCGCGCGGTGGCGAAGTTCCTGTCGGCGCACTTCGCGCAGTACGTCGACTACGACTTCACCGCCAAGCTCGAGGACGAGCTCGACGAGGTCTCGCGCGGCGAGGCCGAGTGGGTTCCGCTGCTCGAGAAGTTCTGGAGGCCGTTCTCGAAGACGGTGGAAGAGAAAGGCGAGAGCGTCGAGCGCAGCGAGGCCTCGGGTTCGCGCGTGCTGGGCGTCGACCCGGCGAGCGGCAAGCCGGTGTCGGTGCGCCTCGGGCGCTACGGGCCGTTCGCGCAGATCGGCACCGCCGAGGACGAGGACAAGCCGAAGTTCGCTTCCCTACGCGGCGGCCAGAGCATGCACACCATCACGCTCGACGAGGCGATCAAGCTCTTCGACCTGCCGCGCACGCTGGGCGTGTCGAACGGCGAGACGGTGACGGTGGCCGTGGGCCGTTTCGGGCCCTTCGCCAAGCGCGGGCCCACCTACGCCTCGCTGGGCAAGGAAGACGACCCGTACACGATCACTTTCGAGCAGGCGGTGGCCTTGATCGACGCGCGCGAGCTGGCCATCGCCAACCGCATAATCAAGAAGTGGGATGACGCCGGCATCGAGGTGCTCAACGGGCGCTACGGCCCGTACATCACCGACGGCAACAAGAACGGCAAGATCCCGAAGGATCGCGAGCCCGCTTCCCTGACGCTCGAGGAGTGCAAGGCCATCCTCGAGGCCGCGCCGGAAGCCAAGGGCCGCTTCGCCAAGAAGGCGGCCGCCAAGAAGGCCGCGGCGAAGAAGGCCGCGGCGAAGAAAGCGCCCGCGAAGAAGGCCACCAAAGCCGCCGCCCCCGAGGGGGATGCCGTGAAGGCGCCCTCGGCGGCGAAGAAGGCGACGGCGAAGAAAGCCGCCGTGAAGAAGGCCCCGGCCAAGAAGGCGGCGACGAAAGCCGCGGCCAAGAAGGCGCCCGTGAAGAAGACGGCCGCGAAGAAGGCGGTGAAGAAGGCCGCTGCGAAGGCCTGAATCCGCGGGCCCGTTCAGACGGGGCCACGGCGGCTGAACAGATACCCGGGTGGCGTGCAGCGCACGCCGCCGCGGGGGTAGCATCGGGTTCCCCCTCGGCCACCGCACGGCCGACCCTCAGGAGCCCCGCGATGTCGTTTCGTCCCCAGATCCTTGCCGCCGCCGTCCTCGCCAGCCTCGCCACTCTGGCTGCGCCGAACACTTCCGCCCAGAGCGTCCGCGGCGAGCCGCTGAAGCTCGAGAACGCCAAGCGCGACATCGCACATGCCTTCAAGGCCGCCACCTTGGCGCCGCAGGCCACGCTGCGCTTCCAGTCGCTCGATGGCGAACGCGTGGCCGCCATGCAGCGGCACAACGTCGCCCATGGCGCCAAGCGCCTGCAGATCGGCATCCACCGCAACGTGGCCGACGAGGCCGACACGCTGCTGCCGTCCGGGCTCGCCTGGTCCCCGGTCGCCGGCGGCAAGGTGCTGCGTTTCGACGTGGCCTCGCCGCAGGCCGCCGCGCTGCGCGTCGGCCTCGACCTGCGCGGCCTGCCGGACGGCGCGGAGCTGCGCGTCGCCAGCAGCACCGGCGGCGTGATCGAGTTCGCCGATGCCGACGCGATGAAGAGCGGTGTCGACGGCAATGGCGTGTACTGGTCGCCCGTGACCGACGGCGACACCCAGCGCCTCGAACTGTTCGTTCCGAACGGCGCCGCCGCCTTCACACCGGCCACGCGCGCAGCCTCGCACTTCGTCACTTCGCCGCTGCGGCCGCTGAGCCTCGCGAAGGCGCTCGGCACGTCGGGGGCCTGCAACATCGACGTCGTCTGCCGCACCGGCACGCTGGGCCAGCCCTTCATCAACGCGAAGAACGCCGTGGCGCGCATGGCCTTCACCACCGGCGACGGCTCGTTCACCTGCACCGGCACCCTGCTCAACGACAGCGTGCCCGCCACCCAGGTGCCCTACTTCTACACCGCCGCGCACTGCATCAGCCTCCAGAGCGAAGCCAGCACGCTGTCGACGTTCTGGAACTACGAGACGCCGACCTGCGGCGTGTCCAACTCCGGCCCGAACACGCAGCTCACCGGCGGCGCCGACCTGCTGTTCGCGACGCTGGCCACCGACGCCTCCTTCTTGCGCCTGCGCACCACACCGCCGGGCGGCGCCTTCTTCGCCGGCTGGAACGCAACCACGCTGACGGCACCGACCGCCACCATCGCCATCCACCATCCGGACGGCGACAACAAGAAGTACAGCCGCGGTACGCACAACGGCTTCAGCGCCAACGTCAACATCGGCGGTCAGGTCGTGACCAGCACAGCCCGTTCGAGCTGGGCCGAAGGCACCACTGAAGGCGGCAGCTCGGGCTCTGGCCTGTTCACGCTCAGCGGGTCGGACTACCAGCTGCGCGGCGGCCTGGCCGGCGGCGGCGCATCCTGCGCGAACACCGGGCAGTCGGAAGGCAACGGGAACGTCGACTACTACTCGCGCTTCGACCAGGTCTACCCCTCGCTGCAGCAGTGGCTCGGCACCGCGGCGGGCCCGACGCGCGACTACACCGGCGCGTGGTTCGTGCCGGCCGAGTCGGGCTGGGGCCTCACGGTCTTCAACTTCCCCGGGCAGATGTTCGCGCTGTTCTTCGTCTACGACAGCCAGGGCCGTCCGGCGTGGTACCGCTTCCAGGGCGCCTGGACGGGCGCGGACGTCGTCACGGCGAACCTCGACCGCGCCACCGGCCCGAACTGGGGACCGACGTTCAATCCGAACGCGGTGAGCTACAGCACCGTCGGCACCGGCACGATGACCTTCACCTCGGCCACCTCGGCCACCCTGACCTTCAACGACGGCACCGTGAACCGCACGGTGACGCTCTCGAAGATCTGAGGTGGGCCCGGCGCGCCGGCGCGGGCATCGCGGCGGCGCGGGCGTCCGCGCCGTCGTGGCGGCCCTGCTGTCGCTGCTGGCCCTGCCCTCGGTGGCCACCCCGGTGGCCGCCGCTCCGACGGCCGTGATCTATCGCTGCACCGCGGCCGATGGCTCGGTCGCGCTGCAGGACGAACCCTGCCCGCGCGGCCAGAAACAGGAGTTGCGCGAGATCGCCGCGTTCGCACCGCCACCGGCGCCTTCGGCTTCCTCGCTGCCGGCCTCGGAGGCCAACGGCGAGCCCACGGGCGGAAGCGCGGGCTCGCCTCCGCCGGGGATCACACCGGGTGAAGCCGCGCCGCCGCGACGAAGCGTGCTGCCCCCACCGCTATGGCGCTGCACCGACCTCAACGGGACGTCGCGCCTCTCTGACACCTACGACCCGCAGCCGCGCTGCGTGCCGCTGTCCGTGCTCGGGGTGGATCTGTCGCGCGCGCCGCCCTCAGCCGCGACGCTGTGCCGCACCGTCGAGGATGCCTGCGTCGAACTGGGTGGCGAAGCCGCCTGCGCGGCGTGGGAAGAGCGGCTGGCGGACGCGGAGTCGGCGCTTCGCCATGCCTTCAGCGACACGCAGGCCACCCGCCGTCGCGAGCGCGATCGCGCCAAGGCCGTCGTCGAGAACGACTGCCGCGACTAGCGGGCGCCTCAGAACCCGTAGTTCAGGAAGCCACCGTCCACCGCGAGGCATTGCGCGGTGATGTAGCCCGAGGCCGGCAGGCACAGGAAGGCGATGGCCGCGGCCACTTCCTCGGGCTCGCCGATGCGCGACATCGGCGTGCGGTCGAGCACGTCCTCGAGGTAGTCGGCGTCGGCCAGCACGCTGGAGGTGCGCCGCGTGCGGATGTACCAGGGCAGCACCGCGTTGACGCGCACGCCTTCGGGCGCCCACTCGACCGCGAGGTTGCGCGTGAGCTGGTGCATCGCCGCCTTGCTCATGCCGTAGGGCGAACCGGTGCGCACATGCGTGGCGCCGGACACCGAGCCGACATTCACGATCGCCGAACTCGCATGTTCGCGCAGCAGCGGATACGCGCTGCGGCAGATTTCGAAGGTGGCGAACACGTTGGTTTCGAAGATGGCGCGCCACTCCGCTTCGTCGTAATCCATGGTCGCGCGGCGCTGATTGGCGCCGACGTTGTTGACGAGGATCGAGAGCCCGAGGCCGAGACCGTCGATCCAGTCGAACAGGCGCTCGCGGCCCACCGCTTCAGCGACGTCGCAGGCCAGCACGTGCACCTCGCCTTCGGGATGGTCCTCGCGCCACTCGGCGGCGGCGGCTTCGAGGGTGTCGATGTCGCGCGCGCAGGCCAGCACGGTGGCACCGAGGCCGAGCAATTCGGCGACGGTGGCGCGGCCGATGCCGGCACTCGCGCCGGTAACGAGGGCGACCTGGCCGTCGAGGCGCCAGCGCAAGGAATGTCGATCCATGGTTTTCACGAATGCCAACGGCATCTCCTAGGTTTACTGCTTGGGTATCGGAATCTCCCGCCCTGCGATGTGCAACTCGGCACCCACGACGCTGATGCGATCGACACTCATGAAAACGGCATAGAAGCACCGGCCGGCCTCATCGATCTCCGATCCCATCATGATGCCAACGGCCCTGCCGCCAACGAACCAGGGGCCGCCGCTGTCGCCCTTGGCGCAGTTGAAGGGCGTGCCAACATCCAGCGGCCCCATGAGCACCCATGTCTCACCGCAGGGCCCACCGTTGCAGTCCGAGAAAGGATAGGGCGGCGCGAAGAGAACCCGAACCACCTTTCCGCAGGAGTATCCGCTGACGGCGCCGTACTTGCAGATCGTATCTCCCTCCGCAAGCGAGGATTGGGCAATGGAGCCTACGAGCTCGCGCACGCGAACGTTCGGCCAAGCGTTCTCGTAGAACTCCGGACGCACGCCAACCCGCAAAGCTTGCTTGGCCAGAGAATGGCCAACCATGAATTGCACGTCTGTCGAGGCCGTCCAACTTTCCTGGGACACCGACAGCCGATAGCCCTCTCCATCGACACCGTTGTAGTAAACGTTGTCGTTCTCGCAGTGTGCAGCGGAAAGGACGCCAGATTGACGTCCGCGTCGTGCCGGAAAGCTCCCTGTGCATCCCGGCCGACCGAGGCCCGCCCCAACGTGCCTCCCGCTTCCGGCCATGCTCATTCCCTCGAATCGACCGGTTGACCGGCGCACCACCACTTGAGTTCCCAGGACTTCTTCGACCGCCGCCTGATCATCCGACACGGATCGACCGTCTACCGGGCGGAGGAAGACAACGACGTCACCCGTCCGTTCTTCGACGAACGCCGACAGAAATGCGGGCACGGATTCCGTCAATTGGCGCTGCTTGCTCGCGACAAGCGCGCGAAGTTGCTGTCCAGTGAATCGCGCGCCGACTTCGACGATGACATCAATGCCTTCGGTCTCGGCCGTCTTTGGGACGACAGGCGCAGGATCAAGCCCCTGGAGCAACACGCGGAGAACGAAGCCTTGCTCGGTAGCCACTCTCGAAACGCCAACCAATCGATCTGCGTAAAGCCTTCGAAGCACACCAACAGCGGGGCCGCTTCTGATCTGGAAATCAAGGCGTTCCTGAGCGAGGCGTGGATCTTCGCCTGATGCTCGTGCAATCTCGGCCGCATCGCGCGACAGTGACTGGTCCTCGGAAAATGCCGGGGGCACCGGATGAGATCCCACCGATACAGGGGCCGGATTCGAAGCTCGGCAACCCGAGGCGATGAACGCGAACATGGCCACAGAGAGGACGCAGTGAAATGACGACACATGCAACTCCAGAACGACGCAGGGGGCCGTGCGAGCCTACGCCGACGACCATCCTCGAAAGTCAGAAACATTCAAGCGCTACTCCTGATCGCACCGCGATATCGACCGGTCGCTCTGCGCTGATGATCGCTGCGGCGTGCTTTATGGCCATCTCGCTCGCCGCCTGCAGCCCCGAGCCCACGCCCGTGGAACCCACGCCGGTGCCGGAAGAGGAGCCCACGCCGCAGGTGGTGGCCGGCGACGCCACCGAACTGCGCGATGCGATCCAGGCGCCGCAGGACAAGGCACGCGCCGTCGAAGGCACGCTGATGCAGGCCGCCGACGCGCAGCGCGAGGCCATCGATGCGGCGGAGAACGGCGAAACGGCGCCGCCCGAGGGCGGCTGATCGTCGAGGCCGTTCGCGACGCTCCGGCGCCACCCCAAAGAAAAACCCCGGCGAGCGCCGGGGTTTTTCGTTCCACGCAGGGCTGTCTTCGGATTACAGGTCGCAGAAGCAGTGCGCGACGGCGCGGAAGGGCTTGCCCTGCGAATCCAGCGCGAAGGCGAGATCGTCGGCCACGCGGCCGGCATGCTCGTCGCCGAGGAAGGCCAGTGCCGGCGCGACGCGGCCCAGTACCGCATTGGACTGCGCACTGCGGTTGACGTCGGCGAGGAACTGCTCGAAGGGCGTCATCGGAGCCGTCAGGTAGGTGTGCGGGGCATCGGCCTCGAGCTTCGCGAGTTCGGCCGCCTTCGCCAGCGCGTCGCGCAGGCCGCCGAGCTCGTCGACGAGGCCGCGCTCCTTCGCCTGCGCACCGCTCCAGACGCGGCCGCGGGCCACCTGGTCGATCGCCGCGACGTCGGTCTCGCGCGCCGTGGCCACCTTGCCGATGAACTGCTGGTAGCCGTGGTCGATGAAGGTCTGGATCAGCTCGCCCACTTCCGGCACGAGGGCGCGGGTCGGGTCGAAGGCGCCAGCCAGCGGCGTGGTGCCGACGCCGTCGGTGCGCACGCCGATCTTCTCCAGCGCGCGCGGGCCGTTCATGAACAGGCCGAAGATGCCGATCGAGCCGGTGATCGTCGAGGGATCGGCGTAGATCGTGTCGGCGTTCATCGAAATCCAGTAGCCGCCCGAGGCCGCGACATTGCCCATCGAGACGACGACCGGCTTGCCCGCCGCCTTCAGCTGCTCGACTTCACGGCGGATCTGCTCGGACGGGTACACGCCGCCGCCGGGCGAATCGACGCGCAGCACGACGGCCTTGATGGCGTCGTCCTCGCGCGCCTGCCGCAGCAGGGCCGAGGTGCTGACGCCGCCGACGGCGCCGACCGGCTGCTCGCCGTCGACGATGCCGCCCTGCGCGACGACCACGCCAATTCCCGGCGCCGACTCGGTCGGCAGCGTGGGCGCGCCGAGGTGCGACAGGAAGCGGCCGAGGTCGACCTGGCGGTAGCCCGTCTCTTCGTCTTCCGCGCCGCGCTCGGCGAGCAGGGTCTCGAGCTCTTCGGCGGTCTTGGTGCCGTCGATCATCTTGGTTTCGACCGCGAGCTTGGCGAAGTCGCCGCCGGCGGCCTTCAGGCGCGCGGGGAACTCGGCCACCAGCGTCTCGAACGAGGCGCCTTCGAACTTCCGCGCCGACGACACGTCGGCGAGATAGCGCTGCCAGAGGTCGCTCATCCAGAACAGATCAGCCTCCTTCGATTCCGCCGAGGCACCATCGAGGATGTAAGGCTCGGCGGCGCTTTTGAACTCGCCAACGCGGAACAGGTGCACGTCGACGCCGAGCTTGTCCGCCAGCAGCTCGCGGTAGTAAGGGCGATAGCGGCCGAGGCCTTCGATCAGGATCAGGCCTTCGGAATCCATGTAGATCTCGTCGGCCTGCGCCGCGAGGTAGTAGCCGACCTGGTCGTAGCCGGTGCCCCAAGCGACGACCTGCTTGCCGCTGGCCTTGAAGTCGGCGATGGCGTCACCGAGCTCTCGCAGCGCGGCGAAACCGCTGGCCGAGAAGCCGTCGGTCTTCAGGACAAGGCGGTCGATCTTCGGATCGTCCTTGGCGCCGTCGATGGCGCGCAGCAGGTCGCGCAGCTGGAACTCCGGGATCGCCTCGCCGCCGGTGATCTGCTCCTCGAACTTCTGCGCCGGCGAGCGTGCCTCCTCGACGAGGCGTCCACCGAGCTCGAGCACCAGTGCGCTTTTGTCGTGCACCGGCTTCACCGACGGACCCGAAAGGATCGCGACCAGCAGGAACAGGAGCACCGCGAGGAACAGCAGGTTGAAAACGAGGCGGCGGGTGAAATTCAGCGCGTCCCACAGACCGCCGAACAGGCGACGCAGGGGACCGGGACGATCGACAGTGGCCATGGGGGACTCCGTAAACGACGCCCCGACCTTAGCCGCTCAATCGGCGCCGGTCACGCCCCGAAGGTCACGTGAAGAATGCGCGAGGAAGCGCCAGGTCAGCAGCACCGCGGCCACGCTCAGGCCCACGATCAGGCCGGCCCAGTAGCCCGGCGGGCCCCAGCCGAGGCCGAGGACGATGCGGGTGCCGCCATCGGCGCCGATGCCGCCGAGCCCAATCGCCACCGGCAGGCCGAGGCCCCAGTAGCTGAGCACGCAAATCCACGCCGGCACGCGGGTGTCCTTCAGGCCGCGCAGGGCGCCGGCCGAGATGGCCTGCAGGCCGTCGGTGTACTGGAAGACCGCCGCGAACAGCATCAGCGTGGCGGCCATCGCGATGACCGCCGGGTCGTCGGTGATCAGCGAGGCGATCCACGCCCCGCCCAGCGCCAGCACGATCGCCGAGGCCGTCTGGGTGGCGAAGCCGATGATCCAGCCCGCCTTGGCCGCCCAGCGCACGCCCTCGGCATCACCAGCGCCGGCCGCCTGACCCACGCGCACCGTGGTGCCCATGGCAACGCCCAGCGGCACCATGAAGGCCGCGGAGGCCGCGAGGATCGCGACCTGGTGGGCGGCGATCGGCACGGTGCCCAGGGTGGCGATCAGCAGGGCGGTGGCAACGAACAGGCTGCCCTCCATGAAGATCGCCAGCCCCATCGGCAGGCCGAGTTTCAGCAGCTGGCCGATGGCCGCCGCATCGGGGGCGTCGAAGCGGGCGAAGAGGCCGAGGTCCGCACAGCGCCGCGAGCGTGCGAGCGTGGCCGTCATGACCGCGACCTGCAGCCAGAGCACCAGCGCCGTGGCGAGGCCGAGCCCGCCCGCGCCGAGCTCCGGCAGCGGACCCACGCCGTCCATCAGGGCCCATCCGAGGGGCAGCAGCAGCACGAGGCCACCGGCGCCGATCACCATGGTCGGCACCGTCCAGGCCACGCCTTCGGCGAGGTAGCGCAGGCTGAAGTAAAGGGCCAACGCCGGCGCGCCCCAGCTGATGCCATGGAGGAAACCGGTGACGCCGGGCATCACCTCGGGCGCGATGAAGTTCGACAACGCGACCGGCGCGAGCCGGATCAACGCGAACAGGCCGAGGCCGAGGGCCAGCGCCAGCCACAGCGCCTGCCGGAACAGGGCGCCGATCTCGCCGCGGCGCCCGGCGCCATCGAGCTGGGCCACCGAGGGCGGAACGGCCATCAGCACGCCGATGCAGAGCAGGATCACCACCGACCACGCCGGGGCGCCCACGCCGATGGCGGCCAAGGTCTGCGTGCCGTGGCGTCCGGCCAGCACGGTGTCGATGACGTTCATGCCCATCGAGGACAGCTGCCCGACCACCAGCGGCGCGGACAGCAGGGCAGTGGCCCGCAGCTCGCGCTTCAGGCGCGCGTGGCGGGCGTCGTCATGACGCATGGCAGGGGAACCCGGGGAACGGCGGGGGCCTACTATATCGGCGATGACGACGCCCACCGACGCCCATTGCCGCAACTGCGGTTCGCCCTTGTACGGCGAGCACTGCTACGCCTGCGGTCAGCCGACGAAGGGCCTGGTCCGGCACTTCAGTTCGATCCTCGGCGATGTCGCCGACACGATCTTCAACATCGACGGCCGCCTGCTGCGCACGCTGCCGGCGCTGCTGCTGAAGCCCGGCTTCCTGACCAGCGAATACGTCGAAGGCCACCGCGTGCGCTACGTCTCGCCGGTGCGGCTGTTCGTGTTCCTGTGCATCGGCACGTTCTTCGCGGCGAAGCTCGCCACGCCGTCGTTCGAGATCGGGCGCGACGATGCGGTGCGGGTCGCCGGCACCGATGCCGTGGTCATCAACCCGGACGGCAACGAGGGCTTCGAGGAGATCGACACCGTCGACGGCGTGGAGGCCCGGCTGGCCGAAGTGCGCGCCGAGATGGCGACACGCCGCGAGGAATCGAAGAACGTGCCCGGCGTGGTCGCGGTGCTCGATGCGGCCGAAGAGCAAATGGCGGAGGACGCCCGGCAACGTATCGACGAACTGCGCGCGACGCCCGCAGCGACCGGCGATGCGCAAGGGCGTTCGTCCTCGCCCGGGATCACGCTCGACGAGAACGACGATGCGCCGGACCTCAACTTCAACGGCAAGCCCTGGCACGCGGAGAGCAACCCGCTCGTCATCGATTCCCTGCCGGACACGGCCAACGATTGGCTCAACGTGCAGATCGGGCACATCCCGGAGAACTGGAAGCGCGTGCGCGAGGAGCCCGACCTGCTGCGGAACGCGTTCTATTCGGCCCTGCCGACGGCGCTGTTCGTGCTGGTGCCGGTGTTCGCCCTGCTGCTGAAGACCCTCTACGTCTACCAGCCCCGGCTGTACATGGAGCATCTGGTCAGCGCCCTGCACGGCCACGCCTTCGTCTGCGCGATGCTGCTGGTGCTGATGGCGATGACGTCGATCGAATCGCTGCTCGGGTCGCCGGCGTGGCTGGCGGCCCCGATGGGTTGGCTGGAGTGGCTGACCCTGCTGTGGGTCCCCGCCTACCTGTGGCTGCACCTGAAGCGCGTGTACGGCCAAGGCTGGTTCGCGACCAGCCTGAACTTCGCGATCCTCGGCTTCGCCGAAATCCTGCTGCTCTCGGTGGTGGCGGTGTTCGCGCTGCTGGCGGCACTGGTCTGGCTGTAGCGCCGCCCGGCCACCGCGCCTGACGCCACCGGGAACCTCAGCCCCCCGCCGCCTCGGCCAGCAGGCCCGGGCGGGCCTCCGCCGGCGCCGCCAGTACCTTGCCGCGAAGCGCAGCCCGCTGCGCCGTACCCATGGTGGCCACGCGCGCCGCCAAGGCAGCGCGGGTCGGCTCGCCGAGGGCCTCGAGCGCGGCGATCAGAGCCGCCTGCTCGCTGGCCGGCACGAAGGCCAGCAGGGGTCGCAGCCCCGGCAGCTGGGCGCCAAGCCGGGGGCCGACCGCCCAGTCGCGCTGGGCTTGCGCGTCCAGGGCGGCGAAGGCCGCCCGCTGCGCCTGCTGCGCCTCGACCGGCTGGGCCGCCAGCGCGGCCACCGTGGCCGTCAGCGCCTCGCGCTCCCCGGCATCCAGCGCCTTCCACTCCGCATGGGCGGCGCGCAGGGCGGAGCGCTCCAGCGCCGGCCGCTGCACCCAGGCGGCGTAGGCCGTGCGCAGGGCCTCACGGCGGGCGGTGTCGTAGCCGGCCCACGCCTCCGCATTGGCCAGCAGGTCGGCCTGCGAGGCGGCGTCCAGCGCCGGCCACGCCGCTTGGACCGGGGCCAGCAGGGACTGTCGATCCGCCGGCAGGCTGCCCCAAGGCCGGGCCGCAGCCGGGGCCGGGTCGGGCGGGGTCGGCAGGGCCACGCCACGCTGCACGGTCGCCCAGCTCAGGAAGGCGACGCCCTCACGCCAGGGCGCGGCCGGGGCCGCGTCGAGCAGGGCGAAATCGGGATCCACGACCAGCTCCGCCGCCATGTCGCGGGGCGGCGATCCGGGCGAGGCCTCGAGGGTCGCCGGGGCGGCATCGGCCGGGCCTGCGGCCGTGGCCGGCACCATCGGCGCCGGCGGCCAGATGAAAGTCGCCGCCAACACGGCCAGCAAGACCAGCGCCACCGCCCCGAGCCCCCACTGCAGGGGCGTCGGGCGCCAGCGCGGCCCGCGAGGCCGCCCTATCGGCGCGGCATGCCGCGCCGGCGTGCGCGGCGGGGCATCAGCGGACGCGACCTCGCCGCGCGCCTCGCGCTGGAAGGCCTCGTTCCAGCGCATCAACACCGCCGACCCCACGCCCTGCTCAGCCAGTTTGTCCTCCGCATCGGCCCAGAGCGCGCGGTAGGCGGTTTCCGACAAGCCCATGACGCGAGCCGCACCGGCCGGCTCCAGGCCGACCACCAGACGCAGCAGAAGCGCGAGCCTACGGGTGTGGGTCAGGCTGTAGAGCGGATGCGCCGGGGTCTGGCCGGAAGGGCGGCCGAGCTCGTCGCGAGCCAGCAGCAAGCCCCAGTAGCGCAACGGCCACTCGGCCAATGGGAGACGGGCCGCGCGCGCGCTGAACTCCTCCCGCACTTCGGCCAGCAGGCGCTCGTCGTCGAGGGCCGGACCGGCCTGGGCGCGGGAGAGCACGCGGGCGCGAGGCTCGATGCCGCGGAGGAAGGCCGGAAGGGCGGAGGAAGGGGTCGAGCTCACCCCGCGAGTCTAGGCAGGGGCGTCGACAAGGTCACGTTTCGCCGGTTCCCGCGGCCTTGTGCGGTCGTCCGCACTTTTTTTCGCCAACCGGTTGACAGGGGGCCGAACAGCGGCTCCGCCGCGATTTTGTTGGGGTTCTGCGTGGCGCAGTTGTGCACACCCCGGCCTGAGACCCGTTCCCGATCCGTTCAGGCGACCAGCAACCCCGCACAACGCCGCCTTTCACGCCATAAGTTGTTGATTGGATAGGGTTATTTCAGTTTGACTAAAAAATCATCAAGACACAAAAAAGCCGCGAAACACCGGGGCTGCGCAGCCCCCACCCCATGCCATTCCACAGACTTATCCACAGCGCATGTGGATAAGACCGCGACCCCATTCAAATCAGCAGCTTGTGGTGCACACCTCACCGAATGGGCAGCACTGTGCGGCAAGTGGCCCAACGGTCGCACCGGGCGGGGAGAGGGCCTGCGACGGGCCTCTGCGGCGCGCTGGACGCCGCCGCTACACTCGCCGCATGCCGCTCACGACCCTGCAGGTGGCCCTGCCCCGGCCCCTGCCCGCCCCGTTCGACTACCTGCCCGACGACGGCCGTGAGGCGGACACGGGCTGGATCGGCTGCCGGGTGCGCGTGCCCTTCGGGCGCGGCAGTGCCGTGGGCGTGGTGGTCGGCGTGGGCCCGAGCGGGGCAGCCGAGGCCGCCCTGAAGCCGGTGCTGGAACGCCTCGACGCCCACCCCCTGCTCGACGCCGAGCTGTGGGGCACGCTGGGCTTCGCCAGCCGCTACTACCACGCGCCGTTCGGCGAGGTGTGGGCCACCGCCCTGCCCGGCCCCCTGCGCGATGGCGAACCCGTGGTGGACCACCGCGCGTTCGGCTGGCGCCTGACGCCCGCGGGCCGAGCCGGCCTCGAAACCCTGCGCGCCGGTCGCCCCAAGGCGCTGGCCGAGGCCTGGGCGGCCACCGGCGACGCCCCGTGGCCCGAAGCGCGACTCGACCTCGAACACCCGGGATGGCGCGATGCGGCCCGCCGCCTCGCCGAGCGCGGCGCCGCCGAGCGCGTGCCCATGCCGTCCGCGATGCGGACGATCGGCGTCGGCCTCACGCTCAATGACGCGCAGGCCGGGGCGGTCGCGGCGATCACCGGCGCCCGCGGTTTCGCACCCTTCCTGCTCGACGGCGTCACCGGCTCGGGCAAGACCGAGGTCTACCTCGAGGCCATCCGCCATGCCTTGGCGCAGGGGAAGCAGGCGCTGCTGCTGGTACCGGAAATCGGCCTCACCGCGCAGACCATCGCCCGGCTCCAGCGCGGCCTTCCGGTCGAGGTGCACGCGATGCACTCCGGCCTCGCGGACGGCGCCCGCGCCCGGGCTTGGGCGGCGATGCGCAGCGGCGAGGGCCGCGTGCTCGTCGGCACCCGCTCGGCGGTGTTCTGCCCGCTGCCCGAGGCCGGGCTGATCCTCGTCGACGAGGAGCACGACGCCAGCTACAAGCAGCAGGACGGCATCCGCTACCACGCCCGCGACCTCGCGCTCTGGCGCGGCCAGGCCTGCGGCGTGCCGGTGGTGCTGGGCAGCGCCACGCCCGCCCTCGAAACGCAGCGCCAGGCCCTGTCCCGGCGGCTCACACGGCTGGTGCTTCCCGCGCGGGCGCGGGCCGGGGCACGGGCGCCGTCGGTGCGCGTGCTCGATGTGCGCAAGCGCAAGCTCGAAGCCGGCCTCGCGCCGGAACTGCTGGACGCGATCGAAAAGACGCTGGAACGCGGCGAGCAGGTGCTGGTGTTCCGCAACCGCCGCGGCTACGCCCCGGTGCTGCTGTGCCACGACTGCGGCTGGAGCGCGCCCTGCAAGCGCTGCGACGCGCCGCTCACCGTGCACGGCGTGGGTCGAAGGCTCATCTGCCACCACTGCGGTTTCCGCGCGCCGAAGCCCGACGCCTGCCCCGACTGCGGCAGCCTCGCCCTGCAGCCGCAGGGCCAGGGCACCGAACGCGTGGAGGAGGCGCTGGCCGCGCGCTTCCCCGAAGCTCGCATCGTCCGCGTCGACCGCGACACCACGGCGGTGAAGGACGGCCTCGCAAAGCGGCTGGCCGAACTCGGCGACGGCCCCGGCATCTTCGTGGGCACGCAGATGCTGGCGAAGGGCCACGACCTGCCCCTGCTCACGCTGTCCGCCGTCGTTTCGATGGACGAGGGCCTGTTCTCCGCCGACTTCCGCGCCGGCGAGCGGCTCGGCCAGCTGCTGGTGCAGGTGGCGGGACGCGCCGGGCGCAGCGAGCGCCCCGGCGAAGTGATGCTGCAGACCCACCATCCCGAGCACCCGTGGCTGGCCCTGCTGCTCTCCGGCGGCTACGCGGCGCTGTCGGCCGCCCTGTTGGCGGAACGCGAAGCCGCCGCACTTCCGCCGTTCGCGCATTGGGCGCTGCTGCGCGCCGAGGCGAACGACGCCACGGACGCGGAGGCCTTCCTCACCGCCGCACGCGGCCATCTGCTCGTTGCGGCCGGTGACGGCCAGCGCGTGCCGGGCCTAGAGTGGGCCGGGCCGGTACCCGCGCCGATGCCGCGCCGCGCCGGACGCGCCCGCTTCCAGCTGCTGCTGCGCTCCGACGAGCGTCGCGTCTTGCAGGCCGCGCTGGGCGCGGCGGCTTCCGGTTGGTACGCGCTGCCGGAGGCCCGCCGCGTGCGCTGGTCGATCGACGTCGATCCGATCGACCTCTACTGACGTCCGCGAACGACCTCCAAAACGCGACGACCGGCGCGAGGCCGGTCGTCGGGTGTTACGAAGGGGGAACGCCAGCCGTCAGGGCTGCAGGGCCTGCAGCTGTTTCATCGTGGCGGCGTCCACCTCGAGAGTCTCGCCGCTCGGCAGGGTCAAGGTGGCCGACTTGAAGGCCTGCGTCGCCTGGTCCGTCTCGATGACGAGGCGGCCTTCGCCTTTCTCGCCGGTGATGTTGAAGATCATGACGCTCTGGCCGGCCTGGCTGGCTTCCATCATGGCGCCGAAGTCCATCCCTGCTTCGGTTACGGCACCGAAGTGTTCCTGCACGGCGGGGACCTGCGAGACGATTTCCTTGCCACCCGCGGAAACCGCTTTCGCGCCGAAGTAGAACATCGCCGCGATGGCGAGCCCGCCGACGACGAGGAGCGTGAGGCAGCCGCCGAGGAACCACGGCCAAAGCTTGCGCTTCTTCTCGGGGGCGGCGGGCGGCGGCGGAAAGGGGGTGCTCATGGGTTCGTTCCTTGTGGGGGTGGGGAAAGGCCGGACGATGCTAGCAGCCCGAAACGACGACGGCGCCCGAAGGCGCCGTCGTTAGGTTGCCCGGCCGGTGGCCGCGGGCTCAGGCCAGCAGCAGGCCGCGCAGCTTCTTCAGGGCGTTGGCTTCGATCTGACGCACGCGCTCGGCCGACACGCCGTACTCGACGGCGAGGTCCTGCAGGGTGGCCTTCTCTTCGGCGAGGAAGCGGCGCTGCAGGATGGCGCGCGAGCGGGCGTCGAGGCTGTCGAGGCCCTCGCCCAGCGCGTCGAGCTGCTTCTCTTCGTGGTTCTCGCGCTCGAACAGCGCGGCCGGGTCGGCGTCCCCCTGTTCGAGGTAGGCGATCGGCGCCGGCGGCGCGTGGTCGTCGTCCTCACCGGCGGGGGCGTCGAAGCCGATGTCGCGGCCCGACAGGCGCGCTTCCATTTCCAGCACTTCGCGCTTCGAGACGTTGAGGTCCTTGGCCACGGCGGTGACCTCAGCATCGTTCATCCAACCAAGGCGGGTCTTGCTCTTGCGCAGATTGAAGAACAGCTTGCGCTGCGCCTTGGTGGTGGCGACCTTCACGATGCGCCAGTTCTTCAGGATGAACTCGTGGATCTCGGCGCGGATCCAGTGCACGGCGAAGCTGACGAGGCGCACGCCCTGGTCGGGGTCGAAGCGCTTCACCGCCTTCATCAGGCCGATGTTGCCTTCCTGCACGAGGTCGCCGACGCCGAGGCCGTAGCCCTGGTAGCCGCGGGCCACGTGGACGACGAAGCGCAGGTGCGAGACGACGAGGGCCTTGGCGGCCTCGAGGTCCCCCTCGTCGCGGAGGCGGCGGGCGAGCGCCTGCTCGTCCTCGACGCTGAGCACGGGGATCTGGTGGACGGCCGCCACATAGGCCTCCAGCGAGCCGAGCGCGCTGGGGATGGGGTAGTTGGCGGTAATCAAGGTCGTGGTCATTCCTGCGTCCCTCGGGGGGTCCTGGGGGCAATTTAGCACTCGCCTGCTACGAGTGCTAAGACCCCGGAAAGTTCCACAGCGTTCCACCGGCAGCAGCAATCCCCTCGTCTCATCCGACCTTGCGACCAGCCCTCGCCCGCCAGCGCAGGGCCCGCGCATACTGGGGCGACCGCCCGGGCAGGCGGCCATCCGGACGAGGACGCATGCCGAAGAAAGCCGCCACGAAGGGCAAGGGCCCTCTTCAGATGAGCGACCTCGCGAAGATCGCAGGGGTCTCGGAGTCGACGGTCTCCCGCGCGCTGGCCGACCACCCGACGGTAGCCCAGGCCACCCGGGTGAGGATCAAGGCCCTGGCCAGCGAGCTCGGCTACCGGATCAACCCCATCGCGCGCAGCCTGCGCGCGGGGCGTTCCGGCGTTATCGCCGTCGTGGTGCCGCTGCAGCACGACCGCAGCGGGCACCTCACGGACCCGTTCATGATGACGATGCTGACCTACCTCGCCGACGAGCTGACCAGCCGCGGCTACAGCATGCTGCTCTCGAAGGCCGTGCAGGAATCCGGCGCGTGGCTCGACGCGACGCTGGCGCAGTCGATCGCCGAGGGGCTGGTGATCATCGGCCAGAGCCATGAACACGAGGCGATCAACGCCGCCGCCGAGCGCGGCGCGCCGCTGGTGGCCTGGGGCGCGCAGATGCCCGGCCAGGCCTACCCGTGCGTCGGATCGGACAACCACGCCGGCGGGCTGATCGCCACCCGGCACCTGATCCGGCAGGGCCGCCGCCGCATCGCCTTCCTCGGCGACGAGCGGCTGCCGGAAGTGGCGCAACGCTACGCCGGCTACTGCGAAGCGCTGGCGACGGCGGGCATCGACGACGACCCGCGACGGCACCTGCGCGCGCCTTTCGACCCGGACGAGGCTTACCGCGCCTTCCGAGGCCTGCTCGCTCAGGACATCCCCCTGGACGGCGTGGTCGCGGCCTCGGACGTGATCGCGATCAGCGCCATCCGCGCTCTCAATGACCGCGGCATCCGCGTGCCCCAGGACGTCTCGGTGGTGGGCTACGACGATGTGCCGCTGGCGCAGTACACGCACCCGGCGCTGACGACCGTGCGACAGGACCTACAGCGCGGTGCCGAACTGCTCACGCTCTCGCTGATCGAACGGCTCAACGGCGGCGACCCGCGCCCGGCGCCGATCGAGCCGTCGCTGGTCATCCGCGAATCGGCGTGAGTCGGGACGGACGCCGCCCGCGCGGCGTCAGCGGAACACCCAGACGATCGCCGCGGTGAGCACCAGCAGCGCGACGGCCTGCAGCCGGTAGTTCTGCCAGGCCGGCACGCCGGCCAGCGCCCGCGTCTCGGCGCGGAAGAAGTCCGGGGTCCAGAGCATGGCGTCGACGCCGTCCTTCGCCGGGGCGGGGGACAGCAGCGAGACGGTCACCAGAACCACCACGCAGAACACGAACAGCAGCGGGGCGACCAGCAGGAAATGCAGCCCCAACGGCTCGGCGGCGACGACGTTCGTCCAGAAGAGGGCACCACCGCCGACCACGCCGGCCACGATGCAGGCCACGGCGCCGCGGGCGTTCGCCCCGCGCCAGAACAGGCCGACCAGGAACAGCGCGCAGATCGGCGGCACCGCGTAGGCCAACACGGCCTGCAGGTATTGCCACAGCGATTCAAAGCGCGCGATCTGCGGCGCCCACAGCACCGCCAGCACCATGAAGCCCACGGTGGCGAGGCGACCGGTGCGCACCAGCGCGTCGTTATCCATCTGCGGCCGCCACACGCGGATGAAGTCCATCGTCACCAGCGTGGCCGCCGAATTGAAGGTGCTGGCGATGGACGACATGATCGCGGCGAAGAAGCCGGCGATGACGAGGCCGAGCAGGCCCGCCGGCAACAGGTCGAAGACGAGCGTGGGGTAGACCAGGTCGGGCTTGGCCAGCTCGGGGTAGAGCAGGATCGCGCAGGTGCCCGGGAGCACCATCACCCACAGGACGGGTAGCTTCAGCAAGCCGGCGAAGAGCGCGCCCCAGCGGCCGTGGTTCTCGTCCTTGGCCGAAAGCACGCGCTGCACCATGAACTGGTTGGTGCACCAGAAGTAGAAGCCGAGCAGGGGCACGCCGAGGACCAGGCCGGTCCACGGCAGGTGCGGATCGTCGGCAGGTCGGACGAGCGAGAGCTTCTCCGGGTCGACGCTGGCCATCACGTGGTCCCAACCGCCGGCCTTGTCGAAGGCGAACCAGGCGATGACGATGGCCGCGCCGCCAAGGATGATCGCCTGCAGCGTCTCGGTGTAGATCACCGCGCGCAGGCCACCCAGCACCGTGTAGACGCCGGCCGACAGGGCGAGGCCAACGACGATCTGCCACAGCGGCACGTCGGGCAGCACCAGGCTGAGCATCAGCGCGCCGCCATAGAGCGCGCCGGCAGTGTCGACGACGATGTTGAGGAAGATGGTGAGACCGGAGAAATAGGTGCGCGACGCGCGGCTGTAGCGGCGTTCGAGGTACTCGGGAAGCGTGTAGACCTGCGAGCGAAGCAAGAACGGCAGGAAGAACACGCAGAAGAAGGCCAGCACCACGGTGGCCATCCACTCGTAGTTGTAGACCGCGATGCCGGAGGCGAAGGCCGCGCCGGCGAGGCCCACCAGCGTGGTCGACGAGATGTTCGAGGCCAGCAGCGCCGAGCCGATCACCGGCCAGGACATCGAGCGCGAAGCGAGGAAATAGTCCTGGGCGCTCTGCTTGCCGCGGGCGACGAACAAGCCCAGGCCGATGACGACGAGGAAGTAGAGCGCGACGATCGCGTAGTCGATGCCGGCCAGCTGCGGGTTCACGTTGCCCATGTGCGGATCGTACCGGTAGCGCGGGCCCCTCCCCGCCGGCGCACCATGCACCCAGCCAACAACGAATGCAATCGGTTGCTGCGCAGATCCATGCGGCGCCGCACCACGATCACCCAATGAAGGCCGCGAAAATCGAAATCCCTCTAATTAGAAGCACCAAAGGCCAAGCAACCGGAAGAAAATCACCTTCACGTCGAGAGCTTGCAATCGTTTGTTCTCGAGCGTATCCATAGCCCACCAGCGGCCGCCGCTGGCGAAACCATCATGCCGTTCCTGGGAGGGGAGGCCATGCACCACACACCACGCACACCCAATCGCCGCGCGCTCGCGGCCGCCATTGCCCTGCTGCTCGCCGCGCCCTTCGCCGCTGCGCAGGCACCTGCCGCGTCGCCCGGGCCCGACGACGAAACGCCGACGCCCCAGAGCCTCGACGCGATCATCGTCACCGGCACGCCGGCGGCGCAGACCAAGCTCGAATCAAGCTTCTCGATCTCGACCATCGGCGTCGAACGGATCGAGCAGTCGGCGCCGCGCTCGACGGCGGAGATCTTCCGCAACATCCCCGGCGTCCGCTCCGAGAGCACCGGTGGCGAAGGCAACGCCAACATCGCCGTGCGCGGCCTGCCGGTCGCGGCCGGTGGCGCGAAGTTCCTGCAACTGCAGGAAGACGGCTTGCCGGTGCTGGAGTTCGGCGACATCGCCTTCGGCAACGCCGACATCTTCCTGCGCGCCGACTGGAGCCTCGATCGCATCGAAGCGCTTCGCGGCGGCTCGGCCTCGACCTTCGCCAGCAGTTCGCCCGGCGGCATCATCAACTTCGTCAGCAACACGGGCGAGGTGCAGGGCGGCGCGATCGGCCTCACCGCCGGCCTCGACTACGACAGCTTCCGCACCGACTTCCGCTACGGCGGGCCGATCAACGACCAGTGGCGCTTCCACGTGGCCGGCTTCTACCGCCGCGGCGATGGCGTGCGCGACCCCGGTTACACCGCGGAAGAAGGCGGCCAGATCAAGGCCAACCTGACCCGCGAGCACGACGGTGGCTTCCTGCGCTTCCACCTGAAGCTGCTCGACGACCGCGCCATCGGCTACCTGCCGATGCCGGTCCGCGTCACCGGCACGAACCGCAACCCGCGCTTCTCGGGCTTCCCGGGCTTCGATCCGGGCCGCGACACGCCGCACAGCCCGAACTTCCTCACCGACATCGGCCTGGATGGCAACAACCAGCGCCGCCGCACCGACATCGCCGACGGCATGCGGCCGAAGTCGACGGCTTTCGGCCTCGAGTTCCAGCACGCCTTCGACAACGGCTGGACGCTGGACAACCGCTTCCGCTACGCCGACACCGACGGCCGCTTCGTCTCGCCGTTCCCGGCCGAGGTGGACGATGGCGCCGACATCGCCGCCTCGATCGGTGGCGCCGGCGCGCACCTCGTGACCGCGGGCAGCGCGGCGACCAGCCCGGCGTACACGGGCCTCGCGATCCGCGAGCATCTGTTCAACACCGAGATCAACGATTTCGGCAACTACGCCAACAACCTGCAGCTGTCGAGGGCCTTCGACACCGCCGGCGGCACGCTCGACCTCGCCGGCGGCTGGTACCGCTCGCGCCAGAACATCGACATGGACTGGGTCTGGAACAGCTACGTGCTGGCGCTGGACGGCAACGACGCGCGCCTGCTCGACGTCATCAGCGCCACGGGCCAGCGGCTCTCGACGAACGGCCTCTACGCCTACGGCGTGCCGTTCTGGGGCAACTGCTGCACGCGCAGCTACAACACGAAGTACGTCATCGACGCGCCCTACCTCTCGCTGGCCTGGTCCAACGACGGCCTGAGCGTGGACGCCAGCGTCCGCCGCGACAATGGCGAGGCGACGGGCAACTACGCGGGTTCGGTGCAGGTCGCCAACCTCGACGTCAACGGCAACGGCAGCATCGAGCCGAACGAGCGCAGCGTCTCGACCATCAACAACGCCGCGGTGTCTCCGGTGAACTACGACTGGGGCTACACCTCGTGGTCGGTCGGCGCGAACTGGCTGGCCAGCGACGACCTCGCCTACTTCGCCCGCGCCAGCCGCGGCGGCCGCGCCAACGCCGACCGCCTGCTGTTCGGCGTGGTGCGCGCGGACGGCTCGGTGCGCTCGGAAGACGCCGTCGATCTCGTCGACCAGGTCGAAGCCGGCGTGAAGTGGCGCTGGGACGGCCTCGACCTCTACCTCACCGCGTTCCGCGCGGAGACCGAGGAGCAGAACTTCGAGGCCACCAATCAGCGCTTCCTCAACCGCACGTACATCGCCAAGGGCATCGAGATCGAGGGCGCGTGGCGCTCGGGCGCGTTCTCGCTGAACGGTGGCGCCACATGGACCGATGCGGAGATCTCCCGCGACCAGATCAGCCCGGCGAACGTGGGTAACACGCCGCGCCGCCAGGCCGATTGGGTCTACCAGGTGACGCCGGCCTATGCGTTCGAGCGCTGGACGATCGGCGCCAACGTGATCGGCACGACCGACAGCTACGCGCAGGACAACAACGCGCTGGTGATGCCGGGCTTCGTGCAGACCAACCTGTTCGCCGACTGGCGGGTAACCGATGCGCTGACGCTGACGCTGAACGTCAACAACGTCTTCGACGAGTTCGGCATCACCGAGTCGGAAGAAGGCGCGATCGTCGACAACGCGGCCAACATCATCCGCGCGCGCTCGATCCCGGGGCGTTCGACGGCGCTGTCCCTGCGTTACGACTTCTGACGTGATGCTGCACATGCGGACTGGCACCGCCAACGCCTCCACCGGGCCCACGCCGGACCCCGGCTGGGCCGCGCGGCAGGCACGCTTCGGCCCGCGGCTCGAAGCGGCCCTGGCCTCGGTGTATGGCGCCCTCGATCCCGCGTGGTACGCGCGCCTGGTCGACGACATCGCGGAACGCGCGGCGGCTCGCCCCGCCGCGCTCCGTGCCCTCGATGCCGACGCGCCAAGGGCGTGGCTGACCGATCCGGAAACGATCGGCTATTGCACCTACGTCGACCGCTTCGGCGGCACGCTGGCCGGGGTGGCGCGGCGCGCCGACCACCTCGAGGCGCTGGGCGTGCGCTATCTGCACCTGCTGCCCTTCCTCGCCATGCGCGAGGGCGACAGCGACGGCGGCTTCGCCGTGCGCGACTACGGCGATGTCGAACCGCGCCTCGGCACGATGGCCGACCTCGAAGCGCTCGCCGCCACCTTGCGCCCGCGCGGCATCCACCTGTGCGCGGACTTCGTGCTCAACCACTGCTCGGACGACCACGCGTGGGCGAAGGCCGCTCGCGCCGGCGATCCGTTCTACCACGCGTTCTTCCACGTGCTGCCCGACGAAGCGGCGGTCGCGCGTCACGAGGCACACCTCGGCCAGGTGTTCCCGCGCACGGCGCCGGGAAACTTCACCTTCGTCTCCGGTCTGGGCCACGTGTGGACGACGTTCTATCCCTACCAGTGGGACCTAAACTGGTCGAACCCGGAGGTCTTCCGCGCCATGGCGCTGGCCCTGCTGGATCTCGCCAACCGCGGCGTCGAGTGCTTCCGCCTCGACTCCACCGCCTTCCTGTGGAAACGCGAAGGCACGCCGTGCATGAACCTGCCGGAGGCACACCAGCTGCTGCAGGCCCTGCGCGCCGTCGTCGACCTCGCGATGCCTTCGGTGGTGCTGAAGGCGGAGGCGATCGTGCCGATGCGCGAGCTGCCGCCCTACTTCGGAACCGCCGGGGCGCCCGAGTGCCACATCGCCTACCAGAGCTCGCTGATGGCCGCGGGCTGGGCGGGGCTGGCGCTGGGCCGCGCCGACCTGGTCGCCAACGTGCTGAAACGCACGCCGACGCTGCCGGACGACGCCACATGGCTGCATTACGTGCGCTGCCACGACGACATCGTGTGGCCCGTGCTGGATGACGAGGCGGCCGGCCGCAGCGGCGTGCCGAGCTTCGACCTCGCGGCGCTCTCGCGCCACTACGCCGGCGACGCGCCGGGCAGCACCGCGCGCGGCGAGGCCTTCCAGAGCGATGGCGGCCACGCCCACGGCAGCAACGGCATGGCCAGCGCCCTTGCCGGGCTGGACTGGGCCCACGAACACGACGACGAGGCCGAGCGCGAGCGGGCACTGCGACGCGTCCTGCTGCTCTACGGGATCGCGATGGTGCTGCCAGGCATCCCGCTCATCTACATGGGCGACGAACTCGCCCAAGGCAACGACGAAAGCTTCCGCGCCGATCCCGAGCGCCGCCACGAAGGCCGCTGGCTGCACCGCCCCGCCCTCGACAACGCGGCCGCAGCGCAGCGGCATGACCCGACGAGCGACGCGGGCCGCGTGTTCGGCGCACTGCGCGGCATGCGGCAAGCGCGCGCCATGGTGCCGGCGCTGGCCGACCGCGCGGTCGATGCCGGCGCGCACGGCCCCGTGCTCACGCTGGCGCGCGGTACCGGACTGTTTGCCGCCTTCAACCTGGGCGGCGACGGCGCCACCGTGACGCTGCCGGGCGGCCGTTGGCGGCGACTCGCGATCGACGGTTGTGCGCCAGCCAACGACGATGCCGCGGTCGGAGACGTTCATCTCTCGGCCTACGATCAGGGCTGGTGGGTGCCCGCATGAGTGCGGCCGATCCGGTTCGTATCGCCGCCATCGAAGCTGGTGGCACGAAGGTGGTCGTCGCACTCTGCGACGCCGACGGCGCACCGCTCGAGCAGGCGCGGATCGCCACCCGCGATCCGCAAACCACGCTCGCCGAGGTGCGTGATTTCCTCGAAGCCGCGCAGCTTCGCCATGGCACCGCGCACGCCTGCGGCGTCGCCAGCTTCGGCCCGCTCACGCTCGATCCGCACGCCGCCGACTACGCGCATTTGCGCCGCACGCCAAAGGCAGGCTGGGGCGGCACCGACCTGCGCGCGATGTTGCCCGTCAATCTGCGCGCCGCGCCCTTCGCCATCGACACCGACGTCAATGCCGCGGCGCTTGCCGAGCAGCGCCACGGCGCCGGCCGCGGCCTCGCGTCCTTGGCGTACATCACCGTCGGCACCGGCATCGGGGTCGGCCTCATCCTCGACGGCCGCCCGGTGCACGGCCTCCTGCATCCCGAAGCGGGCCACCTGTGGCCGCGTCGCGCGGAAGACGATGCGTTCCCCGGCCTCTGCCCGTTCCACGCCGACTGCTTCGAGGGCTTGGCCAGCGGGCCCGCCATCGAGGCACGCTGGGGCGCCACGCTCGACGCGCTGCCACCCGACCATCGCGCCTTCGATCTGCAGGCCGACTACCTCGGCCAACTGGCGGCACAGGTCGTCCTGCTCGCCGCGCCGGAGCGCCTGGTGTTCGGCGGCGGCGTGATGGCGCAGCAAGCACTGTTCACGCGGCTGCGGGCGCGTGCGCAGCACTGGCTGGGCGGTTATGTGGACAGCCCCCTGCTGTCGCGCGACGACTTCATCGTGGCGCCGGCGCTGGGCACGGCCTCCGGGGTACTCGGTGCGTTCGAGCTCGGCCGCGACGCCCTACGGGCAGGCACCGAAGGCTGAGCGCCGCCCCGCCTCAGGCCGGCGGCAGCGACCAGTCGATGGGGGCCGAACCCAAGCCCTGCAGCCAACGGTTGGCCTTGCCGAAATGGCCGCAGCCGAGGAAGCCGCGATGGGCGGACAAGGGCGACGGATGCGGCGCCTTCAGCACGCAATGGCGCTGCCGGTCGATCAGTTCGCCTTTCTTCTGCGCGTAGCTGCCCCAGAGCAGGAACACCAGGCCTTCGCGCTCGCGGGAGAGCGCGCCGATGATCGCGTCGGTGAAGCCTTCCCAGCCCTTGCCGGCGTGGCTGCCGGCGCGCCCTTCCTCGACGCTGAGCACCGCGTTCAACAGCAGCACGCCCTGCGCCGCCCAATGCTGCAGGCAGCCGTGGCGCGGCATCGGCAGCCCGAGGTCGCGCTCGATCTCCTTGAAGATGTTGAGCAGCGACGGCGGGATGGCGATGCCGGGCGGCACCGAGAAGCTCAGGCCGTGCGCCTGCCCGGGCCCGTGGTACGGGTCCTGGCCGAGGATGACCACGCGCACCGCGTCGAACGGCACGGCGTCCAGCGCGGCGAACATCTGCCGGCCCGGCGGATGCACGCGCTTGCCCGCGGCCTTCTCCGCACGCAGGAAGGCGGCGAGCGCCTGCATGTCGGGGCGCTCGAAGTAGGCCCCGAGGTGCACCGCCCAACCGGGATGCAAGGCGGCCGCCATCGCTCCGGCCTCAGCGCTTGGCGTTGCGCAGGCTGCCGGTGACCTTGCTGCCGTCCTGCGTGGCGAGCATGCAGACCACTTCCTGGTCGCCATTCGCCCAGCTTTCCGGCGTCGGCTCGAGCGTGGTGAACACGTACTCGGAGCTGTCGTAGTCGAGGCCAACGTAGGACTCGAACGCGGCCAAGCAGCCGCCTTCGACGGCTTTGTCCATCACGCCGCTTTCCGGGAACGCGCCCCCCGGCAGGTCGAACAGGTGGTAGACCTCGGACAGATGCGGCTTGTCGCAGGCGATCTTCACCGTCTCCGACACTTCGCCCGAGGTGTCGTCGATCAAGCAGTCACCGACCGCAAGGTCGAACACACCCACATCCTCGGTGCCGTCGGCGTTGGGAGCGCCACACGCGGCAAGGGAGAGGGCGATGGCGAAGGGGGCGAGCAGGCGAACGGACATGCGGGGGGCCTTGGTGGTGGGGAAACGGAAAAGGGAGCGGCGCGGACGACGCTGGCCGACCGCCGCCGCTCAGTGCCCGTGGCGCTCGCGCAGCAGACGACCGACGCGCAGCTGGAACAGCAGCTTGGTGATCAACAGGCGCTCCTCGATCGGCTTGAGCACGAGGTCGTTGGCGCCGCTGCGCAGCAGTTCGGTCTGGTTGGCGGGGTTGGCGTCACCGGTCATCACCAGCACAGGCAGCTGGCCCTTCGGGTAGCCGAAATCGTTGCGGATGGACTTCACCAGGTCTTTGCCGGTGAGCTCGCCCTTCAGGTAGACGTCGGTCAGCACCACGTCGCAGCCGGGCACGCGGCCTTGGGTCAGCGCGGATTCCAGCCAGGCGATGGCGTCCTCGACACCACTGCAGTGCATCACCTTCAGGCCGTGCTTCTCGAGCATGCGGCGCGTGGCGACGGCCACGACCTTGCTGTCCTCGACGTAGAGCACTTCGCCGCCGGGTGCGCCTTCCGGCGCGACGTAGCCCTTGATGAAAGCGGCCAGCGCGGTGAAGCCCAGCGATTTGTCGAAGTAGTCGGTGACGTCGTCGGTGATGGAGCGCGTCTCGAGGCGGTCCTGCACGTCGCCGGAGACCACGATGATCGGGATGTAGGCCTGCGGCGTGTGCTCGCGCAGGTAGCGCGCGAGCTCGAGGCCGTCCATGTCGGGTAGCCGCAGCGCCGTGGTGACGAGGTTGATGGCGCCCTGCTGCAGGGCCACCTTCGCCTCGTCGCCGTTCTCGCAGAGGATGATCTCGGCCTGCGGCAACTGCTGGCGCAGCACGCCCTCGATCATCTTGCGCACCACCTTCGAGCCATCGACCACGAGGATGCGTGGCGAGGTGTTGTCGAAGGTGCGGAACGCGGGTGTGCTCATGAGCCGGCCGGGAGCGAAGTCCGCAGATAATGGCCCGCCGCCACCCGCGCGCCAAGCCAGCCCAGCACCGCGGCGCTGGCCAGGACGGCGGCCGCCTCGCCCACGCCGGGGCCGGCCAGCGCGAATCCGCCGGCATAGGTCGCCACCAGCTCGGCCATCGGCGCGCGCAGCAGGGCCCCGATGGCGAACACGCCGGCCAGCGCCAGCGCGCCGGACAGCGCGCCCAGCAGCACGCCGAAATGCAGCAGCGGGCGGCGGATGTCGGCATCGTCGGCGCCGAGCTGCTGCAACAGCGCGATCTCCTCGCGGCGCGTCGCGAGGTCGAGGCGCACGGTGTTGCCGACCACCAGCACCGCGCCTGCGGCCAGCAGCAGGGCCAGCAGGCCCACCGCACGACGGCCCAGCGCCAGCCAGGCGTCGAGGCGCGCGCGCCAAGCGGCGTCGTACTGCACGCTGTCCACGCCGGGCTCGGCCTGCAGGGCCGCGGCCAAGGCCGAAGGGTCGGCAGCCACGTCCTCCCGCGGCGAGACCACCAGCACCCAGGGGAGCGGATTGCCGTCGAGCAGATCGAGCGCGCCCGCGAGGTCGCTCATCTGCCGGAACTCGGCGAGCCCTTCGTCCGGCGTGCGCAGCACCACGCCGGCGACGTCGGGACGGGCGCGCCAGGCCTCGGCGAGGCGGCGCGCGTCGGCCGCGTCGGCTTCCGCGTCGAGGAAGACGCTGATCTCGCGGGCGGCGTCGAGCGTGCCGGCGAAGCGCAAGGCGTTGGCGAGGAACAGGCCGAGGAGCAGGGGCAGCAGCAGGGCCAGCGCGAACACCGCCAGCGTCGCCGCGGTGGCGAGCTTCGCGGCGCGAAGGCGCGCGACGGCATCGGCGAAGGCACGGCGGTGGCTGCGCCCCCACGCCCCGACGCCCGGGCCGCCGTACACCTCGCGACGCGACGCGCTGCGGTTCGCGCTCATGCGGCGAGGTCCTGCGCGGCGATGTCGTCCACCAGCCGCCCGTCGTGCAGCACCAGGGTGCGCTGGCGCGTGCGCTTGATCAGCGCGAGGTCGTGGCTGGCGATCAGCACGGTCGTGCCGCGCTCGGGGAGTTCGAGGAACAAGCCCATGATCTCCGCGGCCAGCTGCGGGTCGAGGTTGCCGGTGGGTTCGTCGGCCACGAGCAGGACCGGCGAACCGACGATGGCGCGGGCGATGCCGACGCGCTGCTGCTCACCGGTGGAGAGCTGCGGCGGCAAGGCAGCGAGACGGTCGCCGAGGCCCACGCGGGCCAGCACCTCGCGCACCCGCGGCAGCACCTCGGCTTCCGGGGCACCGGCGATGCGCAGCGGCAGGGCCACGTTGTCGGCGACGTTCCAGTGCGGCAGCAGGCGGTGGTCCTGGAACACCACGCCGACGCGGCGGCGGTAGCGCGCCACGTCGCGGCCGCGCACGGCGGCGAGGTTGCGGTCTTCCAGCAGCACCGCGCCGCGGTCGGGCCGCTCGGCGAGGTGCAGCAGCTTCAGCAAGGTGCTCTTGCCGGCCCCGCTGTGGCCGGTGACGAACAGCACCTCGCCGGCCTCGACGCCGAAGCTCACGTCCTGCAGGGCGGCACGGCCGCCCGGGTACTGCTTGTGGACCGCGTCGAAGCGCAGCAGGGGCATCGTCAGCCGCCGAACCAGCCCTTCACGCGGGCGGCCATCCGGGCGAAGAAGCTGTCCTTCGACACGCCGACCGGTCCCACGGCAGCGGCTTCGGACGAAGCGCCCTCGGCGCCGCGCTCGCCGCGCGGCTTGCGGCGGCGGCGGCGACGGCGGCGCTCGGCCTCCGCCGGGCTCTCGGCGGCGTTCGGGACGTCCGTTGCCTGCATCGGAACCGCCTCGCCCTCGGGCTTCGGCGCGCGCTCGGGGCGCGGGCCACGCTCGCCTTCCGGACGCGGGGGGCGCGGACCGCGCTCACCCTCGGCACGCGGCGGACGCGGGCCACGGTCGCCTCGGCCGTCATCGCGGCCTTCGCGACGCGGACCGCCGCTGCGGCCACCGCCAGCGCCGCCACGGCCACCGCGGCCGTGCTTGGCGTCCTTCTCGGCCATCTCGGCGCGGGCTTCGCGGAAGATGTCGCTGACGCGCTCGACCGGCTCGGCGCCCTCCGGCAGGGCCTCGCGCTCCGGGCGCGGCAGGGCGGTGAGCAGGTCGGTGGTGACCGCTTCGACCGGGATCTTCTGCTCGATGTACGTCTCGACCGCCGGCAGGTGCTGCGCGTACAGCTCGCAGGCGAAGGTGATGGCATCGCCCTCGGCGCCGAGGCGCGCGGTGCGGCCGATGCGGTGCACGTAGTCCTCGGCCTCGAAGGGCAGGTCGAAGTTGTAGACGTGGCTGACGCCGTCGATGTGCAGTCCGCGGGCGGCCACGTCGGTGGCGACGAGGATCTCGAGCTCGCGGCGCTGGAACTTCGCCAGCAGGCTCTGTCGCTTCTTCTGCGGCACGTCGCCGCTGAGCACGCCGACGAGGTAGCCGCCGCGCTCCAGCGCGCGGCCGACGCGCTCGACCATCGCCTTGGTGTTCACGAACACCATCGTGCGGTTGCCCGGGCTGCGCGAGAGCAGGCCCAGCAGCAGCGGGATCTTCTCGTCGTTGGCCGGGAAGTAGATCTTCTGGCGAACGCGGGCGGCGGTGATCGTCTCCGTCTCGACGACCAGCTTCTCCGGCTCGTTCATGTGCTCGTAGGCGAGCTCCAGCACGCGGTGGCTCAGCGTGGCCGAGAACAGCAGGGTCTGGCGCTCCTCGCGGGCCGGCAGGCGGCGCATCAGGAAGCGCAGGTCCTTGATGAAGCCGAGGTCGAACATGCGGTCGGCCTCGTCGAGGATGCAGACCTCGCAGGCGTGCAGGCTGACGACATGCTGCTTCACGTAGTCGATCAGGCGGCCGGGCGTGGCGATGATCACGTCGGTGCCGGCCTGCAGCAGCTCGCGCTGCTTGTCGTAGTCGACGCCGCCGTAGACCAGCGTGTAGCGCAGGCCGAGGGCCGAGCCGAACTTCAGCGCGTCCTTGTGGATCTGGATGGCGAGTTCGCGGGTCGGGGCGAGGATCAGGGCGCGGGGGTCGCTGTCCTTGCGGTTGGCCAGCGCCGGGCGGGTGAGCAGGCGGTTCACCATGCTCACGAGGAAGGCGAGCGTCTTGCCGGTGCCGGTCTGGGCCTGGCCGGCGACGTCGCCGCCGCGCAGCGTGACCGGGAAGGTCATGGCCTGGATGGGGGTGCAGCGGGAGAACCCGGCTTCCTCGAGGCCGGCCATCAGGGCCGGGTGAAGGTCGAAACTGGACAGGGTGACGTCGGTCAGCGGTTTGTCGCTCATGGGATCCTTGCGTGTGTTCCTTGCGTGGAGCACGTGGTTCGCGGCGCGGCGCGCCTGCGGAGTGAACCGGTTCGGTTCGGTCTTGCGCCCGCTTCACGCGCGGTCGCACACTGCGGCCGCGGGGGCCGGCACCTCGGGGTTGCCAACCGCTCCGAGGGCCCCCAAGTGTACCAGTCATGGCCGCAGCGCCCGCGGCAGCCCATCGAGGACCTCCCATGAGCGACAAGATCTCCCACGTCGGCGATGCCGATTTCTCCACCGCGGTGCTCGGCAGCGACGTCCCCGTGCTGGTCGATTTTTGGGCCGAGTGGTGCGGCCCGTGCAAGGCCATCGCCCCTTTGCTCGACGACGTCGCCAAGGCCTACGACGGCAAGGTCAAGGTGGTGAAGATCAACATCGACGACAACCCGCAGACCCCGCGCCAGTACGCGGTGCGCGGCATCCCGACCCTGATGATGTTCAAGGGCGGCAAGGTCGCCGGCACCCACGTCGGCCTGGCCGGCAAGCCGCAGCTCACCGCCTTCATCGACAAGAGCCTCTGAGGCTCCCCTGCTGAACCGGAGGCCGCCCGAGACTTGCCGGGCGGCCTCTGCCGGGTGTAGTGTCCCGGCGAATTCTGCGGTCGCGACGCCCTTTCCGCGACGCCACCCGCACACCCCTTCCAGCTCATCCCCTGAGCTTTCTCCACTCGCCATCGCGAGAAGTCCCCGTGTCCGAAAACGAGATCGAAGGCGCCGACGCGCCTGCCGAAGCCGCGGAAAAAAAGCCGCGCCGCACCCGCAGCAAAGCCGCTGCCGAAACCCCGGCCGAAAGCCCCGACACCGCGCCTGAAGCGGTCGTCGCACCGCCCACTCCGGCCCCCGAAAGCCCGGCCAGCACGCCGGCCTCCACCAGCGCGGCTGTCCGCGACGTCATCGCCGATGCGATGAACGAAGACGACGACGGCCCGGATGGCGATGATGCCGACGGCGACGGTGACGGCGACGACGGTCAGGACGGCGGCCCCGGCGGCCAGAACGCCGGCGGCACCACCGGCCCCAATGGCGAGCCGCGCATGTCGCGCCGCGAGCGCTTCAAGCAGCGCATGAAAGAGCGCCGCGAGCGCCAGAAGGAGCAGCGCCGCAACGGCGGCGGCGGTTTCCAGAACGACGCCGAGGGCGATGAGGCCGGCGGCCCGCCGCAGGGCGGCCAGGGTCAGGGTCAGTCAAGTGGCGGCCAAGGCCAAAGCCAGGGCCAGGGCGGCAACGACTGGCAGCCGCGCCCGTCCTTCCAGTTCCCGGAAGGCTTCGTGGTGCCCTCGCTCACCGAGATGAAGCGGATGCCGGCGTTCAAGCTGCTCGACCTCGCCGAGCGCCTGAACCAGCATGAGGGCGTCGCCCGCATGCGCAAGCAGGACGTCATCTTCCAGCTGTTGAAGGTGCTGTCGCGCCACCCGAACGGCGTCGCCGCTGACGGCGTGCTCGAGATCCTGCCCGACGGCTACGGCTTCCTGCGCGGCGCCGAGGCGAGCTACCTCGCCGGCCCGGACGACGTCTACATCTCGCCCAGCCAGATCCGCCGCTTCAACCTGCGCACCGGCGACTACATCGCCGGCCGCATCCGCAACCCGAAGGACGGCGAGCGCTACGTCGCGCTCAACCAGCTCGACACCATCAACGGTGAGCCGCTGGAAGCCAGCAAGGGCAAGGTGCTGTTCGAAAACCTGACCCCGCTGTTCCCGCGCGAGCGCTTCAAGCTCGAGCGCGGCAACGGCAGCTCGGAGGACATCACCGGCCGCGTGCTCGACCTGATGGCGCCGATCGGCAAGGGCCAGCGCGCCCTGATCGTCTCGCCGCCGAAGGCCGGCAAGACCATGCTGATGCAGCAGGTCGCCACCGCCATCACCACCAACCATCCGGACGTGCACCTGATCGTGCTGCTCGTCGACGAGCGCCCGGAAGAAGTGACGGAAATGCAGCGCACCGT
>NZ_JBILJW010000009.1:0-136782 GCF_044377035.1 Silanimonas sp.
GTCTCCTCGACCTTCGACGAGCCCGCCGCGCGCCACGTGCAGGTCGCCGAGATGGTGATCGAGCGCGCCAAGCGCTTGGTCGAGCACAGGAAGGATGTGGTGATCCTGCTTGACTCGATCACCCGCCTCGCCCGCGCGTACAACACCGTGGTGCCGAGCTCCGGCAAGGTGCTGACCGGCGGCGTCGACGCCAACGCCCTGCACCGCCCGAAGCGCTTCTTCGGCGCGGCGCGCAAGGTGGAGGAAGGCGGCTCGCTGACGATCATCGCCACCGCGCTCGTGGAAACGGGCTCGAAGATGGACGAGGTGATCTACGAGGAGTTCAAGGGCACCGGCAACTGCGAAGTGCACCTCGACCGCCGCATCGCCGAGAAGCGCGTCTACCCGGCGATCAACATCAACCGCTCGGGCACGCGTCGCGAAGAGCTGCTGATCGAGCCGGACATGCTGCAGAAGATCTGGATCCTCCGGAAGCTGCTGCACCCGATGGACGAACTGGCGGCGATGGAGTTCCTGCTCGACAAGATGAAGAACACCAAGTCGAACGACGAGTTCTTCAACTTCATGAAACGCTGAACCGTCGCGGCGAACGCCGCGTCGAACGGCAGGCAGTAAAGCGAAGGCCCCGCGATGCGGGGCCTTCGTCGTTTCGCCGGCCTGTCGCCCGGCGCCTTCAGTTCACCGAGGTGCCGGCGACGTCGTCGAGGAGTTGGAAGCTCGACGAAGCGGCTTCACCCAGCGGCGTCATGGCCACGGCACCTTCGAGCGACATCGTCATCCACGGCAACGGGGTGACCTCGACCGGAATGCGCGGCTGCCAGCCCGAATGCGCGCGGCCTGGTGGCGTGTACTGAACCGGCACCAGTGCGGTGCCGCTGGCGATCACTCCCGGGTCGCGGAACCTCCAGCCCCGCGCGGCGCGCATCGAGGCGGAAGCGAACTGCCTGGCGAAGGCGATGGCACGAAGGCGATGCTGGATGTCGTCGACGGCGAGCGCGAGGCTGTGCACGCCTACACCGACCACGTGGCCCTCGGCATCGACGCGCACCATCAGCATCACCTTGGCGCCATAGCCTTCGCGCGCCGGTGTCATTGGATAGGTCGGCGGGCGCAGATCATTGCGAGGCGCGCGCTCGCCGTTTGCACTTTCGTGACTGGGCGGATCGATGAACACGATGTTTTCGATGCCGAGCTTCACCTGGTCACTGCCTGGCAGGCGCTCCCCGGTGGCATCGAGGAGGAAATGTGCCTTGGCGCGCACGACGCGACCGTCGACATCCACGGGCTTGAAGCGCCACGTCGACATCGCGGCGCGGTAGATCTCGCGCGTCGACGCCGGCATGTCGAGCTCGACTTCCGTAACGCGGCCATCCGGCTCGACCACTAGGGTGCCACGCGTCGAAATCTCAAAGCGCTGCACCTGTCGCGGACCATCGGGAATGGCGTACTGCTGCTCAGTGGGCAGCGTCGACGCCGGTGCCGACGCGCCGATCGGAGAGGACAACATCAAGACGGCCGCGCAGGCCGTTGCGATCATCGTTCGCATGGGGGGACTCCTGTCATTGCGAGGGGGGTACGCCGCCACACCGTGCCACGCCACCGCGCGGGTCGCAACGGCACCAGCCTAGTGCGGGGGAGCAGCCCGCCGTTGTGTCAGGGATCCCGCGGCTTCAGCAGTCGCGCGAGCGACGGCAACACGCCCGAAGCGGTGGGCGTCGATGGCACAGCCGGCGACGATGCCGAATTCGCGGCGTCGGAGGTGCTGGCACCGACGTCAGCCACAGGTTTCGCTTCCACGTGGCGCACCGACTGGAACAGCGCGGCGATGTCGACGAAGCCGCGGATCAGGGCGAGATCGTGCGGGGTGCGGCCGAGACGGTCGCGGGCCGCGGGCTGGGCGCCTTCGCGCAGCAGCCGCTCGACGATGCGGCCGAGGCCGTGCAGCGCCGCGAGGTGCAGGACGGTGAGGCCGCGGTGCTCGACGTGGGCCAAGGACACGCCTTCGCTGAGCAGGCGGTCGAGCGCGGCAAACAGCACATCCTCGTCGACGCTGGCACCGGCCTCGGCGCGCGCGCCGAGCAGCAGCAGCGTCGGGGTCTGCTCGGAGGCACTCGTCGCTTCGGCGTCGGCATCGGCCAGGAGCAGCGCGTCGAACAGCGCCAGGACGCGCGCACGCTCGCGCGAATTGAAGGTGAACAGCGCAGCGCAGTGCAGCGGCGTCAGCCCCTGGGCGTCGCGCGCGGCGACATCGGCACCGGCGCGCAGCAGGCGCGAAACGAGGTCCGGGAGGCCAAGCGCGGAGGCCAACATCAGCGGCGTGACGCCGCCGGGCATCGCCTGCTCGGGGTCGGCACCCGCCGCCAGCAGGCGATCGACGACGTTGGCGTGGCGCATGCTGATCGCCGCCGACAGCGGCGTGGCGCCGGTGCGCGCCGCGATGGAGGTGTCGGCATGCAGCCCGAGCAGATGGTCGACGATGGCGAGGTGGCCGCCGCCGGCAGCCCGCAGCAGGGCCGTGCAGCCCTGTGCATCCACGCCATCCACCGCGAGCCCCAGCGCGACGAGTCGGACGACGGCGCCGAGATCGCCGGCCATCGCCGCGGCCGGGAGATCCCCCGGCTGCAGCGCGCGTCCCGGCAGTTTCCAGGGGCCCCAGTCCAGCCATTCGGCGAGGTCGCGGCGGCCACGGGCCAGGGCCGCGCCGTGCGGCGTCTGGCCGTCGGCGGCACGCGCATCGGCGGGTGCGCCGTGGCGGACGAGGCGCTTGATCACGGCTTCGTGGCCACGGGCGACGGCCAGATGGAGCGGCGTGTGTCCGCGTGCATCGCGCTGCGCCGGGTCGACGCCCCGCTGAAGCAGCGCATCGAGCATGGGCAGGCAGGGCAACTGCGCGGCGAGGCCGATGGCGCTGTCCCCGTTCGGTGCGGAACCGAAGGGGTCGACGCCCCGTTCGAGCAGCCCCAGGCCGATGGCGGCGGCGCGCGATGGTTCGCGCGGGTTCGCAGCCAACCAGCGCGCCACCGCGCCCACGCCTTGCGGGGTTTGGCCCTGTGCCAGCAGCGCGCGCAGACCGAGTTCGGCATCGAGGCCGCGATCCAGCAGCAGCAGGCCGACGCTGTCCATGCCGGACACGCGATCGTCGGAATGCGCGCCGTGCTCGAGCAACCATTCGAAGACGTCGATGCCGGCGGCGTCGGCGAACTCCAGCAGCAGCATCGAAATCGCCACGCGGCCCGGCGCGTCCTCCGCGCCGAGCACGTCCTGCGCGGCGCGGAAATCGCGGGCCCGCAGCGCGTCGCGGAGGCGCTCGCGGGCCGGCTTGAGCGCGATGCCCGACGCCACCTCGTCGAGGTCGCCCGGCAGCGGGTAATCGGGATCGAGCACGGCGACGAGCGCCCAGCGTCCTCCACCAACGGCATGGTCGACCGGACGACGGCCCGCGGCGTCGCGCGCCTCGCGATCGATGCCGAGGGCCAGCAGGGCGCGCAGGCGCTCCGGCTCGACACCGGCCTCGCAGGCCAGGGCCAAGGCATTGCGCCCGCCGACGTCGCGGGCCGCCGGGTCGGGATGGCGGGCGAGCACCAGCGGCAACAGCGCCGGGTTCGGCGAACGCGCGGCTTCCAGCAGGGCGGTGCGTCCTTCGTCGTCGGCGGCGTCCACCGAGGCGCCGGCGTCGATCAGCACCTGCGCGATTGCGGCGTGGCCGGCGGCGAGCGCTTCGAGCAGCGCGGTACGGCCGCGGGCATCGCGCGAATCGACCTTCGCCTTGTGCTTGAGCAGCAATTGCACGCCGGCGGGATCGTCGTCTTCGCCACCCGCGGCCGCGAGCAGGGTCGGCTGTGCACCGGGGGATTCCGGCTTGGCGCCGCGTTCGAGCAGGAAGCGCGCGACGCGCCAGTTGCCCGAGGCGAGGGCCAACGCGAGAGGCGGCTGCGCTTCGCCGTTGAGGGCGTGCAGGTCGGCGCCGGCATCGAGCAACTGGGCCGCGATCGCCGGATCGGTGCTGCGCGCTGCGTGGTGCAGGGGCGTGTTGCCGTCGCGGTCGGCGCGTCGCGGGTCGGCGCCGTTGGCGAGCAGCATGGTCACGGCGTCGATGCGACCGTGCCAGGAATCGCGCGTCGCCGCGAGCAGCGGGGTCAGCCCGGCGTGCTCCTGGTTGAGGTCGGCGCCGCGGACGATCAGCTCACGCAGCAGGCGAAGGTCGGGCAGCAGGGCCGCGAGCATCGGCAGGCTGCGCTGGTCGGGCGCACCGGGCTCCGGCAGGGCGTCCGGGTCGGCGCCCGCATCGAGCGCTTCGATCACGGCATCGATGCGGCCGGCGCGGGCATGGGCGTACACGTCGCCGACAGCCGGCGAAGCGGGTTCGTCGTCTTCCTCGGCTTCGAGCACCCGAGGAGCGACAGGCTCCGGCGGCAGCGGCGGTGCTTCGGGCGCATGGCCCGAACGCTGGAGGGCGGCGTGCACCGCCAGCAGGCCGACGGCATAGGGCACCGCCAGCCACCAGATGGAGAGCAGGCGCGGCGGCGGCCACACCATCAGCCACGCCCCGACCGTGGCCGCGAGCACCGCGAAGGCCAGTGCCAGCCCCCGATGCAGCGACCAGGTCCCGGGCACCGCGGCGGCGAGTGTGGCCAAGCCGCCGCCCTGGCGGGCGGCCATGGCGAACAAGGTCCATTGCCGCCACAGCACGGTCCACGCGAGTCCCACGACCGCGCCCAGCCCCAGCGCGGCGGCAAGGCTGCCGGTTTCGAGCAGGCTGCTCCAAGGCCAAGCGAAGCCGAGGCCCAGCAGGGCGAACGTGGCGCCCCACAGCACGGCTAGGGTGATCGCGTCGCGCCACCACACGCGCAGCGCCGGGGACTCCGGGGCCGGCGACAGCAGAGCCATGCCGAGGGCCAACGCGGGCTGGGCCAGCCACGGCCCGAGCACGGCCATCGCACCGACCGGCCAGAGCGCCGGCAACACGGCCAGCCCCAAGCCGACGAGCAGCAGCGGAAGGGCGAGGCTGCGCTGCAGCGTCGACCGCGGATCAGTCATCCGCGCTCCCGTCGGTGGGCGGCGGCGGGAATTGGATGTGGAAGCCCTGCCCGGCGAGGTTCGCACGCACCACGGCGGCATCCTCGCGGGCCAGCTGGCGCTCCGGCGTCAGCGCCACGTCGAGCACGAAGCGCAGTTCGCCGAGCTGGGTGCGCAGCACCTCGGGCAGCAGGCCGAAGGCGTCGCGCTCACGCAGGTAGACGAAGGTCTCGGCCTTGCGGAGGGATTTGTAGACGTAGGCCTGCATTGAGCGGCGGCGCAATGCGCCAAATCTTGGGAATGCGGCGATTGTGGCCGCTGGCGGCCACAGTGACCAGCGCGCCGTCGCGCAGCCTGCGCGCGGGGCCCTGCTAGGCTCGCGCCCTCGTTTCCCGATGGAGAGCCTCGTGCCGAAGCCCCTGCCCCGCCCGATGCGCGGCCTTGCCCTGCTTGCGTCGACGCTGGCCGTCGCCCTGCCCGCCCATGCCGAGCCCACGCCCGCCCCGCTGACGCTGGACCTCGCGATGTCGCACCCGGACTGGATCGGCCCGCCGGTGGAGCAGCTGTGGTGGAGCGCCGATTCGCAGCACGTGGCCTACACGCTAAAGCGCACCGGCTCGCCGGTGCGCGACGTGTTCCGCCAGCCTGCGGCCGGCGGCGACGCGGTGAAGCTGGCACCGGCCGATGCCGCGGAAGCCGACGCCGCTGCCCCGGTCTTCGACGCCCGCCGCACGCGCATGGCGACGCTGCGCAACGGCGATGTCTTCGTGGTGACGCTCGCCACCGGCCAGCGCCAGCAGCTCACGCAGAGCGCCGCCGACGAAGCCGACCTGCGTTTCGCCGCCGACGGCAACGCGGTGTTCTACCGCGTCGGCGACGAATGGCGCGCCTACGATTTCGCCGCGCAGCGCGAGCGCACCGTCGCCGTGCTGAAGGCCGAGAAGGACCCGCAGGCGGCGCCGAAGCCCGACGTGCTGCGCGATGCCGAGCTGCGACTGATCGACACCCTCGCCCGCCAGCGCGCCGATCGCGACGCCCTGGCAGCCGAGGCCAAGGCGCAGCGCGACGGCGACCGCACGCGCGTGGCCGCACCGGTCTTTTTCGGCGACGACGTGACCATCGCCGCGAGCAGCCTCTCCACCGATGGCCGCCACCTGCTGGTGGCGCTGGAGCCGAAGGGCGCCGATGCCGGGCGCGGCGGCAAGATGCCGCGCTACGTCAACGAGGATGGCTTCGAGGACGCCGAGGACGTGCGCACGCGCGTGGGTCGGAACGCCCCCATCGCGCAGACCTTCAAGCTCGTCGACCTCGCCGACGGCACGGTCACCGACCTCGACCTCAAGGCCCTGCCCGGCATCGACGTCGACCCGCTCGCCGCGCTGAAGAAGGAACACGAGCAGCCCGCGCTCGAGGGCCTGCGCGCCGTGCGCCTGATGGACGCGCGTTTCGCCCCGGACGGCACGCCGCTGGCCATGCTGCGCAGCGTCGACAACAAGGATCGCTGGATCGTCCGCATCGACCGCGACACGGCGACGCTCTCGACGGTGCATCGCCTGACGGACGCCGCGTGGATCAACTGGAACTTCAACGACTTCGGCGTGCTGCCCGATGGCCGGGCGTGGTGGCTCTCGGAGGAATCCGGCTACTCGCACCTCTACGTGCAGGACGGTCGTCGCGCGAAGGCGCTGACCAGCGGCCGCTGGGAAGCCTCGTCGCCCGTCCTCACGGCCGATGCCGCCAGCTTCGTCTTCGTCTGCAACCGCGCATGGCCGGGTGACTACGAACTGTGCCGCGTGCCGGTGGCCGGCGGCGAAGTGCGCGAGCTCACGTCGCTCGATGGCGTGGAGGACTTCGCCCTGTCGCCCGACGGATCGAAGATCGCGCTGCGCTGGTCGGCCTCGTTCACGCCGCCGCAGGCGGCCGTGGTCGGCATCGATGGCGGTGACGTGCGCAAGCTCACCGACACGCGCGCGGCGGCCTTCAAGGCCATGCCGTGGCGCGCGCCGCGCTTCGTTCAGGTGCCGAGCAGCGACGGCGCGGGCACCGTCTGGGGCAAGCTCTACACGCCCACCACGATGGAGCCCGGCAAGCAGTATCCGGTGGTGATGTTCGTGCACGGCGCCGGCTACCTGCAGAACGTCTTCGCCCGCTATCCCGTGTACTTCCGCGAGCAGATGTTCCACCAGCTGCTCACCGACCGCGGCTACATCGTCCTCGACCTCGATTTCCGCGCCTCGGAAGGCTACGGCCGCGACTGGCGCACGGCGATCTACCGCCAGATGGGCACGCCGGAGCTGCAGGACTACAAGGACGGCATCGACTACCTCGTCGCCAACCATCAGGCGGATCGCGCGCGGGTGGGCATCTACGGCGGCAGCTACGGCGGCTTCATGAGCCTGATGGCGATGTTCAAGGCGCCCGGCGTGTTCCACGCCGGCGCGGCGCTGCGCCCGGTCACCGACTGGCGCCACTACAACCACGAGTACACCAGCAACATCCTCGACACCCCGGAGCTGGGCCCGCAGGTCTACATCGACAGCTCGCCGATCGAGCACGCGGAACACCTGCAAGGCCGCCTGCTGATCGCCCACGGCATGATCGACGACAACGTGTTCTTCCAGGATTCGGTGCGCCTCGCGCAGCGCCTGATCGAGCTGAAGAAGCCGGGCTGGGAGCTCGCGAGCTACCCGCTGGAGCGCCACGGCTACGTGCAGCCGGAAAGCTGGTACGACCAGTACCGCCGCATCCTTGAATTGATGGACGAGACCTTGAAGCCATGATCACCGCCCTCACCCTCCTCGCCGGTCTCGCCCTGCTGATCGTCGGTGCCGAAATGCTCGTCAAGGGCGCCTCGCGCGTCGCCGCGGGCTTCGGCATCTCGCCGCTGGTGATCGGCCTCACCGTCGTCGCCTTCGGCACCAGCTCGCCGGAGATGGCCATTTCGGTGTCATCCGCCTGGAAGGGCGAAGCCGACATCGCCGTCGGCAACGTGGTCGGCAGCAACATCTTCAACGTCCTGTTCATCCTCGGCCTGTCGGCGCTGATCACGCCGCTGGTGGTCAGCAAGCAGCTGGTGAAGCTCGACGTGCCGCTGATGATCGGTGTGTCGGTGCTGGCCTTCCTGCTGTCGATGGACGGCCGCATCGCCTTCTGGGAAGGCGCCATTCTCTTCGTCGGCGTCATCGGCTACACGATCCTTGCCATCCGCATGGGCAAGGCCAGCGGCGAAACCGGCGAAGCCGTCGAGGGCGCCGACCGGACGGGGATGAACCTCGGTCTCATCGCCGTCGGACTGGTGCTGCTGGTGCTCGGCTCGCAGTGGCTGGTGAGCGCGGCCATCACCATCGCCACCGCCATGGGCGTGAGCGAACTCGTGATCGGCCTGACCATCGTCGCCGCCGGCACCTCGATGCCGGAAGTGGCGACCTCGGTCACCGCGGCCATCCGCGGCCAACGCGACATCGCGGTGGGCAACGTCGTCGGCAGCAACATCTTCAACATCCTCGCCGTGCTCGGCCTCACCGCGATGGTCGCCCCGGGCGGCCTGCCGGTCTCGCAGGCGGCGCTCAACTTCGACTACCCGGTGATGATGGCGGTGGCCGTGGCCTGCCTGCCGATCTTCTTCGTCGGCTACACGATCCAGCGCTGGGAAGGCGCCCTGTTCCTCGGCTACTACGTTGCCTACACCGTGTACCTCGTTTTCGCCGCCACCGAGCATGACGCCCTGCCGGTGTTCAGCCAGGCGATGATGTGGTTCGTGGTGCCGCTCACGGTGATCACGCTGCTGATCGTGCTGGCCCGCGAGCTGAAGGCACGCCGGTCACGCCAGGGGACTTGAGACAACGGGGCGCTTTACGGCCTGTAGACGCCCCGCAAGACCCTCAACAAGCCAAGCCATCGCCGGCCACCGCTCAGGTCGCCGGCCAGTCGCATCAGTGCATCGTGGAAGCCAAGGTCGGGCAATGCAGCCTCCACTGCACGGAGCTGTTCCGCGCCCAGACCCTTGCGCAGTCGTCCTTGGGTGGCATCCACCCAGTCCGCCTTGCGCAAGGCATTGACCACCCTCGCGTTCGGCCCACAGTAGGGCGTCAGCTTGTGGTGCCAGTGGATCAACGCGACCATCAGATCCACATCCACTGCCAGCTGCCGCTGGCGGACCGTCTGCGTCGCCAAATGCTCGGAGGGCGCCAGATAGGCGAGGTCTTTGGCCACCCACAGTCCGATGTCATGGAAGGCCAAGGCGGCTTCGATGGTGGTGCGGTGGGCCTCGTCCCCGCCGAGGAAGTGGTTGGTGTAGGTCAGCACCCGAAGGATGTGGTTCCGGTACCCGGGCAGGTCGCTGCCGATCAGGGCAGCGTGCGGTTCGAGCAGCGTATCGACCAGCGGCGAACCGGTGATGATGGCGATGGGGGTCACGAGCGTCTTGTCCGGTCTGCGGGCAGGCGGCGATCCTAGGCATTGCATGCCCCCGGGGCGACGACAGAATGTTCTGACTCGATGCGAAAGCCCTACACGAAGAAGCGGCCGCCGCTGGACCCCTGTCCTCTGGAGGAAGTGCTCTCCCTCGTCGGGGGCAAGTGGAAGGCGCGGATCCTCTACGCGTTGGGCCAGGGGCCCGCGAGCTTCAGCAGGCTGAAGGCGTCGCTGGGTCGGGTCTCCCGCGAGGTGTTGTCCACCCAACTGCGCGCCCTGATGTCCGATGGGCTCATCACGGCTGCGCCCGACGACGGCGGCACGGGAACGCTCTACCTGATCACCACCGACGGTGCGGCACTGGTCGCGCTTCTCGTGCCCGTTGCCGCCTGGGGCGAGCAGCGCCTCGAGCGGCGGTGCCTTCCCCGCTAGCTCCCGGCGAACACGCCCTCGAGTTCGACATCGAGCTCGCGGCGGCAGACATCACCCTGCAGGAAGGCGACGCGGGCCAGTGGCAGGCCCGCGGCCTCGAGGCGCTCCTGCACGGCCGGCAGCGCGGCGGCCTCGCGCACGTAGACGCGCAGGGCCTGCAGGCCCTCCATGCGGAAGCGCTCGCCGCTGCGCTGCGAGCCCTCGTCGAGCAGCACGTGCAGGTTCGCGAGGCTCTCGTCGAGCTGGGCCACGACATCCCCCGCGTGCAGCGAGACATGGCCGACGATGCTCGCCGTGCCGGACGCCAGCAGCGTGGCGCCGTCGCCGTCGCACAGCACGGCGCCGCGCGAGAAGCCCGGCGGCACCGGGCCGTATTCGCGCGGGTACTGCCAGGCCGGCGTCTGCCGCGGATTCTCCAGCGCGATGGCGGGCTGCGCGCTGCACAGCGCGACGACGCTGAGCGGTGCGCCGGGATCAGGCGCTCCGATGGCGGTGGCCGCCGGCGGCGGATCACGGAACATCGCATCCACGGCCGCGTTGCGCCCGACGCAGAACCGCCGGTAGCGCTCGCTGTCACCGTCGCCGGCATTGATGGCGCCGAAGTAGTTCCAGATGCGGATCAGGAAGGGATGCGCGCTGGGGCGCGCGGCGGCGAGCAGGTCGCGGTAGGCGGCTTCCGACTCCGCCGCCACGTCGCCGCCGGCCATCGGCCGGTGCAGGCCCAACACCGCCCACGCGCCGGCGGATCGTCGCAGCACGCCCGCACCGATCGAACCCGCCTCCAGCGGCCGGTCCGACATCCACGCCTCGCGCCGCGCGCCGCCGAGCCACGAGCAGCCGCTGCGCCACGGCAGGGCGGCATCGACGAAGTCGAAGTCGAGCAGGGGAGCGTTGTCGGGGCGGTCGGAAACGCGCAAGGCGGATCGGGGCGATTCGGAAGGCCGCGAAGTATAGCGGCGCAGCCCCCTTGACCCCGCGCAAGGGGGCTCGACGGCAGGGGCCGCTAGACTGCGCGCCATCGATGCCTCCGAGGACCCGCATGAGCGCCCCCAGCCCGAACTTCACCGCCGTCCGCGACTACCTGATGGGCCTGCAGGACCGCATCTGCGCGGGGCTCGAGGCCGAGGACGGCGAGGGCCGCTTTGCCGAGGACGCTTGGGCGCGGACGGAAGGCGGCGGTGGCCGCTCGCGGGTGATGAAGGAAGGCGCGGTGTTCGAGCAGGCGGGCGTCGGCTTTTCCGACGTGAGCGGAACTACCCTGCCCGCCTCGGCCACGGCGCACCGCCCCGAACTCGCCGGCGCGCCATGGCGAGCGGTCGGCGTCTCGCTAGTGATCCACCCGCGCAATCCGTACGTGCCGACCTCGCACGCCAACGTGCGCTACTTCGAGGCCCGCCCCGAAGGCCGCGACCCCATCTGGTGGTTCGGCGGCGGCTTCGACCTGACGCCGTTGTATCCCGTCGACGAGGACGTGCGGCATTGGCACGGCGTCGCCCGCGCCCTCTGCGCGCCCTTCGGCGCCACGCGCTACGCCGAGCACAAGGCCTGGTGCGACAAGTACTTCTTCCTCAAGCACCGCAACGAGTGCCGCGGCGTGGGCGGGCTGTTCTTCGACGACCTGCACGCCGACGGCTTCGAACGCAGCTTCGCCTACCAGCGCGCCGTCGGCGACGGCTACCTCGAGGCCTACGTACCCATCGTCGCGAAGCGCAAGGCCACGCCCTACGGCGAACGCGAGCGCGAATTCCAGCTCTACCGCCGCGGCCGCTACGTCGAGTTCAACCTGGTGTGGGACCGCGGCACGCTGTTCGGCCTGCAGAGCGGCGGCCGTACCGAGAGCATCCTGATGAGCCTGCCGCCGCGCGTGCGCTTCGAGTACGGCTACGTGCCGGAAGCGGGCAGCGACGAGGCAAGGCTGGCGGAGTATCTGGTGCCGCGGGAGTGGCTCAGCGAGGGGATGCCACGATGCGGGGCCTGAGCGTGGCGGCCATGGGCCGCCTCGAGCCTAGCTAGGGCATCCACCGCCGCACCACGTCCACCGCCTGCTGCCGCAGTTCCGGCACGGCGCTGGTCTCGAAGCGCTCGCCGAAGCGCGCGGCGCCAACCAACGCGAGGCTCGGATCGGCAGGCGAGCGCACGCCGGTGCCGAGCGGATGCGCCTCGAGCACGCCATCGCGCACCAAGCGAGCGAGCAGTGAATCGCCCGCGAGCGCGGCGCGGAAGCCGGGGCCGCGGCAATCCAGCGCGAGCGCGACATCCAGCACGGTTCCACCGGAACGATCGCGCTTGACGATGCGACCTTCGCTATCGACGCCGATGCGGCCGGGCTCCAACGAGAGCGCGGTGTCAGCGTCGAGCGCCGCGCACACGTCAGGGGCCATGCGGTGGCGGTGGCGGTTCCAGACGCCGAAGGCGTGGCGCAGCACGCGCCGCTGCTCGTCCGGCGCAAGGCCGGCCCAGCGCGCATTGGTGTCGGCGCGCAGCGCATCGATGACGGCGCGCCACGGATGCCGCGCCGCGAATTCGCGGAGTACGCCCAGCACCTGCCGGGCCGTGGCGGCCTCGTCGAGGGCCTCGTCGAGGGCTTCGCGCACGGCGGGCGCCAGCGGCGCGGCCGGGGCATGCGCCTGCGACCAGCGACCACCCGGCGACACCACGCGGATCCGTCCGCGGAAGCCACGCTCGCGCAAGCCCAGCACCATGTCGACCGCCGTCAACCCGCTGCCGACCACCAGCACCGTCTCGGCATCGCCGACCGGCACGCCCTGCGCCGGAAGCGCCCGCCACCACGCCCACGGGTCGGCGATCCAATGCGTCGGGGCATGCGCCATCGGCAGGCCTGTCGGCATACCGAGGCACAGCGCCACACGCAGGGCAGTGTGCGGAACGGCTGGCCCACCCGGCCTGTCGTGGCCAGTGTCGATCCGCCAGGCGCACGCCTCGTTGCGGAGGCTGCGCACAGCGCCAAAGCAGGACGTCACGTCGACGTCTTCCAGCCGGGCCTGGAGGAACTCACCAAACCAGCGCCGCGGCACGAACTGGCCGGGCTCGACGCCGCGATCTGGATGCTCTTGACGCAGCCAATCGAAGAAGTCGACCGGCGCTTCGGCGTCGAGGCCCATGCGCTCCACGGGGACGTTCAAGCGATGCAGGAGGCTGTTCGCGCCATAGGCTGGAAGGAAGGCGCGCGCCGGCGCCTCCGGTCCACGGCACCAGAGCAGCCGCCAGTGCGGCTGCCGCGCGCGAGCGGCCAGTACCGTCGCGACGCCAGCGGGCCCGCCGCCGATCACGGCGAGGTCGTAGGGAGCGTCGATCGCGGTCATGCGGCCTTATGCCACAAGCCGCCGGGATCGGAAAATAAAAACCCCGCGAGCCAGGGGAGACTCGCGGGGCTGGTGAAGCGACGAGAGGGGAGGCCCGCCGCTTCGGTGTGGGTCGACCAGGGGAGGGATCGATTCCACGGCAACGGACATTGCATCCGTTGCGTGACATCTGACCACCCGGGCACTGAGAAGTTCGTGAACTCGCGCGCTCTTTTCCGCAAGGATTCAGGAGGGATTCACCGCTTTGTCGTCGAAGCGTGACGGAGTCGCTAGTCCGCCGTGATGGAACCGTAAAGTCAGTGTGCCTCGTCCCAACTGGCGCCCACGCCGGCCTCGACGAGCAGCGGCACGCGCAGGGTGGCCGCGGCCTCCATGCGTTGCAGGATCTCGGCCTTGGCCTCGTCGACGAAGCCGGCCTCCACTTCGAACACCAGTTCGTCGTGCACCTGCATCAGCATCGCGATGCGGTCGGCGCGCGGCACCGTCCACGCATCCACCGCGACCATCGCGCGCTTGATGATGTCGGCGGCGGTGCCCTGCATCGGCGCGTTGATGGCGGCGCGTTCCGCACCCGCGCGCTGAGCCTGGTTGCGCGATCGGATCTCGGCGAGATGCAGGCGGCGGCCGAACACGGTCTCGACGTAGCCCTTCTCCTTGGCCTGTTCGCGGGTGCGGTCCATGTAGGCGCGGACGCCGGGATAGCGGCTGAAGTAGAGGCCGATGTAGTCCTGCGCCTGGCCGCGGTCGATGCCGAGCTGGCGCGCGAGGCCGAAGGCGCTCATGCCGTAGATCAGGCCGAAGTTGATGGCCTTGGCCGCACGGCGCTGGTCGCCGCTGACCTCGGCCAGCGTCACGCCGAACACCTCTGCCGCGGTGGCCTTGTGCACGTCGAGGCCTTCGGCGAAGGCGCGCAGCAGGCCGGCGTCCTCGGAGAGGTGGGCCATGATGCGGAGCTCGATCTGCGAGTAGTCGCAGGCGAGGATCACGCGGCCCTCGGGGGCCACGAAGGCACGGCGGATCTGCCGGCCTTCCGGCGTGCGAATCGGGATGTTCTGCAGGTTCGGGTCGTTCGACGACAGACGGCCCGTCGCGGCGCCCGCCTGGTTGTAGCGCGTATGCACGCGGCCGGTGAGCGGATTGACGCTCTCGGGCAGCTTGTCGGTGTACGTGCTCTTGAGTTTGGCGAGGCCGCGATGCTCGAGGATGAGGCGCGGCAGCGCGTGCTGGTCGGCGATCGCCTCCAGCGCCTCTTCGTTCGTGCTGGGCTGGCCGGTGGGCGTCTTCACCAGTGCCGGCAGGCCGAGCTCGTCGAACAGCAGGGCCTGCAGCTGCTTGGGCGAGTCGAGGTTGAAGGGCCGGCCGGCGATGCCATGCGCTTCCTGCTCGATGGCATGCAGGCGCTTCGCGTGCTCGGCGCTCTGGCGCTTCAGTTCGGCGACGTCGATGCGCACGCCGCTGCGCTCCATCCGCGCCAGTACCGGCACCAGCGGCATCTCGATGTCTCGGTAGACCGAGGCCAAGGCCGGCTCGGCGGCGAGGCGCGACGACAGCGCGGCGTGCAGGCGCAGCGTGACGTCGGCGTCCTCGGCGGCGTAGGCCGTGGCGCGTTCGAGGTCCACCTGGTCGAAAGTGATCTGCTTGGCACCCTTGCCGCAGACGGTTTCGTACTTGATGGTCGTATAGCCCAGATGGCGCTCCGCCAGCGCGTCCATGTCGTGGCGGTTGAGGCCGGCGTCGAGCACGAAGCTCATCAGCAACGTGTCCTCCGCGTAGCCCTGCACGTCGATGCCGTGGCGGGCCAGCACTTCGATGTCGAACTTGCCGTTCTGGCCGAGCTTCGGCTTGGCGGCATCCTCGAGGATCGGCTTGAGCGCCTCGCAAACCATCGCCCAAGGCAGCTGCGGAGGCGCGCCGGCGTAGGCGTGCGCGATGGGGATGTAGCAGGCCGTGCCGACAGCGACGCAGAGGCTGACGCCGACGAGGTGGCACTGCTGCGGATCGAGGCCGTCGGTCTCGGTGTCGAAGGCGATGAGCGGCGCGGCGCGCAGCGCCTCGACCCAGCGCGCGAGCTGCGCTTCGTCGAGCACGCACTCCACCTCGCCTTTTGCCGACCAAGCCGGGTCGATCGGCGCGGCCGGCGTCGGATCACCGCCACCGCCGAAGCCCCGCGGTGCACTGCGCGCCGCTCCGCTCGATGCCGGAGCGCCCGTTCCGCCATCCAGATCGCGCGCGGCGGCGTTGAAGCCGTACTGCAGGTAGAGCGCGCGCAGCGCATCGACGTGGCGCTCGCGCAGATGCAGCTCGGCCGGACGGCGATCGAGTTCGACATCGGTCTTGATGGTCACGAGCTGGCGGTTCAGCGGCAGGCGCGGCAGCGCGGCGCGCAGGTTCTCGCCGATCTTGCCCGTCACCTTGTCGGCGCTCGCGATGACGGCTTCGAGCGTGCCGTACTCGGCCAGCCACTTCGCCGCCGTCTTCGGCCCGCACTTGTCGACGCCGGGCACGTTGTCGACGCTGTCGCCCATCAGCGAGAGGTAGTCGATGATCTGGTCGGCGCGCACGCCGAACTTCTCGATGACGTCGGCATCGCTCGAGAGCTTCGAGCCGCTCATCGTGTTGGTGAGCGTGATTCCGGGGCGAACCAGCTGGGCGAAGTCCTTGTCCGAGGTGGACACGGTGACGTCCATGCCCTGCGCAGCGCCCTGCACCGCCAGCGTGCCGATCACGTCGTCGGCCTCGACGCCGGGCACGCGAAGGATCGGGAACCCCAGCGCCTCGACGATGGCGATCATCGGTTCGACCTGCGCGCGCAGGTCGTCGGGCATCGGAGGGCGGTGCGCCTTGTATTGCGGGTCGAGCGCCTCGCGGAAAGTCGGACCGGAGGCGTCGAGAACAAAGGCGGCGTGCTCCGGCCCCTCCTTCAACGTGGCACGCAGCATGTTCACGACGCCGAACAGCGCACCGGTGGGCGTGCCGTCCGGGCCGGTCAGCGGCGGCAGCGCATGGAAGGCGCGGTAGAGGTAGGACGAGCCGTCGATCAGGACGAGGCGCGGCATGGACGGCTCCGGTTCGGCAGAGGCGGCGATTGTATCGGCCTCGCCCACGGTGCGATCCTCGCGCGTCGCGAGCCACGCGGGAGGGCGCATGGGCAGAATCCAGAAGATCATCGACGGGACCAGCGAGGTCTGCGGGCACGTCGCCGCGCTGGCAGCCACGGCGCTGGTCGTGCTCACGGCCGGCCTCGTGCTGGCTTTCAGCCTCGGCGTCGGCTCGGTGAGGCTCCAGGACCTCGTGCTGTGGCTCAACGCCGGCATGGTGATGCTCGGGCTCGGCTATGCGCTGAAGCACCGCGCGCACGTGCGCATCGACGTGTTCTCCTCGCGCTGGTCGACGCGCACCGTGGCCCGCATCGAGCTACTGGGCATCGGGCTGCTGCTGCTGCCATTCTCCGCCGCACTCGTGTGGTTCAGCCTCGACTACGTCGCCATGAGCTGGCGCATCGGCGAGCGCTCGGGCAGCACCGGCGGCCTCGGCGGCCTCTATCTCGCGAAGACACTGCTGCCGGTGGGCGCCGGGCTGCTGGCGCTGCAGGGCATCGCGGAAGCGCTGCGCGCGCTGCCCGTCGCCCTTGGCGGCGAGGCGGGCGCCACGGCGGCGAAGGCCGGGGAGGCGACGGCATGAGCCTGCACGACCAGCACATCCTGATGCTCGTCCTGCTGATGCTGGGCCTGTGCGCCGGCCTGGCCAGCGGCTTCCCGGTGGCCTTCGTCATCGGCGGCGTGGCCCTGCTGCTCGCGGGGCTGGGCACCCTGCTCGGCAATTTCGATCCGAGTTTCCTGCAGGCGCTGCCGAACCGCCTGATCGACACGATGACCAGCCAGACGCTGCTCGCCGTGCCCCTGTTCGTCTACATGGGCGTGATGCTCGAACGCAGCCAGCTCGCGGAAGCCCTGCTCACCCGCGTGGCCGCACTGTTCGGGCAGCGTCGCGGCGGGCTCGTCGTGGCGGTGATCCTGGTCGGCGCGATCCTTGCGGCCAGCACCGGCATCGTCGGCGCCACCGTCGTGACCATGGGCCTGATCTCGCTGCCGGTGATGCTGCGCGCTGGCTACGACCCGAAGCTCGCCACGGGTGCCATCGCCGCCTCAGGCACGCTGGGCCAGATCATCCCGCCGTCGATCGTGCTGGTGCTGCTGGGCGACCAGCTCGGCAACGCCTACCAGCGCGCGCAGCTGGCCGCGGGCAACTACTCGCCGGACACCGTTTCGGTGGGCGATCTTTTCGCCGGTGCGCTGCTGCCCGGCCTCGGCCTCGTGGTGCTCTACCTCGGCTACGCCCTGTGGGTGGCCTGGCGGCACCCGGAGCGCGCGCCCGCGCTGCCCGACGCCGTGCGGCCCTCGCTGTTCGAGCTGGCCCGCGACGTGCTGCCGGCGCTCGGCCTGATCGTGCTGGTGCTGGGCTCGATCCTCGGCGGCTTCGCCACGCCGACGGAAGCCGCGGCCGTGGGCGCTCTGGGCGCCAGCGCCTTCGCCGCGATGCGTGGGCGGCTCTCGTTCGCGCGCCTGCACGAAGTCGCGCGCGAAACGGTCAAGGTGAGCGCGATGGTCTTCGCCATCCTGTTCGGCGCGGCGCTGTTCTCGCTGGTCTTCCGCGGCTACGGCGGCGACGACCTCGTGCATGAACTGCTGACGGGCCTGCCGGGCGGGGCGAACGGGGCGGTGCTGCTGGTGATGCTGCTGATGTTCCTGCTGGGCTTCGTTCTCGACTTCATCGAGATCGTGTTCATCGTCGTGCCGATCGTCGCCCCGGTGCTGTTCGCCCTCGGCGTCGACCCGGTGTGGCTGGGCGTGATGATGGCCGTGAACCTGCAGACGAGCTTCCTGACGCCGCCCTTCGGCTTCGCGTTGTTCTACCTGCGCGGCGTCGCGCCGCCGAGCATCGAGACGATGGCCATCTATCGCGGCGTGGTGCCCTTCATCGGCCTGCAGCTGGCGATGCTGGGCATCCTCTGGTTCGTGCCGGAGTTGGCGACGTGGCTGCCGGGCGTGCTGTACGACTGAGCCGGCCGACCCGCCCGGGCGGGCCCGTGCTTCAGCCGCGCTGCGCCTTGATGTTGGCCACGACGTCATCGAACGGCGCCGGGCGGCCCAGCAGGTAGCCCTGCAGCTCACCACAGCCGTGCTCGGCGAGCCAGTCGCGCTGCGGCTCGGTCTCGACGCCTTCGGCCACGGTGTCGAGGCCGAGGCTGCTCGCCAGCAGGATCACCGAGGCGCAGATGGCCTCGTCGTCCGGGTCGCCGCCGAGGCCGCGCACGAAGCTGCGGTCGATCTTCAGGCGCTGGATCGGCAGGCGCTTCAGGTACGAGAGCGAGGAATAACCGGTACCGAAATCATCCACCGCGATGCCGACGCCGAGCTTCGCGACGCGACGCATCTGCTCGATGGTGCTTTCGGCGTTCACCATCAACACGCTCTCGGTCAGTTCGAGCTCGAACGCGCCGTGCGGCAGCGCGAACTCCTGCACGATGGCCTCGATGTCCTCGAGCAGGTGGTGGTGCAGCTGCGTGGCCGACACGTTCACCGCCAGTCGGACATCGCCCAGCCCCAGCGCGACCAGTTCGGCGTGACGGCGCGCGGCGTCGCGCAGCACCCAGCGCCCCACCTCCACCATCAGGCCGCTCTCTTCGAGGGCATCGATGAAGTGCCCCGGAGCGAGCAGTCCACGCTGCGGGTGGCGCCAACGCAACAGGGCTTCGAGGCCCTGCGCGCGGCCATCCCAGCGGAACTGCGGCTGGTAGTGCAGCTCGAACTCCTGCCGCTCGACGGCCTCGCGCAGCTGCGAAATCAGGAACAGGCGCTCGGTGGCGCCCTGGTCGAAGGCCGGCTCGTAGCCCACGGCGCAGTTCCGTCCGCGGGCCTTGGCCTGGTACATCGCGATGTCGGCGCGCTGCAGCAGGATGCCGGCCTCGTCGCCATGCTGGGGGCAGCGCGCGTAGCCGATGCTGGCGGTGACGTAATGCATCGAACCCGCCAGCTCGACCGGGCGGCGCAAGGCTTCGGTGATGCGGTCGACGACGCGCAGCACGTCGGTCTCCACTTCGCCGAGCAGCAGCACCACGAACTCGTCGCCGCCGAAGCGCGCCACGGTGTCGGTCTGCCGCAGGCAGCCTTGCAGGCGGCGCGCCACGGTACGCAGCAGCTCGTCGCCGGCGGCGTGGCCGAGCGAATCGTTGACCAGCTTGAAGTTGTCGAGATCGACGAACAGCACCACGAGGTTCAGGCCGAAACGTTTGCTCTCGCGCAGCGCCTGCGCGAGACGGTCGCGGAACAGCTGGCGGTTCGGCAGCGTGGTGAGTTCGTCGTGGGTCGCGCGGTGCGCCAGCGCCTGCTCGGTGGCCACGCGCTCGCTGACGTCGATCTGCGAACCAACGTAGTGGGTGAGCGTGCCGCTCGCGTCGCGCACCGGCGAGACGACCAGTTCGATCCAGTAGGCGCTGCCATCCTTGCGGAAGTTGCGCAGCAGCACCTGCCCGTCGCGGCCTTCGCGCAGGGAATGACGCAGGGTTTCCAGCCCGGGCTGCTCGCGCTCGGCGCCCTGCAGGAAATTGAGGTTACGGCCCAGCAGTTCAGCGGCGCTGTAGCCGCTCATGGCCTCCAGCGCGGAGTTCACGTACACGGTCGGCCAGCCGTCCTGCCGGGCATCGACGATGGCCACGCCGGTGGTCGTGGCGTCGAGCGCGCGCTTGAGCAGCGCGAGGCGGTCGATGGCACCGAGTTCCTCGCTGATGTCGGTGACGCCGCCGATGGCGCGCATCGGATGGCCGGCGGTGTCGCGCAGGATCATCAGTCGGTCGCGGGCATGGCCGGTGCTGCCATCGGGCTTGTCGAAGCGGTAGGCGATCTCCCATTCGACCATGCCGGTGTTCAGCGCCTGCGCGTAGCCCTGCCGGACGCGCTCGCGGTCCTCCGGGTGGACCTTGGCGAGCCAGTCGGCGATCTCGTGCGCCGCAGCGTCGGCGGGCAGGCCGAACATCCGGCAGAAGGCCTCGCTGCGCCACAAGGTGTTGCGCTCGAGGTCGGCGTCGTAGATGCCGTCACTGGTGGCGCGGGCGATCAAGGCGAAGCGCTCGCGCTCGCGGGCCTCGCGCCGACGGGCCCGCCACAGCGCCAACAGCGCCACGCCCATCGCAATGAGCAGCGCGAGGATGGCGAGGGTGGACGGTGACGCGCTTGCGGGCATGGGGGCTCCCTTGAAGACGCCCTCAGCCTACCAGCGTCACCCCCGGCAGGCCGAGTACGTAGTCGGCGCCCATCAGCATCGACGGGGTCTTGAAGCCGGGCTCGGCGCCGCCGTCGAGCAGGCGCTGCGTGATGCCCAGCGCGGCGGTCACCGTGAGGTCGTAGCCGTTCGGCGTGCGCAACTGGCGCTTCAGCTCACGGCCGTCGGCGGTGCGTGCCTCGCCCCACACCAGCGTGTCGGTCTTGCCGCGCTTCGACTCCGACGGGCCGCGCACGCTTTTCTCGACGCGTGCCTTCATGAAGCGCTGCACCGGACCGAGGCCCAGCAACGGCCGGACGAGGCGCAGTCGCCGCACGCGACCGATGACGGCCGGCGGCACCGCCATGTAGACCTCGATGTCCGGGATGCCGGTGCTGACGTAGGCCGTATAGACATCGCCCCACGGGATGGTCATGGCGGTGCGGGGCTCGCCGTCGCGATCGAAGGTTCGGTGCTTCCACGCCAGCGGCACCGTGGTCATCTGGCCGCCGATGCGGGCGCGCCCGCCCTTGCCGAGGCCCTCGACGCTGGTCTTGGCCGTGCCCGGGCTTGGGCCGCCGCCGGCTTCGAAGGCCAGGACGAGCGAGGTGGCCTCGGGGAGATCCCGCTTCAACTGCGCCGCAAGGCAGTCGGTGGGCACCACGTCAAAGCCGGAACCCGGCAGCACGACGATGCCGGCCGCCTTCGCCCGCGCGTCCTGCTGGTGGCAGTGCGCGAAGACATCGATCTCGCCGGTGATGTCGAGGTAGTGCGCCTTCGCGCGCAAGCAAGCCTCGAGCATCGGCGCGCAGGTTTCGGAGAACGGGCCCGCGCAGTGCAGCACCAGCGTGACGCCGCGAAGGCCCAGGTCGAGCGCGGCGGGCTCGAGGCCGAAGACGCGCACTTCGAGGCCGCCGAGCTCGCGCCCCATCGCCTCGAGCTCCTCGCGGCGACGGCCAGCGAGGATGGGCTTCATGCCGCGCGCCACTGCTTCCTTGGCCATCAGGCGGCCGGTGTAGCCGTTGGCGCCGTAGATCATCCACGTCATCGCATCGTCTCCGTCAGCTGCGGCGCATCGCGCCGGCAGTTTCCATCAGCTTCTTGAAGTACCAGTTCGGGAACCAGCGCTTGAGGCGCCAGCGCATCGGTTCGTGCTTCGTCGGCAGCACGAGGAAGGTGCGGGCCTGCAGGGCGGCGTAGGTCGCGTCGGCCACGGAATCGAGGGTGTCCGGGCTCTTGTCCATCATCCGCGAAGCCATGCCGCGCACCTTGGCGTCGCCGTGGAAGTTCTCGAGCAGGTTGGTGCGGAAGAAGGCCGGGCACAGCACGGAGACATCCACGCCGGTGCCGTGCATCTCGGCGCGAAGCTGCTCCGAGAAAGCCACCACGCCGGCCTTGGCCACGCCGTAGCTCATGATGCCGGGCGCGCCGGCGAGGCCCGCGAAACTCGCGGTGCTCACGACGTGGCCGCGGCCGCGTTCGACCATGCCGGACAAGAAGGCCAGCGTGCAGCGCACCACGCTGAGCAGGTCCACCTCGATCAGCCGCCGCCACTCGGCCATGTCGGTGCCGAGCAGCGCGCCGCCGCTGGCGATGCCGGCATTGTTGACGAGCACGTCGACACCGCCGACGGCCGCGTCGACCTCGGCCTTCAACGCGTCGACGGACGCGTCGTCGCCGACATCGGCCTGGAAGGCGAGGTGGCCGTCACCGGGCAGGCTCGACGCGGCCGCCTGCGCACGCGCGGGGTCGAGATCGACGCAGAGCAGGCGCGCGCCGTCGCGGGCGTAGCGCTGCGCGAGGGCGAGACCCAGGCCGCTGCCAGCGCCGGTGATGAGCACGCGCAGGCGTGCGGAGGAGGCGGGGTTCGTTGAGCCAGCAGCCATCGGCAGTCCGTACGGGGCGGTGTGGTAGGTTCCCGAGCCTAACGCAAAGCCCCCTTCGCGATGGAGTGAACGATGAGTGACGCCTCGACCCTGTTCTCGTTGGCCGGCCGCACCGCGCTGGTCACCGGCGCCTCGCGCGGCATCGGCGAATCGATCGCCCACCTGCTCGCCGCGCAGGGCGCGCACGTGATCTGCACCAGTCGCAAGGTGGAGGCCTGCGAGTCGGTGGCCGAGGCCATCCGCGCGGCCGGCGGCAGCGCCGAGGCCCGCGCCGTGCACATCGGCGATCCGGCCGCGATCGAAGCCCTGTTCGCCGCCCTCGACGCCGAGGGCAAGACCGTTTCGCTGCTGGTGAACAACGCCGCGGCCAACCCCTACTTCGGCCCGATGCTCGACATGGACCTCGTGGCCTACGAGAAGACCGTCGAAGTGAACCTGCGCGGCTACTTCTGGGCCACGGTGCAGGCCGCCAAGCGCATGGCGAAGGCCGGCGGCGGCAGTGTCGTCAACGTCGCCTCGGTGAACGCCAAGCGCCCGGCGCCCGGCCAGGGCATCTATTCGATGACCAAGGCCGGCATCGTCAACATGACCGAAGGCTTCGCCAAGGAACTCGCCGCGCAGAAGGTGCGCGTCAATGCGGTGCTGCCGGGCCTGACCGACACCAAGTTCGCCAGCGCCATCACCGGCAACCCGAAGATGATGGGGATGATGAGCCAGCTGATCCCGCAGGGCCGCGCCGCGCAGCCCGACGAGATCGCACCGGCGGTGCTGTTCCTGCTCAGCGATGCCGCGAGCTACGTGACCGGCACCACGCTCACAGTGGACGGCGGTTACCTGGCCTGAGGATCGCGCCATGATCGACCTGCACTACTGGCCCACGCCGAACGCCCACAAGGTCACGCTGCTCCTCGAGGAAACCGGCCTGCCCTACACCGTGCATCCGGTGAACATCGGCGCCGGCGAACAGTTCCGGCCCGAGTTCCTGGCCATCGCGCCGAACAACCGCATGCCGGCGATCGTCGACCACGCGCCGACCGACGGCGGCGCGCCGGTCAGCGTGTTCGAGTCCGGTGCCATCCTGCTCTACCTCGCCGAGAAGACCGGGCGCTTCCTGCCGGCCGACCTGCGCGGCCGCACGGCCACGCTCGAATGGCTGTTCTGGCAGATGGCGGGCCTGGGGCCGATGACCGGCCAATACGGGCACTTCCACGTCTACGCGCCGGAAACGATCCCCTACGCGCAGGAACGCTACGCCCGTGAAGCGCAGCGGCTGCTGGGCGTGCTGGATCGCCGCCTCGAAGGCCGCGACTTCCTCGCCGGCGAGGCGTACACCATCGCCGACATGGCCTGTTACCCGTGGATCTCGCCCTACGTGAAGGCGCCGCTCGACCTCGAGCCGCATGCGAACCTGCGCCGCTGGCGCGAGGCCATCGCCGCGCGCCCGGCCACGGCGCGCGCCTATGCGGTAGCGAAGGACCCCCGCTTCGCCCGGCCTGCCGAACTCAGCGACGAGCAGAAGCGCATTCTGTTCGGCATCACGCCGAAACCCTGATTCCTCCCGCCACGCACGACCACGACGGAACGCCGCGCATGCGCCTCCTTGCCACCCTCACCCTCGCCGCCTGCGGCGCCTTCGCCTCGCCCGCCATGAGCTCGACGCCCGCACCGACCGCTGCCACGCCTGCCGCCACGCCGCAGCGACTCACGCTCGAAGCCATCACCGGCGACACGCCGCTGTCCGGCCCGACACTCGTCCAGCCGAGGTTCTCCCCGGACGGCGCGCGCATCACCTTCCTCAAGGGCAAGGCCGAGAACCGCAACCAGCTCGACCTCTGGGCCTTCGACGTCGCCACGAAACAATCCGCGATGCTGGTCGATTCGAAGGCGCTGCTGCCAGAGGGCGAGGGCGAACTCAGCGACGAGGAGAAGGCACGCCGCGAGCGCCAGCGCACCGCCGCGCTGTCGGGCATCGTCGAGTACGCGTGGTTCCCCGACTCGCGCCGCCTGCTGTTCCCGCTGGGCGGCGAGCTCTACCTGTTCGACCTCGCCACGCCGGACGCCGGTGCGCGCAAGCTGACGTCCGGCGAGGGCTTCGCCACCGATCCGAAGGTCTCGCCGAAGGGCGGCTTCGTCAGCTTCATCCGCGGCCGCAACCTGTGGGTGGTCGAGGTCGGCACGGGCAAGGAGGCGCAACTCACTGCCGATGGCAGCGACGTGATCGGCAATGGCGTGGCCGAATTCGTCGCCGACGAGGAGATGAACCGCCACACCGGCTACTGGTGGGCGCCGGACGACAGCGCCATCGCCTTCGCGCGCATCGACGAGACGCCGGTACCGATCCGCGAGCGCTTCGAGATCTACCCGGACCGCACCGAGGTCGTGCGGCAGCGCTACCCCGCGGCCGGTGAGCCGAACGTGCTGATCCAGCTCGGCGTGATCGCGCCGACGGCCGGCGCCGACGTCCGCTGGATCGACCTCGGCGACGAGAAGGACATCTACCTCACGCGCGTGGACTGGGCCTCGCCGCGGCGCCTGCTGTTCCAGCGCCAGAGCCGCAACCAGCAGCAGCTGGCCCTCGTGGCCGCCGATCTCGCCAGCGGTGAGCAGGAGACGCTGGTCACCGAGCGCAGCGACGCGTGGGTGAACCTGCACGAGCTGCTGCACGTCTTCGCCGACGGCAGCCTTCTGTGGGGCAGCGAGCGCAGCGGCTTCCAGCACCTGTACCGGATGGATGCCGATGGCCGCGACGCCCGCGCGCTGACGCGCGGCAAGTGGATGGTGGAGGACCTGCTCGCGGTGGACGAGCCACGCGGCGTCGTCTACTTCAGCGGCACCAAGGACGGCGCGTTGGAGCGGCATGTGTACCGCGTGCGCCTCGATGGCCGCAGCGAACCGGAACGGATCACCCGCGACGCCGGCATGCATGCCGCGAGCTTCGATGCGAAGGCCGAGCGTTTCGTCTCGCTGTGGTCGAACGCCACCACGCCGCCGCAGACCCAGCTCTTCGACCGCGACGGCGCGCTGCTCGCCACCCTCGTCGAGAACACGCTCGCGGAAGGGCACCCCTACTTCGCCTACCGGGGCATCCACGCACCGGTGGAGTTCGGCACGCTGAAGGCCGCGGACGGCCGCACCGACCTGAGCTACAGCCTGATCAAGCCGCCGGGCTTCGACGCGCGGAAGAAGTACCCGGTCGTGGTCTACGTGTACGGCGGCCCGGCGGCGCAGACCGTCACCAACAGCTGGCCGGGGCGCGGCGACCACTTCTTCAGCCGCTACCTCGCCCAGCAGGGCTACGTGGTGTTCTCGCTCGACAACCGCGGCACGCCGCGGCGCGGGCAGGCCTTCCTCTCGGCGCTCTATCGCAAACAGGGCACGGTCGAGGTGGAAGACCAGCTCAACGGCATCGCCTGGCTGCGCGCGCAACCGTGGGTGGATGCGCGCCGCATCGGCGTGCACGGCTGGAGCAACGGCGGCTACATGACCCTGATGCTCTTGGCCCGCAGCCGCGGCGCCTATGCCTGCGGCGTCTCCGGGGCGCCGGTGACCGATTGGGCGCTGTACGACACGCACTACACCGAGCGCTACATGGACCTGCCGCAGGCCAATCCGGAGGGCTACGACAAGGCGCGCGTTCTGGCCCACATCGAGGGCCTCACGGAGCCGCTGCTGCTCATCCATGGCATGGCCGACGACAACGTGCTGTTCTCCAACGCCACGGTGCTGATGAGCGCCCTGCAGCAGCGCGCCCAGCCCTTCGAACTGATGACCTACCCCGGCGCGAAGCATGGCCTGCGCGGGGCCGATGCCCTGCACCGCTACCGGATGACCGAGGCCTTCTTCGGGCGCTGCTTGGGCGCGGAGCCCTCGTCCTGAGCCTCACGAGTCATCCGCCGGGCCTCACGGGCGTTTCGAAATAGCGCCCCAGGGCGGTGTCGAATGGATGCGTGCGCACATCGACCGGTTGCACGCCACGGAGGACTACATGCAGGAGGGCGAAGGCCTCGGCGTTCTCGTCGCGCACGTCGAACTCGACCCGGTGGCGAAGACCGTCGATGCCATCTTCGGGAACGGGCACCCGAGCCACTTGGGAAAGGCCGGCCGACGACGACATCACTGCATGGAAGCGGCGTTGCCCCCCATCACGGGCGGCAAACACCCACCCCCACCGATCACGCCCCATGCGTCGCAGCTCGGCGTCGGAGCAACCGCAATCACCCTCGTTACCCGCCGGCAGTCCGCGCAACTTGGCAACGGCGCGCCAGCCCCCCTCTGTCGCCGACTCGGCCACGATCGCTGCGAACACGCCGCGACGCCGCCCGGATTCGGGCAACGCGTAGGCATGGAGGAAGACCCGCTCACGCCCGTCCTGAGGGCGCGATGCCGGCAGGCCAGGCCGCAGGCAGATCTCATGCACCGCGCCATCGGCCGCAAGGTCCGAGGGCCAGCATCCTCGTTCGGCATCGAATGGCCGGCCCGTCAGCAGGCCCATGAGCGCCGGAACGGGCGCCGTGAAGCCCGCCGCTTCGGCGGCCGTGGCGGGGGACAAGGGGGCCGTCGCATCCGTGTGCGGTGCGGGATCCGCACACGCAACCAAGGCGAGCGCGCATACCAGCGCGGCGCCGGCGAAACGGCGGTGGACAGCATGCCGGTGTTGCATCGGTCGTCCTTGCGGGGCGGGGCGAGTTCTGCATCGTGCCAGTCCCGCGCGCAAACGCGTGGGGGGCCACCCGCCGGCTGGCGGATCACCCGTGCCGCGCGTCGGTAGAATCCGAGGCATGGACGTCTCCTTTCTCCTCGACGGGCTGAACGAAGCCCAGCGCGAGGCCGTTTCCGCGCCGCCGGGCCACTACCTCGTGCTCGCCGGCGCCGGCTCCGGCAAGACCCGCGTGCTCACGCACCGCATCGGCTGGCTGCATGCCGTCGACGGCGTGCCGCTGTACGGCCTTCTCGCCGTCACCTTCACCAACAAGGCGGCGCACGAGATGCGCCACCGCATCGCCGCCACGCTCGGCGTGGAGACGCGCGGCCTGTGGGTGGGGACCTTCCACGGCATCGCCCACCGCCTGCTGCGCCTGCACTGGCAGGAAGCGGGGCTTCCGGAAGGCTTCCAGATCCTCGACGCCGACGACCAGCTGCGGCTGGTGAAGCGCGTCATCGCCGATCTCGACCTCGATGATTCGCGCTTTCCGCCGCGCCAGGTCGTGTGGTGGATCAACGCCCGCAAGGACGAAGGCCAACGGCCCGAGCACATCCAGGTCGCCGGCGGCGACTACATGGGCAAGGAGATGCTGCGCGCCTATGCCGAGTACGAGGTGCGCTGCCGCCGCGCCGGGCTCGTCGACTTCGCCGAGATCCTGCTGCGCGCGCACGAGACCCTGCGCGACCACGAGGCGCTACTGGCGCACTATCAGCGCCGCTTCACCCACCTGCTGATCGACGAGTTCCAGGACACCAACGCCATCCAGTACGCCTTCGTGCGCCTGCTGGCCGGTGCGCGCGGCCAGGTCTTCATCGTCGGCGACGACGACCAGGCCATCTACGGCTGGCGCGGGGCCAAGGTCGAGAACGTGCAGAAGGTGTTGGCCGACTACCCCGGTGCACGCACGGTGAAGCTGGAGCAGAACTACCGCAGCACCGGCACAATCCTCGCCGCGGCGAACGCGGTGATCGGCCACAACACCGACCGGCTCGGGAAGAACCTGTGGACCGAAGCCGGCGACGGCAACGCCATCGACGTCTACGCCGCGTACAACGAGATGGACGAAGCGCGCTACATCGTCGAGCGCGTGCGACAGCACGTGGCCGCCGGTGGACGGCTCGTCGACTGCGCCATCCTCTACCGCAGCAACGCGCAGTCCCGCGCCATCGAAGAAGAATTGCTGAAGACACAGGTGCCCTACCGCGTGTACGGCGGGCAACGCTTCTTCGAGCGTATGGAAGTGAAGGATGCCCTCGCCTACCTGCGCCTGTTCGCTTCGCGTAGCGACGATGCGGCCTTCGAGCGCGCGGTGAACACGCCGCCGCGCGGCATCGGTGAAAAGACGCTGGACGAAGTCCGCCGCGCCGCTCGCGAGGGCGCCGAACCGCTGTGGAACGCCGCTCGGCGGCTGTCCGAGTCCGGTGCGCTGGCTGCCCGCGCGCGCAATGCACTGGCTGCGTTCCTCGACCTCGTCGATCGCCTGGCGGATGACGCCTGCGACCTCGACCTGCCGGCGCAGGTCGAGAAGGCCATCACCGACACCAAGCTGCGCGAGCACTACGACAAAGAGGGCAAGAACCAGCTCGACTCGCGCATCGACAACCTCGACGAACTCGTCTCGGTGGCCAGCCGCTATGCGCGCACCGAAGACGTCGACGCCGACATGCCCGAGCTGATCGCCTTCCTCGGCTATGCCGCCCTTGAAGCGGGCGAATCGCAGGCCGATGTCGGCAGCGACGCGGTGCAGCTGATGACCCTGCACACCGCCAAGGGCCTGGAATTCCCGTTCGTCACGCTGGCTGGCGTCGAGGAAGGCCTGTTCCCGTCGATCCGCTCCACCGAAGGCGATCGCCTCGCGGAAGAGCGGCGCCTGGCCTATGTCGGCATCACCCGCGCGCGTGAGCAGCTGCTGATCACCTATGCCGAATCGCGCCGCCTGCATGGGCAGGAACTGCTCGGCGCGCCCTCGCGCTTCCTGCGCGAAGTGCCAGCGGCGCTGCTGCGCGAGGTGCGCCCGAAGGTGGCGGTGTCACGCCCCGGCAGCACCAGCGCGTGGGCCGGCGAGCGCGACGTCCAGTACGCCGATACCACGCCATTGAAGGGCTTCAAGCTTGGCCAGCGCGTCAAGCATCCGAACTTCGGTGTGGGCGTGCTGAAGAGCGCCGAAGGCAGCGGCAACCACGTGCGCGTGCAGGTCGATTTCGAGAACGGCGGCGCGAAGTGGCTGGTGCTGGCCTACGCGCCGCTCTCGGCGGCCTGAGCGCGACTTGTGCCGCGGGCTTCGCAAAGCCCGCTCAGCGCCCGTCGGGCGTCCCCACCACGCCGTCCAACTGCCCGCGGATCGCTTCGCCGGCCTTCGCATCGGCATTCATCGCGGTGTACTCGACACGCGAGCGGAAGCCCGGGCCCAGCGCACGCCCGGCCGGGCCGAAGGCGCGCACGCTGAGCTGGCCGATCACCATCTCGCTGCTGCGGCCGTAGTACTGCAACTGCTGCGTGCCGGTCTGGTCGAAACTGACGCGGATGATTCGGTCGGCGCCGTCGGGGTTCTCGGTGAGCTGCCAGCCGGCGTTGCTTGCGCGATCTTCGATCGCCTGCACCACCGGGATGATGATCGCCGGGTCGCCGCTGCCCACCACGGCCACGATGGTGGCCGCACGCGCGGCAGCGCGACGCTCCTGCCGGGCTTCGCGGCGCTCGGCCACGGGAGCGGGCGGTGGCGCGCCCACCGACGGGTCGACGAGGGTGCCATCGGCCGGCGGATTCGCGGCGGCCTCCGTACCCACCGCGGCCACGGCGGCAGCCGCGGCGGTCGTCGCCGTGGCCAGTCCGCTGCCGTCGGCAGCGGTTTCCGTCGTCGGCACCGGCGCGCCATCGCCGGCCCCTCCGTCCGCAACCACGGCGGCGGTGGGCGGCTCGATCGGCGGCGCAGCCGTCGGGGGCGTGACCGCGGCCTCGGCGGTGGGCGTCGGGGATTCAGCAGATTCAGCAACCGGCGCTCCGGCCTCCGCCGCAGGCGCGACGAAGAAGCGATAGGCGCCGAACGCCGCCGCGCCCAGCACACCGAAGAGCAACACGCCGGCCACGACCATCGGCGCCTTCGACGGCGCGCTGCCGCGCACTGGCGCCGGCGCGGGCGGTGGTGAGCCCCCGGGGATCGTCGGCGGCTCGCTCGGGCCCGCCGCGTTGGACGGGCTGGAGCCGACAACCGGCGGCGGCGTCGGGCGGCGCTTCGCGGTGGGCGTGGTCGGCGGTGCGGAATACAGCGTCGACGCTGCACCGCTGGGCTTGCGTACCTGCAGCCCGAGCTGGGTGCCCTTGCCGGCGACGAGCGGATGCAACTCGAGGTCGTCGATCAGGTCGGCGGCGCTCTGGTAGCGGTCACCGGGATCCTTCGCCACCAGCTTGGTGAGGATGGCCGCCGTGCTGGCGTCGACTTCCTTGTTGATGCCGCGGATGTCGGGAATCTCGGCCTGCACGACGTCGAGCATCAGCTTCAGCGGCGACTCGTCGGAGAACGGCAGCCGGCCGGTGAGCGACTCGAACATCACGATGCCCAGCGCGAACAGGTCGGAGCGCGCGTCCACGGACTTGCCGAGGCAGATCTCCGGCGAGAGGTAGCCCGGCGTGCCGACGAACTCGCCGGTGCCGGTGAGCTTGGCGTCGAACTCCTGCCGGGCCAGCGCGATGCCGAAGTCGGCGATCTTCACCCGCCCGCGCAGGTCGAGCATCAGGTTCGCCGGCTTGATGTCGCGGTGCACGACGCCGCGCTCGTGCGCGGTCTGCAGGCCGCGCGCCGTTTGCAGCAGGATCTTCAACACGTCGGCGATGGGCAGCCGGCCCTCGCGCTTGATCAGCTGCGAGAGGCTCTCGCCCTCGACGAACTCCATCGCGAAGAACGGCTGGTTGTTCTCCTGGCCGATGAAATAGACCTGGATGATGTGCGGATCGTTGAGCGCCGCCATCGAGCGCGCTTCGCGCAGGAAGCGCTCGACGAGGTTGTGGTCGTGAGCCAGCGCCGGCGAGAGCTCCTTGATCGCGACGTAGCGCGTCAGCGCCGGCTCGTAGCCCTTGTAGACGACGCCCATGCCTCCGCGGCCGAGCTCGGCGACGATTTCGTAATGCCCAAGGCTTTCTTTCATGGTGGAGCGTCCGACGCGTCAGGGGGAGTGGGGGAATCCTACGCCCTCGGGGCGGGCCTGCAACGCGGCCGCGACGGGCCCCGTTGCTACACTCGGGCGATCGAACTGGAGGGGCAACGATGAAGCGTCGCGACATCCTGAAGGGCGTGGGCATGGCCGCCGCCGCCGCGGGCCTGGCGGCCTGCAGCCAGTCCGGCCAAAACACCGGAGCAGCGGTCGCGGACGAAGGCCCGCGCCAATGGAAGATGGTGACGAGCTGGCCGACCAACTTCCCCGGCCTGGGCACCGGCGCGGCGCGTTTGGCCGAGCGCATCACCCAGGCGACGGGCGGACGAATCACGGTGAAGGTGTTCGGCTCCGGCGAGCTGGTGCCCCCTTTCGAAGTGTTCGACGCCGTCAGCCGCGGCACCGCCGAGATCGGCCACAGCGCCGCCTACTACTGGAAGGGCAAGGCCGCGGCGGCGCCATTCTTCTGCGCCGTACCCTTCGGCCTGAACGCGCAGGAGATGACGAGCTGGCTTCGCGTCGGTGGTGGCCTCGAGCTGTGGCGCGAACTCTACGCGCCGTTCAACCTCGTGCCCTTCCCCGCCGGGAACACCGGCGTGCAGCTGGCCGGCTGGTTCCGCAAGCCGATCAACGGCATCGGCGACCTGCAGGGCCTGAAGATGCGCATCCCCGGCCTCGGCGGCGACGTGCTGCAGGCCGTCGGCGGCGTGCCGGTGAACCTGCCCGGCGCCGAGATCTTCAGCAGCCTGCAGAGCGGCGCCATCGACGCCGCCGAGTGGGTGGGCCCCTACAACGACCTCGCCTTCGGTCTGCACCGCGTGGCCAAGTACGCCTACTACCCCGGCTGGCAGGAGCCCGGCCCGACGCTCGAGGCGATGTTCAACAAGGCCGCCTTCGACGCGCTGCCGGACGACCTGAAGGCCATCGTCGACGCCTGCTGCGCCGCGGTGAACGACGAGATGCTCGCCGAGTACACCGCGCGCAACCAGCAGGCGCTCGACAGCCTGGTGCGCGAGCACGGCACGCAGTTGCGCCGCCTTCCCGACGACGTGCTCGGCGCCCTGAAGCGCGCCGCCGACGACGTGCTCGACAACCTCGCCAACAGCGATCCGTTCGCCCGCCGGGTATGGAACTCGATCCGCGCCTTCCGGGCCCAGGCGCAGGCCTGGCACTCGGTCTCCGAAGAGGCCTACTACCAGGCACGGCGATGAACGCGCGCCGCGCCGCATTCGCCGTGCTGCTGGCCGGCCTCGCCGGTTGCACACCTGCACCGCAGGGTGGCGGCGGCGTGGACGCCGGCGTCGCGGCGCAGCACGACGCCCTTCGCTCGAACCTCGACCTTGAGGACACGCAGGCCTTCGAGGACGCCAAGCGCGGCTTCATCGCCGCACCGTCGGGCGTGGTGCGCGATGCGGCCGGCGAAGTGATCTGGGATTTCGCCGCCTTCGATTTCGTCGACGGCGAAGCCCCACCCACGGTGAACCCCAGCCTGTGGCGGCAGGCGCGGCTCAACAACCACGCCGGCCTGTTCAAGGTGACGGACCGCATCTGGCAGCTGCGCGGCTTCGACATCGCCAACCTGTCGTTGATCGAAGGCGAGAGCGGCTGGATCGTCGTCGACCCGCTCACGTCCAAGGAAACGGCCGCCGCCGCGATGGCCTTCGCCCGCCAGCACCTCGGCGACCGCCCGGTGAGCGCGATCGTCTACACCCACAGCCACGTCGACCACTTCGGCGGCGTGCTCGGCGTAATCAGCGCCGAGGAGGCCACGGCGCGGCAGGTGCCGATCGTGGCGCCCGGCGGCTTCATGGAAGAAGCGACCAGCGAGAACGTGCTGCTCGGCGTGGCCATGGTTCGCCGCTCCGAATACATGTACGGCAAGCACCTCCCGCGCGATGCGCACGGGCTGGTCGACAACGGCCTTGGCAAGGCGGTGGCCTACGGCAGCATCGGGCTGCTGCCGCCGACGCTCGTGGTCTCGAAACCCACCGAAGAACACGTCATCGACGGCGTGCGCTTCGTGTTCCACAACGTGCCGGGCACGGAGGCGCCCTCGGAGTTTACCTTCGCACTGCCCGAGCTCAAGGCCTTCAACGGCGCGGAGCTGGTCAGCCAGACGCTGCACAACCTCTACACGATCCGCGGCGCCAAGGTTCGCGACGCCCTGCGCTGGGCCAACGACATCGACGCCACGGCCGAACGGCTGGGCGACGCCGAGGTACTGTTCAACCAGCACCACTGGCCGGTGTGGGGCAATGACGAGATCCGCGGCTTCCTCGCCGCGCAGGGCGATGTGTACCGCTACCTGCACGACCAGACGGTGCGCCTGATGAACGCCGGGCTGACGGCCCCCGAGATCGCGGAGACGCTCGAACTGCCCGAGGCGCTCGATCGCCACCTCGCCACCCGCGGCTACTACGGCACGGTGCGCCACAACATCAAGGCGATCTACCAGTTCTACCTCGGTTGGTACGACGCCCACCCGGCCAACCTCGATCCGCTGCCGCCGGTCCCCGCCGCGCAGGGCTACGTGGCGCTGGCCGGCGGCATGGGGCCGTTGCTCGACGCCGCCCGCGCCGCGCAGGGCCGCGGCGAACACCGCTGGGCCGCAGAGCTGCTGAAGCACGCCGTCTACGCCGAGCCCGGCAACACGGCGGCCCGCGGCCTGCTGGCCATCAGTTTCGAACAGCTCGGCTTTGCCGCCGAAGCGAGCACCTGGCGCAATGCCTACCTGGCGGGCGCGCAGGAGGCCCGCGACGGCGCCCCGGCCAAGGGGTTCTCGCCGACGCGCATGCGCGAACTGCTGGCCCGGACGCCGGTGGAACGCTTCCTCGAGCGCATGGCCGCGTCGATCGACGGCCCGGCCGCCGGCGACCTCGATCTCACCATCAACCTCGTGCTCACCGATCGCGGCGAAAGCCACGTCCTGCAGCTGCGCAATGGCGTGCTGCGGCATCGCGCGGCACCGGAGGACCCGTCGGCCGACGCCACGCTGCGGCTCACCCACGCGGTGTTCCTCGACATGATGACGGGCCAAGCCGGCGCGGGTGCGCTGCTCACCTCGGACGAGGTCACGATCGAAGGCAGCACCCTCGACCTCGGCCGCTTCTTCAGCCTCGTCGAGAAGCCGCCGGGCAACTTCCCGATCCTGTCGCGCTGAGGGCGCGACGCCGGCTCAGCCGAGCGTCACCATGGCCGGCGCGTGGTCGGAGGGGCGCTCCCAGGTGCGCGGCTCGCGGTCGATCGAGGCCTCGGTGCAGCGGCCGGCGAGCGCGGCCGAGAGCAGCACGAGGTCGATGCGCAGGCCGAGGTTGCGGCGGAAGCCCGCAGCCCGGTAATCCCACCAGCTGAACACGCCGCCGTCCTCGTGCTTCAACCGGTAGCTGTCGACGAGACCGAGGTCGAGCAGCCGCCGCAGCGCGGCGCGTTCGGCGGTCGAGGTCAGGATGCTGTCGTCGTTCCAGGCCTTGGGGTCGTGCACATCGCGGTCGTCCGGCGCGATGTTGAAATCGCCCAGCACCACGAGGTTCGGGTGCCGCGCGATCTCGCTGGCCAGCCAGCCGTGCACGGCGTCGAGCCAGCGCAGCTTGTAGTCGTACTTCTCGCTGCCGACGGCCTGGCCGTTGACCACGTACAGGTTGACGATGCGCAGGTCGCCGACGGTCGCCGCGATCACCCGCTTCTGCTCGTCGGCGAATCCGGGGATGCCGGCTTGCACATCGGTGGGCGCGAGGCCGCTGCCGCTTCGCACCAGGATCGCGACGCCGTTGTAGGTTTTCTGCCCGGCGAACACCGAGCGGTAGCCCAGCGCGGCGATCTCGCTGTCGGGGAACCGGTGGTCCTCGAGCTTGGTCTCCTGCAGGCCGACCACGTCGGGCTGGCGGGAGCCGAGCCAGGCCAGCAGGTGCTCCTGCCGGGCGTTGAGGGAGTTGACGTTCCAGCTGGCGATCTTCATGCCCGAAGTGTAGCGGCCGCGCCCCGGCGTTTGATCCCGGTCGGATTGCATGCACGCCCGGAACCGCTACGCTCGGCGACTGGACGCCCGGAAACCCATGCCGCCTCTCTTCGCCCGCCTGCTGGTCCGACTGCGAAAGGACTTCCGCCTCAGCATCATCACCGTCTTCGGGGTGTGCGCGGTGGTGGCGATCGCGCCGTTCGCGGCCCTGCGCTTCGCGCAGGGGCAATGGCTGGCGGGCGTTGTCGACGCGCTGATCGTCTTGGGCATCGTCGGGCCCTCGATTTACGCGTGGCGGGGCGGCAACCTCGATCGCGCGGGACTGTGCATCGCCGTCACCAACACGATAGGCGCCTTGCTGATCGTCGCGCTTCTGGGGCGGACCGGAGTCTACTGGCTGTTCCCCACCCTGCTCGCGAACTCGTTCCTGATCCGCCCCGGCATCGCCGGCAGCCTCGCGCTGGGGGCGGTCGCGCTGACGCAGCTGCAGCCGGACGCATTCGAATCCCCCGGTCAACGGCTCACGGTCACGACCACCCTGCTGCTGGTCTCGCTGTTCGCCTTCATCTTCGCGAAGCGCACGGCAATGCAGCGCAGCGCGCTGGAGGAGATCGCCTCGCTCGATCCCCTCACGGGCGCACGCAACCGACGCGCCATGGAGGAAGAGGTCGCGATCGCGCTGAACGCCCACCAGCGCACCGGGCGCCCGGTGACCCTCGCGCTGCTCGACCTCGACCACTTCAAGCGCGTCAATGACCGCCACGGCCACGAGGCCGGCGACCGCCTGCTCTGCACCTTCGTTGAGCTCGTGCGTCGCTCGACGCGCGCGACCGACCGCCTGTTCCGTTTCGGTGGCGAGGAGTTCGTCCTCCTGATGGAGCACACCGATGAGATCGGCGCGATGCGCGCCTTCGCCAACCTGCAGCGCCGCATCCACGAGGACCTGCGCGCCGGGGGCGAACCCGTGACGGCCTCCATGGGCGCCGCGGTCCTGCGCCATGGCGAGAGCCGCGATGCCTGGTTCGCCCGGGCGGACGCCGCGCTGTATCGGGCCAAGCAGAACGGCCGCGACCGCCTCGTGCTCGACGAGACCGCGCCATGACCCCGCGCGCCTTGCTCGCCCTGCTGCGGCAACGCACCCGGTCGGACTTCCGCCTGGGGGTGTACGTCGTGTTCGGGGCGCTGGCCGTGCTGATCCTGCTGCCCATCGCCTTCGTGCGCCTAGCTCAGGGAGCAACGCTGCACGCCGCCGTGGATTTCGCCGTGGTTTCCTTCATCGTCGGCGCCACGGTGCATGCGTGGCGCGGCGGCGACCTCGAACGCCTCGGCGTGTTCGTGGCGTTCGCCGTGGCCTCGGGCGGCTGCCTGGTGGCCACGATCAGCCCCGCGGGCCTGTACTGGCTCTACCCCATCGTGATGGCCATCGCCTTCATGGTGCGGCCGCGCGTCTCCATCCCGCTCTATGCCGGCGTGGTCCTGTGGCTGGCGATCGAAGGTGACGCGCTCGCGCAGACCGGGCAGCCGCTCGCGGCCCTGGCCGCGATCATCGTCAACGGCGTGTTCGCGATGATCTTCGCGGAACGCACCGGCGAGCGCCGCGTGCAGCTCGAACAGTTGGCGACGCTCGATGCCCTGACCGGCGCCGAGAACCGGCGCGCCCTCGAGACCGAGCTGGAAGTCGCCATTGCCGGCTTCCGCCGCGACGCCCGCCCAGTGGCGCTCGCGGTGCTCGACCTCGACCATTTCAAGACCATCAACGACCGCTTCGGCCACGACGAAGGCGACCGCGTGCTGCAGCGCTTCGTGCAGCTCGTGCAGGCCTCGGTTCGCCGCACCGACCGCCTGTACCGGTATGGCGGCGAGGAGTTCGTGCTGCTGATGCCAGCCACCGACGAGCTCGGCCTGCAGCTCGCGATGAGCCACCTGCGTTCGCAGATCCGCAACGGCCTCGCGGTGCGCGGCGAACCGGTGACGGTCTCGATCGGGGGCGCCATCCTGCGCACGGGCGAGAAACGCGAGGCGTGGTTCGCCCGCGCCGACGACGCCCTGTACCGGGCAAAGCAGGCCGGACGAAACCGGCTGGAAATCGACGGCGCGGACTGAGCCGCGGCTTCAGGCGGGCAGGCGGCCGAGCAGCTCCGCCACGTCGCGCGAGAGCGCCGCGGAGCGCAACGGCGCGAGGGCGGCGAGGGCCGCTGTACGGGCCGCCACCGTCCACCGCGGCAGCCCCTCGAACGCGCCGAGCAGGCGCGCGGCGACCTGCGGGTTGATCGCATCCAAGGCCTGCACCTGTGCCGCGACGAAGCGATAGCCGGCGCCGTCGCCGCGATGGAATGCCGCGGGATTCAGCCGCGCCAGGCTGCCGACGATGGCGCGGACGCGGTTCGGATTCGTCGGGTGCCAATACGGCCCGGCCAACAGCGACTCGACATCGTCCAGCGCGTCGGCGGCGGGCCGCGTCGCCACGACCGCCAACCACTTGTCGGTGACCAGCGCGTGGTCGGCGAACTCCGCGGCGAAAGCCTCGCGAGCGGCCGCCGCGCCGTCGGCCTTCGCGTGCAGCAGGGCGCGCAGCGCGGCCATGCGCTCGGTCATCGATCCGGCATCGGCCCACAGGCGACGCGCGGCTGCACCGCCATCGACCCGGGAAAGCCACGCAAGCGCGGCATGACGGAAGCTGCGCGCGGCCATCGCCGCATCGTCGAGCCCGCCACGCGCGCCAGCGCGGAGCGCATCGAAGCGCCGCTGCAGCGCCTCGCGGTGGGCCACGGCAAGCGACAGGCCCAATCGCTCTCGGGCGGCCACGAGCGCCCCCGGATCGACCACGGCGACGGCGTCGGCCAAGGTGTCGAAATCGGGCAGAGCCAGGCACTCGGCGACGAAGGCCGGATGCGCCTGCGTATCCGCCAGCAGGGCGCCAAGCGCCGCCGACAGCGCGGCCTCCGCGGCATCGACGTCACACAGGCCGTCCACGGACTCGCCCGCGCGTGCGAGCAGCACGTCGAGCGCCAGGTGTTGCAGGGCGTCCCAACGCGCGAAGCCGTCACTCTCGACCTGCACGATGCGAGCCCGCTCCTCAGGCCGCATCGGCATCCGCAGGCGGATCGGCGCGGCGAAACCGCGGTTCAACACCGGCAGGGGCTCGGCGTCGAGGCCCTGCCAGCGCAGCGTGTGCGTGGCGTGGCGCAGCAGCAAACCGCCGGGGATCGGCTCGGCGTCGTGCGCGTGGGGCGGCGGCAAGGCGCGCCCGTCCGGCGCGTACAGCGCGAGGCGGAACGGGATCGGCAGCGGGGCCGCATCGGGCACGTTCGCCGGCGGACGCTGGCGCAGCACCAGCGTGTATTCGCCCGTCGACGGATCGAAAGACCGTTCGACTTCCAGCACGGGCGTGCCGGCCTGCGCGTACCACGCGAGCATGTCGCGGCAGTCGATGCCGGTGGCCGCGCTGTGCGCGGCATAGAAGTCCTCGAGCGTGGCGCTGCGGCCGTCGTTGTCGGCGAAGTAGCGGTCAATGCCGGCGCGGAAGGCCGGCTCGCCCAAGCGCGAATGCAGCATGCGGACGATCTCGGCGCCCTTCTCGTAGATGGTGAGCGTGTAGAAGTTGTTGATCTCGCGGTATTCCGCAGGCCGAACCGGATGGGCGAGCGCGCCGGCGTCCTCGGCGAACTGGCGGGCGCGCAGCAGGCGGACGTCGTCGATTCGCTTCAGGTCGCGCGAGTGCAGGTCGGCGGTGAACTCCTGATCGCGGAACACCGTGAGGCCTTCCTTCAGCGAGAGCTGGAACCAGTCGCGCAAGGTGACGCGGTTTCCCGACCAATTGTGGAAGTACTCGTGGCCCACCACCGATTCGATGCCCATGAAGTCGGCATCCGTCGCGGTGCGCTCGTCGGCGAGGATGTAGCGGGCGTTGAAGATGTTCAGGCCCTTGTTCTCCATCGCCCCCATGGTGAAGTCCTGCGCGGCCACGACGTTGAACACCCCGAGGTCGTAGCAGCGGCCGAAGCGCGATTCGTCCCAGCGCAACGCACGCTCCACCGCGCCGAGCGCGTAGCGGCAGGGCTCAGGGTCTTCGCCTTCGACCCACACATTGAGCTCGACCACGCGGCCATCAGCCCCGGTGACCACTTTCGACACACGCGTCATCGGCCCGGCGGCCAGCGCGAACAGGTAGCAGGGCGTCGGATGCGGGTTGTGCCACTCGGCCTCGTGACGGCCGTCGCCGAGATCGCGCTCGGCCACACGGTCACCACCGGCGAGCAGCACCGGATAGCGTGCGCGCTCGGCGCGCAGCGTGGTGCGCCAGCGCGCCTGCACGTCCGGCCGATCGACGAAGAAGGTGATGCGGCGGAAACCCTCGGCCTCGCACTGCGTCAGCAGCAGGCTGCCGCTGGTGTAGAGCCCTTCGAGGCGGGTGTTGGCGGCCGGATGGACCCGAACGCGCGTGCGCAGCGTGCAGGCCGCGAGGCCGCGCGCCGCGTGCACGGTCAGCCCCGACGCATCCTGCGCGTACTCCTCCGCGGCCAAGGCGCGACCGTCGAGTTCGATAGCCAGCAGCTCGAGGTCCTCGCCATCGAGCTGCAGAGTCGCCTCGGGCGCATCGCAACGCAGCATCAGCGTCGCCTCGATCTCGCTCGATTCGCGTTCGAGATCGAACACCAGAGCGACGTCAGTGATGGTCCATGCCGGCGCGCGGTACTCAGCGAGGCGGATCGGCGGCGAGGCTTGGTCGGTCATCGGGCTGGGGAAGGTACGCGGGCTCGAAGCATAGCCCCGTCGCCCCGGACGACGATGCGCCGAGGGCTGAACGGGATGGCGACGCTGGGCGTGGTCGGGCGAAAATCGCGCTCCCCTCAGTTCGCTCCCTCCATGCCGCCGCCTCTGATCCGGATCATTCTTCCCCTTCGCGATGGCCGGCTTCTGCTGGATTTCGTCGACGGTGAACGTCGACTGCTCGGCGACGCCGCGATGACGGCCTTCGGCCTGGACCGCACGACGCTGTATGCCGACGCCGACACCGTGACCGCCGAGGGCTGGCGAAGCACCCGCGGCGAGCGCATCGATGCCGCGCGGCTGCATGCCGCCGCGGTGCCGATCACGCTCCCGGCCCACCGCCACCTTGGCCTCGTGATCGGGCGTGCGCAGTTCCCCGGCGGTCCCGGCGTTCCGCCGCGCCGGATCGATGCCAGCGTCGATCCCGTCGAGCGCGATATCGCGCTGCGCATCGATGAAGTGTTCGGCGCGGGCATGGCCGCCGATGGCTACACGACCGAGCTGCGGCTCGATGAACTGGCCGCGCACGACGACGCTCGTGCGCGACTCGCGGACGTCGGGGCCTCATGGCTTTGCGAGGCTGCGAGCAGCAGCGATGACGACGGCGAACGGATGCGCGCCGTGCTGCGCGCCGCGTGGCAGGCCGGCGTCGAGGGTCTGGGCCACGAGCCGGTGGAGCCGCCGCACACCACCGAGGACGTCGTGCATTCCCGCCTCGATGCCGCCGGCGTCGACCACCACGCCCCGGCGTCGGAGACCCCGGCAGAACCCAAGCACGGCTGGTGGGCGCCGCCCGGCGGACCGGCGCTGTGGTTCGAAACGTCGACGTTGAATTTCGACGAGCTCTCGGTCGACATCGCCACGATCGCCAAGCAGATGCAGGCCAACCGCGAGCAGGATGGCGTCCCGGGCGCCGAGCACGTCCTTCTGCTGCCCTTCGCCAGCAACTGCAAGCTGCGGATGATCTGGTTCGACCCCGAAACGGGCGACGCCCTGGGCGCCGACGAATACACGCTGGTGCTGCGCGTACCGGAAGAGGAGGACGACCATTTTGATGCCAGCGACTTCGAGCACTTGTGCCTCGAAGCCGGGCAGGATGTCGTCGAGACCGAGGGCTACGACGGACCGAAGCTCCACTTCCGCTGGGAGTGGGGCGGCCTGGTGAAGGCCCTGACCTGGCCATGACGCGCCGCCGTCACCGCGGTGCCCGGCGCATAATCCGGCCATGAGCACCGACTCCCTCTCCGGCGCCGCGCGCGGCCTGCAGCGCGACGACACGCCCACCCTCGACGACGTCCGCGATGCCGCGGCGCGCATCGCCGGCATCGCGCACATCACGCCGGTGCTGCGCTCGCGCTCGCTCGACGAGCTCGCCGGCTGCCAGCTGTTCTTCAAGGCCGAGAACCTGCAGCGCGCCGGGGCCTTCAAGTTCCGCGGTGCCGCCAATGCGGTGTTCTCGCTGACACCCGAGCAGGCGGCACGCGGCGTGGTGACGCAAAGCTCCGGCAACCACGGCGCCGCCGTCGCCCTGGCCTGCCGGCTGCGCGGCATCGTCTGCACCGTCGTCGTGCCGGGCGCCGCGCCGCGCATCAAGCGCGAGGCCATCGCCCGCAACGGCGCGCGCATCGTCGATTGCGAGGTAGCGCAATCCGCGCGCAACGAAGCCACGGACCGCGTGCTTGCCGAGACCGGCGGTGAACTGGTGCACCCCTACAACGACGCGCGGGTGATCGCCGGGCAAGGCACGGCCACGCTGGAGCTGCTGCACCAGGCCTGCCGCCGCGGAAAGTCGCGCGAAGCGACGCCGGCGCTCGACATCGTGATGGCGCCACTCTCCGGTGGCGGCCTGATGAGCGGTACAGCCATCGCCGCGAAGGGCATCGACGCGCGCGTCCTCGCCATCGCCGCCGAGCCCGAGGGGGCCCGCGACGGCCACGATTCGCTGAAGTCCGGCAGCCGCATCACCGGACGGACGGCGAACACCATCAGCGATGGCCTGCGCGCCGAACTCGGCCCGCTGACCTTCTCGATCCTGCGCGAGCACTGCGACGACGTGCTGCTGGTCGACGACGCCGAAACCGTCGCCGCCATGCGCCTCGTCTGGGAGCGCCTGAAGATCGTCATCGAACCGAGCTGCGCCGTGCCGCTCGCCGCGGTGCTCAAGCATCGCGAGCGCTTCGCCGGCCTGCGCATCGGGATCATCCTCTCCGGCGGAAACGTCGATCTCGACGCGCTGCCCGCCCTCCTCGCCCTTGCACCGCCCACCGCATGAACGCCCACGACGCCACCCTCGCCCTCGTCACCCGCTACTACGCCGCCTTCAACGCCGGCGACCGCGAGGCCATGCTCGCCTGCCTCGCCGACGACGTCGTCCACGACCTGAACCAGGGGCCGAGCGAGCACGGCAAGGCCGCATTCCGTAGCTTCATGGCGCGCATGGACCGCTGCTACCGCGAACGCCTCGAGGGCCTACGCTTCCTCGCCTCGCCGGACGGCATGCACGCCGCCGCCGAGTACGTGGTGCACGGCGAGTACCTCGCCGACGACGACGGCCTGCCGCCCGCGAAGGGCCAGCGCTACGTGCTTCCGGGCGGCGCATTCTTCGACATCCGCGACGGGCGCATCACGCGCGTTACGAACACGTACAACCTCGAGGACTGGATCCGCCAGGTGGCGGGCTGAGGCGCGCGGGGTAGGCTAAGGCACCCCCCAACGTTGGACCCATCATGACGCCTACGCCACCACACTCCTCCTTCGTCACCGTCCTCGCTTGGATCTTCCTGCTGCTCAGCGGGTTCGGCAGCGTGATCGGCGTGCTGCAGAACCTGATGGTCCACACCGTCATGCTGCCGATGATGCGCAACGACCCGCTGCATGGCGAAGCGATGGCGCAGCTGCCGGGGCCCGCCGCCCTGATGTTCGACGCCATGCCTTGGTTTTTCCTTGTGACTTTGGCCGTGTCCCTGCTCGGCGTCGTGGCCTCCTTCGGCCTGCTGAAGCGCCGCCCGTGGGGCCGACGCCTGTTCATCGCGCTGATGGGCGTCCTCATCGCGTGGCAGGTGGCCGGCTTCGTGTTCCAGATCGTCCTCCAGCGCGACATCCAAGCCACCTTCGCCGGCAGCGGCATGCCGCCGGAATCGGGCATCGCCTTCGTCGTCATGCAGGCGTTCATCGGCCTTTTCGCCACAGCGTTCATCGGCCTGTTCGGATGGATCATCCATCGACTGACCCGGCCGGCCATCGTCGCGGAGTTCGCTCCGTGACCCGCTGGGAGTACCACGTGGTGAAATCCGCGACGTCCGGATTCTGGCTGGGCGGGCAATTCGATGCCGAGGCGTTCGGGAAGCACCTCACCGAGCTCGGCCTGAAGGGCTGGGAGCTGGTTTCGTGCTTCGACACCAACCAGCACCAAGGCGCATCGCGCGACGTGATCGCCATCTTGAAGAGGACACTGTGATGCGCCAGCGCTTCCTTCCCGCGATCCTTCTGCTGCTCGCCCTGCTCACCGCCTGCGCCCAACCGTTGCCCGCCGACCGTGCCGACTACGCCGGCGACTGGCGCGGCAACGGGGTGTCGCTGCTCATCACCCCGGAAGGCCAGGTCGTCTACCACCGCCAGGAGGGCGGTTCGACGGTCTCGCTCGACGCGCCGCTCAAGGCCTTCGACGGCGACGACTTCGAGGTGGGCATCGGACCGCTGGTGACCCGCTTCGACGTCGGCCAGCCGCCCACCGAAGCCGACGGCGAATGGACCATGGAAGTGGATGGCCGCATGTTGCGCCGCGAGGACGGTGAATCCCCGAAGTCCAAGGGGGAGATCGCGACGTGAAGCGGACGCAGACGGTCATCCCGCAGCTGCGCATGACCGACGCGGAGCGCAGCCTGCGCTTCTACGTCGAGGGCCTCGGCTTCGCCGAGGACTGGCGCCACCAGTTCGAACCGGGCCTGCCGCTGTTCGTGCAGCTCACCCGCGACGGCCAGACGATCTTCCTGAGGGGCCACGCCGGCGATGGCAACTTCGGCGGCGCGGTGTTCTTCATCGTCCCGGACGTCGATGCCGTTTACCGCGCCCTGCCGGACTGGCTGGCCCTGCATGTGTCGCCGCCGGCCGAGATGCCGTGGGGCACGCGCGAGATGGCGATGATGGATCCGGACGGCAATCGGCTGCGCTTCGCGACCTACCTGACCGAAGAGAACGACTGACGATGCGACGGCAAGGACGCCTGCAATCTTGGAACGACGAGCGTGGTTTCGGCTTCGTCGAGCCGAATGGCGGAGGGGATCGGGCCTTCGTGCACGTCCGCGCCTTCCGGCCCGGCAACCGGCGGCCCACGGACGGCGACCTGATCACCTACCGCGCGGAGCGCGACGAGCAAGGCCGCTGGCGCGCGGTCGACATCGACTTCGCACGCGCCCTCCGCCGCATCGAAACGACCGAGGGCGAGGCCTCGCCCCGCACCGCACGCTGGGCGGCAATGGGCGGCCTGTATGTCGTGGCCATCGCTGCACTTTGCGCGGCGGGACTTTGGCCGTGGGCCGTTTCGGGGATTGTCGGCATGCTGTCGCTGATCGCCTTCGTGGCCTACTGGAACGACAAGCGGTCCGCGCAGGCGGGACGCTGGCGGACGCCAGAGGCGCACCTGCACCTGATCGCCCTGCTGGGCGGCTGGCCGGGCGCGGCGTTCGCGCAACACGTGCTGAGGCACAAGTCGAAGAAGCCCGCCTTCCGGATGGTGTTCATCGCCACGGTGATCCTGAATGTGGTCGCGGCGGTGGTGCTTTCGGGCGACGAGGGGCGCGAGTTTCTGGCGATGCTCGCTTCGCGCTGAGTGACGTGCGGCCTCGCGCCGCGAGAAGCGATCAGCGCTTCCGGATCGTCAGCTTCTCGACCGGGAAGGTCGCGATGTCGGCACCGCCCTCGCGCCGCGCCGCACCCGGCGGCGGCGCCCAGGCCATCGCGGTGACGACTTCCCAGGTGCTCGGCAGCACGCCTTCGCGGCGCAGCGCCTCGTAGGCCGCGGACACGGCGCGATGCCGACCGCGACCGCTCAAGCCCCGGGGACGATCGCCTCGCGCGTCGGTGGCACCGATCGCCTTGAGCTCACGCATCAGCGCCGCGGTGTCGGGATAGGTGAGCGTGTACACGTCGCGCTCGATCACCGGGTTCTTGAAGCCCTGCGCCACCAGCGCGTCGCCCACCTGCTGGATCGCCGCGAAGGGCGAGAGCGGCGGTTCGATACCGGCCTGCGCATAGGCCTCGCGCAATTCCACCAGCGTGTCCGGACCGAAAGTACTGAACACCAGCAGGCCACCTTCGCGCATCACGCGGCGAAGTTCACCCAAGGCCTTCGGAAGATCGGCCACCCACTGCAGGCAGAGGCTGGAGAAGACGAGATCGAAGGCACCGTCGGCGAACGGCAGCGCCTGCGCGTCGCCCTGCACAGCATGGATCGGCCGCCAGAACCGCGACTTCGCCCGCGCCTCGCGCAGCATCGGCAGCGCGAGGTCCATGGCGACGACATCGCTCTTGCGGCCCCACTTCGCCTTCAGTGCCGCGGCGGCGCTGCCGGGGCCGCTGCCGAGATCGAGCACGCGCGCCGGCACGCGGTCGTCGAGGTAGCCGAGCTGCTCGAGCAGGCGCGATTCCACCTCGCGCTGCAGGGCCGCGGCCTGGGTGTAGGTGGCGGCGGCGCGGCCGAAAGCACGGCGCACGGCGCGGGGGTCGAACACGCTCATGGCGGGCAGGATGACGCGAAGGCCGTGAGCGCTTCGGCGACGGCGCCGGGCTCGGTGAGGAAGGGGGCGTGGCCGGCGTGGTCGTATTGCTGGAAACGCGAGCGCGGGGCGAGCGCCGCAGCGGCCTGCATCGCCTGCGGACTCACCAGCCGGTCGCGGCGGCCGGCGATCCAAAGGCTGGGCATGGCGAGCGCCGGCAACACAGCGCGCAGATCGCTGTCGTGCAGCAGGCCCAGGCCCTCCTGCAGGGCGCGCGGGGCGGGTTCGCCGCGGGCATACACCGCGTCGCGCAGGTAGCGCAGCTCCTCGCGCAGATGCGCCGAGCCCTGCGCCTCGAGCATCAGGAAGCGGTCGAGCGTGCCGCGGTAGTCGCGGCCGAGCTCTTCGCCGAACAGCTCGAACACGCGCGGGTCCATGCCCGCTGGCCAGTCCGGTGCCTGCACGAAGCGCGGGCTGGCCGCGAGCATCGCCAAGCCGCGCACGCGATCGGGATGCCGCGCCGCCAGGGCCGTGGCGACCAGCCCGCCAAGCGACCAGCCCGCCACCAGCGCGCGCTTCGACGGCTGCGTATCGATAAGCCCCGCCAATGCATCAGCCACGGCGTCCAGCGCCAGCGGCAGTTCGCTGTCACGGCTGCCACCATGACCGGGCAGGTCGACGGCGATGACCTCGAAATCCGCTTCGAGTTCACGCACGAGCGGAGCGAACACGCCGCCGTGCATCGCCCAGCCATGCACCAACAGGAGCGCCGGGCCCTGCCCGGTGCGTTCGACATGCAGCGCGCTCATGCCCCGGTGTCGATGTCTTCGAGGCAGGAGGCCAGCACGTCAACGAGGGCGTCGACTTCGATCTCGGTGTGCGCGGCCGTCAGCGTGATGCGCAGACGGGCTTTGCCGTCGGGCACGGTCGGCGGGCGGATCGGCGCCACCCAGAAGCCTTGCTGCTCCAGAACGCGAGCCACGGCCAGCGCGCGCGAGTTGCCACCCAGCACCAGCGGCTGGATCGGCGTGTTCGATTCCAGCACCGGCAGGCCGTGGCGCAGCGCGCCGCGCCGGAAGCGCGCCACCAGCGACGCCAGCTTGGCGCGCCGCCAGCCCTGGCTGCGCACGGCTTCGAGGTTCGCGGACATGGCCGCGGCGAGCGCTGGTGCACCGGCCGTGCTGAACACGTAGGGTCGCGCGCTTTGCAGCAGGTGTTCGATGAGGGACGTGCCGCCGAACACCAGCGCGCCCTGCCCGCCGAAGGCCTTGCCCAGCGGCGCCACCAGCGCCGGCACGTCGCGCGCGGAGAGGTTCGCGGCCGCGCAGGCACCACGGCCCTCCGGCCCCATCACGCCCACCCCATGCGCCTCGTCGACGACGAACAGCGCGTGCTCGCCGGTGGCCGCCAGCGCGAGTTCGCGCAGCGGCGCGACGTCGCCATCCATGCTGAACACCGAATCGGTGGCGAGCACCGCCGCCGCTTCGGGCATCGACTGCAGCTGGCGCAGCGCGCCGCCGAAATCACGATGCGGGTAGCGCTTGAGTTCGGCGCCGGCGAGGCGCGCGCCATCCAGCAGGCAGGCGTGGTTGAGCTTGTCCTGCACGCAGAGGTCGCCGCCATCCAGCAGGGCCTGCAGCACGGCGAGATTCGCCGTGTAGCCGCTGGGGAAATACAGCGCGCGCTCGTAGCCCATCCACTCGGCGGCCTCGCGCTCGAAGCGCGCGTGCAGCACATGGTGGCCGCTGACGAGGGCCGAAGCGCCGCTGCCCACGCCGTGCCACGCGGCCGCCTCCTGCAACGCGCTGACGGCGTCGAGCGAACCGGCGAGGCCGAGGTAGTCGTTGCTGCAGAAATTGATCAGCGGCTGCCCGTCGACGACCACGTGCACGCCCTCGACCCGCTCGACCACGCGGCGGCGGCGCAGCGCGTCGCTGCGCGCTCGGCTGGCCTGCGCGACGGCGAGTCGTTCGCTCCAGCGCGGTCGCGACATGCGGCTCAGGCCGCCTGCGGCGAGGGGCAGACGATGTCGGCGTGCACCGTCTTCGATTCCTCGACGACGGCCATCGGCTTCAGGCCAAGGCGGGCGAACAGGGCCTGGTCGGCCTCGACGTCCGGGTTGCCGGTGGTGAGCAGCTTCTCGCCGTAGAAGATCGAGTTGGCGCCAGCGAGGAAGCACAGGGCCTGCAGCTCCTCGTTCATCTCGTTGCGCCCGGCCGAGAGGCGAACCATCGAGGCCGGCATCATCAGGCGCGCGACGGCGATCGTGCGCACGAACTCGAACGGATCGAGCAGGGCCGTGCCATGCAGCGGCGTGCCCTCGACCTGCACGAGGCGGTTGATCGGCACCGAGCCCGGATGCTCGGGCAGGTTCGCCAGCGTCTGAAGCAGGCCGGCGCGCTGCTCACGCGTCTCGCCCATGCCGACGATGCCGCCGCAGCAGGTCTTCAGGCCGGCGGTGCGCACCGCCTCCAGCGTGTCGAGGCGGTCCTGGTACTCGCGCGTCTTGATCACGTCGCCGTAGAACTCCGGCGCGGTGTCGAGGTTGTGGTTGTAGTAGTCGAGGCCGGCCACCTTGAGCGAAGCGGCCTGCTCGGGCTTCAGCATGCCCAGCGTGGCGCAGGTCTCGAGGCCCATCGCCTTGACGGCGCCGACCATCTTCGCGACCTCGGCCACGTCCTTGTCCTTCGGCGAACGCCACGCCGCGCCCATGCAGAAGCGCGTGGCGCCGGCCGCCTTCGCCGCCGCGGCCTTGGCGATGACGTCGTCGAGCGCCATCAGCTTCTCCGCCTTCAGGCCGGTGCTGTAACGCGCGCTCTGCGGGCAGTAGGCGCAGTCCTCGGGGCAGCCGCCGGTCTTGATCGAAAGCAGGGTGCTGACCTGCACTTCGGTGGGATCGAAGCGCTCGCGGTGCACGAGGCTGGCGCGGTGCAGCAATTCAGGGAAGGGCAGGTCGAAGAGCGCGAGGGTTTCCTCTCGCGTCCAGTCATGGCGGATGACGGCAGGCATGGGAGATTTCCGACGGCGGAAGGCCGCGAACCCGGGCAGTCTGGAAACCGCCCCCTGCCCTGTCAACCGCGATGCCCGCACCATTCGCCACCGTCTGGCGCGCGTTCGAGGCCTGGGCCCTGCCCTCGACCTGCCTCGGCTGCGATGCCCGGGCCTCGCCCGACGCCCTGCTATGCCTCGCTTGCCGGGCCCTGCTCCGCCCCGCGCCCTCGGCGCCCGTCGCCGCGTTGCAGACCCTGGGTGTGGCGATGCATGCCGCCTTCCGCTACGACGGAGGCTCGGCGCCGCTGCTGACGCGATACAAGTTCCATGAAGACCTCGCCGCCGGCCGCAGCCTCGCGGCCCTGTCGCTGCCGGTGTTCCGCGACGCGACGCGGCCGCAGGCGCTGGTGCCGGTGCCCCTGCATCGCCGACGCCTGCGCCAGCGCGGTCACGACCAGGCCCTCGGCTTGGCCCGCGACTGGGGCCGCGCCCTCGGCCTTCCGGTGCTCGTCGATGCCCTGCATCGCGAGCGCGAGACCCGGCCGCAGACCGAGCTCGACGCCCGCGAACGGCATCGAAACCTCGAGGCGGCGTTTCGCGCCCGGTCCGGGCTGCCCGCCCACGTGGCGCTGGTCGACGACGTGCTGACCACCGGCAGCACGGCCGCGGCCGCGGTGCGAACCCTGCAGGCGGCAGGCGTGGCCCGGGTCGATGTCTGGGTGGTGGCCCAGGCCCCCGCGCCGGGGGAGGGCGACGGCCGCACGCCCTAGAAGGGCGGCTGCAAGGCCAGGCGCCCTCAGAGCGGAAAGCCGAAGCCCAACCACAGGCGTCGATCGGAACGGTGGGGCAGCGTGTTGAACTGGGCGCCGGCCGAGGGCTGGCGAACGTCCTCGCCGGTCAGGTTCTCGACGCTCACCGTGATCGACGCACGGTCCGGTGCGCGCCCGAACCAGGTGCCGACGTCCACGGCGACGTGCGCGCGAGCGATGACATAGCCGGAGGCGGGAAGGTTCAATGCCGGCCGCACCGGTGTGATCGTCGAGCGGGTGGCCGCCGCGCCGGCGGATTCCACGGCGACGCCGGCCGTCCAGCCATCGGCGGCGTAGGCCAGCTGGACCTTGCCCAGATCGCGCGGTTCGAGGGTGTCGTCCGCCCGGGCGAGGTGCTGCCATGACGCATCGAGGTCCCAGCGCGCCGTCGGGCGCCATCGCAGCTGCACCTCGCTGCCCGCGATGTCCGCCGACACCAGGTTGCGGAACTCCCGCTGGCCCGCGCCGAGACTCACCAGGACGATCACATCCGACAGTCGTTGGCGGAAAAGACGCCCCGACCAGGCCCATTCATCGGAGGCGTAGGCCACCTCGAACGCATCCAGCTGGCCGCGCTCCGGAACGAGGGCGGGGTTACCGCGCTGGAACGATGCCGAGCTGAACAACTCGGCCGGCCCGGGGTTGCGGAACGTCCTGCCGCTGACGGCCTTGACGTGCCAGGGCGACGACGAGGGCGCCCAGACCAGGCTCGCCTGCGGCGTCACGTCGCTGAATCCATTCCCGATCCGCTGCCACTGCAGGCCGGCGCCCAGCGTCCAGTTCACGCGGACATCGAAGTACGCCTGCGCGAAGACCGATCGTGTCTGCTCCGACCAGCGCGGGAACAGCCCGTCGACTTGCCCGTTCGCCGATTCGTACTGGGCGCCGAACCAACCGCGGAGTCGCCTGTCGGCCGGCGCTTCGAGTGCCAACCGCGCCGCGCTGCGGCGGGACCAGCCCTTGAACGTGTCGTAGTCGAGCCGGCTCCAACCATGCTGGCCGGAGCCATGCAGCGTCCAAGCACCGACAGGCATCGCGTGCTGGACCTGCGCGAGCGCCGAGCGGTCCTGGGCACGCGGCCGGGTCGGCGACGAGAGCGTCCCGATCGTCGATGCCAAGCTGTCCATGCCCAGAAGATCGATGGCGGTCCGGCCGCTGCGCGCGGAGAGCGACAGGCTGCGTCCGCGCTGGGAAACCTCGCCGGCGATCGGGGTGTTGGCGGCAATCCGCGTTCCGTCCGGGATCGCCCAGGCATCGAGGCCCTGTTGCTGCGCTGCCGTCAGCCGAAGGCCTTTCTCGCCGTCGCCCCAGTGCATGGAGAGCGCGCCGTCCACGCCGCCCTGGTTCGAGACGCGCCCCATGACCTCGGACGCCGCGTCGCCGCGGACCACGATGTTGAGGATGCCCGCCACGGCGTTGCTTCCGTGCAGGGTGACCGTCTGCCCGCGGACCAGTTCGACGCGCTCGACGGCGGCCAGCGGAAACGCGTCGTAGAGGAGGCGATTGCTGCCGCCGACGGAGGAGGTCCGCCAAGGCAGGCCGTTGACGAGGATCAGCAGGTGGTTGTCGTTGTCATTGATCGCCGTGCCATGCAACGACGTGAAGCCATTGGTGAAGGTCGACCGCTGCAGCACGCGCGTCCCGGGCAGCAGGGCGACGACGTCCACCAGCGTCCGGGCGCCCATCGCCTCCCATTCCTTGCGCGTCACGACATCCACGATCGCCGCCGAGCTCCGGGCGCCCTCGGCGCTCAAGCCGACGCCACTGACCTCCAAGGCAAGCAAGTCGTCGAGGCTGAGGTCGAGAAGGGCGCTTTCTGCCGACGTCTCGCCGGCACTTCGCGCGTCGACGGAGGCGAGCACGGCGCCGAGGCACAGCAACAGACGGACACACCGATGGGGCATCGCCGATCTCCGCGCATCCAGCCGTCGGGAAGCCTCCCCCAAAGGCATCCCGGGATCAAGTCAAGACGACGAAGAAATGCAGCGCCACCCCAGCGAACACGGCGGCACCGACCCGGTTGTTGGCGAGGAAGGCGGCGAAGCAGTCGTCCGGGTGCCGCGAGCGGCCTTGGGCGAACTGCTGCGCCACGAAGACCGCGGCGGCCACGAGGCCCAACCAGTAGACGAGGCCGAGTTCGAGCCGATGGCCGAGCAGGCCCATCGCCAGCCCCGCCAGCGCGAACAGCACGGCGATCACCGGCACGTCGAGGTCGCCGAACAGCAGGGCCGTGCTCTTGGCGCCGGCGCGGCGGTCGTCCTCGCGGTCCACCATCGCGTACCAGGTGTCGTAGGCCGTGGTCCAAAGCAGGTTCGCGCACAGCAGCAGCCACGCCTCCTGCGGCGGCCAGGCATCGCGCGCCGCGGTGAAGGCCATCGGGATGCCCCAACTGAAGGCTAGCCCGAGCCAGACCTGCGGCAGGTAGGTGTGGCGCTTCATGTACGGATAGGCCGCGGCCAGCACGAGGGCGACGGCACTCAGCGCGATCGTCTTCGCGTTCGTCGTCAACACGAGGGCGAAAGCCACCAGCATCAGCCCCGCGAACAGCCCGAGCGCGAAGCGGCCCGACAGTTCGCCGGCCACCAGCGGTCGGGCCCGGGTGCGCTTCACCCGGCCATCGAGCCAGCGATCGGCGTAGTCGTTGATGACGCAGCCCGCCGCGCGCGTCAGCCACACACCGCCGGCGAACACGACCAGCAGGTGCAGCGAAGGCAGTCCGTCCGAGGCCAACCACAGCGCCACCAGCGTCGGCCACAGAAGCAACAGCCAGCCGATCGGTCGGTCGGCGCGCATCAGCCGCCAGCTGGCGTCGTAGCGGGCGCGCCAGGCCGGCGGCAGGTGCGCCGCCAGCGGCGCCGAGGACAGATCAGTCTTCATTGCGGATCAGGTTGCCGAAGTTGAGCGTCCACGTGTCGTTGCCGCGGTTGGTGCGGCCGTAGCCGAACAGGATCGGCCCGAACGGGCTGCTCATGCCGACGAACACGCCACCGGCGCGCGTCGAGCGCTCCCAGCTGAAATCGAGCGTTTCGTCGCCAACCTGACCGATCTCCGCACTGGCGCCAAGGTAGGTGGGCACGGCGAACAGCGCGTTCGCATCGCCGAGCCGGTAGTAGTAGACGGCCCGCCCGTAACCCAACGTCTCCCCGGTGAGGCTGCGCTCCAGCGTGCCCGACAGGTTGAGGAAGCCCCCGAGCGTGGAGAACGCCGCGAGGCCCGGCGGCGCGTCGCGCGTATCGGCCCATCGCGTGCCGAGCAGCAGGTGGTGCTTGCCGCGCGACAGCACCGAGTCGGAACGCCAGCGGGCCACCCAGCCTTCGCCGTCGGCACCCAGCACCGGCTCGTAGCGGTCGATCGACAGCACCGCGCGCGAGCCCTGGCTGGGGAAGCTCAGGCGGTCGAGCGTGTCCCACACCGCACGCGCGCCGAACGAACTCGTCTGCTCGGTGAGGTCTTCGACATCGAACGTACCCACCACCTCGCGACCGAGGAAGCGCGAGCGGCGCATCGTGGCTTCCAGCGCCCAGCGCGGATCGGTCTGCAGGCCCACGCGCACGCCGAACGTGGTGCGGGAGACGCGGAAATCCGCCACCCGCGTGGTGCCGAGCACAAAAGGCACGTCGAAAGCGCGGTAGCCGGTGTCGACGCCGGCGTAGAAGCGGCGGTCGAGGTCGATGGGGGCGAACCAGTCGGCGGACACTTCCATCACCTGGCCGAGGCGCAGCAGGGCGCGCAGCTCGTCACCATCGCCGCTCACGCCGGTCTTCAGCAGCTCGGCGGTGAGCTGGTAGTCGCTGCCGCCACGGAAGTCGTCGGAGATCTGCAGGCCGATGTTGAAGAACAGCGGGCCCCACGCCTTGTCGACCGGCAGCAGTTCGATGCCGGTCTGGCCATCGCGCTGCACTGGGCGCCAGCCGAGGCTCTGGTAGGCGCCCTCGGCATAGGTGCCGGCGACGGCGGCGTCGATCGCCTTGGGATCGAGCGGCCCACCCACCAGCCCTTGCGCGCGGTAGGCCACGAGGCGCTCCGTGCGCGAGCGGCCCGACGCCACGTCGACGAAAGCGATGGTCGTCGCGGGATCGAGCCGGGCGAAGCGCCGGCCGCTCCGCCACGCCGCGTACTCGGCTTCGGGCAGGGCGAGGTGGCGGAAACGCGGCGCTTCAGCCTCGGCGGCATCCACGCCCTTGCCGATCACCGACACCGACTCGTCGAAAGCCGCGCTGGAAAAGGTGCCCAACGGCGGCACGATCAGCACGTCGCCCGCCTCGAGGGCGGTGATGGAACGGTTGGTCTTCTCCTGCATCAGCACCGAGACCATCTGGTAGGCGACATCGAGCGGAGTGCGAATGTCCTCGCGTGCGAGCAGCGGGCTACCCACGTCCACCGCGATCACCACGTCGGCGCCCATCTCGCGCACCACGCCGACGGGAAGGTTGTCGACGATGCCGCCGTCGACGAGGATGCGGCCGTCGATCTCCGCCGGCGCGAACACCGCGGGCACCGCCATCGAGGCGCGCACCGCCATCGCCAGATCCCCTTCCGCGAACACCACGCGCTCGCCGCTGACGATGTCGGTGGCGATGGCGCGGAACGGGATCGGCAGGTCGTCGAAGTGCGCGGTCTGCGACGCGTCGAGCATCAGGCGTCGCAGCAGCAGGCCCAGCTTCTGCCCCTGCACGGCGCCGGAGGGCAGCACCGGCGCCCCGTCGCGCCAACCGGCTTCCAGCTCGGCGCGGTAGTTGAGCTGCGCCTCCTTGCGACGCATCGGCAGGCCGGCGCGGACCGGGTCGTCCTGGAACAGGTCCTGCCAATCGACCGAGGCGAGGGCGTCCTCGATCTCGGCAGGGCGCATGCCACTGGCGTACAGCGAACCCACCACCGCGCCCATGCTGGTGCCAGCGATGGCACAGACGGGGATGCGCTCACGCTCCAGCACTTTCAGCACGCCGACGTGCGCGGCACCGCGCGCTCCGCCGCCGCCGAGCACGAGGCCGACGCAGGGGCGTTCGCCCGTGGCTGTCGCCGGCGCGGCCGACAGCGCCGGGGCCAGTGCCAGCACGAGGGCCCCCAGCAGGGCCGAGAAAAAGGTTCGACGCATTCGTTTCCACTCCGGTGGTTCGCCGTGAATGATGCCCGGTCGCAGACCAAGGACCGCATTCATGCCGCATCGCAGCATGAATTCCCGGCATCCAGCCCAACGGACGGCGGCGTATGGCGGGCACCCGTAACTTTGTTTTAATGTGACCCCCGTCGCGGCCCCTCCCGGCGACCGCGCCTTGCTGCCACCCCTCGTTCCGTCCTGTCCAGGAGTTACCGATGCCCCGCACCCGTCTCATCGTCGGCGCCGTCGCGCTGGCCCTCGCCGCTTCGTCGGCCCACGCGCAGCGCTTCAGCCGCGTCGTCAGCTTCGGCGACAGCCTGTCGGACGCCGGCAACATCGGCCTCGCTCCCGGTGCAGCAGGCGGCCTCGGCGGCGCGTTCGGCCCGAGCCAGAGCTTCACCACCAACCCCGACCCGGTGATGGTCGAGCTGCTGGCGCGCTACTTCGGTTACGCCAACGGCCCGTCGCTGGCCGGCGGCACCAACTTCGCCTGGGGCGGCGCCTGCGCCCGCCCGGCCTCGGCCGCGCCCTGCACCAACAACCCGAACCCGGTCACGCGCCTCGACGCGCAGATCGGCAGTGGCCTCACTGGCGGCGTCGCCGACCCGCGCGCCCTTTACACGGTGTGGATGGGTGCGAACGACCTGTTCGGCGCCATCCCGGTGTGGGCCTCGAACCCGGCCACCGCTTCGGCCAACGCCTCGGTCGGCGGCATTCCGGTCGCGCAGGCCGTCGTCGGCCAGGTCGGCCGCCTGCAGGCCGCTGGCGCGCGCTACATCGTCGTGCTGAACCTCCCGGACCTCGGCGTCACGCCGCAGTTCTCGTCCGGCCCGGCCGCCGCCGCCGGCCCGCTCGCCTCGCTGGCGACCGTCAGCTTCAATGGCGCGCTGTCGCAGGGACTGTCGCAGCTCGGCACCGGCGTGATTCCGGTCAACGTGTTCGGCCTGGTGAACGAAGTGCGCGCCAACCCGGCGGCATTCGGCTTCACCAACGTCACCGGCGTGGCATGCACCACCAGCAGCTCCATCCTCTGCACGCCGAACTCGCTGGCGGCGCCGAACGCCAACAACACCTACCTGTTCGCGGACGGCGTGCACCCGACGGGTGCGGCGCACCGCCTGCTGGCCGAAGTGGCCGTTGCCACCATCAACGCCCCGACCATCGTCTCGATGGCGCCGGAAACCGCCATCGCCGCCTATGACGACCACGGCGGCGCGATCGCCAATGGCCTGTTCGACGAGTACCGCTTCGACCGCGAGGACGGCACCGTGCGCGGCTACTTCCGCGCCACGGGTTCGAGCGGCGACATCACCGGCTCCAGCTTCGCGCCGGGCGGCGACACCAGCGGTTTCAGCCTGACCGGCGGCGCCAACTACCAGGTCAGCGAGACCTTCACCTTCGGCGTCGCGGCCAGCATCGGCAACCAGAACCTCGACCCGACGGGCGGCCGCATCGACGGCAACACCGTGCTGTTCTCCGGCTACGGCGTGGTGAACTTCGGCGGCTTCTACATCAATGCCATCGCCAGCGGCGGCAGCACCAACCTCGACCTGGCGCGCACCATCGTGCTCGGCCCGACGGTGCGTGCAGAGACGGGCGAAACCGACGCCGACCATCTCGCCGGCGAGCTCGGCATCGGCTACGTGTTCAAGGGCGAGAACCTGACCCACGGCCCGTTCGCCGGCATCATCTGGCAGGAAGTGACCGTCGGCCAGTTCTCCGAGGACGCCATCACCTCGACCGCGATGAACTTCCAGGAGTTCACCCGCGAGTCGATGGTCACGCGCTTCGGTTACCAGGCCAAGGCCGACTTCGGCACGCTGCAGCCGTTCGCGCGCATCGCGTGGAACAGCGAGGACGAGGCCGGCGGCACGGTCGTCAATGCCGGTTCGAACAGCATGGGCGGCCGCTTCGCGCTTGACGGCTTCCGTCCGGCCGAGGATTGGACCAGCGCCGACATCGGCCTCGGCTTCACCTTCTCGGAGCGCTTCAGCGGCCATGTCACCTACACCGGCCGCTTCGGCGACGACGTGGTGGACCGCGATGCCCTCAGCCTCGGCGTGACGATGAGCTTCTGATCGAAGGCACCGGCGCAAACCGGTTGAACGAAGGCCGCCTCCGGGCGGCCTTCGTCATTCTGGCATCCTGCCCCCATGCCCGACCCTGACTTCGCGGCGCTGGTGCAGCGCCAGCTCGACGCCTACAACACCCGCGACGCGGCGGCATTCGCCGCCTGCTTCAGCGCCGACGTGCGCTGCCAGCGCCATCCGGACGAAGCGCCGTTCCTGCAGGGCCGCGAGGCGCTGCGGACCTTCTACGCGCGCGAGCGCTTCGTCCATGCGGGCCTGCACGCCCGGCTGCTGCACCGGATCGACCTGGGCCGACGCGTCCTCGACCACGAACACGTCGTCGGCCTGCCGGGCGGCGAGCGCGAAGTCGTCGCGGTCTACGAGCAGGGAGCGGACGGCCTGATCGGCCGGGTGTGGTTCATCGCGCCGGCCTGAGCCCACCTCGCGGCGGGCGGCTCAGTCGCGCTCGAACTTCGCTTCGAGCTCGATGCGCTGCTCGATGCCGGTTTCAACCTGCGCGGCCAACCAGCGCCGCAGCGCGTAGGTGACAGTGACCACCTGTCCGGTGCCCGAGAGCGCCATGCCGTAACTGACGTAGAGCTTCGGCGTGATGCGCTTGCCGACGGTGAGCGCGGTGCCGCCCAGCGCGCGCGACTCGCCGACGCTGGCGGTGTCCAGCCCGACCTTCCCGGCCACCGCCTGGGCCACGGCACTGCCCCCGAGCGAGGTGGCGGCCTGCTCCAGCTGGGCCGCGTCGTTGCCGTCGGCGGACGCCAACGGACGGCCGAACATCAGCCACGACAGCGCCTCGGCCTGCGGCAGCGCGGGGCGCGACCAGACATCAACGATCGGCGAAACGCCGGTGCCGGTGACGGCCACGCCGACTTCCGGTTCGGAATCCGGGCGCACGGCGCGCACGTCGATGGTGGGCTCGTCGATCGCGACATTGCCCCAGCGCAGCGTGCCGCGCTCGAGGTCGAGCTGCTGGCCGTAGGCGCGGACTTCACCGGCCAGCTCAAGCGTGCCGCGGGCGCGGGGCTCGCGGTCGATGCGGTCGCGGAGCTTCAACTCGCCGGACAGGCGGCCATCGAAGCCGAAGCCACGCAGGCGCACGTCGTCGCCGAGCGCGACGGTGAAATCGGCATCCAGTTGCAGGCCCGCCGCGGAGGCCTCGGCGGTCGGATCATCGATGACCACGACATCGGGCGAGGCCGCCGCGCCCTGCTCGAAACGGTCGAGCGCGAGCTCGGCACGCGGAACATCGATGCGGCCGCGCAGCCGGGCCACGCCGTCGGCCACCTCGAGATCGAGCGCCGGGCTGATCCACGCGCGACCATCCGGCGTGTCGAGCACGCGCACGTCGGTGCCGCGGATCGTCACCCGGTTCGGGCGGTCGTCCTCGCTCCACTGGCCGGCAATCTCCAGCGCGCCGTCGCCGGTCGGCAGACGCCCGCGCAGCCGAAGCTGACCGTCTTCGCCGCCTTCGATGCGCAGCTCGCCCTCGTCGATGGCGATGCCGAGCGCCGGCAGTTCGACGGCAAAGGGCGCCGCGGCCAGCGCACCTTGCCAGCGCGGCGCCTCGACGGTGCCAGAGAGGACGAGGCGCCCGTCGATGGTGCCGCGCGGCGCGACGAGATCGGCGCTGACGACTTCGAGCAGGCTCAGGTCCGTGGCGCGCAGGGCGATCTGGCCGTCCAGCACCCCCGCGGCATCGGCCGAGGCGCGCGCTTCGAGCCGGCCATCCGGCAGCAGGTCGGCGCGCAGGTCGACGCGCCAGCCGTCCGACTGCGTGGCCTCGAGCACGAGGCCGTTCCACCCGAACACCGTCTCCGGCGCGACGCCACCCACGCGCAGGCGGCCCTGCGGCGCATCGACGCGGGCGGTGGTGACAACACTGCCGTCGACCCAACGCCGCGCGGCCTGCAGCGCCACGAGGCCACTGGGCGCCAGCGGGGTGTCGAGATCGTCGGGAAGGAAGGGCGCGAGCCACGCGAGGTCGAGTGCCTCCCCGGCAAGGCGCGCGTCGTCGGCATCGCCTTCCGCGCAGAGACGACCGCTCTTGGCGAGCCGCAGGCAGACCGGCGATGGCAGGGACCAGTCGGCACCGCGCCAGGCCATGGTGGCGGGAGCGTCGAGCGCGAGGAGCGGCAACGCGGGCAACTCGCCGTCGAGCGTGTCGAGCGTGAGTTCGCCGCGTTCGAAGCCATCGCTGCTGCGCCACGCGCCGCGCGCCTCAAGGCGACCGCGCGCGCCGGCCGTCGGTGCCGGCAGGTTGGGCGCGTCGATGCCCCGGGCGGCGAGGGTGAAGCGCCCGCTGTCGACGCGTCCCTCCAGCGCGAGCTCGATCGACGCGATGCGGGACTTGCCCTGCGCCAGCGCGTCGGCGCGCACCGCGATGCGGCCATCGCCGCGCGCCGGCAGGGAACCACGGGCGGTGAGGCGCTGCAGGGTGACGTCCTGCCAGCCGCCGTCGAGCAAGGCGAGATCCACCTCGATCGCGGGCCGCTCGGCAGTGCCCGACACCTGCAGGCGACCATCGAGCACGCCGCGGGCGCCATCGAGCCAGGGCGCCACCTCCAGCGTGCGGAGCGCGACTTCCAGATCCAGCGCGGGAGCCAAGGCGCCGTCGACGGCGACGCGGCCTTCGCCCAGCGCGAGCTCGGCCTGGACCTGCAGCGCGTTGCCGCGGGCCTCCACCTGCGCTTCGCCGTCGATGCGCTGGCCGCGCAGAGTACCGGTGAGCGACGCGAGCTCCGCGACGTAGCGCAGCGGCCCGTCGGCCGGCGCGGCACCGTCGACGCGCAACGTCCCCTCGATCCGGCCCGGCCACTCCGGCGCCAGCCACGCCGGGTCCAGTTCGCGCATCGTGGCGTCGAGCGCGAATGCCGCCGTGGCATCGCGCGCATAGCGTGCTTCGCCCTCGAGGGAACCGCCGGGCGTCGCCAGCGTGAACGGCGCGAGCACGATGGCCTCGGCGTCGCCGCGAGCCAATCCGGTGAGCGTGGCCCGCTGTCCGCCGCGCGCGAGGTCGAGATCGAGCTCGGCCGACCAATCATCGACGTGGCCCGCGAACGTGGCCGTGCCATCCGCCTGCACCCGCGCCTCGCCCTCGCCCCACGACACGGCATCGACGCGCGCGACGAGGTCGGCGGCGCCGTCATCGAGTCCATAGGTGCCCGTCAGGTCGACGCGGCCGTCGAGCAGGGACAGGGCCAGGGGTTCGGCATGCAGCACGCCGTCGTGCAGCCGCAGGCGCGAATCACGCAGCGCCACGTCCACACCGTCCTGCGCGACGCGCCCGGTCAGGCCGACGCGGAGACCGGGCGTCGCCACCAGCTCGTCACCGGGGGCGGCGGCGACGCTGTGAGCCCGGAGCGTGGCGTCGATGGGGGCCTGAACGGGCAGGCCGAGCGAGGCGATTTCGAGCTGCGTCGCATCGAGCGCGAAGCTCCAGCCCAGCGTGTCGAGCCGCGCGGCGTCCTGCCAGTCGAAGGCCATCCGCAGGGGGCCGCCGGTGCGGCCTTCGAGCGTGGCTCGGCCCGTCGCGAGCGTGCCGTCGAGCCGCAGCGCCATGCGCGCGCCTGCCGCGAGTTCGCCATCGAGCGCGAGTCGCGTGGCGAAGTCCTCCGAAGGGAGGTACTGCAGTGCGCCACGCACGCGGCCCTGCGGTGCTTCGAGTTCGAGTGAGTCCAGCGCAAGACGGCCGGGCTGCAGCGCGAGCGCGCCCGCCACGCGGTCGATCACGATCGGCGGCGACGCCTCGCCGGCCGGCTGCACGACGATGTCGCGGACCTCGACGGTGTCGACGCGCACCGAGATCGGCAGGTCGAGCCGGGGCAGCATCCCCGGCCACGACGGCGTCGGCTCGTCGGGCACGTCCTTGGGCCACACGCGCACTCCGCGCAGCCGCAGCGACGCGAGATTCACCGTCGGCTCGCCAAGCCCGGGAGGGCGGGGCGTGGCGTCCAGCACGCCGATCTCGACGCGCACGGTCGCGTCCTCGTACACCACGTCGCGCAGGCGCAGACCGCCGGCGAGACTGCCCTCTCGGCCGCCGATGCGCAGGGTGCCCTCGGGCAGCGCGGCGATCACGCGATCCAGCGCGGCATCGCGCCCACCCCCGCTACCCAGCAGCCACCACCCGCCAAGAGCGGCGGCCGCGATCAGCGCGACACCGCCCAGCCAGGCCCAGCGCCACAGTCGCGCGGCGTGCACTCGCAGCGACGCCATCAGAAGCCCACCCCGAAGCTGAGATGCAGGCGCGTGCCACCGCCCGCCGCTTCGTCGAGGCCCTGCGCGACATCGACGCCGACGAGGCCGACCGGCGAACGCCAGCGCGCGCCCACGCCGACGCCGATCTTCGGATCGAACGCACGCCGCGTGTTGAAGACATCGCCGGCATCGACGAAGACCGCCGCGCCCCACTCGTCGGTGAAGAAGTACTGGTACTCGGCGCTGGCCACGACCCGATGCAGGCCGCCCAGCACCTCGCCCTCGAAGCGCGGCCCGATCTCGCGATAGCCGTAGCCGCGGATGCTGCGATCGCCGCCGGCGAAGTAGCGCAGCGAGGTCGGGAACGACAGCGATTCCAGCAAGCCTGCATAGGCCGTCGTGGCCGCGTCGGCGCGCAGGATCACCGCCTGCGAGTCACCGATGCTGTGCAGCCACTGCGCACCGATCTCGAGCTGGGCGAAACGCTGGCGCTCCGATGCGGCTTCGATCACGCCCGCCCGCAGCGCCACCGTGAGCTGCAGCGAATCATCCGGGTTCAGCGGATCCTCGACGCGGCGGTACGTGGCGCTGAGTTCGGGATAGAGCATCGTCTGCCGTGCATCCGGGAAGCGGTCGCGACGCAGCAGCTTGGTGCGCTCTTCGGCGAACACCACACGGCCCGAAAGGGTGAAGGGATCACGGCGTCCCTGCCAACCCGCGCCAACGCCGAGGCGTTCGTAGCCGAGCGCCGACTCCGGGTCCTCGGTGAGGTACTCGATGCGCGTGCCCCACCAACCGGGCAAGCGCCGCAGCGACGGAATACGGTATTGCGTCGAGAAACCGCTGCGCCGTTGCGACCATTCGAAATCGGACAGCCATTTGTGCCCGCGATCGTTGACCCACCGGCGGTTCACCGAACCGCGCACGCCCACGCCCGTGTCGCTGCCGAAGCGCAGCGCCGCCGTGTAGGCCGTGCGCTTCGCCGGCGTGGTGGTGATGTCGATCGGCACGCGCAAGCTGTCGCCTTTCCCGTCTTCGGCGGGCACCACCTCCACCAGCGCGAAGTAGTCGAGCTGCGACAAGCGAGCGCGCAGGCGGTCGAGCTTGTTGCGGTGGTAGGGCTCGCCCTCGGTCCAGTCGACCAGCGGCGGCAACAAGCCGGGGCGGAACTGGTTCGCGCCGAAGCGGGCCTCGCCCATCGCGTGGCGCGGGCCGGACTCCCAGCGAAGCAGGACGTCCGCGGTCTTGCCCGCGCGACTCACCGCCACCCGGCCCGTGGTGCGCTTGGCGTCGAAGTAGCCGCGGTCGGCCAGCTTGCGCTCGACGCGGAACTTCGAGGCTTCGTAATCGAGGTGGACGAAACGCTCGCCGACGTCCGGCTCCAGTTTCGGCAGCTCGCGCATCACGAAGCGATCATCCCGCGCTTCGCCAGTGATGTCGGCATCAAGCGTCTTCACCCGCACCGGCTCGCCGGGGTCGACGACCACCCGGATGCGGACCCCGTCGCGCGCGGGCTCGCGGCGCACGTCGACCACGGGCGAATACCAGCCGAAGGGTTCGAGCGCTTTCGTGACTTCGCCCGGGATGCGCCGCAGCAGGAACTGCAGCCGCGCTTCGCTGAGATCGCTGCGCTGCTTCACCGACAAGCGCGCCAGGGTCATGCCAAGGCGGGCGTTGGCCGCCTCCTCATCAGGCAGGCCGGCCAAAGTGACGTCGACGACGCGGATGCGCGGCGGTTCCGGTTCGGCGGCCAGCGGCGAGGCGGCGTCCTCGGCGCGGACGGGCGACGCCCCGAAGGCCATCGCCATGCCGACGGCGAGCAGCCAGCCTAGGCGCGCGAAGGGATGCCTCCGGCAGCGTGGGGCTGGCGGCATCGGGCTCAGGTGGCGAGCTGCTCGATCGCGGCCACTGCGGCGAAGCGGTCGGCCAGCGCCTTCAGCAGGGCGAGGCGGTTGTCGCGCACCGCGGCGTCCACGGCCATCACCATCACGCCGTCGAAGAACGCATCCACCGGCGCGCGGAGCGCCGCGAGCCGGCTCAGCACGGCCACGTAGTCGCGCGCGGCGAGTGACGCGTCGGTGTCGGCCAGCGCGGCGACGAGCGCCGCATGCAGCTCGCGCTCGGCGGGTTCGACGAGCTTCGACGCATCGATGGTTTCGGGCAGCCCGCCCTCCACCTTCTTCAGGATGTTGCGCGCACGCTTGTTGGCCGCCGCCAGCGCGGCGGCTTCCGGCAGCTCGGCGAAGCGCTGCAGGGCCGAAAGCCGCTCGGCGAAATCGGCCAGCGAGACCGGCTTCGTCGCCGCGACGGCGTCGAACAGCGCCGCACCCACGCCGCGGTCGGCGAAGTAGCTGCGCAGGCGGTCGAGAATGAAGTCGTAGAGCTCGCCGGCATCGACATCGAGCCCGGCCGGCAGCGCGGCCTTGGCGGCTTCGAGCATGCCGACGAGATTGAGATCGAGCCCGCCCTCGATCAGCGTGCGGGCAAGGCCGAGCGCGTTGCGGCGGAGGGCGAAGGGGTCCTTGTTGCCCGAGGGCTTCAAGCCCGCGGCAAAGCCGCCGGCCAGCGTGTCGAGGCGCTCGGCGAGAGCCAGCACCTGGCCCAAGCGCGATGCCGCGATCGCATCGCCGGCGAAGCGCGGCGCGTAGACCTCATCCAGCGCCACGGCCACGGCATTGCGCGCCTCGGTCGGCAGCTCGGCGAGGCCGGCGTCGTGCGCGGCGTAGTAGCGGCCCGCGATGCCCTGCAGCTCGGGGAACTCGTTGACCATCCGGCTCTGCAAATCGGCCTTGCACAGCAGGGCCGCGATCTGTGCCAAGTCGGCGTCGTCGTCGAGCGCCGTGGCGATCGCACGCGCCAGCTGCGCGATGCGGGCCACCTTATCGGCGTAGCTGCCGAGCTTCTGCTGGTAGGTGACGGTGGAGAGGCCGGCGTTCATCGCCGACAGGCCCTGCTTCAAGTCCTCGTCGAAGAAGAAGGCGGCGTCGGCGAAGCGCGGGCGGATCACGCGCTCGTAGCCCTTGCGCACTTCCGACTCATTCGTCGAAACGATGTTGGCGATGCCGATGAAGGCCTCGGTGATCCGACCCTGCGCGTCGAGCACCGGGAAGAACTTCTGGTTCGCCTCCATCGTCGAGATCAGCGCTTCCTGCGGCACGCGCAGGAAGGCCTTCTCGAAGCCGCAGAGCACGGCCTTCGGCCACTCGACGAGGCCGTTGACCTGCTCGAGGTTGTCCTCGGTGACGCGCGCCGTGCCGCCGGCCTGCGCCGCAGCCGCTTCAACTTCGCGAACAATGGCAGCACGACGCTCGTCGGCATCGACCAGCACCTTCGCGCCGCGCATCGCTTCGACGTAGGCGTCGGCATCGCTGACCCACACCGCCTTGTCGTGCATGAAGCGATGGCCGCGGCTCATGCGGTCGGCGGTCTTGCCGAACGCAGCCAAGGGCACGACGTCCGCGCCGTACAGCGCCACCAGCCACAGCGCCGGCCGCGCGAAGGCGTGCTCGTGCGCGCCCCAGCGCATCGGCTTCGGGATCGGCATGGCCTTCAGCGCGTCATCCAGCACGGCCTGCAGCAGGTCGACGGTGCGCGCGCCCGGCTTCACCGAGCGGGCCACGAAGCGCTCGCCCTTGGCATCGGTGGTGCGCTCGAGGTCCGTCCACGCCACGCCGGCCTTGGCCGCGAAGCCTTCCAGCGCCTTGGTCGGCGCGCCATTCGCATCGAGACCGATGTTGAGGTACGGACCCAGCACTTCCGAGCGCTGCTCGGGCTGCTCAGCCGCAACGCCCTCGATGTGCACGGCGAGACGGCGCGGCGAATACAGCGTGCGCGCGGTACCGATGGACACCCCACGCTTCGACAAGCCATCGGTGATGCCATTCGCAAACGCGGCGGCCAGTTCCGGCAGCGCCTTGACCGGCAGTTCCTCGACGCCGAGTTCGATCAGCAGGGACGCGCTCATGCCGCGGCCTCCTGCGTGTCGAGGCCGAGTCGGGCGCGTTCCCCCGCGTCCTTTACGCCGGGGAAGCCGAGCTTCTGGCGCTGCGCGAAATAGGCCTCGGCCACGGAACGGGCCAACGTGCGCACGCGCAGGATGTAGCGCTGGCGTTCGGTGACGGAGATCGCGCGGCGCGCGTCGAGCAGGTTGAACGAATGCGAGGCCTTGCAGACCTGGTCGTAGGCCGGCAGCGGAAGGCCCAGCTCGACCAGCTTCAGCGCCTCCTTCTCGCAGGCGTCGAAGCGATGGAACAGCTCGGCCACGTCGGCGTGTTCGAAGTTGTAGGCGCTCTGCTCGCGCTCGTTCTGCAGGAAGACATCGCCGTAAGTCACGTCGCCGTGCGGGCCGCGCGTCCAGATGAGGTCGTAGACGTTGTCGCAGCTCTGCAGGTACATGCACAGGCGTTCGAGGCCGTAGGTGATCTCGCCGGTCACCGGCTTGCACTCGAGGCCACCGGCCTGCTGGAAGTAGGTGAACTGCGTCACTTCCATGCCGTTCAACCACACCTCCCAGCCGAGGCCCCAGGCGCCGAGCGTCGGCGATTCCCAGTTGTCCTCGACGAGGCGCAGGTCGTGCACCTGCGGGTCGATGCCCAGCGCCTTCAGCGAACCGAAGTAGAGCTCGACGATGTTGTCGGGGTTCGGCTTCATCACCACCTGGTACTGGTAGTAGTGCTGCAGGCGGTTCGGGTTCTCGCCGTAGCGGCCGTCACCGGGGCGGCGCGAGGGCTGCACGTAGGCCGCGTTCCAGGCCTCGGGGCCGAGCGCGCGAAGGAAAGTGGCGGGGTGGAAGGTGCCGGCGCCGACTTCGAGATCGAGCGGCTGGATCAGCACGCAGCCCTGCTCGGCCCAGTAGGCGTTCAGGCGCGTGATGAGTTCCTGGAAGGTGGGAGCGGACATCGTTCTCGGATGCGGGAAATCAGGCCGCGCAGTATAGCGGCCACCCCCCTTGCCGCCCCGATCCGGACGGCCTCAGGGCATCCGGCGGAGCACATCGGCCACGGCAGGCACCCGAGCCTCCAGTGCCGGCGAGCCACTGGTCGCGAGCGTGCCGTGCAGCACGAACAGGAACACACGCAGGTTGTGGCGACGGGCCAACATCGTTGCCTCGGTCGGGGCGTCGGCGGGCGGCGCGGCCGCCACCACGGTCGCGAGCCAGGCCAACCACGCGGCCTCGTCGTGCTGCCCGCGCTGGAGGGCGAACAGCACGGGTCGCACGAGGCGTTCGGCCTCGCCATGGGTGTACGGTGGCGCGCCCTGCGGGGCGACCTGCGCCGCCACCGCCTCCAGCAGACGGTCGAGCTGGGCGCGATCAAGGGCCGGGTTCAGGGCCAGCTGCATCGCGAAGTCGGCACCGTGCGCCACGCCGTGCCGCCAGCCGATGCCCGGTTCGAAGCCCCGCCAATCGCGCACGCCGGCGAGGTAACCCGCTGCCGCATCGACGAGACGCTGGCGCTGGGCCGCATCGAGCCACGGGGCGATGCGATCAGTGCGGGCGATTTCCGCCAGCACCAGCGCTTCGAACGGCGCGCGCACGCCGTCGGGGTCGGGCGCGGGCGTTCGCAGGGACTCGATGAGGCGCTCCATCAGTGCTTGCCGCGCTTCGGGCCGCAGCGCGTCGCCACGGAGCCACGCACTGAGGGCCTCGTACGCGCCGCCGTCGCGCCAGGCCGGATCGGGTGAAGCGAGGCAATCGAGCCATTGCACCGCCATGGCCTCGCGCCGGTCGGCGTCTTCGATCACGAAGTCCCGGGCACGCAGGGCCGCCAGTCCCTCGGCGTCGAGACCGAGGGGCGGGCAAGCCGCAGACAGCGCGGGGGCGGACAGGCTGGCGAGGGCGACCAGGGCCAGAGAGCGGCGGCGCATGGCGGTATTCCGTGGACGAGGATCGTCGCCCGATCGTGAGCGCGGCCGAGCCAACCCACCCGTGCCGGAAGCCCCGATCGGACTCGACGCGATGCCTTCGGGCTTCCACACTAGGGGCGTGTCCCGTCCATCCCGCTTCCTCATCCTCGAAACCGGTCGGCCGGTGCCCAGCATGCGGCGCCACGGCGGATTCCCTCATGTGATCCGTACCGCGGCCGGCCTCCCGCGCCACGCGGCGCAGGTCGTGCCGGTGCTCGACGGCCACGCGCCGCCAGACCCGAGCGGCTTCGCGGGCGTCATCGTCACCGGCTCCGGGGCGATGGTCACCGACCGCGAACCCTGGTCGGAGACCACGGCCGAATGGCTGCGACGCGCGGCCCACCACGGCCTGCCGATGCTCGGCATCTGCTACGGCCACCAGCTCATCGCCCAGGCCTTCGGCGGCGAAGTGGCCTGGAACCCGCAGGGCCGCGAGATGGGCACGGTGCCCGTGCGCCTACACGCCGAGGCCGCGCACGATCCTTTGTTCAGGCACCTGCCCAGCGAGTTTCCGGCCCAGACCACGCATCTCCAGACCGTCCTCGCGCCGCCGCCGGGCGCGGTGGTGCTGGCACGCTCGGCGCTCGACGGCTGCCAAGCCTTCCGCCTCGGTGAACGGGTCTGGGGCCTGCAATTCCATCCCGAGTTCGGCGTCGTGCACATGCGCGGCTACATCGATGCGCGACGCGAGGCGCTGAAGCGCGAAGGGCAGTGCCATGTGCGGATGCTAGAGTCCGTGCGCCCCGCCCCGGCCGCGCGCAACGTGCTGCGTCGCTTCGTCCGCCACGCCCTCGCGCAGCGCCACGGCTGAACGCCCCATCCCTTCTCTCCTCCCCGGAACCCCTCGCATGACGCCCCGCTGGGCCGGCTTGACCGCCCCCTTCCGCTGGCTGATCGACGCCGTCGACGTCGGCCGCCACCAGCCCGCCGTGATCATCTCGGCGATCCTCTTCACGGTGGCGGTCGGCTTCCTGCCGTCGCTGCCGATCCAGCTGATGACGCTGGCCGGCTCGCCGCCGGGCATGGCTGTGCAGCTGCTGTTCCAGGCGATCGGCCTGATCGTGTCGCTGGCGATCTCGCCGGTGCTGGTCGCCGGCATCTACCGCCTGCTGGACGGCGCCGAGCAGGGCCGCCCCGTGGCTGTCGCGCAGATCGGCGACGGCTTCCGCGATGGCAGCTGGGGCGCGATCGTGCTCGTCACCGTGCTCGGTTACGTGCTGATGTTCGGCCTGCTGCTCGCGATGATGATGGTCGTGGCCGCGGTCACCGGCGTCGAGGCGTTGCAGGCCCTGCAGCAATGGCTCGAGCAGTTCATGGCGCTTCAGGCCAAGGCGCAGGAGAGCGGCGTGCCGCTCCAGCCCAAGGACGTGGCCGCGCCACCCGAGGGGCTGGGTGCCGCCGTGCTCGTGGTGCTGGCCTTCCTGCCGCTGTGGTTGGTGGTGGCGCTGGGGCTCGGCTGGTCGCTGGTGTCGGTGACGCTGCGCGGCACCTCGCCGGTGGCGGCGGTGATCGGCGGATTGCGCGCCGCCGCCCTCAACGCCATGCCGCTGGTCGTGTTCTTCCTGGCCCTGCTGCTGCCCGGCCTGCTGGCAGCCGGGCTCTTCGGGCTGGTGATGGCGGCGGTCGTCGCCCTCGCCTCGCTGTTGGGGCCGATGGTCGGCGGCGTGATCGCGGTGGCGATGACGATGGTGATCGCCGTGGTCTTCGCGGCGATCAGCTACGGGTTCACGCTCAACGGCTGGCGCGCGGCCTGCGACGATGGTGGAGGCGATCGCGCCGCGAACGACCGCCCCGAGATCGCCGGCTTCGAGGCCTGATCCACGGCCTCGGCGCTGCGCCGGGGCTCAGAGGCCGAGCACCATCACGGCCTGCATCGCCGTCCACGCCACCCAGCCCAGCAGCAGCGCCACGGCGGCGGCCTGCAGGCCCAACCACGCCGTTGCCCAGGCCGGAAGCGCCGCATCGCCGTCGACGCGCGTGCCTGCGGCCAGATCGTGGCCGGCACGGCCGTCGTCGCGGAACATCACCAGCGCGTGGCCGAGGTGCAGCAACAGCCAGCTCGGCCCGGCCGCCACGAAGCGCAGCAGCGCGCGCGGCAGCCCCACTGTCGTGCCGTCGTTGGCCAGCACGCGAAGGCCGAGCGCGCGCTTGCCCGGCGTCGCGCTCCACGGCGAGGCCTCGAAGCCAATGAAGTACGCGGCCACCACGAGCCAGGCCCACAGGCCCGCGCTGAGCAGCGACGCGAACAGCGCCTCCATGCCCTGCGTCATCGAGGCCATGAAGGCGGCATCGGCCTGCAAGGCACCGGCGAGGTCGAGCAGGGCGATGTGCCCGGCCGCGAACGCGCGATCCAGCGCGAGCTGGATGGCGCCTTCCATGCCCCGCCACGCGGCCTGAACGACCTGCAGCGGGCGCCATGCGGCGCCGACGACGAAGGGCGACAGCAGCGCGAGATCCAGGGTGTAGGCGGCGTAGCGCGCCTTGAAGGCGGCGGCGCTCATGCCGCTTCGGCGGGCTTCGCGCGCAGCAGCAGCCGGCCCACCAGCAGTCCGGCTTCATACAGCAGCCACATCGGGATCATCAGCAGCACCATCGACAGGCCGTCCGGCGGCGTCAGCAGGGCGGCGAGGATGGCGATGACGACGATGACGTAGCCGCGCCACTCTGAGAGCTGCGCCGGCGTGACCCAACCAAGCATCAGCGCGACCAGCACGGCGATCGGCATCTCGAAGGCGAGGCCGGCGGCGAGGCCCATCACCAGCACGAAGCTGAGGTAGGCGTTGATGTCCGGCATCATCGTCACGCCCTCCGGCACCGTCGCGGTGAGGAAGGCGAACATCGCCGGCAGCAGCACGAAGTAGGCGAAGGCGATGCCGACGTAGAACAGCAGCACCGCGGCGACGAGCAGCGGCAGCGCGAGGCGCTTCTCGCTGCGATAGAGGCCGGGCGCGACGAAGGCCCAGGCCTGGTAGAGCATGAAGGGCACGGCGACCAGCAGCGCGACGAACAGCGTCAGCTTCATCGGCGCGAAGAACGGCGAAGCGACATCCACCGCGATCAGCTGGCCGCTGTCGGGCAGGTGCGCGAGCAGCGGCGCCGCGAGGCGCGCGTAGAGGTCGTTGGCGAAGGGCAGCAGGCCGAGGAAGGCGACGCCCAGCGCCAGCAGCGCGCGCATGGTGCGCAGGCGCAGCTCAAGCAGGTGGCCCATCAGGCCCAGCCCGGTGTCGGCGTCGTCGCTCATGGCGCGGGCGGCTTGGGATCGGCGGCGGCGCCCGCCGCCTCGTCGGTCGCGGGCGGGGCGTCGTTGCGCTCGATATCGCGAACGCCCGACTGCAGCTCGCGCGCCTCGTCGTCGAGCTGCTTCACCGCGTCGCGGATCGCTTCGCGCTCGGCTTGCAGGGAGGCCTTCATCTCTTCGGCCGCGAGCTCACGCTCCATCTCGGACTTCACCGCGAACCACTGCGCGCGCGCCTTGCGCACCCAGAGGCCGGCGAAACGCGCCGCCTTCGGCAGGCGTTCGGGGCCGAGCACCACCAGGGCGATCACCCCGATGATGCCGATCTCAAACCAGCCGAGCTCGAACATGGCGGTGCGTCAGCCGGGCCGCGGCTCAGGCGCCGGGGCGGTCGTTTTCCTTCCGCTCGCTGCTGGCGTCGACGCCCGGCTGCGGTGCCGGCGGATCCAGCTTGGCGGGCTCGTCCTGCGCATCGCGCACGCCCTTCTTGAAGCTCTGGATGGCCTTGCCGAGGTCGCCGCCGGCGCTGATCAGCCGCTTCGTGCCGAAAACCACCAGCACGATCAGGAGGATGATGACGAGTTCGCGGAATCCCAGCATGGACGTGCTCCGAAGTCAGGGGCCAAGGATAGCCCGTCCGGCCGGCGGCCCGAAGGCCGCCCGCGGTTTCAGCGCGCGGCCTGCGCGCTGGCTTCCTCGAGCTTGTCGCGGAAGCCGACGACGGCATTCACCTGCGGGCGGACGCGGTTCTCGAGGATCATGCGCGCGGTGACGTCGCGGCCGTACACGCGGCGGTTGGCGCGGTTGTCGATGGCGATGACGGCGCCATCGAGCGCGATGCCGGCGAACAGGCCGCGGGCGCGGGAGTAGCTGTAGATCTCGGCCTTGAGCTGGCCGTCGGTGCTGGCCTGCGCGCTGCGGCCCACCGGGCCAGCGGCCACCGAGGCGTCGGCGCCGAGGGTGAACTTGCCGTTGACGATGTTGTCGACGCCGCGGCGGTTGCGGAACACCAGCACCACGTCAGCCGACTGCACGCCGGCCTGGAAGCCGAAGCTGCCGCCGCCGAGGGTGATGAAGGTCGGGTTCGACCAGGTGCCGTCGCTGCCACGCACGGCCATCAGGCCCTTGCCGCCGCGGCCGCCGAAGATCAGGCCGGCCTTGACCACGTCCGGCATCACCGCGATGGCCTCGGCTTCGCGCAGCAGGCGCTCGGGGATGGATTCCTCGGGGATGGCGAGGATCTCGGAGAGCACGCGCACGGCGTTGTCGGCGCGTTGGATCTCCTTCTCCTGCGCGCTCGCGGCGAAGGGCAGCATCAGGGCCAGCAGGGCGGTCAGCACCAGGCGCATGGGGCGCTCCTTGGGGATTGGGGACGATCGAGTGTGGAAAACCGCGCTTGAGCGGGGCATGAACCCGGCCGTGACGCGCGGCCCGATCATAATGGCCCCCCGCCTCCGACGCCGAACCCGCATGCACACGGCTTTCCGCCCCGCGCCGCCCGCCACGCCGAACGAGGAGGCCGGGCGCATCGGCGTCCTGCTGGTCAACCTCGGCACGCCCGATGCGCCGACGCCGGCCGCCGTCCGGCGCTACCTGGCGGAATTCCTCCACGACCACCGGGTGGTCGACCTCACCCGCTGGCTGTGGTGCCCGGTGCTCCACTTCATCATCCTGCCGCTGCGCTCGCCGAAGGTGGCGAAGAACTACGCCAGCATCTGGACGCCGGAAGGCTCGCCGCTGCTGGCCCTGTCGAAACGCCTCGCCAACGGCGTGGCGCGCGCGCTGCCCGGCGTCGATGTGCGCCTGGCCATGCGCTACGGCAACCCGTCCGTTCCGGACGTGATGCGCGCGATGGAGGCCGACGGCTGCCGCCGCTTCGTCGTGCTGCCGCTGTACCCACAGTACGCCGCCAGCACCTCGGCGAGCTCGCACGATGCGGTGATGCGCGAAGTGCTGCGTTGGCGCCGCCAGCCCGAACTGCGCCTGATCCAGGACTACCACCGCGATGCGGGCTGGGTGGCCGCAGTCGCCGACAGCATCCGCGCGCACTGGGCCGCAAAGGGCCGCGGCGACCGCTTGCTGATGAGCTTCCACGGCATCCCGCAGCGCTTCGTCGCCGGCGGCGACCCCTACGCCGCGCAGTGCCGGGCCAGCGCCGAAGCCATCGCCGCCGCGCTCGGCCTCGGCGAGAGCGAATGGGCGCTCACTTTCCAGTCGCGCTTCGGTCGCGAGCCTTGGCTGCAGCCCTACACCGACAAGACGCTGGAGCAGTGGGGCCGCGAGAAGGCCGGCACGGTCGACGTGGTCTGCCCGGGCTTCGCGGTGGACTGCCTCGAGACGCTGGAAGAAATCGCGGTCGAGAACGCCCACGCTTACGTCGAGGCGGGCGGCACGGCGCTGCGCTACGTGCCGGCCTTGAACGACGATGCCGCGCACGTCGACGCACTGGCAGAGCTGCTGCGCCGTCATCTGGCAGGTTGGACCGATGCGTGAGATCCGCCTGCCGGGCGGTCGCGGCGAGCTCGCCGCCCTGCGCTTCGGCGATCCCGACGGCCCCAAGCTGCTGGCCCTGCACGGCTGGCTCGATAACGCCGCGAGCTTCGTGCCGCTGGCTGCCTCGCTGGAAGGCTTCGATGTCGTCGCGCTCGACCTGCCGGGGCATGGTGCTTCCGCGCATCGCGCCGACGGCTACGACTACGTCTACGTGGACTGGCTGCACGACGTGCTCGACGCGCTCGACGCGCTCGGCTGGGAACGCGCGCACCTGCTCGGGCACTCGATGGGCGCCACGCTCGCCAGCACGCTGGCCGCCGCGGCGCCGGAGCGCGTGGCGAAGCTGGCACTGGTCGAAGGCCTCGGGCCGCTGGGTGGCCCGGCAGAGAGTGCCGGCACGCGCCTGCGCGAGGCGGTGGCGGCGCGACGCGCGCTGGACGCGCGTCGCGATGAGGCGCCGCGCGTCATCAAGGACATCGACACCGCCTTGGCCGCACGGCTGCAGGCCACGCCGATGCGCGAGGCAGATGCGCGCCTGATCGTCGAACGCAACCTGCAGGCGGTGGCGGGTGGCTGGTCGTGGCGCTCCGACCCGCGCCTGCGCCTGCCCTCGTCGACGCGCCTTCCGGAAGCGGCGATCCGCGCGATCCTGCAGGCCATCGACGCGCCGACCCTGCTGGTGGCGGCGGAGCCTTCACCGCCCTACTTCCCGCCGGCCCTCCGCGCCGAGCGCATCGCCTGCCTGCGCGACGCGAGCCTGCACGTGCTCGAAGGCGGGCACCACGTGCATATGGAGCGCGCGCCGGAGATCGGCGCGCTGCTGCGGGACTTCCTGCGCGATTAGGGCGCGGTCTCGGCCTCGGGGGCCTTTTCCTCGACGGCGTGGCTGATCGTCACGCCGAGCTGGCCATCCGGCTTGGTTTCGATCATGTAGTTGACGCCGCGATCGTCGCGCTGCCAAAGCAGGGTGCTCGAACCGGGTTCGCTCATCGCCATCAGCGAGGTCCAGCCCGCGGCCTTCATGTGCGTATCGATGCGGGTGGTCAGCTCGGCCAGATCGCCGGGCATCGTTCCGCCGACGAAGCTGCTGGCGCCGACCACCATCGAGGTTTCGAGCACCAGGCCTTCGGGCACCAACACGTCGGACGGGAAGTCCGCCGGGATCGTCGCGGCGTCGCCCTGCGAGGCGGAGAAGGCGCGCCCCTGCTCGTCCACGCCGGACACGGTCTGGCCACCGTCCTCGATGTCGATTTCGGCATCGGTCATCGATTCGATGGCCGCTTCCGCCACCGCCTCGGTGGCGGTCTCCTCGGCGGCTTCCTGGGCCTTGCCGCAAGCGGCGAGCAGCGAGAAGGAAATGGCGGTGACGGCGAGGACGCGAAGCGCGGTGAGCGAGAGCAGCGGGGCGCGGGACATGGAAACCTTCGGGGGTTGGAGGGGGCGGAAACAGAGTGAGGCGTGGCGACGCCTCGTGTCAGCCCCATCCATGGGGACGGTTCAGCCGGCGCTCAAGCCTTGGTCAAGGCACGAAGTTGCGCCTTCAGTCCCAGGCCGCCATCACTGCGAAGGAAAGTGCGCTCTTCGCGCCAACCCGGGCTGCGCGCCTCCACTTCGCGCCAGAACGCCGCGGAGTGGTTGGCATGGATCAGGTGGCAGAGCTCGTGCACGAGCACGTACTCGAAGGCCGCGGGCGGCCCGAGCACGAGCGAAAGATCGAGCGAGACGGTGCCGTCCGGCGCGAGGCTGCCCCACAGCGACGACAGCGCGCGCACGCGGAACTCCCGCGGCGGGCGCGGCAGTCCCGGGAGGTAAGCCGGCAGCCAGCGGTGGATCGCCGCACGCGCCTCCGCGCCGTAGAACTCGAGCAAGGCCCGACGCAGCACCGCAGCCGAGGCCGCGTGGGGCGCGTGGAATCGGAGTCGCGCGCCATCCACCGGCAACGTCGTGCCGCCGACATCGACGGGCTCGATCCGCGCGCTGCGCGCTGCGACCCATTCGACCGGCAGCGATTCGCCATGCAGCGGCAGCGCTTCGACGGCGCCGAATTGCCAAGCCACGGCCACGCGCGTGTCGCGGAAGCGCTGCCACTGCGCGGTGATCCAACCGGCATGGTCGTGCACGAAGGCATGGGCCACGCGCTCGGAGACGCGCCAGGGCACCGACAGGCGCACGCCGCGCTCGCTGACCGTCAAGCGCAGTCGGCGCGCGCGACGATCGCGCACACGATGCAGGGGCACCGACGATCCGTCGGGAAGCAGGAAATCGACGCGAAGGCTTTCGCGCGAGGCCTCCGGCGCGGGAGCGAGGCCGAAGAGCGAACGCAGGGCGGCCGTCATCGTGGACGGGGCCGCCACGCGGCCAAGCGCGCGCCCGCCTGTTCGCGGATCTTGCGGCGCAGGACGCCACTCCAACCCAACAGCAGCCCCGGTGTGCCCAGCGCCTGCCGGCTCCAGCGCCACACATCGAACTGGTCGATATGGCGCACCACGAGCCCGTCGCGGAAAACGAACGTGGCGTCGATGCGGTTGTGCACGAGGCGGCCGGTCGCGCTGAAGCGGTAGTGCGCCTCCCAGTGCGCGCTGCCTTCGTGGGCGTCGGCGCGAATGGCGCTGGCCTCGAGCGACCAGACGTCGCGGCCCTTCGCCTCCACCGCCTCGCAGAGCATCGACCACATCGCCATCACCGCATCACGGCCGGCGAGGCCGAAGACCGGATCTTCGAAGCGCACGTCGGGGGCGTAGAGCGCGGCCATGCCCTCGGTGTCGAGTGCCGCGAAGGCCGCGTAGAAGGCCTCGATGCGGCGGGCGTTCTCGTGCATCACGTCGAGGGAAGTCATGGTGCGCGTCCGCCGGAAGGCTGGCGCCAGTCTACTCCGCGCGGCTGAGCTTCAGCGCCTTCTCGAGCACACCGAACAGCGTGTGCAGTTCCGCACTGAACAGCGCGTAGCGCGCGTCGAGCTCGGCGGCGAGCGAGTCGCGTTCGGTGTTCTCGAGCTGGTCGACGGCGCCGTCGAGGAACTTCAGCTTGCGGACGATGAGGTCCTCGCCGAGCACGAAGCTGACGTGGTCGTCGAGCACGAGGGCGAGCTTGGTGACCTGCTTGCCGGTCTCGAGGTGCTTGGTGATCTCGTCGGCGGTGAGCTCCTGGCGCTGCGCCTTCACCACCGCGCCGCCATCGACGGGGTCCTTCAGCTCGCACTCGTCGCCGAGCGTGAGCCCTTCGGGCAGCGGCTCGCCGGTGAGCCAGCCGGTCATCACCGCGCGCACCGACACCTCCGCGTTCACCGGCACCGCCGGGAAGCTGCCCATCGCGTGGCGCAGCTCGGAAACGACGTTCTCGGCCGACTTCTTGGAGGACGCGTCGACGGCGACGATGCCGTGCTTCAGGTCGATCGAGGCCGACGTGCGCGAGCCCTTGATGAAGGCCTTGGGCAGCATCTCGTGGATCAAGTCGTCCTTGAGCTGCTTGCGCGCCTTGCCACCGAGCTTGCGGCCTTCCTTCGCTTCGATCTCGGCGAGCTTCTTCGCCAGCGCGTCGTTCACCACCGCGCCGGGCAGCAGGCGGTCTTCGCGGCCGAGGCTCACCCAGGTGAAGTCACCGAGGCGGTGCGTCATCGCCGTGCCCTCGCCGCCCATCGGCGGCACGAAGCCGCGGCTGCCGAGCTCGAGCGGGCCGACCGGCTTCAGCGGGTGCTCGACGAGGCGGTCTTCGAGGGTTTCCAGTGCGGCGTTGAGCGAGGACGGGAAGCGGAAGAACGTGAGGTTGCGGAAGAACATGCGGATCCTGGAAAGGGAGATTCAGCGGGGAAGCGCGGCGAGTTGGCGGTCGTGCCAGCGGCCGAGCGTCGCGAGCGCGAGGATGGCGCCGAAGCCGGCCCATGCCATGTCGCTTTGTGTGTCCCAGGCGTAACCCTGGGTGCCGAGGAAGGCCTCGGCGGCCTGACCGGAGAGCTCGGCCACCCACCACTCGATGAGTTCGTAGAAGGCCGAGAAACCAAGGCAGAACGAAACGATGAGGAACCCCCGCCAGCCGGCGCCGTTCACCACGCCGAGGCGCAAGAACAGCTCGCGGGCGATCATCGCCGGCACGAAGCCCTGCGCCAGATGGCCGAGCTTGTCGTAGTTGTTGCGCTCACCGCCCATCCAGTCGCGCACCCAGTCACCGAGCGGCACTTCGGCGTAGGTGTAGTGGCCGCCGACGATGAGGATGATCGAATGCAGCAGCACGAGGACGTACAGCAGCGGCGTCAACGGGAAGCGCGCACGCGTGGCGGCCAGCACGGCGAAGAAGCCCAGCGCCGGCGCCACTTCCAGCCACCACGTGAGGCGGTCCTTCGGCCCGATCGCCGACCACGCGAAGACCGCGAGGAAGACGGCGGCCCACGCGAGGGCGCCTGGCGAGCGCAGCGAGGCGGTGCTCACGGGTTCCAGATCGGGTCGAAGGTCTTGGCGCGCAGCGCGGCCAGGGCATCGGGCTTCGGCGCCGCGGGCATGGCTTCGTCGTCGTCCGTCGCCGCGACCGTCGCCTCGGCCATCCAGGCGCGGCCGTCGGGTAGCGGCATATCGCCGCGGCGGCCCAGCGCCATGAAGTCGAACAGCGCGCGGTCGGAGAGCTGCGAAGGGCGCACGTCGGCGAGCGCACGGCTGATCGTCTCGAGGCGGCCGGGCGAGTCCTTCTCCCACTGCTCGAGCATGCGCTTCACGACCTTGCGCTGCAGATTCTCCTGCGAGCCGCACAGCGTGCACGGGATGATCGGGAAGGCCTTCGCTTCCGCATACGCCGCGATGTCGGCTTCCTTCACGTAGGCCAGCGGGCGGATCACCGTGTGCTTACCGTCATCGCTTTGCAGCTTGGGCGGCATGCCGCTCAGCTTCGCGTGGAAGAACAGGTTGAGGAAGAAGGTGGCCAGCAGGTCGTCGCGGTGGTGGCCCAGCGCGATCTTGGTGAAGCCGTTCTGCTCGGCGTAGGTGTAGAGCGCGCCGCGACGCAGGCGCGAACACAGCGAGCACATCGTCTTGCCCTCGGGCACGACGCGCTTCACCACCGAGTACGTGTCCTGCTCGAGGATGTGGAAGGGCTGGCCGATGCCTTCGAGGTAAGCCGGCAGCACGTGCTCGGGAAAGCCCGGCTGCTTCTGGTCGAGATTCACCGCCACCAGCTCGAAGCGCACCGGCGCCTTGGCCTGCAGCTGGCGCAGGATGTCGAGCATCGTGTAGCTGTCCTTGCCGCCGGACAGGCAGACCATGATGCGGTCGCCCTCCTCGATCATCCCGAAGTCGGCGACGGCCTGGCCGACCTGGTGGCGCAGGCGCTTCTGCAGCCTGGTCAGGTCGTGCGGTTGGGACGGGTGCGCATCGCCCGCGGCAGGGGCGGGGCGCGTCTCGGCGAGGGCCATGGGGCAGCGGGTGTCGCGACGTGGGGCGCCATTCTACCGCCCCCGGGGGCTGCCCCCCCCTGCCCGGCGCCCAAGGGCCGGGTGTAGGCTCGGGGGCGGCATGCACCCCTACGACCCCGGCCAACTCGCACACCGCCTCGTGGAGCTCAAGAGCGAGCACCGCGACCTCGATGCCGCCATCGCGGCGCTGGCAGCGAGCGTGGAGGTGGACGAACTGCGCCTCAAGCGCATGAAGAAGCGGAAGCTGGCCGTGAAGGACCAGATCGCCTGGATCGAGAACCAGCTGATCCCGGATCTGGACGCCTGAGTCTTCAGCGCTTCGAACCCCGCATCGTCATGCCGACGAGCACCGTCGGCGTCATGCCATCCATGGTCGACGCGAGAATCCGCGGCTCATGGCTGGTCCTCAGCCTCCACCCTGGAGTGACGACCGTTATCGACGCTCCATAGTCCAGCGCACCCGGAATCGCTTCGCCATTGGCTTCAGCCTCCAGAGCGCGCGTCACAAGAGCCTCGTTCGCCAGCGGAAAAGAGGCGCCTGAACGCCAAGTCTTCGCCAGCGCACAGACCTCCGCGAGCACGTCATCGAGGTGGCGACTTCCATCCCGGAGCCAGTGGTCGATCATGAGATCCGGTGCTTGCTCTGGGTGCCAAACCCGGTACTGCGCATTGCGCACCGCGCGGGAAGACTCCTCGCCGCGCTCACGAAGCCTGGCGAGCATCCAAGCGGTATCCGAAGGCTGCTTGTCGCGCAAGCGAACCGCAGCGGACTCGTACCCCAAGTACGCCGTTTCAGGCTTTGCCTGCCCAAGACCTCCCAGCAGACTCAGCTCAATGCCGACGATCCAACGGCCAAGGTCCTCGCTCAGCCCCCAGCGAACTTTCGCGACCACCGACCCGCCATGCACGCCGTCGGGTGGTGCGAGGCACGTAGAGACCTGTTCAGCCAGCAGGGCGGGATAGCGCCTCACGGAATCATTGCGCTCGAGCCTGGCGATTGCCGATTGCTCTGCGCGATAGTTGGGCCTCCACGAAGCAGCGTTCATTGCATCGACGATCGCGAAGCCGATTGCACCGCCAACGACGCCCGATGCCGAAGCGCCACCGGACAGTCGCCCGAGCAGTCCGGATCGTTCCGCATCAAATCCGTCCTGGCGCCGGTCGCCACGCCCCGGCTGCGCCGGGATCAGCATCTTCAGGGTGGAAGGCTGGACGTCGACGTCCACGCCAGTGCCCGAAGGGTTGACGGGGAGCGAGACATCGCTGCCGGCCACATTGCACCAGGCCGGCCTTGGGGCAGTCGCACCCAAGGCGAACGCGCACAGCAGGACGACGGTGAGCCGCACCACGCTCAGCCCTTGAACGCCGGCCGCTCGCCGGTCGTGCGCCCGCCGCCACCGCCGGTGTCGCCGGTGATGTGGGTGATGGTCTGCCGCAGTTCGCGGCCCAGCACGATCTTGGCGTCCTTGTCCCAGGCCATCAGCGCTTCGTCGAAGTCGAGCTTGCCGTTCGGGCACAGCCAGACCAGGTTGAGTTCGCGCAGTTTGGCGATGAAGCCGCGGAACAGCGTCTTGTCGAAGAACTCCGGCGCGGCCGGCGCGTACAGCAGCGACAGCCGCTGCGCCGCCAGCTGGCAGAAGCTCTCGAGCTCGCTGGCGCTGATGCTGCGCGGGCCGCGGCGAACGAGGGTGGCGATGGCGATGAAGTAACGCTCGAAGGCCTGTTGCAGCGAGTGCGCGATGGCACGCAGGCGGAAGACCTCGTCGGTCTGGCCGGGGCCGCGGGTCAGGAAGCCGCCATCGTCCTCGCTGGCCACCGAGAGCAGGCCTTCCGCCACGAAGAGGTTGATCGTGGCGTCGAGGCGCTCGGCGAACTCGGCGTCGTCCCAAGGCAGGAACAGCTCGGCCTTGATGAACGGGTAGATCGTCTTGCCGAGGCGCAGCACGCCGGCGCGGCTGATGCGCCGGTTGTTCTGGAAGCACAGCGCGATCCACGCCGGTGCGGCGAACAGGTGCAGCACGTTGTTGCGGAAGTAGCTCTGCAGGACGGCGGTGTCGCCTTCCATCGAGAACACGTCGCCGAGCGGGTGCTTGACGCGACGGATCACGCCCATCGCCTCGCCGTAGGCCACGATCTGCTCGGGCGACATCGGCGTGACGGTGACACGGTCGCTGTAGGGCAGCGCGGCGAGCAGCTTCTTCGACAGCGCGAGCTGGGCCAGCAGGTCGGCCTCGTCCATCGCGTGCTTCGGCGTGGCCAGCAGGGCCACGGCGAGCAGGTTGATGGGGTTCACGTCGGCGGCGCGGTTGATGTTGACGTGGATGCGTTGCGCGATGTCGTCGACAACGTCGCCGAACCAATCGGGCTTGGCATCGGGGCCCAGCGCCTCGCCGGACCAGCCTTCGGCACGCTCGGCGAGGACCTCGCTGAGATGGATGGGCTCGCCGAAGCTCACCGCCACCTGGCCGTATCGGCGTCGCAGGGTGCCCATCGCCGCCACGACCAGCGCGCCGATGCTTTCCTTCTGTTTCGGCCGGCCGGTGAGCTCGTCGAGGTAGCTGTCGCCCTCGATCAGCTTCTCGTAGCCGATGTAGATCGGCTGGAAGACCACCGGCTTGCGCGGCGCGCGCAGGAAGGCGCGCAGGGTCATCGCGATCATGCCGCCCTTGGGCTGCAGCAAACGCCCGGTGCGGGAGCGGCCGCCCTCGATGAAGTACTCGATGGAGAAGCCTTCGCCCACGAGCTGCGCCACGTATTCACCAAGCACAGCGGCGTAGAGCGCATTGCCCTTGATGCTGCGGCGGATGAAGAACGCGCCGCCGCGCCGGAGGATCGGACCGATCACCGGCATGTTGAGGTTGATGCCGGCCACGATGTGCGGCGGGACGATGCCGTTCTTGTAGAGCAGGTAGCTCAGCAAGAGGTAGTCCATGTGGCTGCGGTGGCTCGGCACGTAGATCACCTCGCGCCCGGGCGCTACGGCCTTCAGGCTGTCGAGGTGGTGCATCTGCACGCCGTCGTAGATGCGGTTCCAGAACGCCGTGAGGCCGAAGCTCAGCGAGCGCACCACCGGGTGCGAGTAGTCGGCCGCGATCTCCCACGCGTACTTGTAGGCCTTCTTCCAGGCCTCGGCCGGCGTGGTGTTCTCGCGGCGCGCGGTGTCGGCGATCGCCTTGCGCACCGGCTCGGCGTCGACCACGCGGTCGACCAGCAATCGGCGCGTCGACAAGTCGGGGCCGATGATGGCTTCGCGGACGCGGCGGAAGTGGCCGCGCAGCACGCGCGCGGTCTTGCGCACGGCGCGCTCGTGCGGGAGGTCCTCGGTGAGGATCTCGCGCACCGGGAAACCGGGGGAGAATCGCACCACGGTGCCGCGGCCATTGAGCAGGATCGCCAACAGCCTCCGGAAGCGGCCCACCAGCGCCCAGTTCTCCGAGAACAGCACCGAGAACCACCCGCTCTGCCGGTCCGGCGCGCGGCCGACCAGGATCGATACCGGCACCAGCTGCACGTCCTGCTTCGGGTTCAACCGATGCGCCATCAGCAGGCGCGCGAGGGCATCGGAGTGCGTCTTGTTGGCCGGGCGGCCGATGCTGCCGTTGCGGCGGCGCGACAGCGCCACGTAGGCCCGGCCGCGGCCCAGGGGGTCGCCCGGCAGCGGGGCCAAGGGCGACGGCAGGCCGGCCTCGCGACAGGCGCGGTCGAGGATCAGCATATTGCTGATGCCGTAATGCTCGAGCACGTAGCAGACCGGGCGGTCGAGCGTGATCGGCGGCACGTCGGGATCGCGGGTGATCTCGATCCACGGGTTCAGCAGCCACTCGAGCAGGCGGGCCCACCAGGGCGGACGCACGTAACCGGTCACGGGCGAATCGGAAGCCATGCGGGTCGCTCGCGCGTCAGTTCGCCGGCGCGGCGGCAGGGGCGACGGCGGGCGCCTCGGCAGACGCGGCGGCCAGTTCGGCCACCGACTGCTCCAGCGCTTCGATGGCATCCTCGCGGTACCAGCCGCCGTCGATCTGCCGCATCGGCTGCTCGAAGCTGACTTCCTTGCCGAGCAGCGGGTAGCGCACGCGCACCACGGCGCTCGGGCCGTCGATGGCGATCACTTCGGCCTGCACCTGCGACAACGCCGCATCGGCATCGATGCCGTAGGCCGACATCACTTCCTTGAACGCACGGAAGGCGACGCCGGCCTTCTCGAGCATCGGGTCGTACTCCAGCGCCTCGATGGCCGCGACGTCCGGCAGCTCGAGCTCTCGGGCGGTGCGCACGGCGACGCCCAAGGCCTGCTTCGCGCGCTCGCGGTCGGTGAACTGGGCCTGGTCGCCGGCCCATTCGGCCAGCGCCGTGACGACGCCGGTGGCGTGGCCCTTCTCGGCCTCGCTCATCGTCTCGCTGGCGCTGATGGCGGTGGTGGCGAAGCCCGACAGCATGGTGACGCCGAGCGTCCACTTCGGGCCGAGCTCCTGTTCGAGCGCGACGAGCTTCGGCTCGGCCTTGGCCCAGAGCGCGGTCTCGGCATCGGGCGCGGTGAGTTGCGCCATCAGCTCGGCATAGCGCTGCGCCTGCTCGGCGTCGACCGGATTCTTCGCCGCCACCTGCTGGCGCCACAGCGCCTTCTGCTGCGCGTGCATCGCCGGCGGCAGGCTGAGTTCGGCGTAGCGCTTCAGGTCGCCCTCGCGCAGGGCCTCGGCGAGCGCCTCCACGGCGGCCACGGGCTCGTCGGGCGCGCCCGGCACGGGCTCGGCCTCACGCTGGCAGGCGGCCAGCGCCAGCAGGGCCAGCAGCAGGCCGAGGCGGCCGATGCGGGTCGACAACGGGCGGGTCCAAGGCGTCAGCAAGGGAAGAATCCAGCGCAGCTCGAAGGACGGCGGAGGGTAGCAGATCGCCCCTTAAGCCTTGGTTCGACGCCCGGGCCGGCGCCTCAGTCCCGCAGCGCCGCGCGCTTCGCGGAGCGCTGGGCGTCGCGCGACAGGCTGCGGTCGTTGCCGTACAGGGCCGACTCCCAGCTGCCGTAGCTCGGGTTGGCCAGCATGAACCAGCGCTGCCCCACCCAGGCGTCGAAGCCCTGCAGCTGCGTGGCGCGGGCCTCGAGGCCGTTGTCGGAGACCGAGACAAAATCACCGAGCTGGTCGCCGAACTGCATCAGCACGCGGTAGCGCTGCGCCACGAACTGGCGGCGGCAGCCCTTGTCGCTGCCCTTGGGCACGCAGCCCGGCGTGTCGAAGCCGAGACCGAGGAACTGCGACTCTGCCGGCGGCGGGAAGCCCACGGCTTCGAGGTTCCGGCGCGTGACGGCCGACTTCGCGTGCTCGCGGTTGGTCAGGTAGATCATCGTGACGCCACGCTTCGCCGCCGCCTGCGCGAATTCCGGCGCGCCGGCGACCGCGGTGGCGCGGGCCTCATCGACCCAGGCGTTCCAGGTGGCGTCGTCGAAGCTGCCGTCCTCGCGGATCAGGCGCACCTGGTAGGGGCTGTTGTCGAGGACGGTCTCGTCGACGTCGACGATGATCGCGGGCGGCAGGCCGGCGACCGGCGCGACGCGGTCGTTGGCCGCCAGGGCATCCCACGAGGCATCGGCGAGGGCGGCGTCGAGCAGGCGCTCAGCGCTGCGCCAAGCCTGCCGGTGCGCCATCCGCGCCTCGACCGACGACTGCACCCAGGCCGTGGCATTCAGGTTGTCGTGCGCGGGCACCGCCGGCTCGGACGCCGCCGGCTTGGGCATCGGCGTGGCCGCGGGGGCCTCGGCGACGGTCTGGCACCCGGCGAGGGCCGCGGACAGGGCGAGGACGAGGGCGGCGGAGCGAAGACGGGTCATGGCAGGGCGCTTGCGGGGTCGGACCAAAGGGAGGGCTGGAGTCTAGCGGCGGTGTCGTGGCGACTTCGTGGCGGGCGTGGCCGGCGGTTCAGCCGAGCGGCAAGGACGCCTGCATCGGGTCGATGTGCCCTTCGCCGGCCATGATCTTCTTGAACTCGCCGCGCGACACCGAGACGTAGCGGTCGTTGCCGCCGATCTCCACCTGCGGGCCGTCGGTCACGGCATGGCCGTGCTCGTCGACGCGCACCACCATCGTCGCCTTGCGGCCCGTATGGCAGATGGTCTTGATCTCGACGAGGTTGTCGGCCCAGGCCAGCAGGTACTGGCTGCCTTCGAACAGCTCGCCGCGGAAGTCGGTGCGCAGGCCGTACGCCAGTACCGGCACGTTCAATGCATCGACGATCTCGGTGAGTTGCCACACCTGCGCCTTGGACAGGAACTGCGCCTCGTCGACCAGCACGCAGCCCAGCGGCCCGCGCGCGGCGACGTCCTCGCGGGCGATGCGCTCGAGGTCGTCGTCGCGGGTGAACACCGTGCCCTTCGCCTGCAGGCCGATGCGCGACGCGACGACCCCTTCGCCAGCACGGGTGTCGAGGCGCGGCGTGAGGATGAGCGTGCGCATCCCGCGCTCGTGGTAGTTGTGCGCGCTTTGCAGCAGCGTCGTGGTCTTCCCGGCGTTCATCGCCGAGTAGTAGAAGTAGAGCTTGGCCATGCCGCCATTCTAGCGGGCCGTGGCGGGGCCGGCCCCCGGCTGCGACAATGCGGGCCGTCGTTCCGCCGCAAGATCCCCATGTCCCTCAATGCCCCGCAGCGCGAAGCCGTGCTGTACACGCAGGGCCCGCTGCTCGTACTCGCCGGCGCCGGCTCCGGCAAGACCCGCGTGATCACCGAAAAGATCGCCCACCTCATCGCGACCGGCCAGCGCGAGGCGCGGCACATCGCGGCCATCACCTTCACCAACAAGTCGGCGAAGGAGATGAAGGAGCGCGTGGCGAAGCGGGTGCGCGGAGACGCGGCGGAAGGCCTGACGATCAGCACCTTCCATGCCTTGGGGCTGCGCTTCCTGCAGCAGGAAGCCGGCCGCGCCGGGCTGAAGCGCGGCTTCTCGGTGTTCGATTCGGACGACCAGATGGGCATCGTCAAGGACCTGATGCCGCCGGGCACCAAGAACGACGTGCTCGAACGCCTGCGCGGCCTCGTCTCGCGCGCCAAGAACGAAGCGCTGAGCCCCGAGCAGGCGATGGAACTCGCCAAATCCGCCGTCGAGCGCGAGGCGGCGAACCTCTACGCGAAGTACCAGCAGCGCCTCGCCGCCTTCAACGCGGTGGATTTCGACGACCTGATCCGCCTGCCCGTGACGATGCTGGAGGCCGACCCCGACTTCGCCGCCGGATGGCGCGAGCGCCTGCGCTACCTGCTGGTCGACGAGTGCCAGGACACCAACGGCGCGCAGTACCGACTGCTGAAGCAACTCGCCGGCCCGAAGGGCAGCTTCACCTGCGTGGGCGACGACGACCAGAGCATCTACGCCTGGCGCGGCGCGCAGCCGGAGAACCTGAACCTGCTCGGCAGCGATTACCCCGCGCTGAAGATCATCAAGCTCGAGCAGAACTACCGCTGCGGTGCGCGCATCCTGCGGCTGGCGAACACGCTGATCGCGAACAACCCGCACGAGCACCTGAAGACGCTCTGGAGCGACCAGCGCGAAGGCGACAAGATCAAGGTCTGGCGCTGCGAGAACAACGAGCACGAAGCCGACCGCGTCGCCGCCGAGATCGACTACCTGAGCAAGGCCAAGGAAATCCCGTTCGGCGAGTTCGCCGTGCTGTTCCGCGGCAACCACCAGAGCCGCGCGCTGGAGAAATCGCTGCAACTGCTGCGTATTCCCTACCACCTCACGGGCGGCACGGCGTTCCTCGAACGTGCCGAGGTGAAGGACGCGCTGGCCTGGCTGCGCCTCGTGGCCAATGCCGACGACGACGCGGCATTCCTGCGTTCCGTCTCGTCACCCGCGCGCGGCATCGGCGGCACCTCGCTGGCCAAGCTCGCGGAGCTGGCTCAAGCGCATCACCTGTCGCTGGACGGCGCGGCGCGGCAGATGTCGATCCTGAAGCAGCTGCAGCCGCGCATCGCGGCCGCGCTCGGCGAATTCACCGGGATCGTCGATCGCCTTCGCGATGATTCGGAGCGCATGCCGGCCAAGGACCTCGTGCTTGCCCTGGCGGAGCGCAGCGGCATGCTCGAGGCCTTCCGCGCGATGAGCAAGGACAAGGCCGGCTTCGAGCGGCGCAAAGCGAACCTCGACGAGTTGGCCGACTGGTTCGACGGCCCGAAGAGCAGCGTCGGCGACCTCGCGGCGCAGATGATGCTGCTCAGCCACGCCGACCGCGGCGAGCCCGGAAACGCGGTGCGGCTGATGAGCCTACACGGCAGCAAGGGCCTCGAGTTCCGCGCCGTGTTCCTCGTCGGCCTCGAGGACGGCACCCTGCCGCACGAGGCCAGCATGGAAGAGGGCCGCATCGACGAGGAGCGCCGCCTGCTCTACGTCGGCATCACCCGCGCCAAGGAGCACCTCGTGCTCTCACACTCGCTGGAGACGAAGCGCTGGGGCGACACGATCAAGCTGCAGCCCAGCCGTTTCCTCGACGAGCTGCCGCCATCGGACCTCCAGCGCGACGGTGCCGATCCGGAAGCCGAGGCTGAATCGAAGAAGCAGCGCGGCCGCGCCCACTTGGCAGCGATGGCGGCCTTGTTCGACGCGCCGAAGTAGCTGAAGGCACCGTCAGCCCGTCAACGCTGGCAGCGCGGGCACCACACGGTGGCGCGCTGCCCGAGTCGCATCGCCTTGAGCGCCGTGCCGCAGACCTTGCAGGCCTCGCCCTCGCGGCCGTAGACGAACAGCTCCTGCTCGAAATAGCCCGGCAGTCCGTCGGGGTTGAGGAAGTCGCGCAGGGTCGTGCCGCCGCGCTCGATGGCGTAGCCGAGGATGCGCTTCACGGCGGCGGCGAGGCGCTCGTAGCGCTCACGCGTGACGCGGCCGGCCGGCGTCGTGGGCCGGATGCCGGCCTCGAACAGGGCTTCCGCGGCGTAGATGTTGCCGACACCGACCACGACGGCCTGGTCCATCACGAAGGTCTTCACCGACGCCTTCTTGCCACGTGAAGCCGTGAACAGCGTCTCCCCGGTGAAGGCGTCGGACAGCGGTTCCGGCCCGAGGCCAGCGAGCAGCTCGTGCACTTCGCCGGGCGGTTGCCAGAGCAGGCAGCCGAAGCGGCGCGGGTCGGTGAAGCGGAGCACGCGACCATCGTCGAGGCCGACATCGACATGGTCGTGCGGCCCGAGCGGCGCCGACGCCGGCAGGACCCGCATCACCCCGCTCATGCCGAGATGCCACAGCGCGCTGCCGGCCGCGGTATGCGTCAGGAGGTACTTCGCCCGGCGTTCGACGGCTTCGATGCGCTGGCAGGGAAGGCGCTCGCACACCGCGGCGGGGATCGGCCAGCGCAGGTCGGGCCGGCGCAAGGTGACGCCGGTGACGCGACGACCTTCCAGATGGGGCGCAAGGCCGCGCCGCGTGGTCTCGACTTCGGGCAGTTCAGGCATCGGCGGCGGACGTGTGAAAGAGGGTCGCAGTGTAGGCCCGGTGGCCCGCCTCGCATTGCGGTACCTCCGGTGCGGCCTTACGCTCCGCCCTCACCCCGGGAAGCCCGATGGACACCAGCCCCGACGACGCCCAGCGACGGATCGTCCAGAACGCGGCGCACATGCGCCTGCTCGGGCTTTGGCTGGTCCTCCTTCCGGTCGCGGTGGTCCTGTACGAGCTGCAGGCGCCGGCGATCATGTGGGCCCTCGCCGCCGCGAACGTGCTCGTGTGGCCCTGGGTGGCGCGCCGGATGGCGCTCACGCACGAGCAACCGCTGGCCGTCGAACGCCGGAACCTGCACATCGACTCGCTGATGGCCGGCCTGTGGGTCGCGCTGATGCAGTTCAACGCCGTGCCGTCGCTGATGCTCGCCTCCATCATCCTGATGGACAAATTCGCCTTCGGCGGCCCGCGGCTCGCCCTGCGCTGCGGCCTCGTCTTCCTCGCTTCCGCCGCCACCGTGGCGGCACTGGGCGAGTTCGCCTTCGCGCCGCAGAGCTCCTGGGCGGCCATCGCCGCATCGGCGCCGGCCTTGATGGTCTACCCCTCCGCCATCGCGTTCTCGGCATGGCGCCTCTCGCAGCAGCTCGGCGGGCATCGCCGGGCGCTGGCCTCGCTGGTGCGCACCGATCCACTCACCGGCGCGGCCAACCCGCGAGCGCTGCAGGAAGCGACCGAGCACGAGTTCCGCCGCTTCCGCCGCAGCGGCCACCGCGCCAGCTTCATGGTGGTGGACGTCGACCGTTTCCGCCTTCTCAACGATGTGCACGGTCGCGCCGCCGGCGACGCCGCGCTGCAGGCCATTGCCGCGGTGCTCCGCAAGACCCTCCGCGACACCGACACCTGCGGCCGCCTCGGCGGCGATCGCTTCGGCGTCGTGCTGACGGATGCCAGCGGCAGCGGCGTGGGCGAGCTGGCCGAACGCCTGCGCCATGCGCTGGCCGAGCGCCTGCTCCATGACGCCAGCGGTGCCCACCCGACGGTGAGCATCGGCTACGCGCAGATCGACGCCGGGATGCTCACCAGCACGCAGTGGATCGCCGCCGCCGAGTCGGCGCTGCGCGCCGCGAAGTCGGCGGGGCGCAACCGCAGCATGTCGGCGCCGGCCTTCGGCAGCCTCGGCCCATGACCACGAGGGGCCGTCGCGCGGCGGCGCTGCTGTTCGCCGCACTCGGCATCGGTGCGGCGCTGGCGGCGGCCCCGACCCCGGCGCAGCTGGACGCCCTGCAGGCACTGCGCCTGAGCAACCCGGGCGCCTTCCTCGCGCAGTTGCGGGAGGCCGAGGCCGGGCCACCGCCGACCGACCCGTTGCTCCGCGACCAGCTGGGTCTGTTGAGCGCCCAGGCGATGGCGCTCGAATCCCGCTTCCCCGAGGCGCTGCAGCGCGCCGACCGACTGGCCCGCGAAGCCGCCGACGAGGAAACGCGCCTGCGCGCCGCGGCCCTCGCGGTCAACGTGCAGGCCGCCAGCCGCGATTTCCTCGACGGGCAGAAGCGGCTCGAAGCCCTGCTGGCCACCGTCGAGCCCCTGCCCGACAGTGCCGTGCGCCGGCACATCGACCTCATCGCCGCGGTGTTCTACAACCAGTTGTCGCGGTCCGAGATCGCCCTGCGGCACGCGGAACGGGTGCTCGCCGGCGACACCGCTCCCGTGGAGCGGTGCACCGCCACCGTGCAGGCGCTGGTGGCCCGGCTGTCGCGCGCCGCTCACCAGCTCGACGACGCGGAGTTCGACGCAGCGTCGGCGCTTTGCGTCGGTTCGAACACCGTGCTTCCGGCGCGCTACGTGGACGTCCTCCGGGCCCGCTGGTGGACCGCGCGGGGCGAGGCGGGGCGCGCCGTGGCCCATCTGCAGGCGCAGATGCCGGCCCTGCAGGCCATCGGCTACGTCCCCTTGATCGCCGAAGCCCACGCGGAGTTCGCGGAGGCGCTGCAGGCCGTGGGGCGGCTCGACGAGGCACAGGCGCAGACCGACGCGGTGCTGGCCCTCAGCGCCGGCCTGCCCAGTGGCCTGCCCCTGCTCTCGGCACGACGCACCCGCTATCAGGTCGCACTGGCCCGGGGCGATGACCGGGTGGCCCTGGGCGAACTGCAGGCGGTACTCACGGCGGAGCGCGCCTACGAGGACGAGGTGCGGCACCTGCTCGTCGCCTACGAGGCCGGGCGCCAGGAGTCACTCGCTCGCCAGCAGGCCCTGGCGCTGGTCGAGCAACGCAACACGCAGCTGGTATTGGATGCGAAGCACAGCGAACGCACGGCCACGCTCTTCAGCCTGCTGGCGGTGCCACTGGGCCTCGCCTTCGTCGCCCTGCTGGGCTGGACCTGGCATTCGCGTCGACTGCGGCACCGACATCGCGAGCGCCTGCAGGTCGACCCGCTGACCACGCTGTGGACGCGGCAGTACTTCTCCCAGCAGGCGGCCGCGGCCTTGGCTGCCGCCGAACGGCGGGCCCAGCCGATGGCGCTGGTGCTCTTCGACCTTGACCACTTCTCGCAGGTGAACTCGCAGCACGGGCACCTGTCCGGCGACGCCCTGTTGGCCGCGGTGGGAGCGGCACTCGCCCGCCTGCAGGAGCCGGGCCGCCAGTTCGGCCGCCTCGGTGGCGAGGAGTTCGCCGTGCTGCTGCCAGGTGCGGGCCTCGATGAGGGCCTGGCGTTCGCCGAACGCTGCCGCAGCGCCATCGCTGCCGTCCGCGCCACCGCTTACGACGGCCGTGCCGCGCTGGCCATCACGGCGAGCTTCGGCGTGGTCTCGACCACCGCCGCCGGCTACCGCCTGCGCGACCTGTTGGCGAATGCCGATCACGCGCTTTACCGCGCCAAGGGCGCGGGGCGGAACCGCGTGGCGGCCGCCGTGGTGGTGCCGGTGGATGGCACCGAGGCCCCGGCGTGAACCGTTCCCTCCCTCTGGCCGTCGCCTTGGTGGCTACGTCGGGGCTGGCGTCGGCCACACCGACCACCTACGCCGCGGGCCCGCGCGAACTGATGCAGCGCTTCGATGGCGACGGCAGCGGTGGCGTCGACGAGGCGGAGTATGTCGCGTACCTGTCGGTTGGCTTCCACGCCCGCGACGCCGACGGCAATGGCGTGCTCGAGAGCGACGAGCTGCCGCCGGGCGCGAAGCCCATCGCGCGCGCCGAGAACGAGGCGCGGCTGCGCCGTCAGTTCGCCCGGCAGGACGTGGACCGCGACGGCGCGCTCGATGCGCGCGAGCTGCTCGCCCCGCCGCGCGGCTGAGCCGATCCGACACGTCCGTGTGAGCGGCGCGCGATTGTCGCGCCGGCATGACGATCCGTTGCGGTGCGGGGGCTGCGCTCGAGTGCGCGCGGACGGAGGATGCCCGCCATCGCCGGCCCGACCGGCTTCCGCATCGAGGAGAACCCCATGATCACCACCCGCCCCGGCCACGAGCGCGGCCGCGCCTCGCACGGCTGGCTGCACAGCTTCCACAGCTTCTCGTTCGCCGATTACCTCGATCCGAAGCACATGCAGTTCGGGCCGCTGCGCGTCATCAACGAAGACCGTATCGCCGCGGGTACCGGATTCGGCAAGCACGGGCATCGCGACATGGAGATCGTCAGCTACGTGCTCGACGGTGCACTGGCGCACGAGGATTCGATGGGCAACCGCGCCAGCATCGTGCCGGGCGAAGTGCAGCGCATGAGCGCCGGCACCGGCGTGCTGCACTCGGAGTTCAACCACAACCCGAGCGGGGAGACGCACTTCCTGCAGATCTGGATCCTTCCGGACCAGGGCGGCATCGCCCCGGGCTACGAGCAGAAGATGTTCACCGCCGAGGAAAAGCGCGGCCGCCTTCGCCTCGTGCTCAGCCCCGACGGCGTGGAGGGCTCGGTGCGCATCCAGCAGCAGGCGCGGATGTATGCCGGGCTGTTCGACGGCGACGAGAGCGCCACGCTGCCGCTGGCTGCAGACCGTCTCGGCTACGTGCACCTCGCGCGCGGAGCGGCCAAGGTCAACGGCCACGTGCTGCGCGCCGGCGATGCGCTGAAGTTCGAGGGCGAACCCAACGTCGACATCGAAGCCGGCGACGGCGCCGAGGTGCTGGTGTTCGACCTGCCGCGGGGCTGAGGGCGCGGCTTCCAGCGCCCTACCTTGCCCCGCCAGGCGGCGGGCACACTGGCCGCATGCCGACGCCCGCGCCGCCCGCCTCGACCCTTGCCGCGCCGCCCGCCTCGACCCTTGCCGCGCCGCCCTTCCGCCTCCGCCCGTTCGCCGAGGGCGACCTCGCGCTGTACGCCGCGTTGTTCACCGACGTCGAGGTGATGCGGGCGGTGGGTGAGCCGTTTGCGCCGGACCGCGCCGCGCGCGCAGCCGCGGCCTCCCTGCGCCACCAGGGCGATGCCGGGGGGCGGTTCCGGCATTGGATCATCGAACATCCCCAGGGTTCGGCCGGGCTGCTGGGCCTCGCGCTTCGGGGCGAGGCCTGGCGCGGTGGCGAGGCCGAGTTGGGCGTGCTGCTGTGGCCGGCGTGGCAGGCGCGCGGGGCGGCCACGGCCGCGATCACGGCCGTCCGGCCTTGGGCGTTCGATATCGCGGGCCTGGCGGTCCTCACCTGCCACCACGCCGAAGCGCATGCCGGCGCCGCGGCCCTGATGCGCCGGGTCGGCTTCACCCCTTGCCTCCCTCGCGCGGACGCCCCGCTCCCGGTGGGATGGGAGAGCCGACCCCGCGCGACGGCTCCCGCGCTGGGCTAGGCTCATGGATTCGAAGACCGCACCGGCCCCATGTCCTCCGACTTCCCGTCCGCTGCGCCCCGAGGCCACCTCGCCTGTGTCGGCCTCGGCATGATGCTCGGCGCCCACCTCACCCCGCGCTCGCGAGGTTGGCTGGAAGCCGCGGAGGTCGTTTTCGTGGCCGCCAGCGACGCGCTGGTCGAGCAGTGGGTGGCAACGATCAACCCACGGATGGTCAGCCTGCAGGGCTTCTACGCCGAAGGGAAACCGCGCCAGCAGACCTATCGCGACATGGCCGAGGCCATGCTCGCCGAAGTGCGCGCCGGCAAGCGCGTCGTGGGCGCGTTCTACGGGCATCCCGGCGTGTTCGCACAGGTGCCGCACGCGGCGATCGCACAGGCCCGCGCGGAAGGCTTCGAGGCCGTGATGGACCCCGGCATCTCGGCCGAGGACTGCCTCTACGCCGATCTCGGGTTCGACCCCGGCAAGGTCGGCTGCGCGCACTTCGAAGCCAGCCAGCTGCTGTTCTACCGACGCATCATCGACACCAGCGCTTGGCTGGTGCTGTGGCAGATCGGGCTCGCGGGCGACCGCACCTACGCGGTGCGCGCGAGCACGGTCGAGCAGCGCCAGCGACTGGTGGACCGGCTGCTGCGGGATTACCCCGCCGACCACCCGGTGACGATCTACGAGGCGGCGACCCTGCCCATCGGCCGGCCGCGCATCGACACCCTGCCGCTCGCGCAACTCGCCCACGCCGCGCTGCACATGCACAGCACGCTCGTGCTGCCGCCGGCCCGGTCCCTGGAGCCCGAGCCCGCGCACCTCGGGGTGACCTGAGCCATGAGTCGCTGGGCGTTGGTCCTGCTGGGCGTGGCCCTCGCCATCGAGGGCCCGGTGGCCGTGGCCGCCGAACGCGCTGCGGATACCCTCGACAACGCACTCCAGGCGGAGATGGCGCGGCTCTACGCGCTGAGGACCGTCGACCCACTGGCGTTCGTCGCGCGCACCCGCGAACTTGAAGCGGGGCCGCCGCCGCCGCGCTTGGCGCAGCGCCAGTTCCTGCAATTCCTTGCCGCCAATCGCGAGGGCTTGGAAGGCCGATTCGTCGAGGCCATGGCTCGTGTCGAGCCTTTGGCGGCCACGGCCGAAGACCCAGCGCTGCGCCTGATGGCCGGGACCTACGTCATCAATATGCGTGCCGGCACCCGCGAGTTCGAAGCGGGACTGCGTGACCTGGACCGCTTGCTGAAGGCGCACCCCAAGGCCGAAGGCCCGCTTCGCGAGGCGGTTCACACACTTTGGGCGACGGCATCGATCTTCTACGCCGAGCTGGGAAAGCCGGAGTTGTCGGCGTGGCATGCCCAGCGCCTCGCCGACGCCGTGCCATCGCCCCGCAACGCGTGCACCGCGCAACACTTCATCATCCGGGCGCGCCAGGCCACGGCCGACCGCACGCTGTCCGGGAGTGATTTCGAGCGGGCGGATCAAGCCTGCCGCGCGGCCAACGAGAACGGCGTTTTCCTGGGGTTTTCGGCCCTCTCCCACGCCCGCTTCCTGCGCGACACGGAAGGCAACGACGCGGCGCTGGCACTGGTGATGGCCCAACGTGACGGGATCGAATCCACTCGCTATCCACGCCTCGTGGCCGAGGCCCACGCGCTGGCCGCGGAGCTGCTCCTCGCCGCCGGCCGCATGACGCAGGCCGAGAGCGAGGCACAGCGCGCCATCGAGACGTCGAAAGACACACCCACCAGCCTGCCGGTCGCCATGGCCGAGAAGGTGCTGTTCGACATCCATCGCCAGCGCGGCGATGCCAGCGGTGCGCTGCGGCATCTCCAGCGCCACATCGCCGCCAATCGCGCCTTGGCCGAGGAGGGCCTCACCAAGGAACGCGCCTTCCGAACCGTGCAGCACGAGAGCCTCCAGCGCGAACAGCAGCTCGCCCTCGCCACGGAACGGAACCAAATGCTCGACCTCGAGGCCCGGCTCGCCAAGGCCGAGTCGCGCAACGCCGCGGCCCTGTCGGCTTTGCTGCTGCTCACTGTCGCCGGCCTCGTGCTTTGGGGATGGCGCCTGTGGGCCGACGCCCAGCGGTTCCGCGCACTCGCGCAGACCGATCCGCTGACCGGCCTCGCCACCCGGCAGCACTTCGCCGAGCTCGCCGCCGCGGCGCTGGAGCGCGGACGCGCGGACGGACGGCCGCTGGCGCTGGTGGCTTTCGACCTCGATCAGTTCAAGGGCGTCAACGACCGCCACGGCCATCGGGCCGGCGATGCCGTCCTGCGCACCATCAGCGAGGCGGTGCGCGCCGTGCCGGCACCATTGCCGTGCATCTTCGGCCGCATCGGCGGCGAGGAGTTCGCCGTGCTGCTCGATGGCGCGACCGAAGCGCAGGCCGCCACCTACGCCGAAGCCTTGCGCCGCGCCATCGCCTCTGCCGAAGCGGTCGTTGAAGGAGGACGGGCCGTCACGGTCACCGCCAGTTTCGGCCTGAGTGGCACGCATGACGCGAGCCACGACCTGCAGGCGCTGCTCGACCTCAGCGACCGCGCGCTCTATCGCGCCAAGAACGGGGGCCGCGACCGCGTCATGGCCTCCGACGCCGCCTGAGCCAGCCTACGTCGACCTCCGGGCCCGGGCACGATCGGCCGAAGAGCGCTAGCATCGGGTCCTCGACCCCGAAACCGGACGCCAGCGCCTGCCATGACCACGCCGTTGATCGCTTTCCTCGACACGCTGGGCCGCCTGCCGCCGATGGCCGATTTCGAGGCCAATGTCGCTGCGCTCGACGTGGATGCACCCACGCGTGAAGCCCTGATCGCTCGCGATAGCGAGGCACTGGCGCGCGCCTTCGGAACGGCGCCCGCGATGTGGTGCGCCGTGCATGCGCCTGAGGACGAGCCCAAGCCCATCGACGACGTCCCCGGCGACGAGCCGGCGCGCGAGCCCGACCAGCGTCCGGGCCCCGACCCGTCCCACTGAGCCATGCGTGCGGCCTCGGCCCTGCTGCTGACCCTGGCGCTCGCCATCGGCGCAGGAGGGCTGCGGGCCGGCGAAGCGAGCCGCGACGGCACCGATACGGCGCTCCAGCAGGAAATGGAGCGCCTGTACGCGCTGCGAACCGTCGACGCGCCCGCGTTCGTGGCCCAGACCCGCGCCCTCGAGGCCCGGCCGAAGCCCTCGAACCTCGGGCAGCGCCAGTTCCTTGAGTTCCTCGCGGCCAACCGGGCGACCTTCGAGGGCCGCATTCCGGACGCCATCGCGCTGGCCCAGCCACTGGCTGAGTCGGCCGAGGATCCGAAATTGAGGCTTTCGGCTGGCATCTTCGTCATCAACATGCGGGCTGGAACCCGCGAGTTCGAAGCCGGGCTGCGCGATCTGGACCGCCTGTTGAAAGCGAACCCGAAGGCGGAGGGGGCGCTTCGTGATGAGATCATCGGTATCTGGAATGTGGCGGCGATCTTCTATGCCGAACTCGAGCAGCCCGCGCTGTCGGCCTGGTATGCGCAGCGCCTGCTCGAAAGCCGTCATTCGCCCCGGATGGACTGCTTCGGGCAACACTTCGCGATTCGCGCCCGCCAAGCCGTGGCCGATCCGACGCTGTCGTCGATCGATTTCGACCGGAATTACCAGCGCTGCCGCGACGCCGGGGAAGTGGGCGTCCTGCCCGGCCTGGTCGGGCTTTCTCACGCCCGCTTCCTGCGCGACGCCAACCGCTCCGACGAGGCCCTTGGACTGCTTGAGGATCGCGTCGGGCACATCGAATCCACCCGCTACCCTCGCCTCGTGGCCGAAGCCTATGCACTGGATGCAGAGCTGCTGTTCGCCGCCGGCCGCGTGACGCAGGCCGAACGCCAGGCGCAACGGGCCATCGAGACGTCGAAGGACACCCCCACCAGCCTGCCGGTCGCGATGGCCGAGAGGGTGCTGTTCGAGATCCATCGCCAAAGCGGCGACAGCAGTGCCGCGCTGCGACACCTGCAGCGCCACATCGGCGCCAATCGCGCCCTCGCCGAGGACAGCCTCGCCAAGGAGCGCGCCTTCCGCACCGTCCAGCACGAGAGCCTGCAGCGCGAGCAGCAGCTCGCCCTCGCCACCGAACGGAATCGCGTGCTCGACCTCGAAGCCCGGCTTGCCAAGGCCGAGTCGCGCAACGCGATCGTCCTCGCCGGCGTACTGCTCCTCACCGTCGGCGGCCTCATCGCCTGGGGCCGACGCCTGTGGACCGACGCGAAGCGCTTCCGCGAACTCGCGCAGACCGATCCGCTCACCGGCTTCGCTTCGCGCCAGCACTTCACCGAGCTCGCCGCCAAGGCAGTGGCCCGCGCACGCACCGAAGCCCGGCCGCTGATGCTGGTCGCCTTCGACCTCGACCACTTCAAGCGCATCAACGACCGCCACGGCCACTTGGCCGGCGATGCCGTCCTTCGTGCCGTGAGCGAGGCGGCACGCGCCGTGCCCGCCCCGGTGCCGCGCACGATCGGCCGCATCGGCGGCGAAGAGTTCGCCATCCTGCTCGATGGCGCGACCGAGACGCAGGCCGCCACCTACGCCGAGGCCTTGCGCCGCGCCATCGCGTCTGCCGAAGCGGTCGCGGACGGGGGTGCGCTCCTGACGGTCACCGCCAGTTTCGGCCTCACCGGCACGCATGAAGCGGGCCACGACCTGCAGGCGCTCCTCGATCGCAGCGACCGCGCGCTCTACCGCGCCAAGAACGAGGGCCGCGACCGCATCATCGCCACCGACCGCGCCCACGCCCTCGAAGCGGCCTGACCGGTTGCTTCCGCCTCCGCAGCGCCGGTGCCTCCATGCACCCACATCGATCCACTAAGGAACGTTCCATGCCCAAGCCGTCGCTGCGCCCGATCGCCCTCGCCCTCGTGCTCGCCCTGCCGCTCGGGGCCAGCGCCGATGCGCAGGCTGCCAGCACCGTCGTCAGCGCCGATCGCCTGTTCGACGCCCGCAGCGGCCGCATCCAGGCGGATGCGGAATTGCTCGTGGTTGACGGCCGCATCGCCGCCATCGCCACCGGCGGCAAAGCGGTGGCGGCACCGGCCGACGCGACGCGGGTCGACCTCGGCGACATGACCGTGCTGCCCGGACTGATCGACATGCATGTGCACATCGACAGTGACCCGACGTACAGCGGCTACACCGGCCTGCAGTTCAACGACCGCTACTGGTCGGTGGTCGCGGTGCCGCACGCGCAGCGCACGCTGGAGGCCGGCTTCACCACCATCCGCACCCTGGGCGCCGACGCCTGGAATGACGTCGGTCTGCGGCAGGCGATCGACGAAGGCAAGGTGCACGGGCCGCGCATCATGACGGCCGCGTACGCCTTCGGCGCCACCGGCGGCCACTGCGACAGCACCTACTTCCCGCCCTCGATGGCGCAGCGCAGCCGCTACAACGCGGACAGCCCGGACGAAGGCCGCCAGCGCGTGCGCGAGTTGCGCAAGTACGGCGCGCAAGTGATCAAGATCTGCGCCACCGGCGGCGTGTTCTCGCGGAACACCGAACCCGGGCAGCAGCAGATGCGCTTCGAGGAGATGAAGGCCGTCGTCGACGAGGCGCACCAGTGGGGCCTCACCGTCGCGGCACACGCGCACGGCGCTTCGGGCATCCGCGAGGCGATCCGCGCCGGCGTCGACACCATCGAACACGCCAGCCTGATCGACGACGAGGGCATCCGCCTCGCCAAGGCGAATGGCGCGTGGCTGTCGATGGACATCTACAACACCGAGTACACGCAGTCCGAAGGCGCGAAGAACGGCGTTCTTCCGGACAACCTGCGCAAAGACCGCGAGATCGCCGAGGCGCAGCGGCAGAACTTCAAACGCGCCCACGAAGCGGGCGTGCGCATGGTCTATGGCACCGACGCCGGCATCTTCCCGCACGGCGAGAACGGCAAGCAGTTCGCGGTGATGGTGCGCTATGGCATGACACCCGCCGAGGCCATCCAGGCCGCGACGATCAACGCCGCCACCGCGATGAAGCGCGAGGACGTGGGCGCGCTGGAGACCGGCCGCTTCGCCGACCTGATCGCCGTGCCCGGCGACCCGACGCAGGACGTGACCCTGCTCGAGCGCGTGCCTTTCGTGATGAAGGGCGGCGCCGTGGTCAAGGACGCGCGTTGAGTTCGCGCGCCTCGACCCAGGCGATCAACTTGTCTTCCGGCATGGGCTGCGCGATCCCGTAGCCCTGCAGGGCATCGCAGCCGAGGTTTCGGAGGTACTCCCGCTGCTCGTCGGTTTCGACGAACTCGGCCGTGGCATGGAGCCCGAACGCCTTCGCAAGGCCGAGGATGGAGCGGATGATGCGATCGCCATCGCCCCGGTGGTCGCGCACGAACTGTCCGTCGATCTTGAGCGCCGAAGGCTTCAGCTCGGCCAAGCGGGCCATCGACGAGTAGCCGGTGCCGAAGTCATCGAGCGCGATGCGCAGGCCGAGGGAACGGAGCCGCTCGATGACCCCGGTGATGGCATCGGCGTCGGCGGCGAGCGCGCTTTCGGTGACTTCCAGCAGCATCGCTTCGGGAGGGACGCCCGCGGCACGCACGAGGCCGTCGATGCGTTCGACGATGCCGGGGCTCAGCAGGGACGGCGGCGCGAGGTTGACCTGGAGCACCAGGGCGGGAATCGAGCGCCGAAGGGCCACGAGGGCCGGCAGCGCTTTGGCCAGCACCTGCAAATCGAGTTCGGCGCTGAAGCCAGCCTCCTCGGCCACTGGGACGAAGCGCGCCGGCGGCACGCGTCCGCGCTCGGCATCGTTCCAGCGCGCCAAGGCTTCGACGGCGGTCAGGCGGCCGTCGATCGCGGAAACAATCGGCTGGAAAGCAACATCGATGCGGCCTTCGTCGAGTGCGCGACGGAGGCGACGTTCGATCGATTCGCGCTCGACGAGGGCCTCGCGCATCGAGGGCACGTAATCGACGAGCCGGCTCCCCCCGGCCCGCTTTGCCTCGTACATGGCGATGTCGGCCCGACGCAGCCAGTCACCTGGCGAATCCAGGTCCGTCGACAGCGACGCCCGCCCGAGGCTGGCGCGGAGGCGGAGCGCGTGCCCGGCGGCGTCCAGGACGCGAACGTGCGCCACCGCGTCGAGCACCTCGCGGCCGATGTCGTCGCCATGGTTGGCGAGGATCGCGTATTCGTCGCCGCCGAGGCGGAACACTTCCGCCCGCTCTCCGAGCTTGGCGGCGAGGCTGCGCGACAGCGCCACCAGCATCGCGTCGCCCGTGGCGTGGCCGTGCACGTCGTTGATCGCCTTGAATCCATCGAGGTCAAGCAAGTGCAGCGAGGCCGGCCAGCTGCGGCCTGCCGTCATCAACACCTCCAGCCGGGCCTGCAGGGCCGCTCGATTGCCGAGGCCGGTGAGCGGGTCGCGCAGGGCGGCCTTCCGCCATTCGGTCCGCGCGCCGTCGAGGGTGCGGTAGATCGTGCCGAACTCCTCGCCCAGCAAGGTGAGCTCGTCGCGCGGCCCGGGGAGGTCCATGCGCCGGATGGTGCCGACCCGTAGCGCTTCGACCTCCCGTCGGAGGGCCTGGATGCGGACGAGCACCTGCCGCCTCAGCAGTTCGATCAGGAAATAGATCAGGACGCCCAACAGCAACGTCTGCTGGACAACGGTGACCACCTGCACCTGCCCCAGCAGCCCGGAGAGCTCGTAGGGATGGCGCGCGACCGCCATGACCTCCGTTCCGAGGATCGGGTCGTCGATCGGCACGGCGAGCAGGGCGGCATCCTCGCCAGCCTCGATGGGCGGCCGGCCCGGATCGAAGGCGACGATGCGGTAGTCGACCTGCGATTCGACGGCGCGTGCGGCGAGTCGCTCGCGGTCGACGGCCCGGAGGATCATCACCAGGCCGCCGTTCGGCGGCTGCCCCTGGTAGCCCACCGCGCCGATCGCGACCTGGATCCATTGGCCGCCGTGCTCGATCCAGGTGATCCCCGCGTCGCCGCCGTCGCGCACGGCCGCGGCCCTCGGCAACTGGCGAAGGCGCTCGACCAGCGCGGGGGCCAGCCCAACCAGGCCCATGGCACCCTCGAACGCCGGTTCGGCCAGGGCGGCGTCGCCGAAGCCCTTGGCGGCGCGCTCCGCGACACCGGCGACGAGCACCTGCCCCTGCGGCGACAGGACGAGCACGCCGTCGGTGTCGGCGTTGTCGAGGAACCACACGTCGAAGGTGTCCCGACGGAAATCCGGGTCGCCGCTCTCCACGAACGCCGCCATCGCGTTCCAATAGGCGTAGTCATCGACGACCGTGCGCAGCAGGTCGGCCTTGGCGCGCTCGATGCTCGCCACGCGATCCCAGGCGCGCTTCGCCTCCTTCGCTTCGACGGCTTCGACCATGCGACCGATCAGGCCGAAGGTGATCGCCGCCATGACCACGACAAGTGCTGCCCCGATCGCGAGGAAGGCACGGACGAGCCGCGACTGCAGGCTGACGACCGGCGACAGCGGGGCGTTGGTTCGTGGCGCGCTCGTCATGCGGCGCGATCCTCGGGATGGAGTACAGGCAAGCAGTTGACCGACGCAGTACTGCAGTCCTCTGACAAGGCGGCAACGGCGCGTGAATCGCTCGCAAAGCGCGCTACGACGCACGCAAGCCACGTGATCGCGGTCACACGCGATGACGCATGCGGCGATAGCTAGCGCCTATCGAAATGAGTCAAACAATCCATTTCCCCATTGTCATGGGAGGGGCGTAGGTTGCTGGGCACGCGGCATCCCGTCGCGCCAGCGCCGCACCCCCGCCGCGCGGATCCTCACAGGAGCCTCCCATGTCCACTGAACCGAAGTGCCCGTTCTCCTCCGGCAGCCGAACGACCTCGCAGACCGGCCAAGGCGGCAACGCCGCGTGGTGGCCCGAGCAGCTGAATCTGTCGATCCTCCACCAGCACTCGACGAAGTCGAACCCGCTCGGCGGCGACTTCGACTACCGCAAGGCCTTCGCGGCGCTCGATATCGACGCCGTCGTCGCCGACCTCAAGGCGCTGATGACCGACTCGCAGGACTGGTGGCCGGCCGACTATGGCCATTACGGCCCGTTCTTCGTCCGCATGACCTGGCACGCCGCCGGCACCTACCGCATCCATGACGGCCGCGGCGGCGGCGGCCATGGCGGCCAGCGCTTCGCGCCCGAAAACAGCTGGCCGGACAACGGCAACCTCGACAAGGCGCGCCGCCTGCTGTGGCCGGTCAAGCAGAAGTACGGCCAGGCCCTGAGCTGGGCCGACCTCTTCATCCTCGCCGGCAACGTCGCGATGGAGACGATGGGCTTCAAGACCTTCGGCTTCGCCGGTGGCCGCCCGGACATCTGGGAAGCGCAGGACGACATCGACTGGGGCCCGGAGACCACGTGGCTCGGCGACATGCGCTACAGCGGCGACCGCGAGCTCGCGAATCCGCTTGGCGCGGTGCAGATGGGCCTGATCTATGTGAATCCGGAAGGCCCGAACGGCAACCCGGATCCGGTCGCCTCGGCCCGCGACATCCGCGAGACCTTCGCCCGAATGGCGATGAACGACGAAGAGACCGTCGCGCTCGTTGCCGGCGGCCACACCTTCGGAAAGGCGCACGGCGCCGGCCCGGCGGACCACGTCGGCCGCGAGCCAGAAGGCGCGCCGATCGAGGCGCAGGGCTTCGGCTGGGCCAACAGCTTCGGCAGCGGCAAGGGCGGCGACACCATCACCTCGGGCATCGAAGGCGCGTGGAAGCCGAACCCGACCACGTGGGACAACGGCTACTTCGACACGCTGTTCGGCTACGAGTGGGAACTGACCAAGAGCCCGGCCGGCGCGCACCAGTGGAAGCCCAAGGGGGACGCCGGTGCCGGCACCGTCGTCGACGCGCACGATCCGAACAAGCGCCACCAGCCGATGATGACCACGGCCGACCTCGCGCTGCGCTTCGACCCCGCCTATGAGGCGATCTCGCGCCGCTTCCACCAGAACCCGGCCGAGTTCGCCGATGCGTTCGCCCGCGCTTGGTTCAAGCTCACGCACCGCGACATGGGCCCGCGCGCCCGCTATCTCGGCAAGTTGGTGCCGAAGGAAACCCTGATCTGGCAGGACCCGGTGCCGGCCATCGACCACGCGCTCGTGGACGCCGGCGACATCGCCGCGCTGAAGGCGCAGGTGCTGGCCTCCGGCGTGGGCATCCCCGCCCTCGTCTTCGCGGCCTGGGCCTCGGCCTCGACCTTCCGCGGCAGCGACAAGCGCGGCGGCGCCAACGGCGCCCGCATCCGCCTCGCCCCGCAGAAGGACTGGGCGGCCAACCATCCGGCTGAACTGGCGAAGACGCTGGCCGCGCTCGAAGTCGTCCAGAAGGACTTCAACACCAAGGCCCCGGGCGGCAAGAAGATCTCGCTGGCGGACCTGATCGTGCTGGCCGGTGGCGCCGCCATCGAAGCCGCGGCCAAGGCCGCGGGCCAGTCGGTGACCGTGTCCTTCCACCCCGGCCGCACCGATGCCGGCCCGGAGCACACCGATGCCGCTTCGTTCGCGGTGCTCGAGCCGCAGGCTGACGGCTTCCGCAACTTCGCCAAGCCGGGCCGCGAGGCCAAGGCCGCGGAGCTGCTGGTCGACAAGGCCCAGTTGCTGACCCTGACGGCGCCCGAGATGACGGCGCTGGTCGGTGGCCTGCGCGTGCTCGGCGCCAACACCGGCGGCAGCGCGCACGGCGTGTTCACCCACCGTGCCGGCGTGCTGAGCAACGACTTCTTCGTGAACCTGCTCGACATGGGGACGGCGTGGTCGCGCTCGGCCTCGAACCCGAACGTGCTGGAAGGCCGCGACCGCAAGAGCGGCGCCGTGCGCTGGACGGCCACGGTGGTCGACCTGGTGTTCGGCTCGAACTCGCAGCTGCGTTCGCTGGCCGAGGTCTACGCGCAGAGCGATTCGGCGGCGAAGTTCACCGCCGACTTCGTGGCAGCGTGGACGAAGGTGATGGAGCTGGACCGCTTCGACCTGCGCTGATCGGACGCGTCACGGCTGAAAGCGCACGGGGTGGGCTGGCGAAAGCTGGCTCACCCCGTTTCGTTTGCAGCGCATTTCGCCGAGTGCTGGCTGCGCCACAGCGCGCCGTCGCCAACCCACTCGCGGGGATGCCACAAGCTCGCCGCGAGCGCATGGATGGATGTGGCGAGAGTGCAGCGGAGTGCGCGCGTGTCGTTTCGGACTCGCGGAGTTCCGCGAGCGGCGGCGCAGGGCCGGCCGCCAAGGCGAATAAGGAGCCCCGGCACGCTGTTGAGGCGCAAGGTCCGAAGGACCGGCTCAGGGATGAGCCATCCGATCGAGGGGCAGGACGCCCCCTTCGATCGGACCGCCGGAAATCTCGCCTTGAAGGCGACGGGGCGGGCCAGCCTTGGCAGACGGCCCTGCGCTGGCGCCATGGAGATCCCCGCGATCCACCACCGCAACCGCGCGACGCGCGCCGCTACACTCCGTCGCATCCTTTCGACCACGAGCCACCGCCATGCCCATCCGCCCCTTCCGCGACAAGACGCCCGTGCTCGGCGAACGCTGCTACGTCGACGAGGGAGCGCACGTGATCGGCGACGTGGTGCTGGGCGACGACGCCTCGCTGTGGCCGGGCGTGGTGGTGCGCGGCGACGTCAACCACATCCGCATTGGCGCGCGAACCAACGTGCAGGACGGCACCATCATCCACGTGACGCACGAGGGCCCGTACACGCGGCCCGACGGTTTCCCGACAATCATCGGCGCCGACGTCACCATCGGCCACGCGGCCTGCATCCACGCCTGCACCATCGAAGACGCCTGCCTCATCGGCATGAAGGCTCTGGTGCTCGACGGCGCGGTGGTGCGCAAGCACGGCTTCGTCGGCGCGGGTGCGGTGGTGCCGCCGGGCAAGGTCGTTGAGAGCGGCGAGCTGTGGTTGGGCAATCCGGCCAAGCCGGGGCGCCGTCTGAGTGACCGCGAGATCGAACAGCTCTACTACTCGGCCAAGCACTACGTGCGACTGAAAGACCAGTACCTCGGCCTGCCGCCGCAGTAAGCCGCCAACGCAAAGCAACCGAGGGCGATCACTCCGCCGTGTGCAGGGCCACCGCGCCGGCGCGAAGTTCGCTGTAGATCGGGTCGGTGTCGGGCGTCTGCCCGTGCCAGAGCCGGAAGGCTTCGGCGGCCTGCTCGACCAGCATGCCGAGCCCGTCGAGCGCGGTCTCGCAATCCTGCGAACGCGCCCACGACAGGAAGGCGATGGCGGCTTCGCCGTAGCTCAGGTCGACCGCGAGGGTGCGTTCCGTGGCCAGCGACGACGGCAGCGCCATCGCGCTGGCGCTGCGCCCCGCCGACGTGGCGTTGACGATCATGTCGAACACGCCGAGGTTGGGCAGGTCGTCCCAGTAGCGCGTGTGCACGCGACCGGGTTCGCCGAGGCGGTCGCTCAGGGCGTCGGCGCGGTCCGGGCTGCGATTGACGATCCACAGCGATTCGATGCCGGCATCGAGCAGGGCGGGAGCCACGCCGTGCGCGGCCCCGCCGGCACCGAGCAGCAGCACCTTGCGCGCGCGCAGATCGAGCCGATGGCGCTCGGTGAGGTCGTGCACCAGGCCGGCGCCGTCGGTGTTGTCTCCGTGCCAGCCATTGCTGCCGCGGATCAGGGTGTTCACCGCACCGCAGCGGCGCGCTCGCTCGGAGAGCGTCGCGCACAAGGCCCGCGCGGCTTCCTTGTGCGGCAGCGTCACGTTGAGGCCCGCGCCCCCGGCTTTCGCGAACGCGGCGACCGCCGCGTCGAAACCGTGCGGCGCGACATCGATCAGGCCGTACTCGACGGCGATGCTGCACTGCGCGCCGAAGGCGGCATGGATGCGCGGCGACAGCGAATGTGCAACAGGCTGGCCAACCAGGGCATAGCGTCCGCTCATGGCGTTCTCTCCTTGACGAAGCGGTGGGAGCACCCGTTCAGCCTGCGCGCAACCAGCGCGCGGCGTCCAGCGCGAAGTAGGTCAGGATGGCGTCGGCACCGGCGCGCTTGATCGACAGCAGGGCCTCGAGGGCGCAGGCGCGCTCGTCGAGCCAGCCGTTCTGAGCGGCGGCTTTCAACATCGCGTACTCGCCGCTCACCTGATAGACGAAGGTGGGCGCTCCATAGGCGTCCTTCACCCGGCGCACGATGTCGAGGTAGGGCAGGCCCGGCTTCACCATGACCATGTCGGCGCCCTCGTCGAGGTCGAGGCCGACCTCGCGGATGGCCTCGTCGCTGTTCGCCGGGTCCATCTGGTAGGTGTATTTGTTGCCCTTGCCGAGGTTGCCAGCGCTGCCCACCGCATCGCGGAACGGCCCGTAGAAGCTGCTGGCGTACTTCGCCGAGTAGGCGAGGATGCGTGTGTGCACGTGGCCGGCGGCTTCAAGCGCATCGCGGATGGCGCCGATGCGGCCGTCCATCATGTCGCTGGGCGCGACCACGTCGGCACCGGCCTCGGCGTGGCTGAGCGCCTGCTTCACCAGTGCATCGACCGTGGCGTCGTTGACCACGTAGCCGCTGTCGTCGATCAGGCCATCCTGGCCGTGCGTGGTGAACGGATCGAGCGCGACGTCGGTGATGACGCCGAGCTGCGGGTAGGCGGCCTTCAGCGCACGCACCGCGCGCTGGGCGAGGCCCTGCGGGTTCCAAGCCTCGGCGGCGTCGAGGCTCTTGGCCTGGGGCGGGGTCACCGGGAACAGCGCCAGCGCCGGGATGCCGAGCGCCACGGCCTCCCCGGCGACCTTCAGCAGTTCATCGATCGAGACCCGCTCGACGCCGGGCATCGAGCCGATGGCCTCGCGGCCCGGAAGCTCGTGGACGAAAACGGGCAGGATCAGGTCGTCGGGCGTGAGGCGGTTCTCGCGCACCAGGCGGCGTGAAAAGTCGTCACGACGAAGGCGACGCGGGCGTTGGCGGAGGGCACTCATTCGGGAAAACGTCGGCAGGCAGGGGATGGGTGCCGATGGTACGCCGGCGGGGGCGGGCGGCAGGGCAAGACGGCCATCCCATTTCGACCGGGCAACCGGGCTTACACTCGGCCGGATGACGACGCCACCCTCCCCTCGCAGGACCGCGCCGGGACCCGCACCGCCGGAGCGGATGCAGCCGCCCGGGCAGGCGTTGGCGGACGCGGAGCGGGAGATCGATCGCCTGCGCATGGAACTGGACCGTCGCGCCCACGCGATGCGTTTCCAGGAGGCCCTGTTCGCGATCTCCGAGGTGGCCAGTTCGTCGAAGCCGACGGCCGAGGTCATGGCGGCGATGCACCGCATCGTCGGCACGCTGATGTACGCGGAGAACTTCTTCATCGCGCTGCGCGATCCGGAACGTCGCACCCTGCGCTTCGTCTATTTCGCCGACAGCGAGGACGCCGACGGCCTCGACCCGGACCTGGAGATCCCCGAATCCGAGCTCCTCGGCAGCCTCACGGTGCAGGTGATCCAGCGCCAGCAGGCGCTGCGCGGGCCGTCCGAGCAGCTGGCCGCCAGCCTCGGCATGCAGGACGAGGCGCAAGGCCCGGAGAGCAACGACTGGCTCGGCGTGCCGATGACCAGCGACGGCATCACCCAGGGCGCGGTGGTGGTGCAGAGCTACCGCCCCGAGCACACCTACAGCGCCGAAGACGAACAGCTGCTGTCCTACGTGGCCGAGCACATCGCCACCGCCCTGGCCCGCCGCCAGTCGACGATCGAACTCGAGCGCCGCGTGCAGCAGCGCACCGAGGCACTCCAGGCCGAGGTCGTCGAGCGCGAGCGCGCGGAGCGGCTGCAGACCGCGCTGTATCGCATCACCGCGCTGGCCAGCCGCCACGAGTCGGACGACGACGCGCGCTTCTACGCCGATGTGCACAGCATCGTCGGCGAGCTCATCGACGCGCGGAACTTCTACATCGCGCTGTGGGACGAGACGACGGACGAGACCTCCTTCCCGTACTCCGTCGACGAGCGGACGCCGACGCGCCCGTCCCGGAAAGCCGGCCAGGGGCTGACGGAGTACGTCCTGCACAGCGGCGAACCGCTGCTCGCCAGCGAGTCGGTGATGCGCGAACTGAACGCACTGGGCGCGACCGTGGCCGGCCAGCAGTCCGCGAGCTGCTGGTTGGGCGTACCGATGATGGTGGACGACGCGCCGGTGGGCGTGATCGCCGTGCAGAGCTACCGCGCGGACGTGCGGTTCACCCACCGCGACCTCGAACTGCTGAGCTTCGTCGGCACGCACATCGCCGCGGCGATCGGTCGCCGACGCGCCGGTGTCGCGCTGCGCCAGGCCTACCTCGACCTTGAACACCGCGTGTCGGAACGGACACGCGAACTGGGGCTCGCCAACGAGACGCTACGCCAGCAGATCAGCGCGCGCGAGGGCGTGGAGCGCCAGCTCAAGCACCAGGCCCTGCATGACAGCCTCACCGGCCTGCCGAACCGACAGTACCTGCTCGACCGCCTCGTGGCCTCGATGGCCCAGCACGTGGCGCAGCCGGAGCGGCTGTTCGCCGTGCTGTTCCTCGATCTCGACCGCTTCAAGGTCATCAACGACTCGGAAGGCCACCTCGTCGGCGACGCGCTGCTGCGCGAGGCGGCGAAGCGGATCGGCGAGTGCGTACGCAACCCGGACGTGCTCGCCCGGCTCGGCGGCGACGAGTTCGCCGTGCTGCTGGAGCGCATCCGCAGCGTCGAGGACGCCATCAACGTCGCCGAGCGCATCATGCAGGTGCTCGACCAACCCTTCTTCATCGAAGGGCGCGAGCTGCACAGCTCGGCCAGCGTGGGCGTTGCCGTCGCCCAGCCGCACTACGCGTCGGCCGAGGAGATCCTGCGCGACGCCGACGCCGCCATGTATCGCGCCAAAGCCGACGGCCGGAAGCGCTACGCGCTGTTCGACGAGGACCTCCGCCATCTCGCGCAGCAGCGGCTCGAGCTGGAGCGCGAAATGCGCCGGGCGATGGTCCACCACGAGTTCGAGCCCTACTACCAGCCGATCGTCAGCATCGCCAACGGCGCCGTGCTGGGCTACGAGGCGCTGCTGCGCTGGAACCGCCCGGACGGCACGGTCCGGGCGCCCGGCGCCTTCCTCGGCCTCGCCGAGGAGACCGGCATGATCGAGGAGATCGACTGGCGCATGTACGCGAGCGCGATCGGCGATCTCGTCCGCCTGACGCCGAGCCATGCCTACGTCTCGGTGAACCTGTCGCCGCGCCACCTGCTCGCCCCGGATTTCGCGACGCGCTTCCTTACCTTGGTTCGCGACCAGCGCGCGCATCCGTCGCGTGTCTGCGTGGAGGTGACCGAAGGCGCACTGATCGACCGCAAGGACCTGGCCCGCGCAGCCCTCGAAACCCTGCACCGCGCCGGCGTGCGCATCATGCTCGACGATTTCGGCACCGGTTACTCGGCGCTCTCCTACCTGCAGCACTTCCCGCTGCACGGGCTGAAGATCGACCGCAGTTTCGCCACGTCGCTGGAAAGCGGCGCGGAAACGCGCGGCGGTTCGCGGCCGATCATCCGCGCGATCGTCGCCATGGCCGCGTCGCTCGAGCTCGAGGTCGTCAGCGAGGGCATCGAGACCGAAGAGCAGCGCAAGGCGCTGTGGACGCTCGGTATCCGCCAAGGCCAGGGCTACCACTTCGGCCGCCCCGCGCCACTGCAGCACTGGATCGACCTCGGGGCGCAGCCGGCGGCGGTCTAGCGCCGTCTCAGCCCCGCCGCACCTCGACCAGGTGCCGCTCGCCCTCCAGGCCCGGCACCGACAGCCGGTGGACGGCGCCGCCGACCCAACCGGACGGCAGCTCGGCGATCTCCTCGGCGGGGTGCACGCCCTTCATCGCCAGCAGGCGCCCGCCCGGAGCGACGAGGTGGCCACCGACCTCGAGGATGCCCACGAGACGGTCGAGCGCTCGGGCGGTGATCGCCTCGAACGCGCCGGGCTCGGCCACCGCCTCGGCGCGCGACTCGAGCACGCGCACGCGCGGGGCGAGGCCGAGCTGGCGCACGCACTCGCGGAGGAAGCGCGCCTTCTTGCCATTGCTCTCCACCAGCGCGACGGCGAGGCCCGGCGTGGCGAGCGCCAGCGGGATGCCGGGAAGGCCGGGGCCGGTGCCGAGGTCCGCGAGCGTGGCGAGGCCGCGCACGTGCGGCGCCATCGCCAGTGAATCGAACAGGTGCTTCACCAGCATCTCGGCCGGATCGCGGATGGCGGTGAGGTTGTACGTGCCGTTCCAGCGCACCAGCAGGGCGAGGTAGGCCAGCAGGGCGCCGGCCAGCGTGCCGTCGTCGCCGGCCGCCGGCGCGCTGCGTTCCACCGGCGCGCCCGGATCGAGGCCGAGAGCGGCGAGGCCTCGCTCGAGGTCGGGGCGCAGGAATCCAAGGTCGGTCGGAGCATTCATGCCCACGATTGTCGCGCCTCCGGCCGTTCGCGCCTACCGCCCATCCGGCGCGCGCGCCTCGACCAGGCGCTGAAGCAGGGCGATCTGCTCCTGCTGCGTGGCGATGAGCGTCGCCATCTGCTCCACCCGCAACGCGTCGAGCTTCTCGTGCAGCGCGATGATCCCGAGCTCGGCGCGCAGGTTCACCTCGTAGTCGTGCGCGGCCGCGATGCGGTCGCGTTCGGCCTGGCGGTTCTGGCTCATCAGGATCACCGGCGCCTGCACGGCCGCCAGCATCGAGAGCATCAGGTTCAGGAAAATGTAGGGGTAGGGATCGAAGGCCGCCGTGCCCAGCAGCTCCGTGTTGACGAGCGACCACAGGACGATGACGAGGGCGAAAAGCCCGATGAAGGTCCAGGACCCGCCGAAGGCCGCCACCCCATCCGCCATCCGCTCGCCGAAGCTCCGCTGGGCGTCGGCCTGCAGCGCGGCGTCCTTGGCGACGGTCTTCTGGCGCAGGGCGACGTCGAGAACGCGCCGCTCGACCGCGCTCGCCTCCGCGAGGGCTTTGCCGAACCACTTCTCCGCGGCACGGGTGGGGGTGCTGGTCGGTGTGCCGTTCATCGGGTCCATGGGGAGAGGTCTCGCTACCGGGTGGTAGCGGGATTCTCCTCCGCCCGCCGGCCCGAAGCGTCAACCCACGTCATCCTCGGCCACGGCGCGACCTTGCTCACGTTCCGCAGGCCCCGGATGGGCCACCTTCGGCCTCCCCCCTGCTGCGAGCCTCCCCATGGCGGAAGTCCTGCTCACCGGAGCCACCGGCTTCGTCGGCCAACACCTGCTGCGCGAACTCGTCGCGGCCGGCCACACCGTTCGCGGCGTCTCGCGTTCGGAGTCGGGCGATGCCGCCATCCGCGCCTTGGGCGGCGAGCCCGTCCGCGCCACGCTGGGCGAGGAGCGGCCCGCTGAATGGGCCCTCCTGCAGGCAGCGGTCGAAGGCTGCGAAGCGATCTTCCACACCGCGGCGGACACCACCCAGTGGCGGCCGCACAACCCGATCCAGACGCGCACCAACGTGCGCGGGGCCGAACTGTTGCTGCGCGCGGCGGAAGCCGCCGGCATCCGGCGCTTCCTCCACACCAGCTCGGTCTCGGCGTACTCGCACCTCGTCCACGGCGTGCTGCGCGAGGACGTGCCGCAGCGCGGCGGCGAGAGCTGGGTGAACTACGAGCGCACCAAGTTCCTGGCCGAGCAGGCCGTGCGCGGTTCACGCGTGCCGTGGGTGGTCTTCCAGCCCTCCCACATCCTCGGCCCCGGCGACACCCGCAACTGGGCGCGACTGATCCTGCTGGTCGACCAGGGCAAGCTGCCCGGCGCCCCACCCGGCTCCGGCGCCTTCGCGGATGTGCGCGAGATCGCCCGGGCCCAGGTGCGTGCTTTCGAGGACGGCATCGAGGGCGAGACCTTCCTGCTCGGCGGCGCACACGCGAGCTTCGTCGACCTGATCGGCATGATCGGCGAGCGCCTTGGCCGCAAGGCGCCCACTCGCGCCACGCCGGCCTGGGTGCTGAAGTCGGTGGCCTGGGCCAGCGACACCCTCTCTCGGGTCACCGGCAAGATGCCGGACATCACCCCGGAGGCCGCAGTGTTCCCCTGCCACGACCTGCAGGTCGACTCGTCGAAGGCCATGGCCCGGCTGGGCTACCGCGAGACCCCGCTGCCCGAGCTGCTGGACGCCACCATCGCCAGCCTGCGCGAGGCCGGCCTGCTCCGCGGCAGGGCCTGACGCCGGCCCTGATCCGGCGGCCAGCCTCACCCGAGCCGGGGCTCCGGGGCGCTGTGGCATCATCCACGGCCTTGCCGGCCCCTCGGGCCGGCTGCACGGAACCCGCGTCCCGCATGGCCCGCATCCTCGCAATCGCCAACCAGAAAGGCGGCGTCGGCAAGACGACGACGGCCGTCAACCTGGCCGCCGCCCTCGCCACCACCCCGCGCCGCGTGCTGCTGGTCGACCTCGACCCGCAGGGCAACGCCACCATGGCCTCGGGCGTCGACAAGCGCGAGCTCGAGGCCTCGATGTGCGAAGTGCTGTTCGAAGAGGCAACCGCGGACGCCGCGATCGTCAAGACGCAGGAAGGCTACGACCTGCTGCCCACGAATATCGACCTGACGGCGGCCGAGATCCGCCTGATGGACGAGTCGCAGCGCGAGCAGCGGCTGAAGAACGCACTCGACACGGTGCGCGACCGCTACGACTACATCCTGATCGACTGCCCGCCCTCGCTCTCGCTGCTGACGCTCAACGCACTGGCCGCCGCCGACGGCGTGATCGTGCCGATGCAGTGCGAGTACTTCGCGTTGGAAGGGCTGTCGGCGCTGGTCAACACCATCAATGCGCTGAAGCAGAAGCTCAACCCGGCGCTCGAGATCAGCGGCATCGTCCGCACCATGTACGACGTGCGCAACAACCTCGCCAGCGCCGTGTCGAACGAGCTCACCGAGCACTTCGGCGACAAGGTCTTCCGCTCGATCGTGCCGCGCAACGTGCGCCTCGCCGAAGCGCCGTCGCATGGCCGCAGCATCATCGGGTATGACCGTTCCTCACGGGGCGGCATCGCCTACCTCGGGCTGGCGGGCGAGATCGTCCGCGGCGAGAAGAAGCTGGCCAAGGAGGCCGCGCGATGAGCACGAAAGCACGCGGCCTCGGTCGCGGCCTCGATGCCCTGCTGGGCACTGGCAACAAGGGCGCGAAGGCCGACGAGCCGGCGCCGGGCGATGTCCTGAAGACGCTGCCGATCGGCCAGATGCAGGCCGGCAAGTACCAGCCGCGCCAGCACTTCGACGGTTCGGCACTCGATGAGCTCGCGGAGTCGATCAAGGCCCAGGGCGTGATCCAGCCGATCCTCGTGCGCTCGGTGGGCAAGGACCGCTACGAGATCATCGCCGGCGAGCGCCGCTGGCGCGCCGCCGAGCGCGCGGGCCTCGCCGAGGTGCCGGTGGTGCTGCGCAAGGTCGACGACCGCGCCGTCATCGCCATGGCGCTGATCGAGAACATCCAGCGCGAAGACCTCAACCCGCTCGAGGAAGCGCAGGCCCTGGCCCGCCTGATCGACGAATTCGCCCTCACGCACCAGCAGGCCGCCGAGGCCGTGGGCCGCTCGCGCGCCGCTGTGTCGAACCTGCTGCGCCTGCTCGAGCTGCCGGAGGCTATCCGCGCCCTCGTCGACGCCCGCAAGCTGGAGATGGGCCACGCCCGCGCCCTGCTGACGCTCAACCCGCAGGCCGCCATCGCGCTGGCCCAGCAGGCGGCCGAGGAAGGCTGGAGCGTGCGCGAGGTGGAACGTCGCGCCCACGAACTCGCCGCCGGCAAGCTGCCGGAGACGAAGCCCGGCAAGAAGCCCGCGGTGAAGCGCGACGCCGATGTCGCCCAGCTCGAACGCGAGCTCGGCGAACTGCTGGGCACGAAGGTGGAAGTGAAATCCGGCCGTGGCGGCAAAGGCCAGCTGGTGCTGCACTTCCACGGCAACGAAACGCTCGAGGGTCTGCTCGAGCGGCTGCGCGGCCGCAGCGAGGCCTGACCTCGGCCGGCGCTAGCGCCGGCCACCGATCAGCACGACCAGCACCGCGACGACGGCCGCGGCACCGTGCCATAGCACCGTGGCCTGCGGATGGACGAAGGGGCTGAAGACGGGCGCGCCGTTGAGCGCGAGGTAGGCGCCCAGCACGTAGAGCAGTTCCGCCGTCCGCGCATTGCCGGTGAGGCGTGCCAGCCCGAACCCGCACGCGGCGACGCTGAGCGCCGCCGCCGCCACGGCGAACGCGTGTTCCGGGGAGACGATCAGGCTGGGCAGGGACAGGCCCAGCGCCAGCAGGCTCGCGGCCGTCAGGCGCGCCGCCCGCAACTGGCCGCGCCGCCGCTCCCCGGACGCGAGCAGGTCGGCGGTGCCGCATTCGTCGTCGCGCAGCAGCGCACGGGCGAAGTAGGGCAGGCCGAGCGCGAGGGCGACCAGCCACGCGGCATGGCGGCCTTCGCCCGGCGCACCGAACTGCGCGCCCAATGCGCCGAGGGCGAACAGCCACCACCACGCGCCGCGAGGGCGCAGGGCCAGGCGCAGCTCCGCCGCCACCAGACGGCCGAACGCGACACCTTCGAGCGGCTTCAGCAGGCGATCCAGCCAGCGCAAGCGCCAACCGGCCTGCGAGGCAGCGTCCACGCGCTGTCGTGGCCGGCTCGCCGCCCAGTTCACCAGCGGCGTGGCCGCCAACGCGAGGCCCAGTGCGAGGAACAAGAGGGCCAAGCGCGACGCCACAGCGCTCGTGTCCGGGTGCCAGGCCTCCCACGGGAAACGCGCCGTGGGATCGTCCTCGCCGGAGCCGCCGATCTGGAAGTTGTTCGAGACCAGGTCCGGCCGGGTCGCAGCCACCACCGGCAGGATGTCGGTGCGCATCACGGTGATGCCGGGCACGTCGGTCAGCAGCACGGTCGGGGCGTCCGGCACGGGGTGCGCGAGGTCGCCCTCCGACATGCCGGCAGGGCCCACGACCAGCAGCGTGATCCACACGAAGAAATACAGCACGTTGCCGGCCGTCGCGCGCAGCCAGGGCAACAGGTCGAACCAGACGATGCAGGCCGCCGTCACCGCCATCGCCGGCAGCGTGAGCAACAGCAGCGGCTTCAGCAGTTCCCACGGGGCGAACACCGCCACCTCGCCGCGCACCCACTGGCCGACGAGGCCGGTGAGGGCCATCGCAGCGATGTAGAGCGCGAACACCGCCATCAGGCCCATGAACTTCGCCACGAGATACCCGGCGCGGGTCATCGGCGTCGCCATCAACACTTCCCATCCGCGGCTGTCGATGTCCTGCGCGATGCTGCCGCGCGCGGCGTAGAAGCCGAACAGCGTCAGCAGGGTCGAGGCGCACAGCGCCATCACCATGCCCACCCACGCACTCGAGTACCAAGCGCGCCCTTCACCGACGGTGACGCGCATGCCGTTGCTGCTGCCCGCTTCGGGCAGGCAGAGCCAAGCGCCCGCCACGAGCAGGGCCAGCACCCACCAGAAGCGCGGCTGGCGGGTGCGCTGGCGCAGGTCCGCGAGGCTGATCGCGGCGAGGCGGCGCAGGGCGTCCATCAGGCCGCGTCCGCGAGGTGCAGGCAGGCGAGGTAGGCGTCTTCCAGCGCAGGGGCGATCGCTTCGGCCGCGGGCTGCGGCGCGGCGCGGGCGATGACGTGCACACGCAGCCCGCCATCGGCGCGCTCCACATGGCTCACCGGATGGCGCTCACGCAGGGCGGGCAATTCGCTGTCGCCAATCGTGCAGCGCCACACCTGGCCCATGGCGCGGGCGATCAGCTCGCCCGGCGTGACGTGGGCCAACAGGCGGCCACTGCGCATCACGGCGATGCGGTCGGCACTGGAATCGACGTCGCTGACGATATGGGTGGAGAGGATGACCAGTCGGTCGGCCGCCAGCTCGGTGAGGATCTGGCGGAATCGGAGGCGCTCCTCGGGGTCGAGGCCCACCGTCGGTTCGTCGACGATGAGCAGGCGCGGTTCGTTGAGCAGGGCCTGGGCGATGCCCGCGCGCTGGCGCATGCCGCCGGAAAAATCGCCGAGCCGTCGATCGGCGGCATGGGCCAGGCCCACGGCGGCGAGGCAGGCCTCGATCCGCTCGTCGCCCCGGCGGCGGTCCAGGCCTTTCACCGCGGCGAGGTAGGCGAGGAACTCGCGCGCGCTCAGGGCCGGGTAGACGCCGAATTCCTGCGGCAGGTAGCCGAGTTCCCGGCGAAGCGCGTTCGGATCGCGGGCGATGTCGACGCCGTTCCAGGTGATCCGTCCGCGGGTGGGCTTGGCCAAGGTGGCCAGAAGGCGCATCAGCGTCGACTTGCCCGCGCCGTTCGGCCCGAGCAGGCCGAGGATGCCGGCGCCCTGCTGCAGCTGCAGGGCATGCAGGGTGTCGGGCTTGCGCCCGTAGCGGAACGAGACCTCGTCCAGCCGCAGTTCGACGGTCATCAGCCATCTCGGGATCAGGGAGAGCCAGTGTCGGCGGCGCCCAGGTGCTCGCGAAACCGCCGGCGGTCACCGTGACCTTCGGCGGGGAGCTCGTGTGGCCCGGCTCAGGTCCAGTCGACCACGCCGAACTCGTCGAGCAACTCGTCGCAGAGCACGGCCCACTCGTTGGCCACCGCGCTGTTCGACGGGTTCCGCCATACCGGCTTCTTCGCCGCCAGCGCGTCGGCCACGGCGATGGCGCGACGCAGGTGCGGCGTGCGCACCTTGAACTGCTGCATCAGGCGCTGCGCGGTGGTGGCGTGCTGCTTCGCGCGCGGGTTGATGGCGTTGATGACGAACTCGGCCGGCGCGAGGTTCGGGTTCATGTGTTCGGAAATCGACACCGCCTCGGCCAGCAGCGAGGCCACGCCGTCGACGGCATAGCTCTCGGGCTGCAGCGGGATGACGAGGCGCTGCGAGGCGGCCAGCGCGGCGGTGAGGCGCAGGCCGATGGCCGGCGCGGTGTCGATGACGATGACGCTGAACTCCTTGTTGAGCGTCTTCAGGTGGCCGATGGCGGTGAAGGCCTGCGAGAGCTGGCCGCGGTCGGTGGCGTTGAGCGCGGCGGTCGCCGGCAGCACGTGGATGTTCGGATCGACCCCCTGCATCGGGACCGGCACCCCGTCGGCCGAGAACAGGCGCTCGGCGCCGTCGGCCTTCAGGGCCTTGCCGCGGTCGGCCAGCGTGCCGGTGAGGTTGCCCTGGGCGTCGAAATCGACCGCCAGCACCTTGTTGCCCCGCTCCGCGGCCCGGAAGGCCAGGTGCGCGGCCAGCGAGGTCTTGCCCACGCCGCCCTTGTGGTTCGCCACCGTCACGATCATGCGGTTCTCCCCGGTTCCGTCCAGCCCGAGTGTCGGCGGGATGGGCCCGGGGTGGCAACGGTGCGCCGCCCGGCCGCCTGAACGCCCCGTCCACCGGACTTGTCCACAGGCCGGGACGCTGGCATAGTGCGCGGCTCCCTGCGTCCGCCCGTCGGCCGCAAGGGGATGCACCGTCCCGCCCACGCGGGACCTTCCGCCCCATCGCCTTCAAGGGCACGGCCTCCGGGCCGCGGGGCGGGCCGAAGCCACCCAGGCAATGGGCGGCACCCACGCAGCACCCAGGAGAGCCTTATGGGCCGCAAGTGTCAGCTGACCGGCAAGAGCGTCATGTCGGGCAACAACGTTTCGCACGCGAACAACAAGACCCGCCGTACCTTTTCGGCGAACATCCACGAACGCCGCTTCTGGGTTGCCAGCGAGAACCGCTGGGTGAAGCTCAAGATTTCGGCGAACGCCCTGCGCACGATCGACAAGAACGGCATCGACGCCGTCCTCGCCGAGCTCCGCGCCTCCGGCGTCAAGGTCTAAGGGAGAACCACCATGGCTTCGAAGCGCGACAAGATCCGTCTGGTGTCGACGGCCGGTACCGGCCACTTCTACACCACCGACAAGAACAAGAAGACGATGACCGGCAAGTTCGAGATCAAGAAGTACGATCCGACGATCCGCAAGCACGTCGCCTACAAGGAAGCGAAGATCAAGTAAGCCCTCGGCCGAACGATCCGCTCCACGAAAAACCCGCCGAGAGGCGGGTTTTTTGTTGCCTCAGCCCGGGGCCACCACCACCCGGTTCCGGCCGCCGCGCTTCGCCTCGTAGAGCGCCTCGTCGGCGCGCTGCAGGGCGGCTTCCGGGGCCTCCGAGCCCTGCCACCACGCCGCCACGCCGACGCTGATCGTCACCTCGCCCGGCCCAAGCCCATCGCCACCGGCGGCGATCGCGCTTCGCAAGGCTTCGGCGAGCAGCCCGAGCTGGGCGGGATCGCGCCCACTCACCAGCACGGCGAACTCCTCGCCGCCGTAGCGGTAGAGCTTGGCGCGGCCGCGCTCCGCCTCCGACTGCAGCGCGCGTTGCAACGTGCTGGCCACCGCCATCAATACGCGGTCGCCCTCGAGGTGGCCGCGTTGGTCGTTGATGGCCTTGAAGTGATCGACGTCGGCCAGCAGCACGCCGAGGCGCGTGGCTTCGGCACGCGGCGCGACACGCCGCGCCATCGCCTCGTTGAATCGGCGGCGATTGAAGCAGCCGGTCAGGCCGTCGCGGTCGCCGACCTCGCGGAGCATCACGCCGGCGCGCTCCTCCAGCAGCGCGTAGGTGGTGACGAAGCACACCATCAGGCCGTAGACGCTGGCGAAACGCACGACGTCGATCGGAGCGATCTGCAACATCGCGACGCCGCAGACGAACAGGCCAAAGACCAGCATCGCGACCATCGCGCGCCAGGCTGGCAGCAGGAACACGACGACCACCGGGAACAGGAAGCCCCAGTAGTGCAGCGGGCGCTCGTGCCACCAGCCGAAGCCGATGGCGAACACGATGAGGCCGAGGATCACGCCGAAGAAGGCCATGGTGCCGGCACGCCTTGGCAGCCAGAGCAGGCCCAGCAGGCTCGTGGCATTGAGCGTGAAAACGATCCAGGCCAGCCGCGCGGTGTCGGTCAGGCCCAACGAGGTGTTGAGCAGGCCGAGCGCGAGCATCAGGGTCGACATCAGGGCGACCAGCACCAGCGCCACGCGCCAGCGCAGCGTCTCGCGGGTCTCGGCGTAGCTGGGCCGCGTGGTCGACATGCCCTCTCCCCAGGGTGCCCACCAGCCTAAACGAGCACGGCGCCCCGTGGGGGCGCCGTGTCCGGGCGATCACCGGTTTTGACGACTCACTCGTCGATCGGCACGTCCTTGGTCTCGCGGAGGAACAGGGTGCCGATGACCAGGCTCAGGGCCGCAATCGCGATCGGGTACCAGAGGCCGCTGTAGATGTTGCCGGTGAAGGCCACGAGGGCGAAAGCCGTGGTCGGCAGGAAGCCGCCGAACCAGCCGTTGCCGATGTGGTACGGGAGCGACATCGACGTGTAGCGGATGCGCGTCGGGAACATCTCGACCAGCCACGCCGCGATCGGGCCGTACACCATCGTCACGTACAGCACGAGGATGGTCAGCAGCAGCAGCACCATCGGCTCGTTGACCGCGGCCGGGTCGGCCGCCGCCGGGTAGCCCGCGGCAACCAGCGCGGTCTTCAGGCTGGCGGCATAGGCCTCGCTGCGGGCCTTGAACTCGGCGGCCGGCAGGCCGGCGCCGTCGAAGGCGGGCAGCACCACGTCGCCGACGCGCACCTCGGCGATGGCGCCGGTCGGCATCTCGGCATTGCTGTAGGGCACGCCGGCCTTGGTCAGCGCGCCCTTGGCCACGTCGCAGCTGTTGGTGAACACCGTCTTGCCGACCGGGTCGAACATCACGTTGCAGTTGTCGGGGTCGGCGCTGACCACGACCGGCGAGGTGGCAATGGCCGCGTCGAGCGCCGGGTTGGCGTAGTGCGTCAGGCCCTTGAAGATCGGGATAAAGGTCAATGCGGCCAGCAAGCACCCACCCATGATGATGCTCTTGCGCCCGATCTTGTCGGAAAGCCAGCCGAAGAAGATGAAGAACGGCGTGCCAATGGCGAGGGCGCCGGCGATGAGCAGGTTGGCGGTGGTCGGATCGACCTTGATGGTCTGCTGCAGGAAGAACAGCGCGTAGAACTGCCCGGCGTACCAGACCACGGCCTGGCCGGCGGTCGCGCCGATCAGCGCGAGCAGGACGATCTTGCCGTTCTTCCAGTTGCCGAAGCTTTCGCTGATCGGTGCCTTGGAAGTCTTGTTCTCGTCCTTCATCTGCTGGAAGACCGGCGACTCGTGCAGCTGTGTGCGGATGTAGACGGAGATCGCCAGCAGCACCACCGAAAGGATGAAGGGCAAGCGCCAGCCCCAGGCGTCGAAGGCCTCGTTGCCCAGCAGCAGGCGGCAGCCGAGGATGACCGCCAGCGACAGGAACAGGCCGATCGTCGCGGTGGTCTGGATGAAGCTGGTGTACAGGCCGCGCTCGCCCTGTGGCGCATGCTCGGCGACGTAGGTCGCGGCACCACCGTACTCGCCGCCGAGCGCCAGGCCTTGCAGCATGCGCAGCACGATCAGGATGATCGGGGCCGCAACGCCGATCGATCCATAGCCGGGCAGGATGCCGACGAGGAAGGTCGAGACGCCCATCAGGACGATGGTGATGAGGAAGGTGAACTTGCGGCCGACGAGATCGCCGAGCCGTCCGAACACCAGCGCGCCGAAGGGCCGGACCGCGAAGCCGGCGGCGAAGGCCAGCAGGGCGAAGATGAAGCCCGAGGTCGGGTCGAGCGCGGTGAAGAAGTGCTTGGCGATGATCGCGGCGAGCGCGCCGTAGAGGAAGAAGTCGTACCACTCGAACACCGTGCCGAGGCTCGAGGCGAGGATGACCTTGCGGTGGCTCTTGTCGATGCCGTCGCCGAAGGCGTGGGCCGGCTTGCCGGCCGGCTGGGGGGCGTTCGGGATGGCGGCCATGGGGCGCTCCTGAAGAAAGCATGCTTGGCGTGTGCCGAGCTTTGGCGACGGACTGTAGACGAGGTGGACGGCCATCGCGCCCTGACAGGCGAGACAGCGCCCGCCCTGCGTCGCACACTGGGCGGATCCCGAGAGCGAGCCCCCGCCATGGCCACCCCCGACGACCGCCTGCCCATTCCCGCCGACTTCGCCGCGCGGGCGCACTACGACAGCGCCCGCCTGGCGCAGGCCCGTGCCACCTTCGAGCGCGACCCGGACACGTGGTGGCGCTCGCTGGCCGAGCGCCTCGACTGGTCGCGCTTCCCGACCGAGATCGAGGACGTCGACTTCGATGCCGAGCGCTTCCGCATCCGCTGGTACGGCGACGGCGAACTCAACGTCGCGGCCAACTGCCTCGACCGCCAGCTCGCCACGAACGGCGACAAGGCGGCGATCCTGTTCGAACCGGATGACCCGAAGGAACCGGCGCAGCGCATCAGTTACCGCGAACTGCACGCCCGCGTTTGTCGCTTGGCGAATGCGCTGCAGAATCTCGGCGTGAAGCGAGGTGATCGCATCACCATCTACCTGCCGATGATCCCCGAAGCCGCCGTGGCCATGCTGGCCTGCGCGCGCATCGGCGCCGTGCATTCGGTGGTGTTCGGCGGCTTCGCGCCGCACGCGGTGGCCGACCGCATCGCCGACTGCGGCAGCACGCTGGTGATCACCGCCGACGAGGCGCGTCGCGGCGGCAAGCGCATCCCGCTGAAGGCCACCATCGACGAAGCCTTGGCGATGCCGGGCACAACGACCGTCTCGACGGTGCTGGTGGTGCGCAACACCGGCGCCGCGGTGCCCATGCAGATGCCGCGCGACCGCTGGTATGAATCGGTGGTCGAAGGCCAACCCGACGCGCACGACGCGCCGGTGATGGGCGCCGAGGACCCGCTGTTCATCCTCTACACCTCGGGCTCCACCGGGAAGCCGAAAGGCGTGCTGCACACCTCGGGCGGCTACCTCGCGTGGGCGAGTTGGACCTTCCACGCCGTGTTCGACCATCGTCCCGACGATGTGTTCTTCTGCACCGCCGACGTCGGTTGGATCACCGGCCACAGCTACATCGTCTACGGTCCCTTGAGCAACGGCGCCACCGCGGTGATGTTCGAAGGCGTGCCGACGTGGCCGGATTCGGGCCGCCTTTGGGACATCGTCGACCGCCACGGCGTCACCATCCTCTACACCGCGCCGACCGCCATCCGCGCGCTGATGCGCGACGGCGACGAGCCGGTGAAGAAGCGCTCGCGCAAGACGCTGCGCCTGCTCGGCACCGTCGGCGAACCGATCAACCCCGAAGCCTGGCGCTGGTACCACCGCGTGGTCGGCGACGAGCGCTGCCCGGTGGTCGACACCTGGTGGCAGACCGAAACCGGCGGGATGCTGATCTCGCCGATCCCCGGCGCCGTCGAGGCGAAACCGGGCTCTGCCACGCAGCCCCTGCCCGGCATCCGTCCGGCGCTCGTCGACGCGGACGGCAAGATCCTCGAAGGAGCCACGAGCGGCAACCTCGTGTTGCTGGGCTCCTGGCCCGGGCAGATGCGCACGGTGTTCGGTGACCACGCGCGATTCATCGACACCTACTTCAAGGCCTACCGCGGCATGTACTTCACCGGCGACGGCTGCCGTCGCGACGAAGACGGCTACTACTGGATCACCGGCCGCGTCGACGACGTCATCAACGTGTCGGGGCATCGCATCGGCACCGCGGAAGTGGAAAGCGCGCTGGTGTCTCACGCCACCGTGGCCGAAGCGGCCGTGGTTGGATTTCCGCATGACATCAAGGGCCAGGGCATCTACGCCTACGTGACGTTGAAGGCGGGCATCGACATGGACGACGCGCTGCTTGCCGAACTGAAGCAGCAGGTGCGCCACGAGATCGGGCCGATCGCCCAGCCTGACCACATCCAGTTCGCGCCCGGCCTACCGAAGACGCGCAGCGGCAAGATCATGCGGCGCATCCTGCGCAAGATCGCCGAGAACGCACCGGACCAATTGGGCGACACGACGACCCTGGCCGATCCGGCGGTGGTGCAGCACCTCGTCGAGCACCGGCTGGTGCGCTGAGGTCGACTCAGCCCATCGGATCGATCACGAATCCGCTGCCGAGGCGCTCGCGCACCTCGGCGAGGCGACGCCGGCTGATCGGTACGCGCTCACCGCCGCGCAGCTCGCAGGCCCAGCCCTTGGCGCTCTTCGAGACGCGCCGCAGGTGCGCGAACGCGATCCAGTGCGAGCGGTGCACGCGCAGGCCCGCCTCGGGCAGGGCGGCCTCGACTTCGGCGAGGCTGCCCAGCACCGTCGCCCGGCCCAACGCGGTGCGCACTTGCAGGTAGTGCAGGTCGGCATCGATGCGGACGATATCGCGACCGATGGCGGCGGGCAGGCGTTCGAAAAAGGGCGATGCGGCCAGCTCGGGCGTGTCGTGCGCCGGCGCGATCGTCGCATCGACGATCCCAGCGTCGCTGCGGTCGTTGCCCACGACCATCGGCGGAATCGGGCTGCCGCCCACGGGGGCCGACGGGGACTCGCGGATCACCGTGGGCGCCAGCGGCACGAGGTTCAGCAGCGCCCAGCTGACGAGGTAGCTCGGCGCCAGTTGCAGCCATTCGGCCACCAGGGCCAGCCCGCCACCCGCCGCCTCCCACTGGTCCAGGACGTCGTCCGACGGGCCTTCCGCCGGCATCGGGAACAGGCGCTCGAAACCGAGGGCCAGGGGAGCGAAAGCGAGGCTGCCCAGCAGGCCACCGACCAGCAGGCGTGACCAGGCCGGCGCCGCCCTCAGGATGGACCAACGCGCCGTGGCATGGGTGGCGACGATGGCCAGCGCGAGCCCGACCCCGATGTGCACAATCCACACCGCCCAAGCGGCGAACCAGGGCAACGTCCGCGTCGGCTCCGGCTCGAGTTGGGCGAACAGCAGGGCCAAGGCGATGACGACGATCGGCCAGGTGCGGGCGTAATGGGCGGTCATGGCGGGAGTTTAGGGCGGCCGTTCGTGCAGGCAACGTGCCGCTGGTGCAGCCGGCACACGACGGTCACACCAGCGTCGATGCGGCGTGGGCAGCTTAGGGGCACCGCGCACCCCGGCGCGGCCTGACCCGGAGACCCCGAGATGACCCGACACACGACCCCGACCCCCCGCCGCCGCGCCGCCCTCTGCCTCGCGCTGGCCCTGGCTGCCGCGCCAGCGGCCCAAGCCAGCGACGAGGGCCTCTACGCCACCGCCCTGCTCGGCCTCGCCAACCAGTCCGACCAGACGCTGACCTGGAGCGGCATCACCGCCCCGCCGTCCGGGAATCAATCGCGCAACCTCGCCCTCGACAGCGGCCTGCTCGGCGGCGGCGCCCTCGGCTGGGCCTTCGGGAACGGCTGGCGGGTGGAGGGCGAATTCGTCTACCAGAGCGTCGACGCCGGCAATCCCGGCTTCGCCGCGCCCGGCCCGCAGGGCAACGGCGACAACTTCGCCTCGACCAGCGCCGCCGTGAACCTGCTCTACGACATCGACCTGTTCGGCTCGGAGAAGGCCCGGACCTACGTCGGCGTGGGCTATGCCCAGTTGACGGAGGTCGACATGGACATCGGCAGTTCGTCCTACAGCGGCGATGGTGACGGCATCCAGCTTCTGTTCGGGGCGCGCTACGACCTCGGCGATAACCTCTTCATGGATGCCGGGCTGCGATGGCTCGACGCCGGCAAGGTGACGCTCGATGCCGAGACCGGCAGCGGTCGCATCACGACCGATTACGCGCCTTGGGCGGTGACGGTGGGTCTCGGCTGGCGCTTCTGAGCAAGGGCGGGCCAACCGACCCCGCTCAACCCGCGCGCCGCGGCCCGTCGCTGACGATGCGCCCGTCGACCAGCTCGATCACCCGGTCGCAGCGGTCGGCGAGGCGCGGGTCATGCGTCACCACCAGCACGGCGAAGCCGCGCTCGGCGTGCAGCCGGCGCAGCAGGGCGAAGACCTCGTCGGCCGTCTGCGTGTCGAGGTTGCCGGTGGGCTCGTCGGCGAGCAGCAGGGCGGGCCGCGCCATCAGCGCACGGACGATGGCCACGCGCTGCTGCTGGCCGCCGGAGAGCGCCATCGGTTTGCGGTCGGCGAGCGTGCCGAGGCCCACGGCTTCCAGCAGCTCCTTCGCCTCGGCGATGAGGGCGGGCGTGGGTCGGCCCTCGCGGGCCAGCCTCGGCATCATCACGTTCTCCAGCGCGGTGAACGCCGGCAGCAAGTGGTGGAACTGGAACACGAAGCCGATGGCTTCGCCGCGCAGCCGCGTGCGGGTGTCGTCGTCGAGCGCGCGCGTCGGTTGGCCGAGCAGTTCGATCTCGCCCTCGGTGGGCGAGTCGAGCTGGCCCAGCAGATTCAACAGCGTCGTCTTGCCCGAGCCCGACGGGCCAATGAGTGCTGCGAACTCGCCGCGGCGCAATTCGAAACCAAGGCCGTGCAGCACTTCGATCTCGCTGGGCAGGCCGACGTTGTAGCGCTTGCGCACGCCGTCGAGGCGCAGGACGAGGTCATCCGCCACGCATCGCCTCCACCGGATCGAGTCGTGCCGCACGACGCGCTGGGGCCATGGCCGCCAGCATGCCCACCACGGTGGCCATCGCCGAAGCGCCGACGAACAGCGCCGGCGTGACGACGAGGGCGAAGGCGCCGCGCCCCGAACGCGCGAGGCCCATCAGGTCCCACAACCCGAGCAGGCCGGCGCCGATCAGGCAGCCGAAGGCCGCGCCGATGAGGCCGACCAGCGCGCCCTGCAGCAGGAAGATCCGCAGCACCTGGCCACGTTGCGTGCCCATGGCGCGCAGGATGCCGATCTCGCGTCCGCGCTGCACCACGCTCACCGCCAGCACGCTGGCGATGCCGAAGGCGGCGGAAAGGCCCACGAACACCTTGATCAGGTTGGTCGACATGCTCTGCGCCGCGAGCGCGCCGAGGATGTTGCTGTTGAGCGTCATCCAGCTTTCGGCCTGGATGCCGAGGCGCGCAGCGATCCGCTGGGCGACGTCTTCGGCCTCGAAGATCTCGCGCACGCGAAGGTCGATGCTGGTGGCACCGCCCGGCAGGTCGAGCAGGCTCTGCGCAGGCTTCATCGCGAGGTAGACGAAGCGGCCGTCGAGGTCGCGCACGCCGAGCTCGAACAGCGCGACGATGGTGAACACGTCGCTGCGGCCGTCGCCGGTGTCGAGACGGATGCGGTCGCCCAACTGTGCGCCGAGATCTTTCGCGAGCTCGCGGCCGATCGCCACGTCGTTGCCGACGATGCGCCAGCGGCCCTCCTTGACGTTGTCGGGCACCGGCACGATGCGCACGTAGCGTTCCGGATCGATGCCCATCAGCACCACCGCGCGGCTGGCGGCACCGCGACGCGCGAGCGCCGGGCCGGACACCAGCGGCGAGACCGCCGTCACTTCGGGAAAGCCGGCCAGCGCGGTTTCGATGCGCTGCCACTGGTCGACCGAGCGCAGGCGCTGCGCGCGCTGGTCAACGCGGGAGAGCACCGCCGTCTCGCCGTCGACGCGCAGCGGCCGGGCCACCTCGTCCGGTGCGCTGATGCGGATGTGCGCCTGAGTGCCCAGCGTGCGGTCGATGATCTGCTTCTGCAATCCGCCGATGAGGGCAGTGAGGAAGACGATGACCGCCACGCCCACGCCGATGCCGGTGATGATCAGCAGGGTCTGGGCGCGGCCCTCCAGCAGCAGGCGGGTGGCCAGCGTCCATTCGAACCAGAGCCGCGACACGTTCATTCCGCCGCGGCGACGCGGACGCGCGCACCGTCGGCCGGCGCACCGGCCAGCGGCAGCACGGCCTCGCCTTCGGCCAGTCCTTCGAGCACCTCGACACGGTCGACGCCGCGAAGCCCGAGCGTCACCGGCACGCGCTGCACGCGGCCCTCGCGAACGACGAGCACGGTCGACGGCCCGGCGCTGTCGCTCGTATCGACGGCATCGATCGGCAGCACCAGCGCGCGCTCGCGGCGCCCCACTTCGATGTCGATGGAGACGGTCATGTCCTGCCGCAGCGTGGCCGGCGGCTCGGGCACTTCGACGCGCACTTCCACGGTGCCGGTCTGCGGGTCGACGGCCGGTGCGATGAACACCACGCGGGCCGGCAGGCGCTGGCTGGGAAAGGCATCGGCCGACACCAGCGCCGTTTGGCCCTCGGCGAGGCGATCGAGATTGCGCTCGTCCACCTGCGCGACAACCAGCAGGTCGCCGTCGCGGGCCAGTTCGACGATGCCGCGGCCGGCCTGCACCACGTCGCCGGGCTCGGCGAGCCGGCGCAGCACGGTGCCCGCCACGCGGGTGCGGATCACGGTCTGGGCCAGCGCCGCCTCGGCGGTGGCGACGCGATCGCGCAACAGGCGTTCGGTGCTGCCGCCGGGGCCGGAGGCGCGCGCCTGCGCTTCCGCTCCCGCCAGCGCGGCCTCGGCCACGCGACGGGCCTGCGTGGCCTGTTCGGCGCGGTCGCGGGCCACGAGGCCCTTGGCGGCGAGTTCGGCGAAGCGCGCGGCATCGCGGCGTGCCTGTTCGGCTGCGCCTCGCGCCTGCACCAGGGTGGCCGCATCCACCGGACGCTCGCGCTCCAGCAGTTGCGCCAGTGCCGCACGGGCTTCCTCGAGTTTTGCGCGCTCGTCGTCGTCGGAGAGCCGAGCCACGACATCGCCAGCCGCCAGACGATCACCCTCGCGCACCGGACGTTCAACGACGGTGCCGGTGATCTCGCTGCCGACGGTGACGCGCGATGGCGTCTCGACGCGACCGGTGGCCACGACATTGGCGAGCAGCGGGCGGGCCTCGACGCGATAGGCCTCGACGACAGGACCGGAGACCCAGCCGGGCACGCGCGAGGCCAGGGCCAGGAGGACGAGCGCAGCCACGGCCCAAGGCCAGTGGCGACGCAGCGCGGTGAGGACGGAGGGCGAGGTGATCGACATCACGGGAGCGTAGCGCAGGGCGGGACTGGCACACCGTGCGGAAGCGCGTCACGCTCAGCCCACCCCGCGCCGCGCGCGCCGCCCTGGAGACGACCATGCCCGTCCACACCCCGCCGCTCGGTGCCCCGTGCTGGTTCGAACTGGCCAGCACCGATCCCGCGCGCTCCATCACCTTCGCCCACGCGGTGTTCGGCTGGTCGGCCGATGAGCAGGGCACGCCGATGGGGCCCTACGCCTTCATGGCCAATGCGACCGCCGCGGTGGGGGCCATCTGCGGCCTGCCACCCGGCGCCGAAGGCGCGCCCTCGTTCTGGAGCGCCTACTTCCTCGTGGCCGATGTCGACGCGTCGCGCGCCAAGGCCATCGCGCTCGGGGCCACGCCCTTCGGCGAGCCCTTCGACGTGCCCGGGATGGGCCGCGGCGCGGTGCTGGCCGACCCGGGCGGCGCGGTCTTCAACCTCTGGCAGGCGGACGCGGCGGCCGGCGGCGAGTTCGCGATGTTCGAGGACTTCAGCATCGGCTGGGTCGAACTCGCCACGCGCGACGTCGAGGCCGCGCAGCGTTTCTATGGCGAACTGCTCGGCTGGAGCTTCAAGGATTCGGCCAACGCGCCCGCCGGCACGCGCTACAGCGAGTACGCGGTCGGCGAAACGCACTACGGCGGCCTGTTGCAGATGACCGCCGAGTGGGGCGACCTGCCGGCGCACTGGTCGCTGTATGTGGTCGTTCCGGACCTTGGGATCGCGCTGTCGGCCACTGACGCGGCGGGCGGCAGCGTGAGCGTGCCGGCCTTCGACGCGCCGGGCGTGGGCCGCATCGCCCGCATCGACGACCCGACCGGCGCCGGGCTCTACCTGATCGAACTCGCACGCTGACGCAGGAGGGCCACCAGCGCCTCCGCGCTCGCACCGCCGCGCGTCATGGCGAAGGCGTGCTCGGTGTCGCGGTGGCGGTCGAGCCAGAGCCCCCCCTCCGGCCGCGGCTCGGGCCGCGTCGCTGCCAGCCACAGCGTGGTGTCGGCGCCCTGCTCGCCGTTGCGCAGCACGCGGCGCAACACGCGGCGGAATCCCGGCAGGGACGAGCGCACGCCATCGGTGTCGACCCAGCCCGGGTGCATCACGTGCGCACGGGGGCCGTGCGCCTCCGCGTTCCACGCACGGGTGAGCTCGATCTGCGCGCGTTTGTGCTGCGCGTAGGCCATGAAGCCGTCGTGGTGGGCCGCGTCGCGCGCCTCGAGGGCGTCGAGATCGAGCTTCGCGCCGTAGGCGCCACCGGAGCTCATCGCGATGATCAGGCTGCCGGCGTCGAGGGCGCCGGCCTCACGCAAAGCCGACGTCATCGCGAAGGGCACCAGCAGGTTGGTCGCGAAGCTGGTTTCCACGCCCTCGGACGTCCGCGTATGCGCGTGCAGCATCACGCCGACGTTGTGCACCAGCACATCGAAGCGCGGGGCGTGCGCGGCCCAAGCCTCGGCCTCCGCAACGCGGGATAGATCCAGCGGAACGACGTGCAGCCGGCGTGCGCCCTCGCCGGCATCGCGGCGCAGGGCCTCGAGCTTGGCCGCGTCGCGCGCCAGCGCATGCACCTCGGCCCCCCCGTGCAAGGCGCCGAGCACGATGGCGCGGCCGATGCCGCCACTCGCCCCGGTAACGCACCAGCGCTGGCCGCGGAAATCGAAGGGCGCGGCGGGGCGGGCCGCGAGGCGGCGCCGATGGCCGAACGTGGAGAACGGCCCGAGGAAGCGGGCGTAGAAAACCAGCGAGGCGAGCGTCTTGAGCATGCGTGCAGCATCGCGCAATCCGCGGCGAGGCGCGGTGATCGGGATGCGAGCGGGGGGTGAGGGGGCTCATGCCCAGGTCCGGCGGGGAATCGGACAGCGCTTGGGAAGCCCATCGGACGCAGGCGCCCGCTCGTCGGCTCGGGCTGGCGGAGGTGAAGGGCGCTTTGCTCAGATGCCCGCTTCGCCTGCCGCCCCCCGTGCCCCCAATGAACCACGACGCCGAGCTCGACCTGCTCCACGCCCAGTCCGCCGACATCGCCGCCGCCCAGCGCCCGCTGCTGATCGCGCTCGCCCTTGCGGTGGTCGCCGTGGTGGGGCTCGCCACCAGTTCGCCCCTGCTCGGCATCGTCGGATGGTTCGGCGGCCTGCTGGTCGGCATCTACGCCATCAGCCGCGGCGCCGCGGCCATCGAACTGCCGGCGCTGGCGAAGTATCCGGCGATGATCGCGACCTTCGTGCCCGGCTTCTGCGCGCTGGCCACGGGGGGCGTGTGGTGGCTGTCGCGCAACGCCGCCTCGGCGAATGCGGAGGCGATCACGCGCGTCGAGCGCAGCGCACGACTGGCGGCACAGCGGCCTGCTGCGGCCCCGGCCACGGCGGCCACGCCACAGCGGGTACCGGCGGCGGCGCCCGCGGTCACGGGCACCCCCGCGATGCCCTCACCGATGCCGGAGAAGGCCTTCCCCGCCGTCCGCGCGGTGCTCGGCACCGCCGTCGCCGAGGGCGCGGCCTTGTCGATGACGCCGGGCATTCCCCGTCCGGAGGGGATGAGCGAAGCCGACTTCCAGACGATGCTGAAAGCCTCGGGGCCGGTGGCGCGCGCCACGCTCGGGCATTTCGTCGTCGTCTACCGGATGGACAACGGTGACAACTGGCTCTACGTCGACGAGCAGGCGCGGGAGAAATCCGGCCTCACCCGCGACGGCCTGCACCGCAAGGCACTGCAGAACCTGATGGCCATCGTGAAGCGGCCGGGACAGCTGCGGCAAGTCGACCATCCGCCCTACCTGGGCTTCCTGCTCGATGGCGAACACGAGTCGTCGCTGGTGCTCGTCGACGAGATCTGGAAGGCCGTGCTTCGCAACGACTGCCCGAACGGCGCAGTGGTGGCGATCCCCGCGCGCGACCTCTGCATGTTCTGCGACGCCGATTCGCCGGAGGGCATCATCGCGCTGCGCGAGATGGGCGCGAAGTTCCGCGGCCAGCCCGGCTTCGTTTCCGACCAGCTGCTGCTCTACACCGCGCAGGGCTGGTCGGCGTTCCGCTGAACGCGTCGGCGCGCGGCGCCGACGCCCGGCCTCACGGCGCGCCGCCTGCCGCGCCTTTCCCGACGTCCGTACCGCCGAGGTAATCGAGCGCCAGGCCCGCCATCACCCGCACGCCAAGGTCGAGGCCGCGGTCGTCGATCTGGAATTCCGGCGTGTGGTGGCCGGGCGCCTGCGCTTCCGGCAGGGCGGGATCGCGGCCGCCGAGGAAGACGAACAGCCCCGGCGCTTCCTGCGCGAAGAACGAGAAGTCCTCGGCGCCGGTGACGGCCGGGCGCAGCAGCACCTTCTCGGCTCCGGCGGCGCGCTGCAGGCTCGGCAGCATCCGCGCGGTGAGTTCGGGATCGTTGAAAGTGACCGGATAGGCCACGCCGTCGGGCACCGTCACTTCGGCTGTTGCACCCATGGCCCCCGCGATCTGCGTTGCGACCGCGCGCACGCGCTCGCGCAGCAGCGTGCGGGTCTCGTCGTTCAGGGCGCGCAGCGTGCCCTCGAGTTCCACCTGCTCGGGGATGATGTTGGCGCGCACGCCACCGGTGATGCGGCCCACCGACACCACGGCGGCGCCCTCGGTGAGCTCGACGTTGCGGCTGACGATGGTCTGCAGGCCCATCACCACCTGCGTGGCGGTGACGATCGGATCGACGCTGCTCCACGGATAGGCACCGTGCGCCTGCTTGCCCTTGATGACGATGCGGAACGACTCGGCGCTGGCCATCGTGCCGCCGGGGCGGTAAGCGACATGGCCGACCGGCAGGACGGAATTGACGTGCAGGCCGAACACCGCCTCGACCTTCGGGTTCTGCATCACGCCTTCCCTCACCATCAGCTCGGCACCGCCCTCCTCGCCGGCGGGCGGGCCTTCCTCGGCGGGCTGGAAGAAGAACTTGATGGTGCCGGGGATCGAATCGCGGCGCGCCGCGAGCACTTCGGCCACGCCCATCAGGATGGCCACGTGCGCGTCGTGGCCACAGGCGTGCATCACGCCCACCTCCTGGCCGTTGTAGGTGCCGCGCACCTTCGACGCGTAGGGCAGGTCGACGCGCTCGGTCACGGGCAGCGCATCCATGTCGGCGCGCAGCGCGATCACTGGGCCCGGCTTGCCACCCACCAAGGTGCCGACGACGCCGGTGTGCGCGACGCCCGTCCGTACGTCGATGCCCAGGCCCTTGAGGTGCTCGGCCACCAGCGCGGACGTGCGGAACTCGCGGTTGCCCAGCTCGGGATGCTGGTGGATGTCGCGACGCCACGCGACCACCTTCGGCTCGATGGCGGCGATGGCGGCGTCGAGCGAGGCATCGGCCTGCACCGGGCGCGCGGTAGCGATCGCGGCGGCGACGAGGGCCAGGGTCAGGGCGGCACGACAAGCAGGAACAGGCATCGCGGGCACTCCAAGTTCAACGAAGGAGGCGCCGGGGGAGCGAGGACGCTAGCACGACCGGCGGCCCGGGGCCTTCCCGATTGCCGGCACCGGAAGCGCGTGCGAGAGTCGGGGCTTGGCGCGGAGACCGCATGCCCACACCTCGAACCGCACGGCTCCTCGTGGTACTGGCCTTCGTCGTGGTCGGGGCGTTGGGGGTGCAGCTGCGTTGGGGCATCCAAGCCCCCGAGACGCAGACGCTGCGCATCGGCATCGGCCCGTGGATCGGCTACGAACCCTTCGTCGCCGAGCGCGAGCTGGGCCAATGGCCGGAGCGCGTGGCCCTGGTCGAGCTGGAGTCGAACACCGAGACACTCGACGCCTTCATCGAAGGCCGCATCGACGTCGCCGGACTGACCCTCGACGAAACCCTGCGGCTCGCCCGGCGCGGCGTCGACCATCGGGTGATCGCCGTGCTCTCCGATTCGCGCGGCGGCGATGCCGTGCTCGGTCGTCCCGGCCTCGCTGGCCTCGGTGCCCTCGCCGGCCGCCCGGTGCTCGTCGAAGACACCGCCGTCGGCACGCTGATGCTCGCCGCCGCGCTCGATGAAGTCGGCCTCTCCCTCGCCGACGTGCAGGTCGAGCGGACCCAGGCCACGCGCATCGACCTCGCCTGGTCGAAGGGCTTCGCCGACGCCGTGGTGGCGTATTCGCCGGTGATCGAACAACTCCAAGCGCAGGGCGCGGTGGAGTTGTTCTCGACGCGCGACCATCCGGGCCTGGTGCTGGACGTGCTCGTGGTACGACCGGAGGCCCTCCAGCAGCCGGAGACGATCACCGCGATGATCGAAGCCTGGGACCGCGGCCTCGCGCGTTTGGCCTTACGTCGTCCGCAGGATGCCGCGCTGCTGGCACCGGGCCTCGGGCTCTCGGCCGCGGAATACACCGCGGCGCTCGACAAGGTGGAGCTCATCCCCGCGGCCCGCAGCCGGGCGATGTTCGAAGGCCGACCCTCGCCCTTCGAGGCGAGCCTCATCCGCATCGAAGCGGCCTGGCCGCCGGGCGCCGGGGAGCGCGCGGCTCGACCGTTGCTCGCGCCGGAGGGCCGGCCATGATCCGCTGGCTGCTGCGCTGGCCGTCGCAGGTCAGCCTTGTGGCGGTGCTGGTGGTGACGGCGCTGCTGGCGAGCGTCGTCGTGCTCACGGCCCATCGTCAGGGCGCCCGGCAGGACGCGCGGCGCGATACCGAGGCGCGGATGGAGCAGCTCGCCCACGGACAGGCCCGGCGTCTCATCGGCCTCGCGGAAACCCGCGATGCGCTGGGGCTGCAGCGCGCCATCGGTAGCCTGGCCCTCACACCGGACGTCATCGGCGCCTGGTGGGTGGACGCGGAAGGGCGGGTGCGCGGAAGCCTGTTGCGCCGCGAGCTCGGCCGGCCGCTCGGCGAGGTGCTGCGCGACAGCGGCTTGGCTCCCGATGCCGTCGACGCCATCGAGGCGATCGTCTTCCAAGCGGCCGACCACAGCCAAGTCCTTGGTGGCGAGCGCGTGGTCGCCGCCACGCCGCTGCGGCTGTCGCCGGCCCTCGGCGGCGAAGGCCACCTCATCCTGCTCGGAGATGCCGAGGGCGCATTCCGCCAGGGCATGGCCATCGGCTACCAGCGCCTCGGCGTGCAATGGTTCGTCATTGGTCTCCTGGGCGTGATCCTGTGGAGCCTGCTGCAGCGCCTGTGGGTGCGCCGCAGTCGCGCGCTGCAGGCCTATGCCCAGGCGATCCAGCACGTGGAAGCCGAGCCACCCGTCCTGCTCGAAGGTGGCGACGAGCTCGCCGACATCACCCGCGCCGTCGCCGCGACCGGCCGTGTGCTGCATGCCGACGCCCGCATGCTGCGCGCACTCAACGAGTGCAGCCGACTCGTGCTGCGCTACCCCGACCTGCCGACCCTGCTGCCGGCGATACGGCGCGTGCTGGTGGAGCAGGCGGGCTTCGTCGCGGTGTCGCTGCTGCTGGTGGAACGCGGCAGCAATTCCCGCCGCATCCGCCGCGAAGGCGGCGACGACGTGCCCGGCCTGCCCGATCGCCTCGATCTCGATGCCCCAGGGGACGCCGCCCGTGAGCTGGCCGAAGCGCTCGACGATCGGGAGGCGCGCGGGGTGACGCTGGCCGGCCGGCGCGCCGTGGTGCTGCCCCTCGCGGGCCCCGACCGCCTGTTGGGCGCCTTGGTGCTGATGGGCGGCCGTGCCGAAGCCATGGGCGAGGAGACGCTGGACGTGCTCTCGTCCATCGCCGCGGACCTCAGCCTGACCCTCGCCCACCAGCGCACCGCGGTGCTGGCCAGCGAAGCCAACCAGCGCTTCGCGGCCGCACTCGCCGCCGCCGACCTGGGCACCTGGGAACGCGACCGCGGCGGCGGCGTGCTGCGCGCCAACGATCGCTGGTTCGCGATCCTCGGGCGCACGCCGGAGCCGGCCATTCCGCTCGCGACCTGGCAGGACTGGCTGCAGCCCGACGACGCCCACGCCCTCTCCGAAGCAGAAGGCGCCGCGCTCGCCAGCAACGACACCTACGAGCTCGACCTCCGCGTGAAGCACGCGGACGGCCACTGGGTCTGGGTGCACGAGGTGGGCCGCGTTGTGGCCCGCGATGCCGACGGCCTGCTGCTGCGCGTACGCGGCGTCACCCTCGACAGCACCGAACGGCGGCGCAGCGAGGCCTCGCGCCGGCTTGCCGGCGCCATCGTCGACAACACCCGCGAGGGCATCCTCGTCTGCAACGCCGACGGCGTGATCCTCTCGGTGAACCGCGCTTTCGAGCGGCTCACCGGCTACCCCAGCGAGGAGATCGTCGGCCATCGCGCCTCCGTCCTGAGTTCCGGCCTGCACGACAGCGCCTTCTACGGCGCGATGTGGGCCTCGCTCGCCGAGCGCGGCCACTGGGAAGGCGAGATCTGGAACCGGCGCCGCAATGGCGAGGTGTTCCCCGAGTGGCTGTCGATCTCGCGCATTCCCGGCGACCACCTCGACGGCGCCTGCTACGTCGGCCAGTTCGCGGACCTGACGGAACGCCAGGAGGTGCAACGCCGCCTCGACCTGCTCAGCCGCAGCGACCCGCTGACCGGCCTCGACAACCGCCGTTCCTTCCTGCAGGCGGTGGCGGGCGCCCTCGTTGAAAACCCCGCCGTCGCGGTGCTGGCGGTCAACCTCGACGGCTTCCGCCAGGTGAACCAGAGCCTCGGCATGGAAGCCGGCGACGCGGTGCTGCGCATCGTCGCCGACCGCCTGCGCGCGACCGTGCCCGCGGGGGCCTTGCTCGGCCGCGTGGAGGGCGACCTCTTCGCCATCGGCCTGCCCGGCGGTGACACATCGGCCGCGCACCAGCACGCCGAATCGCTGTACGCGGCGTTCCGAACCCCGATCACCGTCGCCGACGCCGCCCTCGTGCTCGGCCTCAGCATCGGCGTCGCCGCCGCCCCCGAGCACGGCGGCGAGGCGGAAACCCTGCTGGTGGCCGCAGGGGCCGCGGTGCACGAGGCGCATGAGAGCGGCCGCAACACCGTCGCCGTCTATGTGCCCGGCCGCAGCGCGGTCAGCCGCGAGCGCCTCGCGATGGAATCGCAGCTGCGCCTCGCCCTGCAGGCCGGCGAGCTCTATCTGGTGTTCCAGCCGCAGGTGGCGCTGCACGACGGCCACCTGATCGGCATCGAGGCGCTGGTGCGCTGGCGGCATCCCACGCGCGGCATCGTCGCGCCCGGCGCTTTCATCGGCATCGCCGAGGACACCGGGCTGATCGTGCCGCTCGGCGAGTTCGTGCTGCGCGAGGCCTGCCAGGCCGCCATGCGCCTGCGGCTGGCCGGGCTGCCGGCCGTGCCGGTGTCGGTGAACGTCTCCGCGCTGCAGTTCCGCCGCGACGGCTTCATGCCCACGGTGCAGGCGGCGCTGCAGGCCAGCGGCCTCACCCCGAGCCTGCTCGAGCTGGAGCTCACCGAATCGGTGCTGATGCGCGGTACCGACGACATGCTGGCGCGCATGCACATCGTCCGGGAGGCCGGCGTGCGCATCGCCATCGACGATTTCGGCACCGGCTTCTCCTCGCTGGCCTACCTGTCGCGGATGGGGCTCGACCGGCTGAAGATCGACCAGGCCTTCGTCCGCGACATGCGCCAGTCGGCGCGCGCCGAGGGCATCGTGAAGGCCATCATCGCGATGGCCAAGCACCTGCAGCTCGACGTCATCGCCGAAGGCGTCGAGGAGGCCGAAGACGCGGCGCACCTGCTCCTGCTGGGCTGCGACGACGCGCAGGGCTACTTCTACGGCCGGCCAATGGAGGAAGCCGCGCTGCTCGACTGGGCCCGCGGTAGCGGACGGATGCCGGAGTAGACTGGGCCTTTCCGCACCACCGGCACCGAAACCCATGGACAGCCGCGAACCCGCCCAGGCCCCGGCCCACACGCCCGCCTCGCTCGCCACCACCCTCGCGACCCTGCGCGCGGCATGGCTGAAGCGGCGCCCCGATTTCGCCCAGCGCCGTACCGACCTCGACCATCTCGCCGCGGCCATCAAGGCGAAGCGCGAGGCCATCGTCGAAGCCATCAATGCCGACTTCGGCCGCCGTGCGAGCGTCGAAACGCTGGCCGCCGACGTGATGGTGACGCTCGAGGAGATCAAGCACGTCCGCAAGCACCTGCGCTCGTGGATGAAGCCGAAGCGCGCCCCGATCAATGTGCTGTTCCTGCCGGCGCGCGGCGAGATCCGCTACCTGCCGCTGGGCGTGGTCGGCATCGTCGCGCCGTGGAACTACCCCTTCCAGCTGGCGATCATCCCGCTCGTCGACGCGATCGCCGCCGGCAACCACGTGATGATCAAGCCCAGCGAGTTCACGCCGCGTACCAGCGCGCTGATCCGCGAAATCTGCGCTGCGGTGTTCCCGCCGGAGCGCGTCACCGTGGTCGAGGGTGGCGCCGAGGTCGGTGCCGCCTTCACCGCCCTGCCCTTCGACCATCTGTTGTTCACCGGCAGCACCGCCGTGGGCCGCAAGGTGATGGCCGCCGCCGCCCCGAACCTGACGCCGGTGACGCTGGAACTCGGCGGCAAGTCGCCGGCGCTGATCGCCCCCGGTTTCGACCTCGCGCTGGCCGCCGAGCGCATCGCCACCGGCAAGCTGTTCAACGCCGGCCAGACCTGCGTCGCGCCGGATTACGTGCTGGTGCCGGAAGCGCAGCGCGAAGCCTTCATCGACCTGTTCTTCGCCGCGGTGGCCAAGCGCCTGCCGACGCTGGGCGACAACCCCGACCTCACCTGCGTGATCAACCCCCGGCAGTCGCAGCGCCTGCGCGAATGGCTGGACGATGCGAAACAGCGCGGCGTGGCGATCCGCCAGCACACGCCGGACGACGGCAAGGCCGCGCCGGGCGAGATCATCCCGCCGACCGTGCTGATCGATCCGCCGGACGAGGCCCGCGTGATGCAGGAGGAGATCTTCGGCCCCCTGCTGCCGGTGAAGGGCTACCGCACGCACGACGAGGCACTCGCCTACATCCTCGGCCGCGACCGGCCGCTGGCCTTCTACCCCTTCGACCGGGACAGCGCGCGCCTCGAGCGCACGCTCGACACCGTCGTCGCCGGCAGCGTCTGCGTGAACGACACGCT
>NZ_JBILJW010000013.1:0-105761 GCF_044377035.1 Silanimonas sp.
CTTCGAAGTGAACACGCTCGAATCCACCTTGGGCCGCGCCGACATCTACGTGACCACGACCGGCAACAAGGACGTGATCACGCTGGAGCACATGCAGCAGATGAAGGACCAGGCCATCGTTTGCAACATCGGCCACTTCGACAACGAGATCCAGATCGACAAGCTGAACGCGTCGGACGCCGTGCGCCTGAACATCAAGCCGCAGGTGGACAAGTACACGTTCAAGAAGGGCAACGCCATCTACATGCTGGCTGAAGGCCGCCTGGTGAACCTCGGCTGCGCCACCGGCCACCCGAGCTTCGTCATGTCGAACTCGTTCTCGAACCAGACGCTCGCGCAGATCGACCTGTGGGCCAACAAGGCCAGCTACGAGAAGAAGGTGTACATCCTTCCGAAGAAGCTGGACGAGGAAGTGGCCCGCCTGCACCTCGAGAAGATCGGCGTGAAGCTGACCACGCTGACGCCCGAGCAGGCCGCGTACCTCGGCGTCGATGTGGACGGCCCGTACAAGCCCGAGCACTACCGCTACTGATCGCGCGCCGGTTTCTCCGGCCTGCATCGGACGCAACGCGACGGCGCCTTCGGGCGCCGTCGTCGTTTCCGGCTACTGAACTTGCGTCGCGCGGTGAGGCCGCTGGGCGTGCTGTTGCACTGACCCGGTCTGTACTGGCCAGCAGGTCAGATCGCCGCTGCGGGGACGGCACCGCGTTTGATCGCGGCAACGAGTGCCGAATGGTCACGTTCGGTCTGGTCGGCGTAGGCCTCGGCGAAGTCGGCGATCGACTCGGCGAACCGTTCGGAGTCGCCGATGTAGCCGTGGATGGTCACCGAGTCGCCAGTGCGTGCGTGGGCTCGTGCGAGCGCCCAACCGCAGAACGACGTGTAGGTGCCGAACGCCGAGGGGCGTAGGGCGGTGACGTCGATCGAGCCCTTGGCATCCCACAGCTGGCGCAGGTAATAGTGGTGACCCGACGTCTGGTCGGTGCCCCATCCGAGCATCACGTCGCTGGCGGCCTGCAGCATCCGCTGGCCCTCCACCACGCGGCGCCCCTGGTGCACGACGGGGGGCGCTCCCGATCCAGTAAGCGCCTGCTCGATCACCGAGCGGTTCGCCTCCTTGATCTGCAGGAACAGCGGCCCGCCGTTCGGCCCCTGGAACAGGGTCATCCAGCTGCGCGTGCCCACGCTGCCGACACCGACGACCTTGCGGGCGAAGTCGACGAAACGGTAGCGGTCGAACAGCGCACGCCGATCGGCAGCGAGCGTGTCGCGGTACTCGTGCAGCAAAAGTTCGAGTCGGCGCTGCACCTCGACCAAGTCACCAACATGCTGCACGACGGGCGGGTCGTCGACGATCCGCCAACGACCGTCGACTTCGTTCGTCAGCTTGGCGAGCGCCTTCACGTGGTTCTTCATCTCGGCCTTCGCGAGGTGCTGCTCGGTGCTGCGCCGCATGGCTGCTGCTCGGCCGGTGGCCAGCAGCTCCCGCACGTCGATGCGCGAGTACCAGACCTCGAGGTGCGTCATCTCGGCATAGCGCTCCATCGCGTCGCGATAGGCGGAGACGGCCCTGAGCACCGATCGACGGTTTGCGATCCGGTCGAAACCGTTGAACCGTCCGGCCACCACGATGCTCGCCGCGAGTCGCTTCACGTCCCACTCGAACGGGCCCGGCCAGGTTTCGTCGAAGTCGTTGAGGTCGAACATCAGACGCCGTTCGGGACTGGCGAAGATGCCGAAGTTCAGAAGGTGGGCGTCACCACACAGGCGGACCTCGAGCGAGGTGTGCGGCACGGCGGCGAGATCGTGCGCCATCACCAGCGCTGAGCCGCGCAGGAAGGCAAACGGTGAGGCAGCCATCCGACCGAACCGCAGCGGTACCAGTTCAGGCACGCGGCTCGCGCACTGCTGCACGAGCAGGTCGACGGGGTCGGCCCGATCGGTGCGGGGTGCCCAGTCACCGTGTGCCGAACGCGACACCGCCTTGCGCATCGACCTGCCCTTGAGGCGACGTTCCTCCGGCGTCGGCAGGTGGTCGTGGAACGAGGTCAGCACCGTGGGTGTCGAGGTGCCGGCCGAGCGCCCGTTCGTGGTCACGGGTGTCGATGCAGGCTCGGGCGCGGCCGCCAGAGATGGTTCGGCGACGGCCGCTGCAGCCGTTCGCTTGGTTGCTCGACCAGTGGCCCGCTTCGTCACCTGCTTGGTCACCTGCGTGGGGGTATGGGAAGCTCAAACGCGCTTTCCGGGCAGTCTGCCGGGGAGGCTTCAGGCGCACAAGCGCCGGCTTGGGCGCTCCGTGGTAGTGAATGCAGGTGTTCACGTCGATGCCGAATACGCGCTCGAGGCGTTGGAACGACCGCTACTGATGGCTCGCGGGCCGCGAGCCCGCGCGCACTCGCAGCACCCAACGGTGCCTTCGGGCGCCGTCGTTTTTTCCGGCCTCCGCGCTTACTGGATCGCGACGACGCGGTTCCGGCCGCCCGCCTTCGCCTTGTAGAGCGCGGCATCCACTTCGCGGTACAGCGCGTCACCGTCGCGATGCTTCTTCGGGTCGAGGGCGCCGATGCCGATGCTGGCGGTCACGTTGAAATCGCTGCCGTCGGGCAGCGAGAAGCGCAGGGCGTTGATGCGGCGGCGCAGGTCTTCCGCCACGGCGAGCGCCTGCGTGGCGTCAATGTCGCGCAGCACCGCACCGAATTCTTCGCCGCCCAAGCGCGCCGGTATGCCGCGGACGGCCTCCACGGCGCCTCGCAGTGCCTCGGCGACGCCGATGATCACGCGGTCGCCGGCCACGTGGCCGAAACGGTCGTTCACCTGCTTGAAGCGGTCGACGTCGAGCACCAGCAGCACCACGCCGGCTTCGCGGCTGGCGGTGGCGGCATCGAAGACAGTCTGAAAATGGCCGCGATTGGCGAGGCCGCTCAGTGCATCGACGCGACTGAGGCGGACGTAGCGGTCGCGCTCGGTGCGCAGCTCGATCTCGAGGTCGAGTTTGGCTTCGTACTCGCGATTCGATCGGACGATCACGGCGACGAGGAAGAGCAGGTTCACCGCCATCATCAGCAGCAGGCCGTTGTACCCGCCCTCGAGGGCGATCGCCGTCATGGTGGGCAGCATCATCAGCGCGACGCCCGTGAAGGCCTGGGCGCGACGCACCGCGTACAGCTGCGAATAGGCGGTCGCGAGCGAGACCACGCCGATCGCCGTGATCATCCTTGAGGCGGCGAAGGCCGGGTCGATCCACGCCCAGCAGCACAGGGCGCCCCAGAGGCCGGCCATGCTCAATAGCAGCGCCCAAAGGCGATGCTGCACGCGGTCGGCGGCCTCGGTATCGGGCAGCGTCGGACTCGGCAGGAAGCGCAGCGCGCCCAGCAGGCCAAGGGCGAGCCCGCCCGCCAGCACCCAGGGCAGCCGCAGGGTGAGCGCTTCGCTGTACAGGACGATCAGCGTCCACGAGAACACGTAGAACACGCCCCCGAGGAGGGAGCGCTCGCGCAGGTCGGCCACGCGCTGGCGCGCCGAGGCGAGCGTCGCCGCCCGCCGAAGTGCGGTGATCGTGGTCATGCGGGGGGGATTCATCGGGGAATTATCCGGCCTTTGCGGCCACCCGTCCCCAGACGACGTGCACCAAGGGCGCGCCGACACAGGAATTTCCAGACATCCTTTCATCGCGACAAAGAGATACACTTCTTGCCGACCCCGAACACCGCCCAGGACCGCCCGCCCGATGGCCGTTTCCTTCGAATTCTTCCCGCCCAAGACCGACGAACAGCGCCTTCAGCTCGACCGAACGGTCGAGAAGCTCAAGGCGTTCTCGCCGCGTTTCGTGTCCGTGACCTTCGGCGCGGGCGGCTCGACGCTGAGCTACACGCCCGAGACGATCCGCCACCTGCGCGAGCACCACGGCCTCGACGCCGCCCCGCACCTGTCCTGCGTCGGCGGCACGCGCGCTGAGATCATCGAGCTGCTGCGGCGCTACCAGGCCATGGGCTGCACGCGTCTCGTCGCGCTGCGCGGCGACCTGCCCTCGGGCATGGGGTCGCTCGGCGAGTTGCGCTATGCCGAAGATCTCGTGCGCCTGATCCGCGCCGAATTCGGCGAGGCCTTCCACATCGAAGTGGGCGCCTACCCGGAAGTGCACCCGCAGGCCGACGACGCGCTCGCCGACCTCAAGCACTTCGCCAGCAAGATGGCCGCCGGCGCCGACAGCGCGATCACCCAGTACTTCTACAACGCCGACGCCTATTTCCGCTTCGTCGACGCTGCGCGCTCAGCCGGGGTCACCCAGCCGATCCTGCCGGGGATCATGCCGATCTCGAACTACACGCAGCTCAAGCGCTTCTCCGAAGGCTGCGGCGCAGAGATCCCGCGCTGGTTCGGCAAGCGCCTCGCCGCCTTCGGCGACGACGTCGAAGGCCTGCGCAGCTACGCCGCGGACGTGGTGGCCGAGCTCTGCCGTCGCCTGCTGGCCGGCGGCGCACCCGAGCTGCACTTCTACACGCTGAACCTCGCAAAGCCGACGCTGGCCGTGCTGGAGCGCCTGCGCTAGCGTTCACGGGCCATGCCCGCCGCGCGCGCCCCGCTCCTCGCCAGCCTCCTGCTGCTCGCCCTCGGGCCCGACCCCACGCGGGCGCAGGCCGATCCCGGCGCGTTGAACCGCTGCGTCGACGCCGAGGGCAACGCCGTCTACACCGATCGCGCCTGCGAGGCGCTCGACGCCCGCCCGGCGCGCACGGCTCCGCCCAACCCCGACACCCTGCCCGCCGATGCGCCGGTGGCACGTGACTGCGCGCGCACCCCGGCGGCCCTGGTCATCGCCGTCGAAGAGGCGCTCGCCGCGGCCGACGGCAACCGGCTCGCCGCGCTCTACGACTGGCGAGGCCGCTCCGACGCCGCCGCGAACGTGGTGATGCCGCGCCTCGAAGCCATTGCGGCCTCGCGCTTCATCGAGGCCAGCACCGCCCACAGCGCCGAAGGCAGCGACGACGCCGAACTCGCGGCGGAAGCGGCGGAAGCACCGCCCGACCGGCTGCGCATCGTGCATTCGCCCGACGGCCTTGGCACCGGCGAAACCGCGGAATTCCGGCTGGTGCGCGCCGCGGGCTGCTGGTGGTTCGCCGACTGAGCCGGGCCTCGGAGCCACCCCCGCTACAATGTGGGTCCGATTCGCCCCGATGCGACTCGTTCCCTCTCCACTTTCCCGTTTCCCGAGGTCTCCGCGATGAGCCAGCAGTACCCGCCCTTCATCTGGCAGAACGGCGCCATCAAGCCCTGGGCCGAAGCCACCGTCCACGTGATGGCGCACGGCCTGCACTACGGCTCGTCGGTGTTCGAAGGCATCCGCAGCTACGCCACGCCGAACGGCCAGGCGATCTTCCGCCTCACCGAGCACCTGCAGCGCCTGTACGCCTCGGCGAAGATCTACGACATGCCGATGCCCTACGACGTGCCGACGCTGGCCCAAGCCTGCCGCGACGTCATCAAGGCGAACGGCCTCGAGAAGGCCTATCTGCGCCCGATCGCCTACCGCGGCCTCGGCGGCTTCGGCCTGTCGGCCGACACGCCCACCGACATGGCGATCGCTGCATGGCACATGGGCCCGTATCTCGGTGCCGACGTGCTCGAAGCGGGCATCGACGCCTGCGTTTCCTCGTGGCAGCGCTTCGCGCCGAACACCATCCCCGCGGGCGCCAAGGCCGGCGGCAACTACCTGTCGGGCCAGCTGATCGCACGCGAAGCCCGCCGCCTCGGCTTCGGCGAAGGCATCGCCCTGGCTTCGACGGGCCTGCTCAGCGAGGGCGCTGGCGAGAACCTCTTCCTCGTGATGAACGGCGAACTGCACACCACGCCGGTGTCGGCGGCGCTGCTCAACGGCATCACCCGCAATACGCTGATCACGCTGGCGCAGGACGCCGGCATGAAGGTCGTCGAGCGCGACATCCCGCGCGAGTACCTGTACCTCTGCGACGAGCTCTTCATGTGCGGCACGGCCGCCGAAGTGACGCCGATCCGCAGCGTCGATGGCCGCCAGGTCGGCACCGGCAAGCCCGGCCCGGTGACGCGCCGCATCCAGGACCTGTTCTTCGGCCTGTTCGACGGCCGCACCAAGGACACCCGCGGCTGGCTCGAGTACGTCTGATCCCTGCGGCACGGCGCGCCCCTCGCGGGCGCGCTGGACTCAGCCTTCGCTCTGGCCGTAGACGAGAGTCGCCACCGCACCGCCTTCGGGCCGCGGCGCGACGCCCACGTCCCAGCCGTACAGGTCGCACAGGCGGCTGACGATGGACAGGCCGATGCCGCCGCCGCTGGTGCCCCCCGCACTGCTACCGCGGTAGCCGCGTTCGAACAGGCGGGCGGCATCTTCCGCGGAGAGTCCCGGGCCGGTGTCGAACACCCGCACCTGCTCCGCCGACACCTCGATCCGCACTTCGCCCTGCTGCGTGTACTTGCAGGCGTTGCCGACCAGGTTGCCGAGGGCCACCGCCAGCACGGCTTCCGGCGCATCGACGTAAACGTCTTCCAATCCCTCCACGCGGATCTCGACCGGCTTGCCGGTGAGCTGCGCCCGATTGGCTTCTGCGAGCTGGCCCGCGAGCTTGCGCACGTCGGTGTGGCCACGGCCGCGCTCGTTGCGCGACAGCATCAGCAGGGCGACCGTGAGGTCGGTGCACTGCTGCGCCGCGCGATCGATGCGCTGCAAGCGCGTGCGCGTCTTCTCGTCGAGCTCGGGCTTGGCGAGGAGCAGTTCCGCCGCGCCGCGGATCACCGCCAGCGGCGTGCGCAGCTCGTGGCTGACGTCGGCGTTGAATTCGCGATCGCGGCGGTTCGATTGGCTCAGGCGGTCGGCGTAGTCATCGAAGGCCGCGGCGAGCTGGCCCACTTCGTCATCGGCGAAGCGCTCGGCGAGGCGCTTGCGATCACGGCTGTCGCGCAGGTCGCCGATGCGCCGCGCCAGTTCCGAGACCGGCTTCATCACCCGGCGCGACGACCACAGGCCGAGCACCAGCGAGAGGAAGGAGAACACCAGCACCGCGCCGATGAGGGCATAGGCGAGCTGGCGCTGGCTCAAGGCCTCCTGCTGGTAGCTGTAGCGCATGAAGGCGACGAACTCGCCGTCGCGCTGCACGGCCAGCTTGTAGTGGCGCTCGCCGCCTCGTGGCGTCGGCTCGACGAGGCTGTGCACACCGTCCGGCAGGTTGCGCCAGGCCGGCGGCGTATTCGGGCCATCGGGGCGCCGGTAGTAGATCTCGATCTTGTTGTCCGAGAGCTGGTACTGCGCGTCGGGCTGCGGGTAGTCGCGCTTGAACTGCACGAAGGCGGCGACCTCCTGCGTGAGGAAATCGCCGATCAGCTGGTTCTCGAGGCGCTCGCGCAGGTAGAGCGTGGCGAGCGCGAAGGTGGCCGTCAGCGCGAAGCCGAGCAGGCCGAAGGAAACGATCAGCCGGCTCCGGAGCCGGCGCCGGTAGCGCATTGCCAAGGGCTCAGCCCGCCGCCGCTTCCGGGTCGGCGATGCGATAGCCGATGCCGTGGCGCGTCTGGATCAGCGGCTTGTCGAACGGCTTGTCGATGGCCGCGCGCAGGCCGTGGATATGCACGCGCAGCGAGTCCGAGTCCGGCAGTTCCTCGCCCCAAACGCGGGTCTCGAGGTCCTGGCGCGGCACGACGGCCGGCGAGGCCTCCATCAGCGACTGCAGGATCTTTAGCGCCGTCGGGTTGAGCTGCAGAAGCTTGCCTTGACGACGCACTTCGAGCGTGTCGAGGTTGAATTCGAGGTCGGCCACGTGCAGCACACGGGGCTGCGCGGCCTTGCCGCGGCGCGCGAGCACCTGCAGGCGGGCTTCGACTTCCTGCAACGCGAAGGGCTTGACGAGGTAGTCGTCGGCGCCGGCGTCGAAACCGGTGAGCTTGTGGTCGAGCGAGTCGCGCGCGGTGAGCATCAGCACCGGCGTCTGCTTGCGCGCGTCCTGGCGGAGACGGCGGCAGAGCTCGAGGCCGTCCATGCCCGGCAGATTCAGATCGAGCACCAGCGCGTCGAAGTCGTTGACCACGGCGAGATGCAGACCGGTGACGCCGTCAGCGGCGAAGTCGACGGTGTGGCCGCGATCCTCAAGGTAATCGCCAAGGTTCGAGGCGATGTCGCGGTTGTCTTCGATGACAAGGATGCGCACGGGAATGTCCTACGACGGATGACTACGGAGGAATATCAGCAGTTGACTGAAGAACGGCTGAGTTTGGCGACAGTAGGGACCAAGTTGCAGGCAAAAAGAAAGGCCCGGCCGACACAGGTCATGTGCCGGCACGGGCCAAACAAGCTACTGCCCCGATTACCGTAATCCGCCTCAGGCGCCTGAGCGCTGACGGGAGTGACGGTCACCGACAAGCCTAGGCCCGGCAAGGTTAAGTGTCCGTTAATCCAACGACCACGAAGGGTTAAGTTTTTCGAACTGCTCGCCGCCGGTTCGTTCTCATCGGCACCAGCGACAGCACATGGTCGAGTATGGCCCCGCCGATATCGACCCCGGAGGCCGCCTCGATCCCTTCCAGCCCTGGAGACGAGTTAACCTCCAATAGCAACGGTCCGCGGCGTGATCGCAGCAGATCGACGCCCGCTACGCCCAGTCCAAGGTGCTGGGCGGCCTTCACGGCGACGGTTTCCTCCGCCTCAGTGAGGCGCACTAGGTCCGCCTTGCCGCCGCGGTGCAGGTTGGCCCGGAAGTCCCCCGGGGCGGCGTGGCGCTGCATGGCGGCCACCACCCGATTGCCCACCACGAAGCAGCGCAGGTCGGCGCCCTTCGCCTCGCCGATGAACTCCTGCACAAGGAAGCTCGCGTAGAGGCCGCGGAAGGCTTCGATGACGCTGCGCGACGCCGACTCGTTCTGCGCCAGCACCACGCCGCTGCCCTGCGTGCCTTCATTGAGCTTCACCACGTGCGGCGCCGGGCCGACCATGTCGAGCAGCGCCGACGTGTCGTCGGGACTGTCGCCGAAGGCCGTCACCGGCAGGTCGATGCCCACGGCAGCGAGGGTCTGGTGGCAGCGGAGCTTGTCGCGGGCCCGGAGGATGGCGTCGGCGCTGCTCGGCGTGGCGACGCCCATCAGTTCGAACTGGCGCAGCACGGCCGTGCCATGGAACGTGACCGAATGGCCGATGCGCGGAATGACCGCGTCGAACTTCGGAAGCACGGCGCCCTTGTAGCGCACCTCGAAGGCGCCGGGCGCCACGCGCAGGGCGCAGCGCAGGGGGTCGAGCACGCGCACCGTGCAGCCGCGCTCGCGGGCGGCTTCCACCAGCCGCTGCGTGGAGTACAGCGCGGGATTACGCGACAGGAGGGCGATCTTGGTTGGCATCGGGTTCACCCAGGACGAAGGAGCGCTGCGGGTCGACGAGGAAGCGTCCCGCCATCGCGGTACGGCCGAGCAGCATTGGGAACAGCATGTTCCGCCGCTGCGACAGGTTGATTTCGATCGGCCACGCCTCGCCCGCGAGGTGCAGCGTGGTGCGGATGAAGATGCGTTCGGTGCGGTGGCCACCGGAGTCGGTGACCATCCGGCGATCGAGCACGGGCGCTTCAGCCCATTCGCCGTCGAGGGCCGAATCGAACACGCCATCGCTGCCGAGGTGGAAGCGCACCCATTCGACATCGCCGCGGAAGGCCGTCTCGAGGGCATCGACATGCAGGGCCGAGCTTCGCGCCCCGGTGTCCACCTTCGCGCGGATCGCACGGATACCGAGATCGGGAAGGGCGAGCCATTCGCGCCAGCCGAGCACCACGGAGGTCGCAGGATCGGGCATGGTCAGGTTCGGGGGCGAGGTGGAGCGGGTGATGGGAATCGAACCCACGTTCACAGCTTGGGAAGCTGTTGTCTTACCATTAGACGACACCCGCGACGGTGCCGATTATGGGCACCGCCGTGCTCGTACTGCAACGCAGGCCCATCGATGCAGATCCATCTCAACGGCGAATCCCGCACCGTCGAAGCGGCCCTCACGCTGGCCGCACTGCTTGAGCAGGCCGGTCTGGCCGGCCGCCGCATCGCGGTGGAAGTGAACAGCGCCATCGTCCCTCGCGGTCGCCACGCCGAACACCGGCTCAACGACGGCGACCGCATCGAGATCGTGCACGCCCTCGGCGGCGGTTGACGCGCCATAATGGCGTGATGACGACCCCCGCCCCGCACGCCGCCCGCCGCGACGACCCGTTGGTCATCGCCGGCAAGACCTACCGCTCGCGCCTGCTCACCGGCACGGGCAAGTTCGCCGACCTCGACGAAACCCGCCGCGCCACCGAGGCCGCCGGCGCGGAGATCGTCACCGTGGCCATCCGCCGCACGAACATCGGCCAGAACGCCAACGAGCCGAACTTGCTCGACGCGCTGCCGCCGGACCGCTACACCATCCTGCCGAACACCGCCGGTTGCTACAGCGCCGACGACGCGGTGCGCACCTGCCGCCTCGCGCGCGAGCTGCTCGACGGCCACAAGCTCGTCAAGCTCGAGGTGCTGGGCGACCCGAAGACGCTCTACCCGCACATGCCGGAGACGCTGAAGGCCGCCGAAATCCTCGTCGCCGACGGCTTCGACGTGATGGTCTATTGCACGGACGATCCGATCCAGGCGAAGTGCCTCGAAGAGATCGGCTGCGTCGCCGTGATGCCGCTCGCCGCGCCGATCGGCTCGGGCCTCGGCATCCAGAACAAGTGGAGCCTGCTCGAGATCGTCGACAACGCGAAGGTACCGATCCTCGTCGATGCCGGCGTGGGCACAGCTTCGGATGCAGCCGTGGCGATGGAGCTGGGTTGCGACGGCGTGCTGATGAATACCGCCATCGCCGGCGCGAAGGATCCGGTGCTGATGGCCTCGGCGATGCGCAAGGCCGTCGAAGCGGGCCGCGAGGCTTTCCTCGCCGGCCGCATCCCGCGCAAGCGCTACGCCTCGGCCTCCTCGCCCACCGACGGCCTGTTCTTCTGATCGTGGAGCCGAAGACGCTCAAGAAGCCGTTCACCGAAGTGCCGGGGCAGCGCCAGGTGCGCAGCTTCGTGCTGCGCCAAGGCCGGCTCACGCAGGGCCAGGAGCGCGCGCTGGAGGACCAGTGGCCGCGCTTCGGCCTCGACTACGCCAGCGCGGTGCGCGATTTCGACGCCGCCTTCGGCCGCTCGGCGCCGCTGGTGCTGGAGATCGGTTTCGGCAACGGCGAGCAGCTGCTGTTCGCCGCGCAGAACGAGCCGGAGAAGAACCTCGTCGGCCTCGAAGTGCACGCGCCGGGTGTCGGCCGGCTGCTGCAGGGCGCGGCGGAGCTCGGCGTCACCAACCTCAAGGCCTACTGCCACGACGCCGTGGAAGTGCTGCATCACGAGGTCGCCGACGCCAGCGTCGACGAGTTGCGCATCTACTTCCCCGACCCTTGGCACAAGAAGCGCCATCACAAGCGCCGCCTCGTGCAGCCGGAGTTCGTGGCGCTGCTGGCCCGCAAGTTGAAGCCCGGCGGCCTGCTGCACCTGGCGACCGACTGGGAGGACTACGCCCGCCAGATGCTCGAGGTGTGCGGGGCGGAACCGGCGCTGCGCAACCGCGCGGGCGTCGGCGGCACGATCGAGCGGCCGCAATGGCGGCGGCAGACGCACTTCGAGACCCGCGGCCTGAAGCTCGGCCATGGCGTCTGGGACCTGCTCTTCGAGCGCATCGGCTGAGAGCGACGACGCATGGAGAACACCGCCCTCGCCCTGAGCACCGACATGGTCGTCGTGCTGGGCTTGGTCGGATTCACCATGGCCATGTTCATGCTCGAGCGCATCCGCGCCGACGCGACGGCCCTCGTGGTGCTGGTGGCCCTCGGTCTCTTCGGCATCGTGCCGGCGAGCCGCCTGTTCGACGGGTTCTCGGGCAATGCGGTGATCAGCCTGATGGCCACGATGGTGCTCGGCGCGGGCCTCGACCGGACGGGCGTGCTGAATCGCGTGGCGGTCAACCTCTTGCGCTGGTCGAAAGGGATGGAATCCCGCCTGTTGCTGCTGGGTTCGGGCTTCGCGGCCCTGCTCTCGGCTTTCATGCAGAACCCCGCCGTGACCGCGCTGATGCTGCCGGTGGCGTCGCGGCTCTCCGGGCGCACCGGCATCGCGCTGTCGCGGATGCTGCTGCCGATCGCGGCGGCGGTGATCATGGGCGGCACGCTGACGATGGTCGGCAGCTCGCCGCTGATCCTGCTCAACGACCTTCTGGCGTCCGCCAACCGCAACTTGCCGCCGGGCGTCGCCGCACTCGACCCGCTGCCGATGTTCGCGCCCTTGCCGATCGGCCTGCTGCTGGTGGCAACGGCCCTCGCGTACTGGCACTTCGGCGCGAAGCGCTGGCTGCCGGATGACGCACTGAAGGGCGTGGCGCCTGCACGTACCGACAGCTATTTCGCGCAGACCTACGGCATCGCCGGCGAGTTGTACGAGCTGACGCTCACCGCCGACAGCCCGCTGGTGGGCATGTCGGTGGGCGATGCCGAACAGCAGCGCGACGCGCCGCTGTTCCTCGCCCTGGTCACCGGCAACGAGACCCGCCTCGCCCCGCCCGCCGACGAACGCCTTTGGGTGGGCAGCGTCATCGGGGTGATGGGCGACAAGCAGGCCATCCACGACTACGCGCAGAAGAACCTGCTGCGCGTGTCGCCCCGCCTCCGGCATTTCGCTGACCTGTTCAATCCGTCGCGCGCGGGCATCTCCGAGGCGGTGATCCCGCCGACCTCGACCTTCGTGGGCCGCCGCCCCGAGGAACTTCGGCTGCGCAAGCGCGCAGGCATCAGCCTGTTGGCCATCAACCGCGAAAACCAGGTGTGGCGGGAGGACATCCGCCGCATCCCGCTGCGGGCCGGCGACCTGCTGGTGTTCCACAGCGTCTGGACCGACCTGGCCCAGGCCGCGGAGTCGCGGGACTTCATCGTCGTCACCGACTACCCCAAGGCCGAGCAGCGGCCGCACAAGCTGTGGTGGGCCGTGGGCATCTTCGTCACCACGATGCTCTTCGCCTTCAGCACCCTGGTGCCGGTGCCTCTCGCGCTGATGGCGGGCGCAGCCGCGCTGCTGGTGACCGGCGTGCTCGACATGGACGAGGCCTACCAGGCCATCAGCTGGAAGACCGTCTTCCTGATGGCCTGCCTGATCCCACTGGGCTGGGCGATGGATTCGACCGGCGCGGCGAACTGGATCGCGCAGCACACGCTGGCGCGGCTGGGTGACGACACGCCGGTTTGGGCGCTGGAGCTCGCGCTGGGCCTGCTGACGGCGCTGTTCGGCTTGGTCGTGGGCAATGTCGGCGCCACCGTGATCATGGTGCCGATGGCCATCAACCTGGCGCTCGCCGCCAACGGCAACCCGGCCGCCTTCGCCCTCATCGCCGCCTTGTCGGCCTCGAACAACTTCCTTTCCGCGTCCAACCCGGTGCTGGCGATGGTGGCCGGCCCCGCCGGCTACACGGCCCGCGACTACCTGCGCACCGGCCTGCCCCTGATGCTGGCCTACCTGCTGATCACGGTCGGGGCGGTGAACCTGCTCATCCCCGTGCTCTCCTGAAGATAACGACGCGGGCGAACTCCATGGTAGGGTTGTGAAACCGACGTGAAGTCGTCAGGCCGGAGGGCGGCCGTGGTGCGCAAGCTCAGCGATCGATTGCGACGTGCCGAAGTGCTGCTCCTAGGCGGTGGCGCCGCCGCAGCCAGCGTGCTGCTTCTGGCGAACGCCGGGGACGACCTGCGCCACCTCATCGCCGGCCCGACATTGGGCCCTCATGCCGCGATCTATGGGCTGAAGCTGATGCTGATGGAGGCCGCCCTGCTGGCGCCGTTCATCGTCCTCGCCCTGCTCAGCCGCTCGCTGCTGCGCGAAACCACGCGCCATCGCTATCGCTGGGCTGGCATGGGCATCTCCCTGGCCGCCAGCGTCGGCGTCGTGGCCATGCTGGTGTCCGGGCTGATCCCGGTGGAACTGGAAGAAGCGATGGACACCCTGCTCGGCAACGTGGTGCCGGCCCTGGTGTTCCTCAGTGTCTGCGCCCTGCTCTACGGCGGATTGATCTGGCTGGCCCAGCACAGCCGGCTGGAGGCCTTCATGACGCCGCCTGACGCACCGCCCAGCCATTCGCGGAACGACTGACCTCAAGCGGGGCCAGTCGCCCGCCGCGTCCCGGGCCATCGACGCAGGCTCCGTCATCCAGCGAGAACTGGGCCCCGTGGGCGGCACAGACCAGCCGTCCGCCGTGCATCAGGAATTTCCCTGGCGCGTAGTCGAGCCGCCGGCCGGCATGCGGGCAGACGTTGTGCCAGACCTGCAGCGCCTCGCCACGGCGAAGGGCCAACACAGCGAAGCGCTCGTCGCCGATCTCGAGATCGAGTGAGACCAGCACGTCCTCCGGCACCGCGGCCGCCTCGATTAACGCTTCGCTTACGTCCTGCCCCATCCCTGCCTCCATACTCGGCGCCCCGCCCAGTGTCGCATTTCGGACATGCCCGGAATTTTCGCTCGTCTGCACCGCCTCCGTCCCACGCGCCCGCGCAACCCGCTGCTGCGCATCGGCTTCGCCCTGTTGGGCGTGGCCTTCCTTCTGGTCCTGCTGGTGGGCGGCGTCTTCGTCGGCCTCGGCATGCTGGCCTTCCGTGGCGCCCAGCGCCTGATGCGCGCCCGCAAGGCCAAGGTGCCGGGCGACGTGCTCGAAGCCGAGTACCGCGTGGTCGCCCCGCGCGCCGTGCCGCAGGCCCGATGAGGGCCGACCTGTTCCCGGCGCCGCCGGTGCCGCGCGTCCCCTTCGCCGGGCGCGACCAGGACTTCCCCGTCCACCGGATCTACTGCGTCGGTCGCAACTTCGCCGACCACGCCAAGGAAATGGGCGCCCCGGTCGAGCGCGGCACCCCGGTGATCTTCATGAAGCCCGCCGACGCGGTGCACCTGCACCCGCGCCTGCCCTTCCCGTCCGGCACCCGCGACCTGCACCACGAGGTCGAAATGGTGGTGGCCCTGGGCCGCGACGCCCATGGCCCGTTGGCACCCGGCGAAGGCCTCGGCCTCGTCTGCGGCTACGGCGTGGGGCTCGACCTCACGCGCCGCGACCTGCAGGCCATCGCCAAGGACAAGCGCCTGCCCTGGGATGTCTCGAAGGGTTTCGACGCCTCGGCGCCTGTCTCGGCGCTACGCCACGTCGACGACATCGGCCATCCCGCGCCGGACACCGCCCTGTGGCTCGAGATCAACGGCGAACGCCGGCAGGCCTCGACGCTGGGCGAGATGATCTTTGGCGTGGACGATGTGCTGGTGCACCTCTCGACGCTGTTCCGCCTGCGCGCGGGCGACCTCGTCTTCATGGGCACGCCGGCCGGCGTGGCCGCGCTGCAGCCCGGCGACCGCTATCGCGCGGTGCTCGAAGGCATCGCGGACCTGGGCGGCGAAATCGTTTGACCCGCCGCCCCCCGACGTAGCATCAAGCCGCTGCCCCGGCAGCCCCACCTTCACTCCTGCGGAGCATTCGTCATGGGCATGGTGTCCGAGTTCAAGGAATTCGCGATGCGCGGCAACGTCGTCGACCTCGCGGTCGGCGTCGTGATCGGCGGCGCGTTCGGCAAGATCGTCTCCAGCCTCGTCAGCGACGTGATCATGCCGCCCATCGGCTGGCTGATCGGCGGCGTCGATTTCTCCGCACTCAAGTGGGTGCTCGTGGAGCCGATCGCGGCGACCGCCACGGCGCCGGAAATCAAGGAAGTGGCCATCAACTACGGCCTTTTCATCAATTCGGTCGTGCAGTTCACCATCGTCGCCTTTGCGATCTTCATGGTGGTCAAGGCAATCAACCGCCTGCGCGCCCCGGCGCCGGCCCCGGAACCCGCCGGGCCGAGCGACGAAGTGAAGCTGCTGACCGAAATCCGCGATGCGCTGAAGTCGCGTTGACGGCAGAATCGATTCGCCCGATCGACCCTCGACGCCGGCCCCGTGCCGGCGTCGCCTTTTCCGGAGTGCCCATGCGCCAGTCCCTGCTTGCCCGCCGCACGCTGTCCCCGTCGCCCCCGCCGCGCGCCGCACTGCTGCCTTTGGCCTTCGCGCTGTCGCTGGCGCTCGCCGGCACCGTGGCCGCGCAGCAGGCCGACGGCGCGACCGGCCTCGACGCCGACGACCTGCGCACCGCGGAGACGCTGCGCGATGCGGCGCTGGGCGGCAGCCCGGCCTTCGACATCGTCGATGAGCTCACCACCACGATCGGCCCGCGCCTCGCCGGCACCGAGGCCGACCACCGCGGCGTCGCCTGGGCGGAAGCGAAGATGAAGGCGCTGGGCTTCGACAAGGTGTGGCGCCAGCCGGTGAGCTTCCCCTACTGGCTGCGCGGGCACGAATCCGGCGCGATCGTCGGCGCGCATGCGCAGCCGCTCGAAGTGACCACGCTCGGCGGCTCGGTGGGCACGAACGGTGCGCCGCTCGAAGCCGAGGTCGTGGCCTTCCCGGACCTGGCCGCGCTGCAGTCCGCGCCGGACGGCAGCCTCGAGGGCAAGATCGCCTTCGTCGCCTACCGCATGGGCCGCGCTCGCGACGGCTCCGGCTACGGGCCGGCGGTGGGCGCACGCAGCGGGGGCGCGTCGATCGCCGCGCGCAAGGGCGCCTCCGCGCTGCTGATCCGCTCCATCGGCACCAGCTCGCAGCGCTTCGCCCACACCGGGCAGATGCGCTACGCGGAGGACGCGCCGAAGATTCCGGCCGCCGCGCTGTCGAGCCCGGACGCCGACCAGATCAGCCGCCTGATCGCGCGCGGCGAAACCGTGCGCGTGCGCCTCGACCTCGCCGCTGTCACGGCGGGCATCGGCCAGAGCTGGAACGTCATCGGTGACATCACCGGCCGCGAGACGCCCGAGGAGTTCGTCGTCATCGGCGGGCACCTCGATTCCTGGGACCAGGGCACGGGCGCGCTCGACGACGGCGCTGGCGTAGCGATCACCATGGCGGCGGGCGCCGCGATCGCCGCGCTGCCGGAAGCGCCGCGTCGCAGCGTGCGCGTCATCGCTTGGGCTGCGGAAGAGAATGGCCTGCTCGGCGCGCGCGAACACGCGAAGCAGGTCGGTGCCAACTGGCCCCGTTACCAGATTGCGGCGGAAAGCGACTTCGGCGCCGGACGCATCTATGCGCTGCGTTCGAGCACCTCGCCGGAAGCGAAGCCAGTGATCGACGCGATCGGCCGCGTGCTGGCACCGCTCGGCATCGCCACCGAATACGGCGTGGGCGGCCCGGGCCCCGACGTCGGGCCGCTGGTGATGCTCGGCGTGCCGTGGGGGCAGCTGGCACAGGACGGCACGGATTACTTCGACTACCACCACACGCCGGACGACACCCTCGACAAGATCGACCCGAAGGCGCTGGACCAGCAGGTCGCGGCCTATGCGGCCTTCGCCTACCTCGCGGCCGAAACCTCGGTGGATCTCGGCGAAGCGCAGAAGCCGGCGACGCCGCCGGCGGCGGACCCGCGACGGGATGGCGCCGCGCGCTGAACGCGCCGGCAGGGCCGGGCGCGGCGTGATGGCCTAGCGCTCGGCCCTCAGGGCCCAGAGCCCGAACAGGCCGTACTCCGGCGCGAAGCTGCGGATCCATTCCGCCCGCCGGAAGCCCGCCTCGCGAAGCGCGTCGAGCAGGTCCCAACCGAAGTGGTAGAAGCACAGCACGCCGCCGGAGACGGGATCGCCGTGGATCTCCTCCGGCTCGAGGTGTTCGATGCTCCCGTCCTCGCGCAGCCTTGCGCGCACGAGGGTCTGCTGCACCGTCTCGAGGAAAGGCACGGTGAGGACCAGTCGCCCGCCGGGGGCCAGCACGCGCGCGAACTCGCGCAACGCGGCCCGGTAGTCGGGCACGTGCTCCAACACGTCGAAACAACCGATGGCGTCGAATGAGGCATCGGGATCGCGCAAGGCGGTGATGTCGGCCTCGTTGAGCGTGCCCTGCCCACCAAGATCGTTGAACCAGCGCTGCAGCCTCGCCCGTCGCGCCGCGTCGAGGCCGTACTCGCTGCCCTGCGCGTTCGGCACCTGCTGCTGCAACCAGACGAAGCCCGGCGACGCCTGCTCGGTCAGATAGACGCGCGCCGTCGCGAGCGGCAGGCCATCCAGCAGCAAGGACAGGGCCTGCCGCATGCGGGCGTTGTTGCAGCAGCGGCTACAGGCCAGGCCTTCGCGCACGTCGAAGCTCGCGGCATCGCCGGGCCGACCAAAGACGACCCGTTCCGCGCACAGCGGGCACAGGCCCGAGAGGCCCTCCTCGCCCAGCGCGTTCGGCAATTGCACGCCCATCTGCCACTGCGCTTTCAAGCGCTCATGGCCAACGCCGTCGCGCAGCGCGAGGAAGTCGGCACGGCGCGACCAGCATTCCCCCGGCACGCGGACATCGCCGGCGTCGACCCGACGCGGCAGCGGGGATCGCGCAGCGCGGCGGGAGAGGAAACGCGGCAGGCGCATCAGCGCAGCAGCGGCGTGTCGAGCACGCGCGAGGGACGGCCCATCACGTCCTCGACGGCGGCGGCGAGGTCTTCGCGCGACACCTCGCGGACGTCGACGAGCTGGTGCATGACATCGTCGAGTGACTTGTCGTCGTTCGTAGCGCGGCGGATCTCGCGGTCGAGCTCGCGGAACAGGCCGACGGCGCGTGCGGTCTGCGGGCCCCAGCTGCGCGCACCGGTCAGCGTGCGGACGTTGCGGCCGTGGTTCTGCATCCACTCGAAGGCGCGGTCGCGGCGCTGGTCGCTTAGGAGGCCCGCGCGATTGAGCAGGGTGATCGAGTAGAACTCGGCGCTGCCTTCGGCGATCCAGTCGTCCCCCTCGACGCCGCGGATGCGGGTGACGAGGTGCACCAGTTCGTGCACGAGGGTGGACGTCCCGTTCTCGCTGATCAGCGGCCGGTCGGCATGCAGGTAGAGCGAACGCGGGCCGGAAAGACCGCCACGCCACATCGGATCGCCGGCGCTGACGATCAGGATCTTCGACGGCAGGTCGCCGAAGGCAGCGCGCATCTCCGGCGCGACGAGGTTGAGGAAGGCCAGCGCGTCGTTGCGGCGCACCGGGTCGCCCACCGGGCCGGCGATGCTCACCTCCATGCCGTCGATGAACTCGCGTCGCGTGCCAACGGAGCCGGCGATCATCCAGCCCACCGGACGGTCGAAGCGGCGCTCCGCATTCACGACCACGAAGCCCTTGCGGTCGCGCGTGTGCACGAAGGGCGTGTCGACATTGGTCCAGCCCGGAGGCAGGTCGAAGAACAGACGCGCCGAGGAATCGGAACCGGCCGTGGTTCGCACCGAAATCGAGGGGACGAGGTCGTCGCCGCGGACGATGACCCAGTCGCGCGTCATGCGGGCGTCATGGCCCCCGCCGCGGCGCTGGTGGTCCACCTTGTAGCGCCAGCGCAGCGTCGAGGCACGGCGCGGATCGGGCACCCAGGTCCAGCGGTCGCCGGTGTTCCTCAGGGTGCCGCCCTGCGCGCGCACCTGCGAGTAGCGCGACGGGTCGAAGCGCACTTCGAGGTGGGTGGCGCGGCCGCTGCCCGGCGTGTGCGTCATCGCGACATCGGCCACGCCCTGCGCCGGCACGAAGGCCACCCGGTAGTCGATGTCGTAACGCGTGCGCTCGGCGGCGTGGAGGGACGACGCGAGCAGCAGGCACAGCAGGACGAGGCGGATCAGGGCGGTCATGGGTGCGGGGCCAAGGCCGTGGAGGCGAACGGCCCGCAGTATGCCCAAGCCTCAACGCCGCTGGCGGCACCATTCGGCTAGCAGCACGGCCGTCGCCGAGGCCACGTTCAGGCTTTCCACGCGGCCGCTGCCGGGAATGCCCACCTTGCGTGAACAAGCGGCCGCCACGGCGAGGTCAAGGCCTTCGCCTTCCGCGCCCAGCACCCACACGCAGCGCGGCGGCAGCGGCAAGGCGTAAAGGTCGTCGCCACCGCGGACGACGGTCGCCAGCAGCTGGAAGCCCAAGCCCTGAAGCTGGGTGGCGGAGTTGTCGCTACGCCCGAGTCGCACCAGAGGCACGGCTTCGGCGCCGCCTTCGGCGACCCGCACCGCCGCACCCGACAGCGCCAGTGGGGAGTCCTTGGGCAGCAGTACGGCGGTCACGCCGAAATGCGCGGCCGAGCGCAGGATCGCGCCGAAGTTGTGCGGATTGCCCACGCCGTCGAGCCACAGCAGCTGGCAGGGGCCGGCAGGCAGGTCGCGCAAGAAGGCCGAGAGCCCGAGTTCGTCGGGGCGGCGCATCGCCATCACCACGCCCTCGTGGTGCTGCGTGCCGGCGACCTTGGCCAGTTCGTCGGCATCGACCACCGTGTAGCCGCGGCGGTTCGCCACGCACCACGCCATCACATCGCGCATCTCGCCCATGCGCTCGGCGAGCAGCCAGAGCTTGCGAAGGTCACCGGGGCGCGCGGCAAACGCGGCCCGCACGGCGTTCAAGCCGAACAGCCGGACCTCATCGTCGTTGCGCGGCGGACGCGGGCGCGCGGCCTCCTCCGGACGATCGGCACGCTCCGTCCGCCCCGGGGGCGAACGGCGACCCGGCCACGGCGTGCGCGGCGGGCCGCTCATGCCTTGGCCTCGCCATCGACGTCGACATGCAGGGTTTCGAGGCGGTCGAGTTCACGGCCACGGGCTTCCGGCGCCGTGGTGTAGGGCGCCACGCGCTGGTAGAGCGCCGGGATCACGTACAGCGTGAGGAAGGTCGACAGCGCGACGCCGAACACGATGACGATGCCGATGGCGTTGCGCGACGCGGAGCCCGCGCCGCCACCGAACATCAGCGGCAAAGCGCCGGCGACGGTCGCGATCGAGGTCATCAGGATCGGGCGCAGGCGGATCGACGAAGCCTCGATCACGGCCTCGCGCACGCTGCGCCCTTCGTCGCGCAGCTGGTTCGCGAACTCGACGATCAGGATGCCGTTCTTCGCCGCGAGGCCCACCAGCATGATCAGGCCGATCTGGCTGAACAGGTTGATGCTCGCCCCGGGGCCCCAGAGCCCGGCCAAGGACAGCAGGTGCATGCTCCAGAGCCCGAACAGCGCGCCGAGCACCGCCAGCGGCACGGTGAGCATGATCACGAAGGGGTGGGCGAAGCTCTCGAACTGCGCCGCCAGCACCAGATACACGATGAGCAGGGCCATCGCGAAGGCGAACAGGATGGCCGCGCTGCTCTGCTGGGCTTCGCGCGCTTCGCCCTTCCAGCCGAGCTGGGCGTTCGGCGGCAGCACGCGGGCCGCGGCGTCCTCCACCCAGGCGGTCGCTTCGCCCAGCGTGTAGCCGGGGGCGAGCGAGGCGGAGATGGTGATGGCGCGCAGGCGGTTGAAGCGGTTGAGGCTGCCGGGTTCTGCCAATTCGCGGAAGGTCACCAGCGACGCCATCGGGATCAGCGGGCCGGCCGACGAACGCACGTACAGGCCGTCGAGGTCCTGCGGCGTGGCGCGGTCGTCCGACTGCGCCTGCAGGATCACGTCGTACTCTTCGCCGCCATCGACGTAGGTGCCGACGCGGCGCGAACCCATCATCGTCTCCAGCGTGCGGCCGATGTCCTGCACCGAAACGCCGAGCGCCGCGGCGCGCTCGCGGTTGATGTCGATGCGCAGCTGCGGGCGGGTTTCCTTGTAGTCCGAATCGGCGCCGAACATCTGCGTGTTCGACTCCATCTCCTTGAGCATCGCGTCGCGCCACTGCGCCAGCTCGGCGTAATCGGGGCCGCCAAGCACGATCTGGAACTGCTGGCCGCCGCGCGAACGCGTCAGGCCGGAACGGGCGATCGGCCGCGCGACGACGCCCGGCACCGCGGCCAACTGGCCCCGGAGGTCGTTGACCACGTCGTTCGTGGTCACGTCGCGCTCGTCCCAGAGCTTCATCAGCACGATCGCGTTGCCGGTGTGCATGTCCTGCTGGCCGCCGCCGAAGCCGCCCGGCACGCGGGCGATGACGCGGTGGATCGCGCCTTCCTCCTTGGCATTGTCGAGCAGGATCGATTCGACCTGCTGCATCTGCGTCACCGTGTAGTCGAAGCCTGCACCCTCTGGGCCGGCTACCGAGACGAAGAACGAACCGCGGTCCTCCGGCGGCGCCAGTTCCGTCGGCACGAGGCGGAACAGCAACACGCTGAGCCCCATCGCCGCGATGACGATGGCCGCGAAGACCCCGGTGCGGCCGACGTGGCGCTCCAGCGAACGCCGGTAGGCGGCGGTGATCCGGCCGAGCACGCCATCGACCTTCGCCGCGAAGCTGCCCGACTCGGGGCGGTGCGGCTCGAGTAGCAGCGAGCACATCATCGGCGTCAGGGTCAGGGCGACGAAGGCCGAAATCGCGATGGCACCGGCCAGCGCCACCGCCAATTCGCGGAACAGGCGCCCGTTGTTGCCTTCGAGGAAGGCGACCGGCACGAACACCGCGATCAGCACGGCCGTCGTGGCGATCACCGCGAAGGCCACCTGGCGGGTGCCACGGCGCGCGGCGACGAGGCGCGGTTCGCCAAGGTCTACGCGGCGCTGGCAGTTCTCCAGCACCACGATGGCATCGTCGACGACCAGGCCGATCGACAGCACGATCGCCAGCAGCGTGAGCAGGTTGATGGAGAAGCCGAAGGCCCACAGCGCGATGAAGGCCGCGGTCAGGCACACCGGCAGGGTTACGGCCGGCACCAGCGCCGCGCGCACGCTGCCGAGGAACAGCCAGATCACGATCAGCACCAGCACCAGGGCTTCGGCGAGCGTCTTCCAAACCTGGAAGACCGACACCTCGATGAACTGCGTCGAGTCGAAGGCGACGCCCATCGAGATGTCGGGCGGCAGCGTCGCGTTGATCGCATCGAGCTCGGCACGCACCGCACGGGCCACGTCGATCGAGTTGGCGGTCGACGTCTTGATGATCTGGAAGCCGACCTGCGGCTCGCCGTTGCCGCGGAACCACGCCCGGCGTTCGGCGGCCTCGCGGTCGACCCGCGCGACATCGCCGAGGCGCACGGGGGTGCCTTCGCGGCCATTGGCGAGCACCAGGGCCGAGAAGTCCTCGGGGGTCTGGTAGGCGCGCGACATCCGCAGGACGAAGTCGCGCGTCGAGGATTCCAGCTGGCCGGCCGGCAGTTCGACGTTTTCGCGACGGAGCGCGCTCTCGACGTCGTTGACCGTCAGGCCACGCGCCGCAAGGGCCGTGCGATCCAGCCAGACCCGCATCGCATAGCGCTGGCCGCCGCCGAGACGCGCGCTGGCCACGCCCGAAATGCTCGAAAAGCGATCGAGCAGGTAGCGCTCGGCGTAGTCGGTCAGGCCAAGGATGTCGCGCTCGGCCGAGGCGACGAAGAGGAACATGATCGGCTCGGCGTCGGCCGAAACCTTCGCGACCTGCGGCGGATCGGCTTCTTCCGGGAGGCGGTCGATGACGCGGCTGACGGCGTCACGCACGTCGTTCGCGGCGGATTCGATGTCACGGCTCAGCGTGAACTCGAGGCTGACGTCGGATCGGCCGTTGCGCGAGGAGCTCTCGATCAGGTCGACGCCTTCGATGCCGGCGACCGCATCCTCGAGCACCTGGGTGATGCGGCTTTCGACCACCGCCGCGGACGCCCCGGGGTAATCGACCTGCACCGAGACCACCGGCGGGTCGATATCGGGCAACTCGCGGAGCGTGAGCTGGGAAAAGGCGATGAGGCCGATAACGATCAGCAGCAGGCTCATCACCGTCGCCAACACCGGGCGGCGGATCGAAAGATCGGAGAGCACCATGGTCGGACTCCTCAGCCGCGCGCCGGCGGCGCGCCGGCGGTGTCGGCCGGGCCGTCGCCCGTCCCGCCCACGGCGGCCTCGACGATCTTTTGGCCCGGTCGCAGCTTCACGGTGCCGTCGACCACCACGCGGTCACCGGCTTCAAGGCCTTCCAGCACCTCGACGCGGCCGGCTTCGCGGGCGCCGAGCTTGACCGGCGCCATCTGCGCAACGCCCTCAGCATCGACGCGATAGACGAAACTGAGGCTGCCGTTCTGCTGCACCGAGATTTCCGGCACCACCAGCGCCTCGCGCTCGGTCTGAAGCACCGACAGGGTGAGCAGCATGCCAGGCAGCAGCTTGCCGTCGGTGTTGTCGACGGCGGCGCGGACGATGACCGAGCGCGTCGCGATGTCGATGCGCGAATCAACGCTGAGGATGCGCCCGAAGAACACCTCGCCGCGCCACGCGTCGCTGCGCGCCTCGACGACGAGGCCGTCCTTCAGCTTCGCGAGGTGCACTTCCGGCACCGAGAAATCGACCTGCATCGTGTCGATGGCGTCGAGCGTGGTGATGGTCGTGCCCGGGCCGAGGAGTTGGCCGGTGCTGACTTCCCGCAGGCCGAGCACGCCGGCGAACGGCGCCACGATCGCGCGGTCGGAGACGCGCGCCATCGCCTGCTGCACTTGGGCCTGCGCGGCATCGCGCGCGGCGCGCTGGGCGTCGAGCTGGCTGGTGGGGATGAGCTTCTGCTCGGCCAGCTGGCGCTGGCGGTCGAACTGGCGCTGCGCCTCCCGCGCGGCGGTGCGCGCCGCATCGAGGTCGGCGACGTCGCCGCCCACATCGAGGTCCACCAGCACCTGCCCCGCTTCGACGCGCTGCCCGCTCTCGAAGCGGACGCGCTCGACGCGTTCGGACAACTTCGAGGTGATGGCGATCGACTCGCTGGCGCGCGCCGTGCCGATCGCGTCGAGGCGGTCGGTCCAGGTCGCCATCGCCGCGAGCTGCGTCGTCACCACGGCCGGCGGCCCACCGGCGCCGCCCGGGCCGCCCCCCGCATTGCCACCGCAAGCCACGAGACCGATGGCCGCGGCCAGCAGCAGTCCACTTCGCAGGTTCATGCACGTTCCTTCCATCGACGCCGACCTGGACGGCCGGCGATAGCCCGCTAGGATGCCGCAAGGGCCGTTAGCGTCGCATCGACAGGCGTAGCAAACTTGCAACGCTGCATTGCGCGAAGACGCTGGACTCAGCGCTTTCCGCCCTCGGACGCGCCAGCATGATCGGTGGGAGCCACCCGGGGCAACCGGATCTCGAAGCGACTGCCTTCGCCGGGCCGCGATTGCGCGCTGAGTTCGCCGCCGAGCACGCGCGCGACGATCCGGTGGCAGATCGAGAGCCCCAGCCCCGACCCGCCGCGGCCGAGGCGGGTGGTGAAGAACGGATGGAAGATCTGCGCGAGCGTGCCCGGCGCCATGCCGATGCCGTCATCGGCCACCACGATGCGCACCGCGTCGCCGTCTTCGCTCGCCGAGACCTGCACGATGCCCTCCTCGCGACCTTCGAAGCCATGGACCAGCGCGTTCTGCACGAGGTTGGTGAGCACCTGCCCGAGCGGGCCCGGGAAACTGTCCATGCGGACCTCCCGGGGCACCTCGGCACGTAGCACCCAAGGCTGGGTCTTCAGGCCGGGGCGCAGGGTAGCGAGGATGTCCTCGACGAGTTCGCCCAGATCGAACTCGCGCCGCCGTTCGGACGCCCGGTCGACGGCCACCTGCTTGAAGCTTGCGACGAGCTCGGCGGCGCGCTCGATCGAGGCCGTGCAGAGGCGGCTGGCTTCGACCGCATGGGCGAGCGATGCGGCGAACTCGCTGCGCGTGAGCTGGCCCGTCGCCATGCGCTGCTCGAGGGCCTCGAGGTCCGCGTGCACCGTGGTCGACGCCATCAGCGCGTTGCCGATCGGCGTGTTCAGTTCGTGCGAGACGCCCGCCACCATCGCGCCGAGCGAGGCCAGCGTGCCCGATTCCACCAGTTCGTCCTGCGCGCGGGTCAGGTTGCGCAGCGCCTCGTTGAGCTCGGCCGTGCGGGCCTGGACGTTGGCCTCGAGGCCGCGCGATAGGGCCAGCGTCTGCTCGTACTGGTCACGGTACGCGCGCGTGCTCCGGGCGCCGACGATCGCCCCCAGCACGACCGCGAAGATCGCGCTGATGGCGTGCGGGATGCGCGTATCCATGGGCGGCGGCACGAAACCCTGCCCGGAAAGCTCGAGCCAGAGCAGGCCGAGCACGGCAACCGTCGCCACGAGGCCCACCGCCACCGCGTGCCGGGTGCCCAGCATGAAGCCGGCACCCATGGCGGCGACCGGCAGGAACAACAGGTTGCCGTCGAGCAGGCCGTAGCCGCGGTAGAGGCCCCAGATCGGGATCAGCGTGCCGCCCCAGATGAACACCCGCATCGCAGCGCCGATCGATCCGCGGTGCACGAGGGCCAGCACCACCACGCCCACCACGCCGCCCACGAGGGCCGGACTGAGCCGCATGGCCCCCGTGGTGACATAGAACGACAGCGGACCGATGACGGCGTTCAGCAGCAGCAGCGCGGCGATGGCCTGCATGCCGCGTGCGGTGCCGCGCGCCTGGAACAACCGCTCCCTCTGCTCGTCGGATGACGCCTTGCTGCTGTCCTGCATGTCCCGAATCCTGCGATCGGGCCGTCGGGGGGAGGCGGCCGTTGGAACCTCAACGGGAATCAGGATAGCCGAGCCCGCGCCAGGGGCATGCCGTGGCGCAGCAATGAAAACGCCGGCCCGAGGGCCGGCGTTTCATCGGCGGGAGGCCTCGACTGCCCCTCCCCCGCCCGCCGCAGCGCGGCGGGCGTTCGCACTCGTCAGCGAGCACTGCTCGCCGGACGACGGAGGCTTAGCCTTCCCACTCGCCGAGCGCGGCCAGGCCGTTTTCCTTGGCGCGGGCGTAGACGATCTTCTGGGCTTCAGCGACGTTGTTCGCCGGGTCCTTGCCCCAGATCTTCAGCGCGGCGGCCTGCATGGCGCGGCCGTAGCTGAAGCTCAGCGGCCAGGGGTTGCCCTCGAGCTGGTTCATCTCGTTGAGGTGACGGGTGGCCTGCTCGTCGCTCTGGCCGCCCGAGAGGAACACGATCCCCGGCAGGTTGGCCGGCACGGTGGCCTTGAGGCAGTGGACGGTCTGCGCAGCCACTTCCTCGGCGTCTGCCTGCTCTTCGCAAGCCTTGCCCGAGATGACCATGCTGGCCTTCAGGATCGTGCCCTCGAGCATCACGTTGTGCTCGTAGAGCGCCGAGAACAGGCTGCGGAGCACGGCTTCGGTGACGTCGTAGCAGGTGTCGATGTCGTGGTCGCCGTCGATCAGCACTTCCGGCTCGACCATCGGCACGATGCCGGCTTCCTGGCACAGGGCGGCGTAGCGGGCCAGTGCGTGGGCGTTCGACTCGATGCAGGTGCCGGTCGGGATGTCCTCGCCGATCGAGATGACGGCGCGCCACTTGGCGAACTTGGCGCCGAGCTTCGCGTACTCCTGAAGGCGTTCGCGCAGGCCGTCGAGGCCTTCGGTCACGGTCTCGCCCGGGCAGCCGGCCAGCGCTTTCGCGCCGGTGTCGACCTTGATGCCGGGGAGGATGCCGGCGTCCATCATCACCTTGGCGAACGGCACGCCGTCCTTGGTGCTCTGGCGCAGGGTCTCGTCGAACAGGATGGCACCCGAGATGTAGTCGGACAGGTTCGGCGTGGTGAGCAGCATCTCGCGGTAGGCGCGACGGTTCTCTTCCGTGTTGGCGATGCCGACCGAGTCGAATCGCTTGCCGATCGTGGCGGTGGATTCGTCGATGGCGATGATGCCCTTGCCGGGGGCGACCATGGCCTGGGCGATGTCAGCGAGTTCTTCGATGCTCATTAGCGGGGGCTCGGCGGGTGGGAAAGACCCGGGATTATAGCCGAGCGCCCCGAAGGGCCGTTCCAATCGATTTCAGCCCCCCCCCCAGGGACGGTGGGGGCTAGAGCTCGCCGAGCCCCTCGACATGCCCGCCCACGCCGATCTCGAGCAGGCGCAGGGTGTTGGTGGCGCCACGACGCTCCATCGAGTCGCCGTTGGTGACGATGATGCGGTCGCCGGCGTCGAGCAGGCCGAGATCGTGCAGCTGCTTGGCCGCGGAACGGGCCGCCACGCCCGGCGACAGGCCGCGGGTGTCGAAGTGGATCGGGAAGACGTCGCGCATCAGCGACATCTTCCGCCGGGCCTCGTCGAAGCGGCTCAGCGCGAACACCGGCACCTGCGAGCGGAAGCGCGACAGGTGGCGCGCCGTGCCGCCGGATTCCGTCAGCGCGACGATGCCCTTCAGCTCGATGTGCTCGGTGAGGAACATCGTCGCCATGGCGATGGCTTCGTCGGCGCGCGTCAGGCCGCGGCGGGCGGCTTCGAAATCGGTGTCATGGCGGAACTGGCGCTCGGCGCCGAGGCAGATGCTGGCCATGGCCTCGACCGACTTCACCGGATACAGGCCGCTGGCCGTCTCGGCCGAGAGCATCACCGTGTCGGTGCCGTCGATGACGGAGTTCGCGACGTCGAGCACTTCCGCACGCGTCGGGATCGGGTTGTCGACCATCGACTGCAGCATCTGCGTGGCGGTGATGACGATGCGGTTGCGCGCCACCGACTCGCGGATGATCTTCTTCTGCAGGCCGGGCAGCTCGGCATAGCCGATCTCCACGCCGAGGTCGCCGCGCGCGACCATGATCACTTCCGCGGCTTCGACGATCTCGACGAGATTCTCGATGGCTTCCGCGCGTTCGATCTTGGCGACGATCTGCGCATCGGAACCGGCGGCACGCGCCAACTCGCGGGCCAGCTCGATGTCGGCGGCCGAACGGCAGAACGAGACGGCGATGAAGTCGACGCCCAGCTTGGCGGCGGTGGCGATGTGGCCGCGGTCCTCGTCGGTGAGCGCGCCGAGGCTGAGGCCACCGCCGAGCCGGTTCAGGCCCTTGCGGTTCGAGAGCGCGCCGTCGGTCATCACCTCGGTGTGGACGACGTCGCCGGCGACCTTCTCGACGCGCAGGCTGATGAGGCCGTCGTCGAGCAGCAGGGTGTCACCGGGCCCGACGTCGCGCGGCAGGCCGAGGTAGCTGCAGCCCACCTGCGTGGCATCCCCGGGCGGCGCGTCGGCGCGGCACACGAGGGCGAAAGCCTGGCCAGCCTTGAGCAGCACCTTGCCCTCGGCGAACTTCTCGATGCGGATCTTCGGGCCCGGCAAGTCGGCCAGCACGCCGATCTCGCGACCGGTGCGGGACGCGACGGCGCGGACCGCGGCGATGCGCTGGGCATGGTGCTCTGCGGTGCCGTGGGAGAAGTTCAGGCGCACGGCGTTCAAGCCAGCGGCCAGCAGCGCGTCGATGACGCCCGGCGCATCGGTGGCCGGACCCAGGGTGGCGAGGATTTTGGTGCGGCGCAGCGGCTGGCTCATGGTCACGCGGCATGGAAGGGAGTGCCGACTAACCTATCAGCATTCCCGGACGCCCAATCATGCTTACGTTTGCATTCCCTCCGGCGCGACGCCGACGACGCCTCGCCTTGGCCGGCGCGCTGTTCCTCGCCTTCGATGCGCTATTGATGGGCGTGGCCATCGCCTGGATCACCCGTGGCGAACAAATCGGCCTCGCCGTGGCGCTCGCCGGTGCGGGCGCCGGTGTGTCCTGCCTGCTGGCCTGGGTGCTGTCGCGACCGCCGCGAGCCACGCTCATCGATGGCACGTTGCGAGTCGAGGCCGCGCACCGGACGTTCGTTCTGGATCGCGACGCGCTGCGGGCTGCACGGATCGTCGAACTCGACCTCGCCGCCCTGCCCCGCGAGGCCCTGCCCAAACCGCTGCAGGGAACGTCGCGCTGGTCCACCGGCGATGCGATGGGCTGGCAGTCCGACGGCAACGGCAGCCCGGTGTTCTGCGCCGTGACCCGCATTGGGCCCGCGCTGCGCATCGATGCCGGCGAGGCCGGGGTCCTTCTGTGGACACCGGCCGAACCGGACGCGGCGCGACGGGCGATCGCCGACGCCGTCGTGGGCTGACTCAGCCGCCCCGCGCTTCCAACGCCGCCACCGCCGGCAGAGTCTTGCCTTCGAGGAACTCGAGGAAGGCGCCGCCGCCGGTGGAGATGTAGCTGACTTCCGCCTCGACGCCGTACTTGTCGATGGCGGCCAGCGTGTCGCCGCCGCCGGCGATCGAGAAGGCCTTCGAGGCCGAGATCGCGCGCGCCAACGCTTCGGTGCCCTTGCCGAAGGCGTCGAACTCGAACACGCCCACCGGCCCGTTCCACACCACGGTGCCGGCCTTGGCGATCAGCTCGGCGTAGCGGGCGGCGGTCTTCGGGCCGATGTCCAGGATCATCTCGCCGTCCTGCACCGCATCCACCGCGCGCACCGTGGCCGGCGCGTCGGCGGCGAAGGCCGGGGCCACGACCACGTCGTCCGGCAGCGGGATGGAGGCGCCGCGCGCCTTGGCCTTCTCGACGATGGCGCGGGCGGTGTCGAGCAGATCCATCTCGACCAGCGACTTGCCGACCGGGTAGCCCGCCGCGGCGATGAAGGTGTTGGCAATGCCGCCGCCGACGATCAACTGGTCGACCTTGTCGACGAGGCTGCCGAGCAGTTCAAGTTTGGTGCTGACCTTGGAGCCAGCCACGATGGCCAGCAGCGGGCGCGCCGGGTGCGCGAGGGCCTTGGCCAGCGCGTCGAGCTCGGCCATCAGCAGCGGGCCGCCGGCGGCGACCTTGGCCGCGCGGATGACGCCGTGGGTCGAGGCCTGCGCGCGGTGCGCGGTGCCGAAGGCGTCCATGACGAAGACATCGCAGAGCGCGGCGTACTTGGCCGACAGCGCGGCATCGTCCTTGCCCTCGCCGACGTTCATGCGGCAGTTCTCCAGCAGCACGACCTCACCGCGCTGCACGGCCACGCCGTCCACCCAGTCGCGCACCAGCGGCACCGGGCGGCCGAGGTGGGCGGAGAGGCGCTCAGCCACCGGCGCCAGCGAGTCCTCGGCGGTCCACTGGCCTTCCTTCGGGCGGCCGAGGTGCGAGGTGACCATCACCGCCGCGCCCTTCTCGAGGGCCAGGCGGATGGTGGGGAGCGAGGCCGTGATGCGCTGCTCCGACGTCACCTTGCCGTCGTCGATCGGCACGTTGAGGTCCTGGCGGATCAGGACGCGCTTGCCGGCAAGGTCGAGGTCGGTCATGCGGAGGATGGCCATGGGGGCTCCGGTGCGATGGGAAAGGCGCGCATTGTCGCATCGTCCGCGGCACGGCTAGCATGGCCGCATGGACGGGAAAACCACGCGCGCTGCGACCCTCGATGACGCCCTCGCGGCCCTGCGCCGCGGCGAGCCGATCGGCCTCCCCACCGAGACGGTGTACGGCCTTGCGGCCGACGCCCACGACCCGGCGGCCATCCGACGCATCTACGAACTGAAGGGCCGTCCTTCGGACCACCCGCTGATCGTCCACGTGGCCGACGCGGTCACCGCCTCGCGCTGGGCCGGCGATTGGCCGGACGCCGCCGAAGCGCTTGCAGAGGCCTTCTGGCCGGGGCCGCTCACCCTGATCCTGCCGCGCGCCGCCAACGTGCCCGACGAGGTCACCGGCGGGCAGGACACTGTCGGCCTGCGCGTGCCGGCGCACCCGGTGGCCCAGGCCCTGCTGCGCGCCTTCGAGGGCGGCGTGGCCGCGCCTTCGGCGAACCGGTTCGGCCGGCTGTCGCCAACGACCGCAGCGCATGTGCGCGAGGAGTTCGGCGACGCCGTGCCGATCGTGCTCGATGGCGGCGAATGCGAGATCGGCCTCGAAAGCACGATCGTCGATCTTTCAACGGACACGCCGCGCATCCTGCGCCCGGGCAAGATCAGCCGCCCGGAGATCGAGGAAGTGATCGGCCCCGTGGCGGAAGGCAAGGACGGCGACAGCCCGCGCGCCTCGGGCACGCTGGCCTCGCACTACGCGCCGCGCGCCAGCGTCGAGGTGCTCGCGCGCGCGCCGCTGGTCGCCCGATTCCACGAGCTCGCCAAGCGCGGGCAGAAGGTGGCCGCCCTGCTGCGCGGCCAGCCCTTCAAGGACATCGACGGCGAAGTGCTGCCCAGCGACCTCGCCGGCTACGGCCATGCGCTCTACGCGGCGCTGAGACGGCTCGACGCGCGCGGCTTCGACGTGCTGCTGGCCGAGCTGCCGCCGCACACCGCGGCCTGGGCGGCCGTCAACGACCGGCTGAAGCGCGCCGCGGCGCCGCGCGATGCCGATGGCACCTGAGCACCCGCGCGTTCTCATCCTTGGTGGCGGCTTCGGCGGCCTCGCGGCCGCCAAGGCCCTGAAGGGCGCCGCGGTCGACGTCACGCTCGTCGACCGCACCAACCACCACCTGTTCCAGCCCCTGCTCTACCAGGTCGCCACGGCCGGGCTGGCGGCCCCGTCGATCGCCGCACCCATCCGCCACATCCTGCGCGGCCAGCGCAACGTCACGGTGCTGATGGGCGAGGTGGTCGACATCGACCTCGCGGCGCGCTCGGTGACGCTCGCGGAAGGTGGCGTCCTCGGTTTCGACCATCTGGTCGTCGCCACTGGCGCCACGCATTCCTACTTCGGCCGCGACGACTGGGCCACGCATGCGCCGGGCTTGAAGACGCTGGCGGACGCGCAGGGCATCCGCGCGCGCCTGCTCGAGGCTTTCGAGCGCGCCGAGGGCAGCACCGACGCCGCCGAGCGCGCGGCGCTGCTTCGCTTCGTGGTGATCGGCGGCGGCCCGACCGGCGTCGAAATGGCCGGCACGCTGGCCGAAATCGCGCGCCATACGCTCCAAGGCGAGTTCCGCGGCATCGATCCCGCGAGCGCGGAAATCCTGCTGCTGGAAGGCGGCGCGCGGATTCTCGCCGCCTATCCCGAAGCGCTCTCCGCCAGCGCGAAGCGCCAGCTCGAAAGCCTCGGCGTGTGCGTCCGGCTGGGCGCGAAGGTCGTCGGCATCGATGCCGACGGCGTCGACGTCGAACGCGAGGGCGTGCGCGAGCGCCTGCCAACGCGAAACGTGGTGTGGGGTGCCGGCGTCAAGGCGTCGCCGCTGGGTGCGCTGCTGGCGAGGGCGGCTGGGATCGATCCCGACCGTGCCGGACGCGTGCCGGTAACGTCCGACCTCTCGCTGCCCGGGCATCCCGAAGTGCAGGTCATCGGCGACCTCGCCGCGCTGAGCATCGACGGGCAAGCGGTCCCCGGCATCGCGCCGGCAGCCAAGCAGATGGGCCAGCACGCGGCCCGGAACGTCATCGCCCGCCTTCGCGGACAGGCGACGACGCCCTTCCGCTACCGCGACTACGGTTCGATGGCGACCATTGGCCGGCACCGTGCCATCGGCGTGATCGGCGGGATGCGCTTCACCGGCCTGCTCGCCTGGTGGCTGTGGCTGTTCGCGCACATCGTTTTCCTGATCGGCTACCGCAACCGGCTGGTCGTACTGATGGACTGGGCTTCGCAGTACTGGACGATGCAGCGCCATGCGCGGGTGTTTTCACCCCGCGACGAGGCGCCCTGACGCCGTTCAGCCCTCGACCAGCCGCACCTCGGCCGTCGCCAGCCGCTTGAGCGCGGATCGCCGCTGCCGGTGCTCCCAGGTGTCGAACAGCACCCACTCGACCGGCCGCCACAGCGCCACCCAGCCGAGGATCAGCAGGCCCTCGCGCAGCACCTCGGCGATGCCGCCGCCTTCGGCGAAAAGGCCTCGGAGGCCAAGCGCCGCAAGCAGCACGACGACTCCCAGCAGCATGGCGAAGCGGTGCATGCGCGCACGCGCGGCGCGGCGCTTGTCGGCGCGCGCCCACAGCCAACCGAAATGCGCGTGCACGGCCTCCGCCACTTCGGCTTCGCGCGCCACCAACGCCGGCGGAACGCGCACGCGGAGGCGCAGCGGCTCGTCGCCCGGTGCGTCCTCCGCGCATTCCAGCAGGTAGGCCTCGGCGGCGCGATCCAGCGCCTTGTCGCGGAACGGCGCCGGGTCGAGCAGGTCGTAGAGCTGCTCGAGGCGTTCGAGGCGGATCTCGATGTCGGCCATGGCCCCCTGCTGGGGAGGCTTACTTCGCCGCCATCAGCGCCAGCGTGGTGTCCAGCATGCGGTTGCTGAAGCCCCACTCGTTGTCGTACCAGCTCAGCACCTTCACCAGCGTGCCGCCCATGACGCGGGTCTGCGTGCTGTCGTAGATCGAGCTGCGCGGGTCGTGGTTGAAGTCGACCGACACCAGCGGCTTCGTGTTGATGCCGAGGATGCCCTTCAGCGCGCCGTTCGAGGCCTCGAGCACGGCGGCGTCGATCTCTTCCTTCGTGGTGGCGCGGGCGGCGACGAACGACAGGTCGACCACCGAAACGTTGATCGTCGGCACGCGCATGGCGAAGCCGTCGAGCTTGCCGTTGAGCTCCGGCAGCACCAGGCCCACCGCGGCGGCGGCGCCGGTCTTGGTCGGGATCTGGCTCATCGTGGCCGAACGGGCGCGGCGCAGGTCGGAGTGGTAGACGTCCGTCAGCACCTGGTCGTTGGTGTAGGCGTGAATGGTCGTCATCAGGCCGTGGACGATGCCCACCTTCTCGTGCAGCACCTTGGCGAGCGGCGCGAGGCAGTTGGTGGTGCAGCTGGCGTTGGAGATGACGGTGTCCGAGGCCTTCAGCACGCCGTGGTTCACGCCGAAGACGACGGTGGCGTCGACATCGGCGGCGCCCGGGGCTGAGATCACGACCTTCTTGGCGCCACCAGCAAGGTGCGCACCGGCCTTGGCCTTCGAGGTGAAGATGCCGGTGCACTCCAGCACCACGTCGACGCCGTTCGCGCCCCACGGCAGCTTGGCCGGATCGCGCTCTGCGAACACCTTGATGCGGTCGCCATTGATGACGAGGTCGCCGCCGTCCACAGCGACGGTACCCGGGAACTTGCCGTGGGCCGTGTCGTACTGCGTCAGGTGGGCATTGGTCTCGGCGTCGCCGAGGTCGTTGATCGCGACGATCTGGATCTCACCGTTCCGCTGCGACTCGTACAGCGCGCGGAGGACGTTGCGACCGATGCGGCCGTAACCGTTGATGCCGATCTTGATGGCCATGGAGCGCTCCTGTGGGCGTTGAGGGGGAAAGCGCGCTAGTTTACCCGCCCTTCCCATGCCCTGCCCCATCGTCGCCGCCCCATGCCCGCCCCTGCACACCCCTTCGCCCGCCGATCCACCGCCCTGCTGGCGGCGGGCCTGGCCCTGCTGTCGCTGCTGCCCCGCACGGCCGCGGCCTGGGGCTTCGACGGGCACCGCGTCGTCGGGATGCTCGCCGAATCGGAACTCAGCCCGACCGCACGGGCCGAGGTAAAGCGCCTGCTCGCCGGGGAGCCGGAGCCGACCCTCGCCGGGGTTTCCACGTGGGCCGACACGCTGCGCGACGACCCGGCGTGGCGCCACACCGGTCGCTGGCATTGGGTGAACCTGCCGCGCACCGACCCCTGCACCTACGACGCCGCGCGCGACTGCCCCGGCGGTGACTGCGTGGTTGGCGCCATCGCCGCCCAGCGCGCGATCCTCGCCGACCGCTCCCGCAGCGACGCCCAGCGCCGCGACGCGCTGAAGTTCCTCGTGCATTTCGTCGGCGACGTGCACCAGCCTTTCCACGCCGGCTTCGGCTTCGACCGCGGCGGCAACCAGACGCAGCTGCGTTTCGACCGCCAAGGTTGGAACCTCCACAGCCTCTGGGACAGCGCGATGGTGAAGCACGCCGGCCTCGAGCCCGACGCATACGCGCGGCAGCTACGCGGTGGCCCGAGGCTTCCCGCCGATGCCACCTTGGCGCTGGCTCGCCCCGAGGAACACTGGGCGCTGGAGAGCTGCCAGGCCATCCACGACGACGGCCTCTATCCGGCCCGCCGCGCTGTGGGCCGCGGCTACCTCGACCAGCATCGACCGCTGGCGGAAACGCGTCTGCGGCAAGCGGGCGCGAGGCTCGCGGCACTGCTGGAAAGCGCGCTTGTGGCGCCAATTGATATGGATCAAACGCGCCGTTGATCGACATCAACGAGGGGGCGCCGAAGGCATCGGAGGATGGTCGCGACCGCAACAACGGCCTTGACCCAAGGAGTCCTGAGATGAACCGCTTCCGCCTTCCACTGATCGCCGCCCTCGCCCTCGCCGCAGGCTCCGCCCATGCCGCCGACGACTGGTTCGTCCGCGCCGGCGCCACCAACGTGAGCCCGACCTCGGGCAACGGCACGCTCGCCGGCACGCTCGCGCTCGATATCGATAGCGAGACGACGCTGGGCTTCACCGTCGGCCGCTACTTGAACGACAACTGGGCGGTTGAGCTGCTGGCCGCGGCACCGTTTGGCCACACGGCAACCCTCAACGGCGCGCGCTCGGTGGACTTCAAGCACCTGCCGCCGACGCTGAGCCTGCAGTACTACTTCGGCCAGCCGGAATCGACGGTGCGTCCGTTCTTCGGCGCTGGCCTGAACTACACGCTGGTATTCGACGAGCAGGAGCGCGGCCCGGTCGCTGGTACGCGCGTCGACCTCGACAACAGCTGGGGCCTCGCCGCCCAGGCCGGCCTGCTGTGGAACTTCAGCGACAACTGGCACGCCACCGCCGACGTGCGCTGGATCGACATCGATTCCGACGCGCGCCTCAACGGCGCCAGCATCGGCACGGCGAACGTCGACCCGCTGGTCGTCAGCCTGATGCTCGGCACCTCGTTCTGATCGACGGCTCGCGGCACGCCGGCACGGGATACGCTGTGTCCTTCCCGGGACGACGCCACCGCGAGCCATGAGCGACCCTTTGTTGCACCGGGCCTCCCGCGCTTCTCCCGCGGGAGCGCCTACCCCTGATGCGGCGCTCGATGGCGCCATCGAGCGCATGCTCAAGCATGCCGACCACCATCTGGTGGTCGGCGCGCCCTTAGGGCTGGGCAAGCCGCACCGCGTTCTCAACGCGCTGTGTTCCCGCATCGCCGCCGACGCCAGCCGACGCCTCACGATCCTCAGCGCCCTGTCGCTGTCTCGGCCACGAGCGAAAGCCGGGCTGGAGCGGCGCTTCCTCGCGCCCTTCGTCGAGCGCCACTTCGGCGGCGATTTCGAGGACCCGACATGGTTCCTCGCGCAGCAGCGCGACGCCCTGCCGCCCAACATCGAGGTGCAGGAGTTCTACCTGCCCTCCGGCGCATTGCTGGGCTCGAAGCAGGCCCAGCAGCACTACGCCAGCCTCAACTACACGCACGCGGCGCGCGGCATCGCGGCGCGCGATTGCAACGTCATCGTGCAGGCCGTGGCGCGCGGCCCGGACGGCCGGCTCTCGCTGTCCTGCAATCCCGACCTCACCTTCGACCTGATCGATGCGCTGGCGGCGCGCGGCTTGGCACGCCCGCTGATGGTGGCCGAGGTGCATCCGGACCTGCCCTACATCGAACGCGGCGCTTCGGTCGATGCCGGCTTCTTCGACATCGTCCTAGAACCGGCCCCCCTGCCACCGCTATTCGCCGTACCGCGCCAGCCAGTGTCGCTCGCGGAGTTCGCCATCGGCCTCTACGCCAGCACCCTGGTGAAGGACGGCGGCACGCTGCAGATCGGCATCGGCGCGCTGTCGGATGCGCTGACGCATGCGCTGGTGCTGCGGCACACGCGCAACGCCGACTACCGGCGGATACTCGACGCGCTGTGGCCTGGCGCAGCGACTTCGCTCCTGGTGCGCGCGACCGGCGGTCTCGATCCCTTCGAGCACGGCCTGTTCGGCTGCAGCGAAATGGTGATGGACGGCTTCCGCGTGCTGGCCGAGGCCGGCGTGCTGAAGCGCGCCGTCGTGCCGGATGCCGCTGCGCAAGGGCGGCTCGATGCCGGCACCGCGACGGCAGCGGACATCGCGCTGCGCGAGGCCGAGGGCGAGGTGCTGCACGGCGGTTTCTTCCTCGGCAGCCGCGAGCTCTACCGCTGGCTGCAACGCATCGGCAGCGCCGACAGCGCGTTCCGCCTGCGCATGACGCGCATCAGCGAGATCAACCAGCTCGGTACCGACGACGCCCCGCTGCGGGCCGCCCAGCGCCGACACGCCCGCTTCATCAACACCACGATGATGCAGACGGTACTTGGCGCCGCCGTGTCGGATGGTCTCGCCGACGGCCGCGTGGTCTCCGGCGTGGGCGGGCAGTACAACTTCGTGGCGATGGGCCACGCGCTTCCGGACGCGCGCTCGATCCTGCTGTTCCGCGCCGTGCGCGAAAGCGGCGCCGACGTCTCCAGCTCCCTGCTCTGGCATTACGGGCACACCACCATTCCGCGCCACCTGCGCGACGTCGTCATCAGCGAATACGGCATCGCCGACCTCCGCGACCTGGGCGACGCCGATTGCATCCGCGCGATGCTCGCCATCGGCGATGCCCGCTTCATGCCGTCGCTCGCGGCGAAAGCCGTCGCCGCCGGCAAGCTCGATCGCGCCGATCCGAGCACGTGGGCCCGCAACACCCCCGAGGCGATCGATGCCGCGCTGGCACCGTTTCGCCGCGAAGGCCTGCTGCCCGAGTACCCGATCGGCAGCGACTTCACGCCGGTGGAGCAGGATCTCGTCCGCGCCCTAGGCCGGCTGAAGCGCGACACCGCGACGCGACGCGGAAAGGCCCGCGCACTGTGGGGCGCAGTTTGGCTTGACGAGTCCCGGGCAGAGCCCCGCGAAGACGCCGCCGTCGCCCGCATGGGCTACGACGGCCGCGAGGCGTGGCGCGAAGCGCTGGAGCGGAAACTGCTGCGCGCCGCCCTGAGGGCGACGCGCCCGGACTGATTAGCGCAAGGCTTTCGCCGCCGCCACCACGTGCTCGACGGTGAAGCCGAAGTGCTTCATCAGCACGTCGCCCGGGGCCGACTCGCCGAAGCGGTCGATACCGATCACGGCGCCATCGAGGCCGGCGATCGCGCGCCAGTGCTCGGTGCTGCCGGCTTCGACGACCACGCGCTTGCGGCACCACGCCGGCAGCACGCCCTCGCGGTACTCCAGCGGCTGGCGCTTGAAGGCTTCGAAGCAAGGCATCGAGACCACGCGCGCGGCGATGCCCTCCTCGGCCAGCTTCACCGCGGCGAGGCGGGCCAGCTCCAGCTCCGAACCGGTGCCGACGAGAATCACATCGAATTTGGCGGACGCCGGATCGCTGAGCACATAGCCGCCGCGCGCGATGTCGGCCACCTGCTCGGCCGTGCGCTGCTGGTGGGCGAGGTTCTGGCGCGAGAACACGAGGCTCGACGGACCGTCCACACGCTGCAGCGCGCAGGCCCACGACATCGCCGACTCCACCGCGTCACCCGGACGCCAGACGTCGTGGTTCGGGATCAGCCGGAGCGAGGCGAGGTGCTCGATCGGCTGGTGCGTCGGGCCGTCTTCGCCGAGACCGATCGAATCGTGCGTGTAGACGTGGATCGAGCGCACCGGCAGCAGGGCGCTCATGCGCACCGCGTTGCGGGCGTAGTCGGAGAACACGAGGAAGGTGGCGTCGAACGGAATGAAGCCGCCGTGCAGCGCGAGGCCCGAACCGATCGCGGTCATGCCGAACTCGCGCACGCCGTAGTGGACGTAACGGGCGTCGGCGTCCGTGGTGGTGACGGCCTTCTGGCCCTTCCACGTGGTGAGGTTGGAATGCGCGAGGTCGGCCGAGCCACCCACGAGCTCCGGCAGGCGCGGGGCGAAAGCCTCGATGGCCATCTGCGAAGCCTTGCGCGAGGCCACGACCGGGCCCTCGGCCTGCAGCTTGGCGATGTAGTCCTTGGCGGCCTGCGCGAAATCGGCGGGCAGTTCGCCGGCCATGCGGCGCTCGAACTCGGCGGCCAGTTCCGGATGCGCAGACTTGTACGCGGCGAAGCGGGCGTTCCACGCCGCCTCAGCCTTGGCGCCGCGCTCGCGGGCGTCCCAGGCGCTGCGGATCTCGGCGGGGATCTCGAACGACGCGTGCGGCCACTTCAGGGCCTCGCGGGTCAGGGCGACCTCGTCCTTGCCCAGCGGCGCGCCGTGGCTGCTTTCCTTGCCCTGCTTGTTCGGCGAGCCGAAGCCGATGTGTGTGCGGCAGCAGATCAGGGTCGGGCGGTCGGTTTCAGCCTTGGCCGTGGCGATGGCCTGCTGGATCTCCTCCGGATCATGGCCATCGACGTTCTTGATCACCTGCCAGCCATAGGCTTCGAAGCGCTTGGCGGTGTCGTCGGTGAACCAGCCCTGCACCTCGCCGTCGATGGAGATGCCGTTGTCGTCCCAGAAGGCGATCAGCTTGCCCAGGCCCCAGGTGCCGGCCAGCGAACAAACCTCGTGCGAGATGCCTTCCATCAGGCAGCCGTCGCCGAGGAAGCACCAGGTGAAGTGGTCGACGACGGCGTGATCGCCGCGGTTGAAGCGCTGCGCCAGCAGGCGCTCGGCCAGCGCCATGCCCACGGCGTTGGCGATGCCCTGCCCCAGCGGGCCCGTGGTGGTCTCGATGCCCGGGGTGATGTGGCGCTCCGGATGGCCAGCGGTCTTCGAATGCAGCTGGCGGAAGCGCTTCAGCTCATCGAGCGGCAGGTCGTAGCCGGCGAGGTGCAGCAGCGCGTAGTGCAGCATCGAGCCATGGCCGTTCGACAGGACGAAGCGGTCGCGGTCCGGCCACTTCGGATTCGCCGGATTGTGCGTGTGATGGTCGTTCCACAGCACTTCCGCGATATCGGCCATGCCCATGGGCATGCCGGGGTGGCCCGACTTGGCGGCCTCGACCGCGTCGATGGCAAGGAAACGGACAGCGTTCGCGAGGTCGCGGCGGGCGGGACGGGTCATCGGCAGGCCTGGGCAGGAGGCGGAAAGGGAGGCCGACGACCCCGGGTGGCGAGGCGCGGCCCCCTATTGTCCCACCCCGAGGGCGCGCACGTCGCCCTTGAAGGCTCGGGACGGGGCTGGTAGCGGCCTCAGGCCGCCTTGGCGGCCACGTCCTCCGCAGGGTCCTCCGATTCGCCGCGTGAGACCACGACCGTGCCCACGAGGTCGCCGGTCACGTTCACCGCCGTGCGGCACATGTCGATGAAGCGGTCCACGCCGAGGATCAGGGCGATGCCCTCCGGCGGGATGCCAAACATCACGAGGATCGACGCGATCACAGGCAGCGAGCCGCCCGGCACGCCGGCCGCGCCGATGCCGCCAAGGATGCACATCAGCAGCACCAACACCTGCTGGCCCAAGCCCAGCTCGATGCCGAAGAACTGCGCGAGGAACAGCACCACCACGCCCTCGAACAGCGCCGTGCCGTTCATGTTGGCGGTGGCCCCCAGCGTGCAGACAAAGCGGCCGATGCGCTTGGGCGTGCCCAGCACCTCCTCCGCCACGCGCAGTGTCGTTGGCAGCGTGGCCGAACTCGACGAGGTGGAGAACGCCGTCAGGATCACCGGCTCCGCCTTCTTGAAGAACTCGATCGGATTCATCCGGCCGATGAACCACAGCAGCAGCGGGAACACCACGAACATGTGAACGGCGAGCGCGCCGACGGCCACCGCCACGAACTTGGCCAGCGGCAGCAGGGCCGCGAAACCCTTCAACGCGATGAGGTTGAATATCAGCGCGGCCACCGCATACGGCGCCAGCCGGATCACCGCGTTGATCAGCTTCAGCGTGATGTCGTAGACGCCCTGCAGCGTGCCCACGAAGGTGCGCACGCCCTCGGTCTTCACCGTGGCGGCGCCGATGCCGAACAGCAGCGCGAAGAACATCACGCCGATCAGATTGCCCTCGACGCCCGCCTGCAGCGGATTGCGCGGCACGATCGACAGCAGCACCTGCATCGCCGAGGCCGCCTCGCCACGTTCGACGATGCCCGCCGCCTGCGTCGAAGACTCGGCGATCAGTTTCTGCCCGACCGCCGGATCAATGCCCACGCCCGGCTGGAACACGTTCACGGCGACGAGACCGATCGTCACGGCAATGCCGGTCACGAGCAGGATGAATGCCAGCGTCTTCAGCCCGATGCGCCCGAGCGACTTCGGATCACCGATCTCGACGACGCCCAGCACCAGCGCCGAGAACACCAGCGGCAGCACCAGCATGAACAGCAGGTTGAGGAAGATCGAGCCGACCGGCTGCGTCACCCACTTCAGCGTCGCGGCGAGCCAGGGCAAGGTCTGCTGCACGCCCTCGGCATCGACGACCTGCCCGAACGAGAACGCCAGCCCTCCAGCGACCGCGCCCGCTGCGAAGCCGAGCAGCATCTTCGTGTGCAGGGCCAAGCCCGGCCCCTCCGTTGCGCTACCGACACCCATCGTGATCGCCTCAGCCCGACGTCGGGCGGATCTCGCCCGACTTCAGCTTCGCGAAGTAGCCATCCACTTCCTCGCGCACCACCGGCAGCAGGAGGTACACGCCGATCAGGTTCGGAATGGCCATCAGGAAGATCAGGCCATCGGAAAGATTGATCAGCTGCGCGAGGTCCATCGTGCAGGCGACGACGGCCGCGGCGAGGTACAGGAGGATGTAGCTGTTCGTCACCCAGCGACGCTCACCGGTGAGGTAAGTCGCGGCCTTGGCGCCGTAGTAGGCCCAGGTCAGCATCGTCGAGAACGCGAACAGGAACACCGCCACGGTGAGCACGTAGGGGAACCAGTCGAACACCGTCGCGAAGGCGGTCGAGGTGATGGCCACGCCTTCCATGCCCTCGATCTTCCACGCACCGGTCACCACGACCATCAGCGCCGTCGCGGTGCAGACGATCACCGTGTCGATGAAGGGCTCCCACAGCGCGACGAGGCCCTCGGTGGCGGGGTGCTTGGTCTTCACCGCGGAATGGGCGATGGGCGCGGAACCCAAACCGGCCTCGTTCGAGAACGCCGCACGCTGGAAACCGGCGAGCAAGGCACCAATCACGCCGCCCGCCGCGGCTTCACCGCTGAAGGCGGAGGAAACGATCAACCCGATCGCACCCGGCAGCGCATCGATGTGGACGACAAGCACCGCGCCGCAGCCGACGAGGTACACGAGGATCATGGCGGGGATCAGCTTCTCGGTAACCCGGCCGATGCGGGTGATGCCGCCCAGCACGACGAGGCCCGCTAGCGAGGCGATGCCGATGCCGAAGGCCCAGCCCATGCCTTCCAGCGGGCCGTCCGCGCCGCCGGTGACTTTGTGGAACTGTGCGAAGGCCTGGTTGGCCTGGAACATGGAGCCCGCGCCGATACCGCCGAGCATCGCGCAGACCGCGAACAGCGCGGCCAGCGCCTTGCCGAAGCCCCCCAGCGACCGGTAGCGCTCGGCGATTCCCCGCGACAGGTAGTACATCGGACCGCCGGAGACCGTGCCGTCCGGGTTCTGCTGGCGGTACTTCACGCCGAGGGTGCACTCGGCGAACTTCGTGCTCATGCCGAGCAGGCCGGCCACGATCATCCAGAAGGCGGCACCCGGACCGCCGATCGTGATCGCCAACGCAACGCCGGCGATGTTGCCGAGGCCGACCGTGCCCGAGACCGCCGACGTCAGCGCCTGGAAGTGCGAGACCTCGCCGGGGCTCCCGGGCTCCGCGTAGTGGCCACGCATCAGGCGGAAGCCCTGCATGAAGCCGCGGAAGTTGATGAACCGGAAGTACAGGGTGCACACCACGCCGCCCAGCAGCAGCCAGGCGACGATCAGCGGGATGGCCGTTTCGCCGGCACCGCAAGCCCCGCTCATCGAGTAGGAGAGGCCGTCGCCAACGCAGGCCCGCGAGAAGATCGCACCCCCCACCGCGTTCGCGATCGGTTCCACCGCGCGATTGATCGTTTCATCGAGGCCTGCGGCGGCGATCCCGCCCAGCGCCGTCGCATCCTGCCCCACCACCGGCCCGAAGGCCGCGTCCATCGTCGTCATCCCGTCCTCGGTCCGCTTCCAACACGAAAGGCCGAGGCTAACAGCCGGCTATGTGAACAAATCCTCAGCACGTGTGAGCAATTCGTCACGGGTCTGCGGCTTGCCCACGAGCCAACCCTGCGCGTAGTCACAGCCCAAGCGCTTGAGCACGGCCAACTGGGCCTCGCTCTCGATGCCTTCGACCACGATCGAAGCGTCCAAGGATTTGGCCATCGCCACGATGGTCTCGACGATCGCCATCGACCGCGCGTCGGTCAGCATGTTCTGGACGAAGCCCTGGTCGATCTTGAGGGTGTCGAAGGGCAGCAGGTGCATCTGGGTGAGGTGCGAGTAGCCGGTGCCGAAGTCGTCCAGCGCCACCTTCACCCCGTGGCCATGGCAGAGCGCGATGAACCCCTGCATCAGCACCGGATTCATCGCCTGGCTCTCGGTGATCTCGATCTTGATGCTGCCCCGCGGCAGGCCGGCTGCATCGACGCGCGCGATGACGCGCTCCAGCAAGCCCGACTCGCGCAACTGCCGCGCGCTCACGTTCACGGCGACGAACAGCGGGCGTCCGGCCGCATCGATGAACTCACGCGCGGCGGCGCAGGCGGTGTCGAACACGTATTCGCCGACCGGGACGATCAGCGAGGTCTCCTCGGCAAGCGCGACGAACTCGGCGGGGGAGATCGGGCCGCGCTCCGGATTCGTCCAGCGCACCAAGGCTTCGAAACCGGCGATCCGTCCCTCGGCCACGTGCAGCAGGGGCTGGTATCGGACATCTAGGCCGCCGACGTTCAGTGCCGCGCGCAATTGCGACTCGAGGCGCATCTTGCCGACGCCCGCTGCCTCGTCCGGCACTTCCACGGAAGACGCCTTCGCTGTTCCGCCCTGCAAGGCGGCCAAAGCACTGCGGTAACGTTGCAAGGTGCCCTGCAGCAGGGCACGGATCACCGGATCGGCGCCCTCGATGCGCTCGGCGATCTGGGCGCGGTCCAGCGCGATCAGGCGACAGGCCGACAAGGCGACGGCCGTCGCCGTGCGCGGAGCGGCATCGATCACCGCCATCTCCCCGATGATCGCCCCCGGCCCCAGCAAGGCCAGCACCACCTCGTGGCCGCGCTGCGTCGCACGGATCTCCACCTGGCCCTCGTCGAGGATGAAGGCCGTGGTGGGCGGATCCCCCTCGCGGAAGAGCACCTCTCCGGGCTGCAGTCGGATTTCCGCGCTCATCCCTTGCCTCCGTCATCGCTTGGCGCCACGACCGCACCCTACAACGAAAAACGGGGCCGAAGCCCCGTTTTCCTTCCCGCCCCGTGCGGGGGGCTGGACCGCTCGATCAGCGGGTCGAGCCCGCCACCTGCAGGATGCGCGGGGTGACGAAGATCAGCAGCTCCGCCTTCTCGCTCCTCCGATCGTTGTTGCGGAAGAGGTTGCCGAGGCCCGGGATGTCACCGAGGAAGGGCACCTTCGACAGATCCTCGCGCCTCTCGAACTCGTAGATGCCACCCACCACGACCGTCTGGCCGTTGTTGATCAGGACCGCCGTGTTGACCTCTCGCTTGGTGATCTGCGGGACGCTGCCACCGCCCGGCACCTCGATGAAGCCCGCCACTTCGTCCTTCTTCACGCCAAGTGCGAGGAACACGCGATTGTCCTGCGTAATGGTCGGCGTGACCTTGAGCTCCAGCAGCGCCTCCTTGAACTGCACCGTCGCGGTTTGCTGCCCACCGGCGCCTTGGACGGTAACGTAGCCAATCTCATCGCCCTGCTTGATGATGGCTTCGCGCTGGTTGGCGGTGATGACGCGCGGATTGGCGACAACTTCACCTCGCCCCTCCTCTTGAATGGCCTGCAACTCGATATCGAGATCCAGGCTGTTGCCCAGAATGGTAAAGGCCATCGTAGAAGCGGTGTTGTTCGCGAAACGCGTGTTTAGGATCTGCGTAAAGGCAGGAACGGTCAGCTCGGGCCGCGTGGGGCGCTCACTGGTGAGTCCGTTGTTGAAATCCGCGAGCTCAGCCTGATACAGCGCCAATGCCGCATTGTTCTCCGCAACCTGGTTGAGGTAATTGCGATTGCTCGCGGTATTCCCGGAAGCGATGACGTCGCCCTCCGTTCCGCTGACGCCAAAGCGCGCACCGATTTCGCGGGCGAAGCTCTCCTGCGCAATGACGATTCGGGCCTCGATCAGCACCTGGTCGACCGGCCGATCCAGAACGGCCACCAGATCCTTGATGCCCTGCACCTTCTTGGCGGTGTCCGCCACCAGCAAGGTGTTCGAACGGGTGTCGAAGCTGACGCTGCCGCGCGGCGACAGGAAGCCGCGATCGGCCTCACCACCACCCTGTCCTCCTTGACTGGACTGACCGCCTCCCTGTGCGGTCTTACTACCCTCAGTCAAGAGCGTGGCGATTTCCTCGGCATTGGCATAGTTGATGACAATAATCTCGTTTACCAGCTCCGCCTTGCTTTCCAACGACATTCGGGCAGCCTCGCGCGCCTGCTCGAACGCTGCGATCTCGGCCTGCGGCGCCACCCACACCACGTTGCCGTCGCGACGCTTGTCCAGCGACTTGGCGCGCAGCACCACGTCGAGGGCCTGGTCCCACGGCACGTTGATCAGGCGCAGCGTCAGGTTCCCCTGCACGGTGTCGGCCGCCACGATGTTGAGGCCCGATTCTTCGGCGACCAGCTGCAGGATGGTGCGCACCGGCACGTCCTGGAAATTGAAGGTCACCGGCTTGCCGGCGTAGCGCTGTGGCTCTGCTGCCGCGCCGGCCTGGCCCACCGCCGCGGTGGCCGCGCCCTTCGGCATCACTTCCAGCACGTATTCGTTGCCGGTCTGGTAAGCGCTGGTCTCGAACAGGCCTTCCGTCGCGATCACGATCTGGGTGCCACCGTCCTTCGACGCGGGGTCGAGGCGGGTGACGGGCGTGGCGAAGTCGGTGACGTCGAGACGACGCGCCTGGTCGACCGGCAGCTGGGCGTTCTCGACATCGACGTAGAGACGATCGCCGTCGCGACGCAAGCTGGCCTGAGCGCCTTCCTGGTTGAAGCGGAGGATCACGCGGCCCGAGCCGTCCTCGCCGCGGCGGAAATCGACCGCCGAGACGCGGATGCCAGAATCGAGGCGCTTGGCCGGATCCGGCGAGGCCGCCACCACCGTGGCTGACGAGGCAGCGTTACCCGGTTCGAGGGACAGGACCAGCAGGTTGCCATTGCTGCGGGTCGTGTAGCCCGCGTTGCGGAACAGGTCGACGACAGCGCGCGTGCGGCCACCGGCCTCGACGATCGAGACGGCGGAAGCGGCGCCGGACCCGACGGCGAGTCGACGCGCGTCGAAACCGTTGCCGGTCTCCGGGAAGTCAATGGCGATGCGTGGCGGCACGTCGGTGGTGAACGCGTTCACCGCGCCGACCGGCTGCTCGAATTCGAACGTGATGTCCACCTTGCCGCCGCTGCCGGCCGCATAGCGGACATCCTTCAAGGTGTTGGCCGCTAGGGCCGGGAACGCCGCCGTCCAAAGCAGGCAGGCCGCCAGAGCGGCACGGGCCGCGATTTTCTTCGTGCTCATCTGTGCGCCTTCAGTCGTCGAGGTAGTCATGCGCGTCCCCATCACTTGTCATCCAAGGCCAGACTGGCCTGTCGTTCGAGCCATCCACCGGCACCGTCGGACACCAGCTCGACGATCTCGATGCGCTCGGGAGCAACCGAGGCCACGCGGCCATCGCTCTGCCCCAGGTAGTTGTTCACCCGCACGCGGTACGTGACCTTGTCGGGCGCGAGGACCAGCGCGATCGTGTCCGCACCGGTGCCGATCGTGCCGACCATCTGCAGCGCGTCGAGCGGGAAGGCTTCCAGAGCCTCCTTGCGACGGTTCGGGTCCGGCCGCGGACCCGCAGCATCCCGATTGCCGACCGGCGCGGAGAACGGATCGCGAAGCGTATCCGCGGTGTACTCCACCGGCGGGAACGTGCGAAGCGGCGGCAGCGGGTCAAGCGGCGGCGCCGGGCGGGCCTTCACTTCGGCCACCCAGGCCTCGAGATCGGCCGTACTGCGGCCGCAGCCGGCCAACGCGAAGGCCACGAAGGTAACGAGGCTCATGCGGACGAGCATCTTGTTCATTGCTGACCTCCCTGCGGCACGGCACCACCCTGCGGCACGGAGCCCCCCTGCGGGGTCGCCGCCGCGGATGCGGCTTTCGCGGCGATCTCGGATTCGTCGAGGTAGCGGTAGGTCTTGATGGTGCCCTTGAGACCAAGCGTACCTGGCGGCAAAGCGGGCTCCCCGGCAGCGGGCTCCTTCGGCGCGAGGGAGATGTCGTGGAAGGTCATGATGACCACGCGGGGAAGCGACGCGACACCGCTGACGAACTGGCCGAACTGATGGTACGTGCCGTTCATCTCGAGCGTGATGGGCTGTTCGGCATAGAAATCCTTCAAGACCTCAGCGCCGGGCTGGAACAGCTCGTTGTTGATGCCGGTGGCGCGCGCCGTCTGCGAGATATCGACGATCAGGTCGGGCATCTCCGTCCTCGAGGGCAACTGGCGCAGCATCTGCTTGAGCATCTGCTCCATCTGCTCGAGCTGCGCCTTGAGGGGCTCGAGATTGGCCGCTTTCGCCGCCTCTTTCTCGTAATCCCCGCGCAGCGTCACTTCTTCAGCCTCCAGACCTTCCAAGGTGGTCTGCTTGTCACGGATCACGAGGTACCAGCCGAGGAAGGCGACGAGCAGCGCGGCAAGGACGCCGGCACCGACCTTCGCTTCTTGCGGCCAAGCCCCTGAGTTATTGAAGTCGAGGTTGTTGATGTCGCTGAGTTTGAACTTGCTTTTGGCCATGGTCGGGTCCTCAGGAGGCCTCGGGCGCGGCCGTGGGCGCGCTGCCGGGAGCGGCCGCGGGCGCGTTGGACGGCACGCTGCCACTCGGCGTTGCACCCTCTTCCGCTTCAGCCTCTTCGCTTGTCGAGCGGAGGGTCACGGTCATCTCGAAACCGAAGGGCAGGGAGCGATCCGTCGGAGTCGTCGGCCGAGCGGCGCTCGCCGCCTGCGTGGCATCGCCGGCCTTGATGATGCTCAGCCGGGGGTTGTTGATCAGGCCACTGGCCTCGAGGTTGCGCATGTAGGCACTCACGCGCGACTCGGATTGCGAACGGCCGGCCAAGGTCAGCTCCTGGCCCACCTGCTTGATGGTGACCAGGCGCACGCCGTCGGGGATGGTGCGGACCAGCTCTTCGAAGAGCCGGACGTTCTGCGAGCGATCGGCCTGCAACTCCTCGATGACGTCCTTGCGCTGCAGCAGGCTGGCCTTGCGCGCCTCGACGGTCTCGATCTCTACGTTCTGCGCCACGGCTTCCGCAATGCGCTGCTTGAGCAGGTCGTTGCGCGCCGTTTGCCCTTCGATCTGCCCGTCGTAGTAGGAGGACCCGGCGAACACCAGCGCGACGCCGGCGATCAGCGCGCCGCCGAGCATCGTCGCAAAGTCCTTCTGGCGCTGCTTGCGGCGCTCGGCGCGCCACGGCAAAAGATTGATGCGTGCCATCAGTCGAAGCTCCTCAGGGCCAGGCCGCAGGCGATCATCAAGGAGGGCGCGTCCTGCTGCAGCGCGTGCGCCTGCACGCGCGGGCCGAGGCCCATGTTGGCCAGCGGGTTGGCGACGACCGTCGGGATGCCGAGGTGCTCCTCCACCATGCGGTCGACGCCGGCGATCGAGGCGCAGCCGCCGGCCAGCACGACCTGGTCGACGCGGTTGAACTCGGAGCCGGCATAGAAGAACTGCAGCAGGCGGCTGACCTGCTGGACCATCGCTTCCTTGAAGGGCTCGAGCACTTCCGGCTCGTAGCTCTCCGGCAAGCCGCCCTGGCGCTTGGCGGCACCGGCTTCTTCGTAGCTCATGCCGTAGCGGCGCATGATCTCGTCGGTGAGCTGCTTGCCGCCGAAGACCTGCTCGCGGGCGTAGATGCTGCGGCCGTTGCGGATGACGTTCAGCGTGGTCATCGTCGAGCCGATGTCGACGAGCGCGACGATCGCGTCCTTGCCGACGCCGAGCTGGTCGGCGACGAGCTTGAAGGCGTTCTCCAGCGCGAAGACCTCGACGTCGACGACTTTCGCCGTCAGGCCACCGAGCTCCAGCGCCTGCTGGCGCAGCTCGACGTTCTCGGTGCGCGAGGCGGCGAGGATGACGTGCACGTTCTCCGGGCTGGATGGCACCGGACCCAGAACTTCGAAATCGAGGCTGACTTCGTCGATCGGGAAGGGAATGTAGTTGGCCGCCTCGAGCTGCACCTGGTCTTCCATCGCATCGTCGTCGAGGTCCGCCGACATGCTGATCACCTTGGTGATCACCGCGGCGCCCGACACGGCGACGGAAGCGTGCTTGACCTTGCTGCCGGAACGGTTGAGCGCGCGCTTGATGGCTTCACCCACCGCCTCGACTTCGACGATGTTCTTTTCGACAACGGCATTGGGCGGCAGCGCCTCCACGCCGTAGTGGTCGACCCGGTAACGGTTGCCGACCTGACTGAGCTGGAGCAGCTTCACGGCTGTCGAACTGATGTCGATCCCGACCAGCGGAACCCTGGATGGACTGAACAAACCCATCGGTTTCTCCCCTTCCCACGGGCGCTTACGTGAGATTAATGCGCCGGAACATTAAAAGCAGAAAACTGTGTCAACCGCAACGCCTCCTTAACGCCCCACCCTGCCCGGGGCCGGCCGGACCCCGCCCCAGCGTGGTCCCGCCCCCCCGGTATACTCCGCCCTCCCCGCCTTGAGACACCCCCTGATGCGCCCTTGGTTGCGCTGGTTGCGACGCCTCCTGCTGGCCGGTCTGGCCTTCGGCCTCCTCGGCCTCCTCGCCGTCGGCGCGGTCATCTGGACCGCCTGGCCGCAGCTTCCGGACGTACGTGAGCTGCGCCAGATCGAGCTGCAGCTGCCGCTGTCGATCCATTCCGCCGACGGCAAGCTCATCGCACTGTATGGCGAGACGCGTCGCTACCCGGCGCCCATCGACACCATCCCGGAGCGGGTCAAGCGCGCCTTCCTCGCTGCCGAGGACGCCCGCTTTTATGAACACCAAGGCCTTGATTTCAATGGCATTTTCCGCGCCGTCTGGCTGATCCTCTCGACCGACCGGACGCGCGTACCGGGCGGCAGCACGATCACCCAGCAGGTGGCGCGCGACTTCTACCTGAGCAACGAGTACAGCTACGTCCGCAAGTTCAGGGAGATGCTGCTGGCCATCAAGATGGAGCAGGAGCTGAGCAAGGACGAGATCCTCGAGCTCTACCTGAACAAGATTTTCTTCGGCAACCGTGCCTACGGCGTGGCCGCCGCGGCCGAGTACTACTACGGCAAATCCCTGGACGAACTGACCATCGCCGAGGCCGCCACCCTCGCCGGCATTCCGAAGTTCCCGTCCAGCGCCAACCCGATCAGCAACCCGGCCCGGGCGATGGAGCGCCGGAACTACTACGTGCTGCCGCGGATGCTCGAGCTGGGGATCATCGACCGCGCCGAGTACGAGGCCGCGCTGGCGGAGCCCAACAACGCCAAGCCGCATGAGCCGCCGGTGGAGGTCGACGCGCCCTACGTGGCCGAGATGGTCCGGCAGGCCATGGAGGAGCGCTTCGGCGCCGATGCGCTGACGGGTGGCTACAAGGTGGTGACCACCCTGAAGTCGGCCGACCAGAACGCCGCTGTCGCCTCGGTGCGCAACGGCCTGATCGAGTACGACCAGCGCCATGGCTGGCGGGGTGCCGAAGGCCGCATCGAGGACTTCGCCACCCTCGACGCGGCAGGACTGCGCGGCGCCCTGGCGCGCTTCCCGACGATCCCTGACCTGCAGCGCGCGGTGGTGCAGGAGGTCGACGCCGCCCGCGCGGTGCTGCGCACCGCCGATGAAGCCGCACTGGAGCTCCCGGCCACCGGCCTGCGCTGGACCGGCCGCACGCCGGCCCAGGTGCTGAAGCCCGGCGATGTCGTGCGCTTCCGCCTCGACAAGGACGGCCAGCCGCAGCTGGTGCAACTGCCGCAGGCGCAGGCGGCCCTGGTGTCGCTGGAAGCCGAGACCGGTGCGCTGCGCGCCCTGGTGGGTGGCTTCAGCTTCTCGCAGAACAAGTTCAACCGCGCCACGCAGGCCCAGCGCCAGCCCGGATCGAGCTTCAAGCCCTTCGTTTACTCGGCGGCGTTCGAGCGGGGGTACACGCCGGCGACGATCGTGATGGACGCGCCCGTGGTGTTCCGCGACCGCGCCGGCAACGTGTGGCGCCCGCAGAACGACAAGGAGGACTTCGCCGGCCCGATGCGCCTGCGCGAAGCCATGGTGCAATCGCGCAACCTCGTGTCGGTGCGGCTGCTCGACGCCATCGGCGTGCAGTTCGCCCAGCGCTACATCACGCAGTTCGGCTTCGCGCCGGAAAGCCTGCCGCCGAACCTGTCGATGTCATTGGGCACGTCGTCGCTGACGGTTCTGTCGGTGGCGCGCGGCTACGCGACGTTCGGCAACGGCGGCTACCGCATCGACCCCTGGTTCATCGCCCGTGTCGAGGACCGCAACGGCGTGGTCGTGATGGAGCACCACCCGGCACGCGCCTGCCCGACCTGTGCCGGGCCGGCGGGCGGCACCGCCGCGCAGCCCGCCGTGGTCGACGGCTTCAACTTCGGCGCCGTGGCCGCGCCCGCTGCGCCGGCGACGCCCGCCGCGGACGCCACGGCCGCGACGCCCGGTGCCGATGCCCGCCACGACGTGCCCGGTCCGCCGGAGCAGGCCACGGCCGCACGGGCCATCGACCCGCGCACGGCCTTCCTGGTGCGCTCGCTGCTGCTTGACGTGGTGAACCGGGGCACCGGCACCGCCGCGAAGGTGCTCGGCCGCGCGGACATCGGCGGCAAGACCGGCTCCACCAACGACCACCGCGACGCCTGGTTCTCCGGCCTCGGTGGTGATCTGGCGACGACCGTGTGGGTGGGCAAGGACGATTTCACCCCACTGGGCCGCGGCGAGTACGGCGGCCGCGCCGCGCTGCCGATCTGGATCGGCTACATGGGCGCGGCGCTCAAGGACGTCCCGCTGTCCGACCCGGCGCCGCCGGCCGGCCTGCTGACGGTGACGATCAATCCCGCGACCGGCGGCCTGCTGCCGGATGGCACGCCCGGCGGGCGCACCGACTACGTCAAGACCGAAGACTACGACCGGATGATGGCCAGCGGCTTCGGCGTCGAAACCGGCGAGGTGCAGGAGGAAGCGTTCGACGTGTTCTGAGCAAGGTGCGCCGAAGGCTGGAACGACGAAGCCCCGCGATCGCGGGGCTTCGTCGTTTCCGCCAGTGCGCGGCGCGGGGCCGCGCGACGGGATTCAGCGCTTGTCGAAGGCGACGTAGTCGCGCGGCGTGGCGCCGGTGTAGATCTGGCGCGGACGACCGATCTTCGCTTCCGGATCGACCTGCTGCTCCAGCCAGTGGCTCACCCAGCCCGAGGTGCGAGCCAAGGCGAACATCACCGTGAACATCTCGGTCGGGATGCCCAAGGCCTTGTAGATCAGGCCCGAGTAGAAATCGACGTTCGGGTAGAGCTTGCGCTGCACGAAGTACTCGTCCTTCAGCGCGGCCTCTTCGAGGCGCATCGCGACCTCGAGCATCGGGTCGTCGACACCGAGCTCGGCGAGCACCTTGTGGCACATTTCGCGGATGATCGTGGCGCGCGGGTCAAAGTTCTTGTAAACGCGATGGCCGAAGCCCATCAGGCGGAAGCCCGAGTTCTTGTCCTTCGCCTTCTCGACGGCCTTGGCGACGTCTTCCGGACGGCCGATTTCCTCGAGCATCTTGAGGACGGCCTCGTTCGCACCACCGTGCGCCGGACCCCACAGGGCGGCGATGCCGGCGGCGACGCAGGCGTAGGGATTGGCACCGGTCGAACCGACCAGACGGACGGTCGAGGTCGAGGCGTTCTGCTCGTGGTCGGCGTGCAGGATGAACAGCAGGTCGAGCGCCTTGGCGGCCACCGGCTTGAGCTGCAGCGGCTCGCTCGGCACCTCGAACATCATGTGCAGGAAGCGCGTGGTGTATTCGAGGTTGTTGCGCGGGTAGCGGATCGGCCAGCCGATCGACTGGCGGTAGCAGGCGGCGGCGATCGTCGGCACCTTGGCGATCAGGCGCACGGCGGCAAGACGACGCTGCTCCGGGTCTTCGAGGTCGAGCGTGTCGTGGTAGAAGGCCGAGAGCGAACCGACCATGGCGCAGAGCATGGCCATCGGGTGCGCGTCGTGGCGGAAGCCCCCGAGGAAGGTCTTCATCGCCTCGTGCATCATCGTGTGGTGCGTGACTTCGTGCTCGAAGCCATCGAACTGCTGGCGGGTCGGCAAGTTGCCGTGCATCAGCAGGTAGGCAACTTCGAGGAAGCTCGAATGCTTGGCGAGCTGCTCGATCGGGTAGCCGCGATAAAGCAGCACGCCCTCGTCGCCATCGATGTAGGTCACCGAACTGCGGCAGCTGGCCGTGGCCATGAAGCCGGGGTCGTAGGTGAAGTGGCCGGTGTCCTTGGCCAGCTTGCCGATGTCGACGCAGGGGGCGCCGAGGCTGCCGCGGTGCACCGGCAGGGACACGGTCTTGTCGCCGGCGGTCAGGGTCACGCTGGTGGGTTCGGTCACGTTCGCACTCCTTGGGACAGGGCGCGTGCCGGGACGGCGGCGCGCCGCATGAAGACGGGTTGGACGCGGCGCGTCCCGGTCTTCACAAGTATCGCATAGGGCCCGGAGACGGTGTGCGGGGCACGCGAAGGCCTGCGACCAAAGTCGTAGCCCGGAAACGACGAAGGCCGGCAGAGCCGGCCTTCGGGGTGACGCGACCGCGCGCAGGGCGCGGACGGCGGCTTACTTGCCGTAACGCTTGCGGAAGCGGTCGACGCGGCCTGCCGTATCGAGGATCTGCTTGCTCTTGCCCGTGTAGAACGGATGCGAAGCCGAGGAGATTTCGATCTTGATCAGCGGGTAGGTCTCGCCGTCTTCCCACTTGACCGTCTCCTTGGAGGCGAGCGTCGAGCGGGTGAGGAACGAGAAGTTCGAGGTCACGTCCTGGAACACGACCGGCTGGTAGTTCGGGTGAATGCCATCTTTCATAGCGGGTCCCAGAAGCGTCGAAACGAGGAAAGAGGGGGATTGTAGCGGCGCCCACCAGCCCGGAGCAAGCCCTAGGCCCAGACCCGTTCAGGCGGAGGGATCAGGCCAGAGCGAGGCGCAGCCAATGGCGGAACCGCTCGGGCTGCAGGCCGGCGAGGATGCGCGCCTTCGCCGGACGCCCGGAGCGGCCGGCCCAATCGACGATGGTCGCGCCGCGCGCCAGGCGCCCGCCGGTCTCGACTTCGATGGCGTGGCGATGCCAGCCGGTCGCGGCCTCGGGTTCGAGGGCAGCGGCCATGGCGAGCCCGTCGGCCGAATGCCAGTGCGTGCCGCGCCGTCCTTCCGACCATTCCCGCGTGCGCTGGGAGATGGCCTTGTAGAAGGCGGCCTTCGGCGCCGGGGCATCCAGCCACTGCTCGACGTCGACGTGCGGCAGGCCATGGCGCAGCACCGCCTCCCAATCGACCAGATCGAAGGCCGGGAAGGCCTCGAAGACGACGTGCGCCGCTTCCGGATCGAAAGCGATGTTGAACTCGGCGCTCACCGACGTGTTGCCCTGCCCCGTCACGGCGCCACCCATCACCACGAGACGGCCGATGCGCGAAGGCAAGGTCGGGTCGAGGCGCAGTCCCAGCGCAAGATTGGTCAGCGGCCCGAGGCAGACGAGCAGCAGGCCCGGGTGCGAGTGGCTTAAGCGGATCATCGCCAGCGCGGCGTGCTCGGTTTCGGCCGCGCGCGTCGGAGCGAGGTAACTGGTGTCGCCGAAGCCGTCGCGGCCGTGCACGTAGGCGGCGTCCTCGGCGGGGAACACCAGCGGCACCGCGCAGCCCGGATACACCGGCACCTCGACGCCGGCCACTTCGCACAGCTTCAGCGCGTTGCGAACGGTGTGTTCGAGGCCCACGTTGCCGGCGGTGATCGTCAAGCCGAGCACCTCGTGGGCGGGGCTGGCGAAAGCCATCAACAGCGCCCAGGCATCGTCCACGCCCGGGTCGGTGTCGATCAGCAGCGGAATGCGGTCGGTGACGGACATCGGCAAAGCGCTCGGGGCGGACAACGGGCCGGCAGTGTGCCGCGACCGGCGGCAAGGCGCATCAGGCCGAGGCGTAGCGCGCGGCGCTGCCCACCCAGCGGGCGATGACGGCCTCGGCGATGGCCGGCGACTCGGCCAGCAGCGCATCGGCGAGCGCGGCCACCTGCGGCAGCAGGCGGGCATCGCGGGCGAGATCGGCGATGCGGAACGCGGCGAGGCCGGTCTGGCGCGTGCCGAGCAATTCGCCGGGGCCTCTCAGCTCCAGGTCTTTCTCGGCGATGACGAAACCGTCGTTGCTCCGACGCATCACGTCGAGACGTTCGCGCGCGATCCCGCCCAGCGGCGACTGGTACAGCAGCACGCAGCTCGACGCGGCGCTGCCCCGCCCCACCCGGCCACGAAGCTGGTGCAGCTGGGCCAGGCCGAGACGCTCGGCGTTCTCGATCACCATCAGGCTGGCATTCGGCACGTCGACGCCGACCTCGATCACCGTGGTGGCCACGAGCAATTGCAGCTCCCCGGCCTTGAAGCGACGCATCGTGTCCTGTTTCTCGACGGGCTTCATGCGCCCATGAAGCAGGGCCACGCGAAGCTCCGGCAGCGCTTCGGAGAGCTGCTCGAAGGTCGTCTGCGCGGCCTGCGCCTCGATCTCCTCGCTGTCTTCGATCAGTGGACAGACCCAGTAGGCCTGCCGGCCTTCCGCACAAGCCTTGCGAACACGCTCGACCAGCTCGGGGCGCCGCTCAGCGGCGACGGCCACCGTGGTGACCGGCGTGCGGCCCGGAGGCAACTCATCGATCACCGAGAGATCGAGGTCGGCATAGGCCGTCATCGCCAGCGTGCGCGGGATCGGCGTGGCCGTCATGACCAGCTGGTGAGGCACGCGTTCGCCCTCGAGGCCTTTGTCGCGCAGGGCGAGGCGCTGGTGCACGCCGAAACGATGCTGCTCGTCGACGATGACAAGGCCGAGCTTGGCGAAGGCGACGCCGCCCTGCATCAGTGCATGCGTGCCCACCACGACCTGGGCCGTGCCATCCGCGATCGCGACCAGCGTCTCGCGCCGCGCCTTGCCGGTGACCTTCCCGGCCAGCCAGCAAACGCGCACGCCGTGCGGTTCGAACCATCGATGGAAGTTCTGCAGATGCTGTTCGGCGAGCAGTTCGGTCGGGGCCATCAGCGCGACCTGCCGGCCCGCCGCGACGGCCTGCATGGCGGCCAGCGCGGCGACGACGGTCTTGCCGCTACCGACATCGCCCTGCACGAGCCGCAGCATGGGCGCGCCCTCGGCGAGGTCGCGTTCGACCTCGGTCAGCACGCGCTGCTGAGCGCCCGTCAATGCAAACGGCAGTGTGGCGCGAAGGGCGTCGACCGGCGCGCGCGCGGCCGGCAGCGGGAACGCCCCATGCTCGCGCAAGGCGATGCGCTGGCGACGCAGGCTGAGGCCATGCGCGAGCAGCTCTTCGAACGCCAGCCGCTGCTGCGCCGGATGCGTGCCCGACATCAAGGCGCCCACATCCGCATCGACCGGCGGCCGGTGCACGGTGAGCAAGGCCTCGCGGAGGCCGGGCAAGGCGAGCCCGGCCCACGCCGCCACCGGCACCAGTTCCAGCGCCGCCGCATCGGGCAACTGGTCCAGCGCCAGCCGCACCAGCTTCGCCATCGAACCCGGGCCGAGGCCTTCGACCAGCGGATAGACCGGGTCGAGGCGATCGCTGAGCGCCGCGCCCTCGTCGTCGCCGAGCACGCGATAGCTGGGGTGGATGATTTCCCAGCCGTTCTGGCCGGGCCGCACCTCGCCGAACACGCGCACGCGGCGCCCGGGCTGGAAGGCCTGCACTTGCTGGCTGCGGAAGTGGAAGAAGCGCAGGCCCAGCAGCGAACCCTCGTCGTCGCCCAGCGTCACCTTCAGCATCGGACGGCCGCGGAACAGACGCTCGACGTGGCGCACGCGGCCTTCCGCCTGCAGCGCGGGGCCGGGGCGCAGATCGCGGATGGGCGTGAGCCGCGTGCGGTCTTCGTAGCGAAGCGGCAGCAGGAACCAGAGGTCCTGCAAGGTCTGGATGCCGCGCTCGGCCAGCTTCGCGGCCACGGCCGGGCCGACGCCGGGCAGCCGCGTCACCGGCGCGTCGCCTCCTGCCAGCGCGGGCGCCGGCGCGGCCGTGCGCGGCATCGGTCAGTCGAGGATCAGGATGCCGTCGACTTCCACTTCGGCGCCCTTCGGCAGGCCCGCGACCTGGATGGTCGAGCGCGCCGGATACGGTGCCTGGAAGTACTCGGCCATCACCGCATTGACGGTGGCGAAGTGCGAGAGGTCGGTGAGATAGATACCGATGCGCACCAGCTTGTCGAGGTCGCCGCCGGCGGCCTGGCAGACCGCACGCAGATTGTCGAACACGCGGCGCGTCTGCACGGCGATATCGCCGCCGACCAGATCCATCGTCTTCGGATCGAGCGGAATCTGGCCCGAGAGGTACACCGTGTTGCCGGAGCGCACGGCCTGCGAATACGGGCCGATGGCGGCGGGGGCGTTCGGGCTGGTGATCGGCGTGCGGGACATGGCGGGCCTCGTCGAAGGAGGCCCGTAGCTTACAGCCGACGCACCACGTGCACGACCTGCAGGCGGCGCACGCGGCGCATCACTTCGGCGAGGTGGTCGACGTCGCGCACCTCGATGCCGAACTCCATGATCGACAGGTTGACGTCGCGCTCCCGGTACTCGACCGAATCGATGTTGGAATCGCTTTCGGCGATGGCCGCGGCCACCTGCGCGAGGGCGCCGGGGCGGTTGTCCACCTCGACCCGCACGGCGACGAGGAAATCGCCCTTGACGTCGCGGTCCCAGTCCATGACGAGGCAGCGCTCCGGCGTGCGCGCGAAGGCCTCGACGTTCGGACAGTCGCGACGATGAACAACAATCCCCTTGCCGGCCGAGAGGTAACCCATGATCGGATCGCCCGGCAGCGGATGGCAGCAGGTGGCGAAGGTCAACACGCCGCGTTCGCTGCCGTTGATCAGCAGACGTTCCGGGCTGGCCGGCGTCGTGGCGCCGCCCTTGGCCGCGACGAGCGCTTGGGCGACCTGCGCCGGCATGCGGTTGCCGAGCGCGATATCGGCCAGCAGGGCCTCGAGGCGCGGGTAGCGGTGCTCCGCCAGGTACTTCTCGATGCGCTTGCCCGACACCCGCTCGAGGGAGCTCTCGAGCCCCTCCAGCGCGCGGTCGAGCATGCGATGGCCGAGGCTCACCGCGTCCTCGTGCTGGAGCTTCTTGAGGTTGGAGCGGATCGCGGTGCGCGCCTTCGAGGTGACGACGAACTCCAGCCACTGCGGACGCGGCGCTGCGGACGGGGCGGTCACGATCTCGACGTTCTGGCCGCTCTGCAAGCGCGTGTGCAGCGGCACCATCTTCTTGTCGACGCGGGCGGTCACCGCCCGGTCGCCGATGCTGGTGTGCACCGCGTAGGCGAAGTCGAGGGCGGTGGCGTTGCGCGGCAGGGCGAGGATGTCGCCCTTCGGCGTGAACAGGTAGACCTCGGCCGGGAACAGGTCGACCTTGACGTTCTCGACGAACTCCAGCGACGAGGACGTCACCGACTGCTCGCTGGTCATCAGGCCGCGGATCCAGTCCTGCGCCCGCGCTTGCGCACTGCTGGCGCCGGTGGCCTGCGTGTTCGCCTTGTAGGCCCAGTGCGCCGCGATGCCTCGCTCGGCGATCATGTCCATCTCCTCGGTGCGGATCTGGACCTCGATCGGCGAGCCATGCGTGCTGAACAGCACGGTGTGCAGGCTCTGGTAGCCGTTGGCCTTGGGGATGGCAATGAAATCGCGGAAGCGAGCTTCCAGGGGCTTGTAGAGCGCGTGCACGGCACCGAGCGCGTGGTAGCACTGCATCACCCGCTGCACGACGACGCGGAAGCCGAAGACATCCAGCACCTGCTCGAGCGTCTTGTGCTCGCTGCGCATCTTCGAATAGATGCTCCAGGGCGACTTCACGCGGCCGACGATGCGGAACGGCAGACCCTCCAGCGAGAGCCGCTGCGCGATCTTCGCTTCGATCGTCGTCATGGCTTCGCGACGCATCACCGGCTGGCTCGCGAGGCGCCGCGCGATGACGGAATAGCGGCGCGGGTGCAGGGCCTTGAAGCCCAGATCCTGCAGCTCGGCCTTGAACTTGTTCATGCCGAGGCGCTGCGCGATCGGGGCATAGATCTCGAGGGTCTCGCGGGCGATGCGGCGGCGCGATTCGTCGGCCATCGAATCGAGCGTCCGCATGTTGTGCAGGCGGTCGGACAACTTGATGAGGATGACGCGGAGGTCCGTCGCCATCGCCAGCATCATCTTTCGGAAGCTCTCGGCGGCCGCTTCCTGCCGGCTGGCGAAGCGGATCTTGTCGAGCTTCGTCACCGCGTCGACGAGCGCGGCCACCGGCTCGCCGAATGCCTGCACGATCTCGGTGCGCGGCAACGGCGTGTCTTCGAGCGTGTCGTGGAGGATGGCGGCACAGAGCGTCTCCCAGTCGACGCGCAGCTCGGCGAGGATGCCGGCGACGGCGACAGGATGCGTGATGTAGGCCTCGCCGCTTTTTCGCACCTGGCCATCGTGGGCGTGGGCGCCCATGACATAGGCGGCGCGGACGCGGGCGATCTGCTCGGGCGGGAGGTAGTCAGCCAGTTTCGCGGCCAGCGCGTCGACCTGCTCCGGACAGGGGTCCGGCGCGGTCGGGGCGGCTTGTGCGGGCGCAGCGCTGGCACTCATGCCCTGAATGTAAGGGCCGGCCCCGGGGGCGGCAACACCGCGGAAACGACAAGGCCCGCCGGAGCGGGCCTCGGTTCACGCGGCGGAAGGCCGCGCGAGGGTCGGGATGACGACGTGGATCAGTCGTCGCCGCCCTTCATGTCGTCGTCCACCACCTCGGCGGCGGCCCACTCGAGGGCTTCGCGCTCGCGGCGCTCGCGCTCGGCCTTCTCGACCTGCTCGATCAGCGCTTCGTCGATGTGGCGGGCGGCGATCTCGCGCAGGGCCAGCACGGTCGGCTTGTCTTCGTGCTCGCTGTTGTCGAGGGTCGGCTCGGCACCCTTGGCCAGCTGGCGGGCGCGCTTCGAGGCCAGAACGACCAGCTCGAAGCGGTTGTTCACGACGTCCAGGCAATCTTCAACGGTGATGCGGGCCATGCGGTACTCCGGCGCGGCGGGCCGACGGGCCTGCCTTCAAAGACCGCGCAGGATAGCGGGCGGGCCGCCGGCGGGCAAGGAAAATCCCCGCCCGGGCCTGAACGAGCCTACCGACCCACCAATCAGATCAACGACTTGCAGGGGATCAAGGCTCGTAGCCCGCCATCAGCCCGGCGAACAGGCCGGCGTGACGACGCGCCTGGGCCTCACGCCGCAGGCGGTGGGCGATGAAGATCGAACGCAGCTCGTTGGCCGCCGTGTCGAAGTGCTCGTTGACGATCCAGTAGTCGAACTCGGACGCGTGCGACATCTCCTCCTGCGCGGCGGCGAGACGCTGGGCGATGACCGCCTCGCTGTCCTGCCCGCGGTTGCGCATGCGGGTCTCGAGGGTGTCGGTGGACGGCGGCAGGATGAAGACGCTGACTGCGTCGGGGATCTTCTGCCGGACCTGGCGGGCGCCCTGCCAGTCGATCTCGAGCAGCACGTCCTTGCCCGCAGCCAGCTGCGGCTCGACCGACTGCCGGGCCGTGCCCTTGTAGTCGCCGTGCACCAGCGCGTATTCGAAGAAGTCGCCGGCGGCGATCATCCGCTCGAACTCGGCCTTGTCGACGAAGTGGTAGTGGTGGGCGTGGCGTTCGCCGGGGCGGGGCGCGCGCGAGGTGTAGCTGATCGACAGGGCGATGCCCGGTTCGCGGGCGAGGACGGCGTTGACCATGCTCGACTTGCCGGCGCCGGAGGGCGCGGCGACGACGAACAGGGTGCCGCGTTCGACGGGGGCGTTGGGGTGGCTCATGCGGGGCGGGCCTCCGGCCTCACTCGATGTTCTGCACTTGTTCGCGGACCTGCTCGATCAGCACCTTCAGTTCGACCGAGGCCTGGGTCAAGCGGGCGTCGACGGCCTTCGAGCCCAGCGTGTTCGCCTCGCGGTTGAACTCCTGCAGCAGGAAATCGAGGCGGCGGCCAACGGCCTCGCCGCGCTTCATGGCATGGCGGGCCTCGACCACGTGGGTGGCGAGGCGGTCGAGCTCCTCGTCGACGTCGGCGCGCTGCAGCAGCAGGACGAGTTCCTGCTCGAGGCGGGCCGGATCGACCTCGACCTTCAGTTCGCCGAAGCGGGTCTCGATGCGCTGGCGGATCGCGCTGCGCAGCTCCGGAAGGACGCCGCGCACGGTGGCGATGATCGCTTCGATGGCCTTCAGGCGCTCCTCGATCAACGCGGCGAGCGCCTTGCCCTCGCGTTCGCGATGGGCGAGGAAGTCGGCCAGCAGCGCGTCGGCCAGCGCGGCGGCCTCGGCGCGCAGGGCGTCCATGTCGGTGCCGGCATCGGCCAGGACGCCGGGGAAGGCGAGCAGGTCGGTGAAGCTGGTTTCCAGCGTGCTGAAGCGCGCGGCGAAGGTGGCGTGCAGCTCGGTGAGCTGTTGCAGGCGCGCCTCGTTCACGCTCAGCGGGCGAAGGGCGTCGCCGCTGCTGCGCAGGCGAAGGCCGAGGTCGAGCTTTCCGCGCGAGATCTTGGCGGCGATCTTCTCGCGCAGCATCGGCTCCAGCACGCGCAGTTCGTCCGGCAGGCGCAGGGAGAGTTCGAGGTAGCGATGGTTCACCGCACGCAGCTCGAGGGCGAGCGTGCCGGCGGCGGTGGCGCGTTCGACCGCGGCGAAGGCGGTCATGCTGCGGATCATGCGGGTGGCTCGCGCGGCGGGCGGCAGGGACGCGGATGGTAAACTCCGCGCCCTTTCGCCACCACCGGCCCGCACCATGACCGTCATCGCCCGCCCCAGTGGCCGCCAACCCGACCAGATGCGCGAGGTCCGCATCGAGCGCCGCTACACCAAGCACGCCGAAGGCTCGGTGCTGGTGAGCTTCGGCGACACCAAGGTGCTCTGCACCGCCAGCGTCGAGGAGCGCGTGCCGGGCTTCCTGCGCGGCAAGGGCGAAGGCTGGATCACCGCCGAGTACGGCATGCTGCCGCGCTCGACCAACTCGCGCATGGGCCGCGAGGCAGCCCAGGGCAAGCAGGGCGGCCGCACGCTGGAGATCCAGCGCCTGATCGGCCGCAGCCTGCGGGCCTGCGTGGATCGCAACGCACTGGGCGAACGCACCATCACGCTCGACTGCGACGTGCTGCAGGCCGACGGCGGCACGCGCACCGCGGCGATCACCGGCGCCTACGTGGCCCTGGTGGATGCGGTCTCGACGCTGAAGACCTCGCGCAACCCGATCTTCGGCGCCGTGGCGGCGGTCTCGGTGGGCATCTACCGCGGCGAACCGGTGCTCGACCTCGACTACGCCGAAGACAGCGACTGCGATACCGACATGAACGTGGTGATGAACGACGGCGGTGGTTTCATCGAGGTGCAAGGCACCGCCGAGGGCCATGCCTTCCGCCGCAGCGAGATGGACGCGATGCTGGCTTTGGCCGAGAAGGGCATCGCCGAGCTGGTCGCTGCGCAGCGCGCGGCGCTGGCGGGCTGAACACTCCCGAATGAACCGCCACCTCGCCCTCTTCGCGCTCGTCGTCGACGATTACGACACCGCCATCCGCCACTACGTCGATGATCTTGGCTTCACGCTCGTCTGCGACGAGGACCGCGGCAACGGCAAGCGCTGGGTGGAAGTGACGCCCTCGCCCACCTCGCAGTGCCGCGTGCTGCTGGCGAAGGCCGCGACGGAAGCGCAAAAGACCCGCATCGGCGACCAGACCGGCGGGCGCGTCGGCTTCTTCCTGCACACCGATGATTTCGACCGCGACCACGCGGCGATGACCGCCCGCGGCGTGCGTTTCGCGGAAACCCCGCGCGACGAGCCCTACGGCAAGGTGGTGGTCTTCATCGACCGCTACGGAAACCGCTGGGACCTGATCCAGCCAGCCATTGGCGGAGCGCAGGCATGAAGGTGGTCCTCGCCAGCGGCAACAAGGGCAAGCTCGCCGAACTCGGCGAGCTGCTGGCCGGCGCCGGGCTCGAACTCGTGCCGCAGGGCGCGCTGGGCATCGCGGATCCGGTCGAGGACGGCCACACCTTCGTCGAGAACGCGCTGATCAAGGCGCGCAACGCGTCGAGGCTTTCCGGCCTCCCCGCGCTGGCCGACGACTCCGGCCTGATCGTCGATGCGCTCGGCGGCGCGCCGGGCCTCATCAGCGCGCACTACGCCGGCGTGCACGGCGACGCGGCGGGCAATATCGCCAAACTGCTCGGCGAACTGCAGGGCGTGCCGACGGAACGCCGCACGGCGCGCTTCTATTGCTGCCTCGTGCTGCTGCGCCACGCCGAGGACCCGCAACCACTCATCGCTGAAGGCGAATGGCCGGGCCTGATCCTCGACGCGCCGCGCGGTGACGGCGGCTTCGGCTACGACCCCGTGTTCTTCGACCCGGCCACCGGGCTCGGGGCCGGCGAGATGCCGCCCGAGCAGAAGAACCCGATCAGCCACCGTGGCCGGGCATTGGCCGTGCTCAAGGCCCGACTGGCGGACTGGATCGCGCGCGGCGCGGCCGGCGGCTGACCCATGCACGCGCACGGCGAGCACTGCACCCCCGACTGCGCGCATGACCGCGCGCACGACACCGCCCCGGCCCTCGTGCCGGGCCCGCTGGCGCTCTACATCCACATCCCTTGGTGCGTGCGGAAGTGCCCGTACTGCGACTTCAACTCGCACCAGCGGCCGCAGGAACTCCCGGTGGCCGAGTACGTCGCCGCGCTGGTGCGCGACCTCGAGTTCGACCTGCCGAACGTCTGGGGCCGCACGGTGCACAGCGTGTTCTTCGGCGGTGGCACGCCCAGCCTGTTCCCCGCCTCGGCCATCAACGACATCCTCGCGGCCTGCAGTGCGCGCCTGCGCTTCGCACCGGGCGCGGAAGTGACACTGGAATGCAATCCGGGCACGGCCGAGTTCGACCGCTTCGAGGGCTATCGCGCCGCCGGCGTGAACCGCTTGAGCTTCGGCGTGCAGAGCTTCGACGACGGCTGTTTGCGGGCCCTCGGCCGCATCCACGACAGCGGGGAGGCGGAGCGCGCGGTGAAGCTGGCGCAGGACGCCGGCCTCGACAACCTCAACATCGACCTGATGTACGCACTGCCGAACCAGACGATGGCGATGGCGCTGCACGACGTCGAGCGCGCGGTCGCCCTGCAGCCGGCGCACCTCTCGCACTACCACCTGACGATGGAGCCCAACACCGTCTTCGCCGCGCGCCCGCCCGAGGGCCTGCCGGATGAAGACGACGCGTGGGCGATGCAGGAGGCCTGCCAGCAGCGGGTCGCGGAAGCCGGTTTCGGCCACTACGAAATCTCAGCCTACGCGAAGCCCGGCCGGCAGAGCCGCCACAACCTCAACTACTGGACCTATGCCGACTACCTCGGCATCGGTGCCGGCGCGCACGGCAAGATCAGCTTCGGCCACGACGGCCGCATCCTGCGCCGCTGGAAGAAGAAGAACCCGCGCGAGTACCTCGCCGCCCTTGCCATTGGATCGCCGGAGGGAGCGCACATCGGCGGCGACGAGGACGTGCTGATGCCGGCGCGCCCCTTCGACTACATGCTCAACCGACTGCGCCTGCATGCCCCGTTCGCGCTCACCGAGTTCGAGCAGGCCACCGGCCTGTCGCGCCGCGCGATCGCCGGCGAGATCGTGATGGCCGAAGACCGCGGCTGGCTCGAAGGCAATGGCGAGGTCTATGCGCTCACCGCGCAGGGCCGCAACTTCAACAACGATCTGGTCAGCCTGTTCCTGAAGGACTGACGCCGCGGGCGCTCTGGCTCAGAAGCGGATCGGCGTGGCGTAGGGCACAGGCATGCGCAGGGCCTCGTCGCGGTCGATGCCGCTGATGAGGTGGTGAAGCGCACGGATCACGCCCGCATGCGTGAACCACAGCGTCGGTTCGCGGTGTTCCTCAAGCGCCGCCGCCACGCGCGCTTCCAGATCGAGGTAACGCTCACCGTCCGGCATGCGATAGCCGGTGGGATCCGCCGCCCAGGCATCCAAGGCACCACGATCGATGGCGTGCCAAGGCTGGGATTCCCACTGCCCGAAATGCAGTTCGGCGAGGCGCTCGTCGAACCGGATCCGGCGCACGTCAGACCGCGCCTTCGCCGTCGGCCAAGGGGTGGGCGGCACGCCGCGCGAGGGTTGGACCTCGATGCGGAAGGCCCGCGCGGTGGCTTCGGCCAGTTCACGGGCACGCGAGAGCGGGCTGCTCGCGATGGGCCAATCCGGAAGGGCAAGGCGTAGTCGGCGTGCCGCGTCGCTGACATCGCGCGAATGCACGGGCAAGTCACTGTGGCCGTAGCAGACGCCCTGCCCGCCTTTCACCGGCGTGTGGCGGATGGCGATCAACGGCGGAGGTCGGCGGGTCGACACAGACTTAGGCAAACCAGGGCAGCAGGGGCAGCATCGCGACACAAGCCAGAAGGAAGGCGGTTTCGCCCAATTGTTCAGCACAGCCGAGGGTGTCGCCGGTAAAGCCGCCCAAGCGCCGGCGATACCAGCGGGCGCACCAGGCATGCACCGCGGCGACGGCCGCCGCACCAGCTCCCCACAGTGGCCACGCTGCTGGCTCGCTGGTCGTAAAGGCCAACAGCGGGAGCACCGACAGCCCCAGCGCCACGACGAGCCCGAGTGGCCCGAGGGCGACGGCGAGCGGCTTGCTCTTCCCGTCGTCATCGCGCACGTAATCCAGCCGGGCCATCAGGACCGTCGCGCCGCCGCGTGCCACGACGTGCGCGGCCAATAGCGCCGGCACCGCAACCACCAGTGGCAAGGCTGCCAACGCCGCCCAACGCAGGCCGGTGACCAGCAGCAGGGCAAGCGCGCCGTAACTGCCAAGACGAGAGTCCTTCATGATCACGAGCGCCTTCGCGCGATCGACATGGCCGCCCAGCGCATCGAAGGTGTCGGCAAGGCCGTCCTCGTGGAACGCCCCAGTGACGATGGCACCCACGGCCAGCGCCAAGCCCGCTGCGATCGGCATCGGGAGCACCTGGGCGGCCCCCCACAGGGTCGCGGCGCTCAGCCCCCCGACGATCAGGCCAACGGCCGGGAACCATTTCGCCGCGTCGTTCAACCACTCGGGGTGAAAGCCCTCGAAGTGCGGCGTAGGAAGGCGGGTAAAGAACTGCACCGCCAGCCAGAACGCGCGCCACTCGCGGCGGAACACGCCCAGCGGCGCGGCGTCATTCGACTCGACGTTCACGCGCGATCCGAGACGCCGGCGCTGTCAAACGTGGCCATCTCGGCCAGCAGGGCGCAAGCCGCTCGAAGCAGGGGCAGCGCGAGGATCGCACCACTGCCCTCTCCCAAGCGCAGGCCGAGCGCCAGCAGGGGCTCGGCGTCGAGCTGGGCCAGCCAACGCGCATGGGGCGCCTCGGCCGACACGTGCGCGAACACCAGGAAAGGCTTGATCGCGGGGTCGATGGCGAGGGCGAGCGCCGCCGCCGCGGTCGCAATGAAGCCATCGACCACGACAAGGGCCCGAACCGAACCGGCGCCAAGCAGTGCGCCGGCCATCATCGCGATCTCGAAGCCACCGACCGCGGCGAGCACGCGCAGCGCGCCATCCGACGTACCGACGATTGGACGCTCTGTGTGCGCGGCGAGATTGTTCGCCTTCAGCGCTCGGGCGACGACCTTGGCCTTGCGCGTCAGGCCCGCATCATCAACGCCCGTGCCACGGCCGACGCAATCGGACGGTGATTCCCCCGTGAGCGCTGCCATGATCGCAGCGGCGCTGGTGGTGTTGCCGATGCCCATCTCGCCAAGCACCAGCACCGACTGCGCGGCCAAGCCGCGGCCGATCGCGACGCCCGCTTCCAGAGCGGCGACGGCCTGCGGGGCGCCCATCGCCGGCCCGTTGGCGAAGTTGGCCGTGCCGTTGGCGATGCGGCGCGAGAGCAGCATCGGATGGTCGGCCAGCACCGAGGCCACGCCGGCATCAACGACCGCAAGGCGCGCATCGAACTGCCGCGCGAGCACGCTGATGGCGGCGCCCCCGGCGAGGAAGTTCGCCACCATCTGCGCAGTGACGGCCTGTGGGTACGGCGAGACGCCCTCGGCGACCACGCCGTGGTCCCCCGCGAACACGCGCACCTCGGCCTGCGCCACCCGCGGGTCGACGCAGTCCTGCACCAGGGCGAGCTGCAGCGCCAGGTCCTCGAGTCGGCCCAGGGATCCCGGCGGTTTGGTCTTGTTGTCGAGCGCGTGGCGTACCCGGCGCGCGAGGTCACCATCGACCTCGATACGAGGCAGCGTGGGCGGCGTGAACGACGCGGCAGGGGCGGCGCTCGACGGAGGGGCTTCGGCAGGCATCGGGACTTCACGGAACACGGAACAGGCCGAGCAGTATCGTTCGCCAAGGAGGTTTTTCCCATGCTGCGTTCCCGCTCCATCGACTGCCCGTACTGCGGCGAACCCATCGAGGTCGAGATCGAAACGACCGACGAGGCGCAGCGCTACATCGAGGACTGTCAGGTGTGCTGCCGGCCGATCGAGTTCGAGCTGCGCCCCGGTGCCCGCGGAGGACGGCTGCGGGTATTCCGCGACGACGAGTGAGCCGAGGCCTTCACGAATCCGCTACACTCCGCCACGCTGAAGGTGTTCGGGAAGCCGGTGTGAATCCGGCACTGCCCCCGCAACGGTAATCCGCCAACCACCTGCCAGATCGCCACTGGGGCTAGCCCTGGGAAGGCGGCAGGCCGCGATGCGCCACGCATCGCAAGCGGAGAGTCCGGAGACCGGCCTTCAGACCGTCGACGCGCCACATCCCGGGCGCGTGGGCGGTCATGGCGCGCTGCGGTGGGCAGCGAGGCGTGGGCTCGGCCTCGCTTCGTCGCGGCCGATCGACGTCCTTGCGTTCCCGCTCGCGCCTCCCGCGGGTGTGCGCTGCAAAAACCAAGGATGTCCATGAACCGTTCTTCCCTCGCCGCCGGCCTCGCGCTGGCGGTTGCCGCTCCCATCGTCGTTTCCGCGCCGACATCGTCCGCCGACGCCAGCGGCGGCGCCGAAACCCTCGACACCATCGTCGTCACCGCCACCCGTTCGCCGACGCCGATCGCGCGCGGACTGGCCGCGACCACCGTGCTCGACCGTTCCGCCATCGAGCAGGCGCAGGCTCCCGACCTGATCGACCTGCTCGCCCGCCAAGCCGGCATCGACGTGTCGCGCACCGGCGGCCCCGGGTCGCTGTCCACGTTGTTCCTGCGCGGCGGCAACTCCAACCACACGCTCGTGTTGATCGACGGCGTGCGCGTGAACTCGGTACAGCAAGGCCAATACGACCTCGCGAACCTGCCGCTGGACCGCATCGAACGCATCGAGATCGTGCGCGGCCCACGCGCGGCGCTGTGGGGTTCGGACGCCATCGGCGGCGTCATCCAGATCTTCACCCGCGACCCCGGAGAGCGCGGCGCCCAGGTGCGACTCGGCAGCTTCCAGCGCGTCGAAAGCGCCGCGCAATGGGGCGTCTCCGGCGAGCGCGGCAGCTTCGGCATCGGCGGTGGCGTGCAGGACGCGGAGGGCTACAACGTCAGCACGCCGTCGAGCTTCGGTTTCGACCCGGACCGCGATGGCTTCCGCAATCGCCACCTGAGCCTCGGCGGCCGCACCACGCTCGGCACGCAGGCCGTCGGGGTGAACCTGCTCTCGACCGTGGCCGACGTCGAGTTCGATCGCGGCTTGACGGAGTCGCACTCGGTGAGCGGCGGCGCCACCCTAGGTGGCCCGCTGGCGGCGCGCTGGTCGCACAGCCTCGCGCTCGGTGAAGCGCGCGAAGACCTCCGCACGCGCTCGAGTTTCGGCAGCCGTTTCGAAAGCCGTCGCCGCTCGGCGGACTGGCTGCACGACCTCGCGCTGGCGGACGGCCAGGCCCTGCTGTTCGGCCTCAACCGCGTGGACGAGGACGCGCTGTCCCGCAACGCGGCCAATGCCATCGTCTACGACCGCAGCCGCCACAACACGGGCGTGTTCACCGCATGGCGCGGTGCCATCGGCGCCCAGCAATGGGACCTCGCCGCGCGCCGCGACGACAACAGCCAGTTCGGTCAGGCGACCACCGCGCAGGTGGCTTGGGGCTTGGCCTTCGGCGACGGCTGGCGCCTGCGGGCAAGCTGGGGCCAGGGCTTCCGGGCCCCGAACACCAACGAGTTGTACTCGCCGGGCTTCGGCGGCTTCTTCGCTGGCAATCCGAACCTTGACCCGGAACGCTCGCGCAGCGCCGAGCTCGGGCTCGGCTGGCAGGGCGAGGACGGCGGGCTCGAGCTTTCCGCCTACCGCAGCCGGGTGACCGACCTGATCGCTTTCGCCGGACCCACCTTCGGCGCGACCAACATCAACCAGGCGCGGCTGGATGGCGTGGAGTTGGACGGCCGCTGGACGCTGGGCCGCCTCGGCATCCGCGGCAACGTCGGCTGGCAGCGCGCCGAGAACGCCGTCACGGGCGCGCCGCTGTTGCGCCGCGCACCCCGCAAGGCCGCGCTCAGCTTCGACCTGCCTGCGAACGACGGGCTGCGCTTCGGACTGGACGCCACCGCGGCCTCGCGACGGCAGGACTTCGACGGCCCACTCGGGGGCTATACGCGCTTCGACCTGAGGGCCGAGGCCGATCTTGGGCCGGACTGGGCGTTGCGCGCGCGGCTCGAGAACCTGCTTGACCGCCGCTACACCCTGGCCAGCGGCTTCGCCCCCCCGGAGCGCAGCCTGCTCGTCGAGCTGGCCTGGCGCCCCGGTCGCTGAACCCCGCCCGCGACCTTCACCTCGCCGTCCCACAGGGGGCGGCGAGGCTCCGGCCTGCCTGCTATATTCAGTTTCATTGACTATTCGCAATGGGACTTGCGCATGCCCGGCCCAGCGGCCTCCAGCTCGAATTCCCCTGCCAGCCTTTCCAAAAGCAGCTTGCCCCGCAAGGTGCGGCAGATCCTGCAGGGGTTCTACGAACTGGCGGCCGATGCGTTCGAGCGTGAGCTCACTGGGGCGCTGAACGAGTTCGAGCAGCAGGCGTTCAACAACGCCGAGCAGGCCCGCAGCAACAACATCCAGGTGCGCTGGCTGGAAACCCTGCGCACGGTCCGTCGCACCCGCCCCGATCTGGTTCCCCGCTTCCTGCAGGGCGTCGAAGCGCAACTGGCCGCCATCCGCGAACCGAGCGCTACCGAGGCCGAGCGCGCCACGCAGCGCAGCATGGCCGAGCTGTCGTTGATCGAAGCCTCGGAGATGGACGAATCGACGACGCTGGCCGAGATCGGCAGCCGCATCGAGATGCGCCACAGCCTTCCGATCTACCTGCTCGGCCAGCGCTTCGGCGTTCTGGCCGGCAAGCCGGCCTTCGATGCGGAAGCCCTGCCGGTCGGGCCGCAGACGCTGTGCAAGATCCTGCGCCTCGCCGCGGCGAACCTCGAGATCTCTTCCGAACACCGGGTGCTGCTGTACCGCTTGTTCGAGCGCCAGATGCTCGCCGAGTACGGCCGCCTGCTCGAAGCGCTGAACAACCACCTGATCAAGCACGGCGTTCTGCCGGGGCTGCAGTACATGCCGTTCCGCAGCCCGACGGCGCCGCAGGCCCGCGCTGCGTCGAGGCCCGCGGACGCCAAGCCGGTCGAAGGCGACGCCGCGCCCAAGCCGGTCGAACCGCCGGACGCGCGCACCACGGCGCAGACCCCGGCCCATGGCCGCAGCACGGGCCAGATGCCCGCTTACGGCCGCACGACAGGCCAGCCACCGGCCATGGCGCGCGAAGGCGGCGAAGCCGAAGCGCCGCTGCCTTGGCTCCTGCCGGGCGAGGCCGCGGCCTGGGCGCCCGCGGCGCCCTCGGCATCCCCGGTGCAACTGCCCGAGTTCGACCAGATCCGCGACCTGCTGACTTCGCGGCGCTCGATGCTGTCGAAGCTCTCGGGTGGCGGCGCGCAGGCGGCACCGACCGGCCCCGTGCACCAGCCCGCGCCGCAGGAAGTGCAGCACGCCCTCAGCCTGCTGCAACCGAGCACCGCGACCTCGGTGAACATGGGCGGCCGCATCGTGCCGCGCACCGTCGCCCACCTGAAGCAGGACCTGCTCGCCCAGCTGCGCCGCAGCGCGCCGGCCGGCGAATCGCCGGTGCTGCCGGACGAGGACAACGACACCTTCGACCTCGTCGGCATGCTGTTCGACGAACTGGTCAAGGACGTCCGCCCGAGCAGCCAGGCGTCGACCCTGCTCACCAAGCTGCAGGTGCCGCTGCTTCGCGTGGCGCTTTCCGACAAGCGCTTCTTCAACGACAGCCACCACCCGGCGCGGCAGATGCTCAACGCCGTGGCCGAAACCGGCGCCTACTGGCTCGGTGACGACGACGCCGACGGCGCGTTGGTCGGCAAGATGCAGGGCCTGGTCGACCGCACCTTGCGCGACTTCGACGGCGACATGTCGCTGTTCGAGTCGCTGCTGAAGGACCTGAGCTCGCACCTGCAGACGATCGCGCGCAAGGCCGAAGTGGCCGAGCGCCGCCACGTCGAAGCCGCACGCGGCAAGGAGCGGCTTGCGCAGGCGCGCGACCGCGCCGCCGACGCGGTCAAGGAAATCACCGAGGGCAGCGAGCTGCCGGTCTTCACGCGCACGCTGTTGAACCAGGCGTGGACCGACGTGATGGCCCTGACGTCCCTGCGCCACGGCGAAGAGTCGCCGGCGTGGACGCAGCAACTCGAAACGGCGAAGAAGCTCGTCAACCTCGCGAAGCCCGGCGCCGCCGCCGCGGAAGCCGAGGCACCGGCACTCCAGAAGGAAGTCGCCGAATCGCTGCGCCAGGTGGGTTACCACGAGGCGGAATCCGACGCGATCGCCAAGCGCCTGATCGCGCCGGCCACCGAGGCCGCCGTCGACGACGCCGCCAGCCGCACCGAATTGCTGATGCGGATGAAGTCGGCGAACCGCCTCGGCACCACCGAGAAGCCGGCGAAGCCGAAGCCCGAGCAGCTCACGCCGGAGGTGCTGGCCCGCGTCGCGCAGATCAAGACGCTGGCCTTCGGCACCTGGTTCGAATTCGTCACCAACGCGCAGGGCGACCGCGTGCGCCGCCGCCTCTCGTGGTATTCGCCGGTGAGCGGCACGGCGATGTTCGTGAACCACCGCGGCCAGAAGATCGGCGACCAGAGCATCGAGCACCTCGCCATCCAGATGGCGAACGGCCAGGCGAGGCTGGTGGAGGAGGAGGCGAAGGTGAGCCTGCTGGATCGCGCTTGGGGGGCCGTGATGAAGACGCTCTCCGGCTTCGGCGGCACCAGGCTGAAGGAGGCCGTGGCATGACCGGCCCGCACAGCGAGTATCGCCGCGCCAAGCGTCGCCGCGCGACGCACGACATCGCAGTGATCGACAACATGACCGAGCAGGTCGTCGGCAAGATCGGCAACCTGTCGGAATCCGGCGTGCTGCTGATCCTCAGCGCGCAGCCCTGCGCGGACGCGCTCTACCAGCTGCGCTTCGACCTGCCCGTGGGCGGCGGACGCCCGCTGGAGGTCGAGGTCGGCGCGCACGAACTCTGGCAGGACGACGCCGCCGCGCCGGGCCAGGTCTGGGCGGGCTTCCGCTTCATCGACGTCGCCGCGAACTCGCTGGAACACATCCGGCAGTGGGTCGACCAGCCCGGCAGCGACTACGTCTGAACCGTGCCGCGCTGCTCGGCGCGGCCCTGTTGGGTCTCGTCGCCTGCACGCCTGCCGCGCCTTCGCGCGACGCGTGGCCGGTGTTCGGCAGCACGGCCGAGCTGCAGCTTCCTGCAGGCACCGACGAGACGCGCCGCATCGAAGCCCTGCGGGCGCTCGGCGCACACTGGCAACAGCGCGAGCGCGACTGGCACGCCTGGGAACCCTCTGCCCTCACGACCTTCAACGAGGCGCTCGCTGCGCGGGGTGAGGCCGCGGCCCCGCTCGCGCTGCAGGAACTCATCACTCGCAGCCGGCCGCTCGTCCCATCGAGCGGCAGGGCCTTTGATCCCGGCGTCGGCCGGCTCGTCGCGGCCTGGGGCTTCCACACCAGCAGCTACCCGATCCGCACGCCGCCGCCCGTCGACGCGGCGCTGGTGGCGTGGGCCGCGCGCCCCGATTCCCTCGACGATCTGCGCTGCGATGCCGACTGGCGCTGCACCAGCGCCACGCCGGCGTTGCAACTGGACTTCAACGCCATGGCCGAGGGCCTCGCACTGGAGGAAGGCGCGGCCACGTTGCGTGCGATCGGCGTCGAGCACGCGCTGATGAACCTCGGCGGCGACGTGCTGGCGCTCGGCGACAACCAGGGCGCGGCGTGGCGCGTCGGCCTCGACGACGGCGAGGGCGGCGTGCTCGGCGGCGTGGCCTTGCACGATGGCGAGGCCTTCATGAGTTCGGGGCGCTACGCGAAGTACCGCGAGTCGCCCGAGGGCGAACGCTGGCCGCACATCCTCGATCCGCGCACGGGTCGCCCCGCCGTCGGCGCTCGCTTGAGCGCCGTGCTGCACCCCGATCCGGTGGTGGCGGACGCGGCGGCCACGGTCCTGATGGTGGCGGGTCCGGAGGCCTTCGAGCGCACGGTGCGCGGCATGGCGCTGGGCTGCGCGCTGCTCGTGGATGCGAAGGGCCGGGCGTGGATCACCCGCGGGATGGCCGCACGGTTCCAGTGGGAGCGTTCGATGCCCGAGGCCGCGCGCGTCGATTCGGGCGCGGACTGCGGCACGCGTTGACGGGCGCTGCGGCACAATCGGCACTTCGACGCCGCCTTCGATGACCGCCATGTCCAGCCTGTACGCCGAGCACCTCGCCCTCCTGAAGCAGCGCAGCGACGCCGCGCTGGCCAAGGCCGGCTTCGACCACCTCGTCATCGCGTCGGGCGTGGAGAAGTACCAGTTCCTCGACGACCGTCCCTACCCGTTCAAGCCGAACCCGCACTTCAAGCACTGGGTGCCCCTGCAGCAGCACCCGCACAGCTGGATCGCCTACACGCCCGGTTCGAAGCCGGTACTCGCCTACTACCAGCCCGACGACTACTGGCACGTGCCGCCGTCGCCGCCGGAAGGCTTCTGGGTCGAACACTTCGACATCCGCATCCTTCGTGAACCGACGGATGCCGCGGCGCACCTGCCGCGCGGCCGCGTGGCCATCGTCGGCGAGGCCGATGCCGCGCTCGACGGCGTGGTGCCCAACAACCCGAAGGTGCTGCTCGACGAGTTGCACTACCAGCGCGGCTACAAGACCGCCTACGAGCTCGACCGCATGCGCCGCGCGCAGCGCCGCGCGGTGAAGGGCCATCGCGCCGCCGAAGCCGCGTTCCGCGCCGGCGGCTCCGAGCTGGAGATCCACCGCGCCTACCTCGAGGCCACCGGCCACGGCGACCTCGACCTGCCCTACACCAACATCATCGGCCTCAATGCCCACGCCGCGGTGCTGCACTACCAGTACCAGTCGCCGGAGCGCCCTGCGAAGCCGCTGAGCTTCCTCATCGACGCCGGTGCCGAGGTGGACGGCTACGCCTCCGACATCACCCGCACTTACGCCGCGCACGACGGCGCCTTCGCCGACCTCATCGCCGCTGTCGACGACGAGCAGCAGGCGCTGTGCGGCATGGTGCGCAACGGCGCCGACTACCGCGACCTGCACCTCGGATGCCACCTGCGCCTCGGCAGCGTGCTGCGCAACGCCAGCATCGTCGACATGGATCCGGGCGCGATGGTGAGCGAAGGCGTGACCAGCGTGTTCTTCCCGCACGGCCTCGGCCACCCGATCGGCTTGCAGGTGCACGACGTCGCCGGCCGCCACGATGCCAACGGCAACGAGATCCCGCGCCCCACCGGCCACCCCTACCTGCGCACCACGCGCGTGCTGGGCCCCGGCATGGTCGTCACCATCGAGCCGGGCCTGTACTTCATTCCGACGCTGCTGGCGAAGCTGAAGGCCGGCCCGCACGCCAAGGCCGTGGACTGGGACCAGGTCGACGCGCTGACGCCCTATGGCGGCGTGCGCATCGAGGACGAAGTCGTGTGCACCGAGGGCGCACCGGAGAACATCACGCGGGATGCGTTCGCGGAGGGCTGAGCGCCTTACAGCGCGGCCAGCACCCTCGCGACGAGGCCTTCGACATCGGCCGCGTCGGTGATGACATGCACCTCCGGGCGCTCCGGCGCCTCGTAGTCGCCACCCACGCCGATGGCGTGGCTGAGGCCACCCGCTTTCGCCTTGGCGTACAGCCCCTTCGGGTCACGCGCTGCGCAGGTCTCGGGTGAGGCGTCGACGAAGACCTCGATGAACTCGCCGGGCGCGAAGCGCGCGCGCACGGCGTCCCGATCGGCGCGGAAGGGCGAGATGGCGCTGACGATGACCACCAGGCCGGCGTCGACCATCAGCTTCGCCACTTCGCCCAAACGCCGCACGTGCTCGCGGCGATCCTCGGGCGCGAAGCCAAGGTCTTTCGAAAGACCGCCGCGGACGTTGTCACCATCCAGCAGCATGGTGTGGCGGCCCTCGGCGTGCAGGCGGCGTTCCAGTGCATCGGCAAGCGTGCTCTTGCCGGCGCCCGAAAGCCCGGTGAGCCACACGCAGCGCGCGTGCTGGCCCTTGGCCTTCGCGCGCTCAGTGGGTCCAACGCTGAAGGCTTGCGCGTAGGCGCGTTCGCTGCCGCGCGCGATGGGCTCGATGACGAGACCGGCGCCGGCTGTCGCGTTCGTTGCGCGGTCCACAAGGATGAAGCGGCCCAGCGCGTCGCCGTCGGCGAACGACGCGAGTGGCAGCGGCTGGTCGAGGCTCAGTTCGACGCGGCCGATGCTGTTCAAGGCCAGCGCGTCCACACCGTGCGTGCCGCCGCTGTGGATGTCGCGCAGATGCTCGATGGCCGCGACCGTGGCCACGGCCTGCTTCGGGCCCACGCGCAGCGCATAGCGCTGGCCGGGCCGCAGCGGCGTGGCGTCGAGCCACACGAGGTCGGCGCGCAGGCGATCGACCGCGGACGGCGCGTGGTCGATACCGACGATCACATCGCCACGCGAAACATCGACCTCCTCGTTGAACACCAGGGTCACCGGCTGCCCGGCCTCCGCTTCGACAAGCTCGCGGCCAGGGCCGATGACGCGCGCGACGGTGGCGCGGGTGCCGGCCGGCAGCACCTGCACCGCGTCGCCCACGCGCACGCGACCGCGCACCGGCGTGCCGACGAAGCCGCGGAAATCCTGGTGCGGGCGGTTCACCCACTGCACCGGCAGCACGAAGCCGCTGTCGCTCGATGGGCTGCGCGCGGGCAAGGCCTCCAGCGCCGGCAGCAGCGGCTTGCCGTGGAACCACGGCGTCTGCGCCGAACGGGCCAGCACGTTGTCGCCGTGCAGGGCGGACAGCGGAATGGCCTGCACCTCCGCGAAGCCGAGTTCGTCGGCCAGCACGCGGTAGTCGGCCACGATGGCCTTGAAACGCGCCTCGTCCCAGCCCGCGAGGTCCATCTTGTTCACGGCCAGCACCACGCGGGTGATCCCGAGCAGGCGGACGATGCGCGAATGACGACGCGTCTGCGCCAGAACGCCCTTGCGCGCATCGACCAGCACGACGGCCGCGTCGGCGGTGGAGGCACCGGTGGCCATGTTCCGCGTGTACTGCTCATGGCCGGGGCAATCGGCCACCACGAAACGCCGCCGCGGGCTGGAGAAATAGCGGTAGGCCACGTCGATGGTGATGCCCTGCTCGCGCTCGGCCTCGAGGCCGTCCACCAGCAGGGCGAAGTCCAGCGCGCCGCCCTGCGTGCCGATGCGCGCGCTGTCCTTGGCGAGCGTAGTGAGCTGGTCGTCGGCGAGACTGCCGCTGTCGTGCAGCAGGCGGCCGATCAGCGTGCTCTTGCCGTCGTCGACGCTGCCGCAGGTGATGAAGCGCAGCTGCGGCAGGGCTTCGTGGTCGGCCAGCGCGCGACGCGCGTCGGGGCGCGGCCCGGGCAGGCCGTCGTCATCGGGCAATCGGTAAGCGGGCGTGCCGTCCATCAGAAGTAACCCTCGAGTTTCTTCAGCTCCATCGAGCTGTTCGGGTCGTGGTCGATCACGCGGCCCTGGCGTTCGGAGGTCGTGGCCACGAGCAATTCCTCGACGATGGCTTCGACGGAATCCGCCTCGGATTCGATGCCACCGGTGAGCGGGTAGCAGCCCAGCGTGCGGAAGCGCACCTTCTTCTCCGCCGGCCGCTCGCCGGGGCGCAGCGGCAGGCGTTCGTCGTCGACCATGATCAGGGTGCCGTCGCGCTCGACCACGGGACGCGTCTCGGCGAAGTACAGCGGCGGCAGTTCGATGCCCTCGCGCAGGATGTAGAGCCACACGTCGAGCTCGGTCCAGTTCGAGATCGGGAAGGCGCGAACGCTCTCGCCCTTGTGGATGCGGCCGTTGTAGAGGTCCCAGAACTCCGGGCGCTGCGCCTTCGGGTCCCAGCGCTGGTGGGCATCGCGGAAGCTGAAGACGCGCTCCTTCGCCCGCGATTTCTCCTCGTCGCGACGCGCACCGCCGATCGCGCAGTCGTAGCCGCCGCGCGCCAGCGCCTGCCGCAGGCCCTGCGTGCGCATCACGTCGGTGTGCACGGCCGCGCCGTGGATGAAGGGGTTGATGCCGGCCTTCAGCCCGTCCTCATTGATGTGCACGCGCAGCTCGACGTCGAGGCGGTCGGGCACCTGGTCGCGGAATTCGTAGGTCTGGCGGAACTCGAAGGTGCTGTCGATGTGCAGCAGCGGGATCGGCGGCGGCGCGGGATAGAAGGCTTTCTTCAACAGGTGCAGGAGCACCGTGCTGTCCTTGCCGATGGAGTACAGCAGCACCGGATTGCGGAACTGCGCCGCCACCTCGCGGAGGATGTGCAGGCTCTCCGCTTCGAGGCGGTCGAGGTGGGACAGGGCCATGGGGCGACGTCGAAGGAGGGGGCGGTGCCCGATGGGGCGCAGTATCGAAATGCCGTCGCCCTCGCCGGAAATGCCCGGCCGTTATCTCCCTATGCCCCGCGAGCGACGGCCGCGGCACATGCACCGCGGTTATCACCCTATGCCGGGTTTCGCTTTCCGGCACGACCAAGGCGGGAACCAGACTGCGCTCTCGCTCTGGCCCAAGCCGCGCCCATGTCGCTTCCGCTGTCCCCGCCTCCCGCCACCTCCCCGTTGCCGCTCGACGTCGAAAGGCGCGCCCTGCTGCAGCGCCTGACCGAAGGCCTCGACCCGGCCACGCTGTGGTGGGTGTCCGGCTACCTGGCCGGGCTCGCCGCCCCGCAGGCGCGCGGCATCGATCCGGTGCTGAGCGGCGCCACCGCCCTGCCCGGCCTGCCTGCGGCCGGCACGACGGCAGACGCGGCCGTCGACACGCTCACGATCGTCTACGGCAGCCAGACCGGCAATGCAAAGCGCGCGGCCGAGTCCCTGCTGTCGGAAGCCGGCGCACAAGGCTTGAAGGCCCGCCTGCTGCGCGCCGACGCCTACCCGCTGGCCGAGCTCAAGCGCGAAACGCAGTTGGTCGTCGTCATCAGCACGCAGGGCGACGGCGATCCCCCGGACGATGCCCGCGGCTTCGTCGAACACCTGCTGGGGCGGCGCGCGCCGAAGCTCGATGGCCTGCGCTTCGCCGTGCTGGGCCTCGGCGACTCGAGCTATGCGAAGTTCTGCGAGATCGGCCGCGTGCTCGACGCGCGCCTGGCCGAACTCGGCGGCACACGCCTCACTGCGCTGGGCGAGGCAGACGTCGACATCGACACCGTTGCCACACCGTGGCGCGCCGACGTGGTGCGGGCGTTGGAAGCCCTGCGACCGGCGTCGAATGGCGAGGCGCCCGTCGCACCGGGCCTGCGCGCCGCGCTGGTCGAGACGAGCGGTTCGCTCACACCTTCGAGCGCCGCTGCGACCCGCGACGCCCCGGTGGCCGCAGAACTGCTGGCCAACACCCGCCTCACCGGCCGCGGCAGCGACCGCGACACACGCCATCTCGAGTTCGCCATCGACCCGACGACGCTCGACTACACGCCGGGCGACGCCGCGGGCGTGTGGCCGGTGCAGGCGCCCGCGCTGGTCGAGGCGATCCTCGAAGCCGCCGGCCTCGATGGCGACACCGCGGTGACGCAAGGCGCCGACACCTTGCCGCTGCGCCGCTGGCTGGGCGAGCGCCGCGAACTCACCCGCCTGCACCGCCCGCTGCTGAAGGCGCACGCGGAGCGCAGCGACAGCGCGAAGCTCGCCGCCGCGCTGTCCGACGCCAGCGCCGCCACCGCCCTGCTGCAAACCACGCCGCTGCTCGACCTGCTGGCCGAGCACCCGGCGGCGTGGACGGCCGACGATCTGATCCGCTCGCTTCGCCCGCTGGCCCCGCGGCTCTACTCCATCGCCTCCAGCCGCGAGGCCGTCGGCGACGAGCTGCATCTCACCGTGGGCCACGAAGTCTTCGAAGGCCGCGACGGCCTGCGCTACGGCGCGGCCTCGCATTACCTCGCGACGCTCAAGGAAGGCGACACCGCGCGGCTCTTCATCGAACGCAACGAACGCTTCCGCCTGCCTACCGATGCCTCGCGCGACGTGATCATGATCGGGCCGGGCACCGGCGTGGCGCCCTTCCGTGGTTTCGTGCAGCACCGCGCGGCCACGGGCGCGAGCGGCGGGAACTGGCTGGTGTTCGGCAACCCGCACTTCCGCACCGATTTCCTCTACCAGGTGGAATGGCAGAAGGCGCTGAAGGCCGGGCAGCTGCACCGCCTCGACCTCGCCTTCTCGCGCGATGGCGCCACAAAGACCTACGTGCAGCACCGGCTCGCCGAGCAAGGTGCCGAGCTCTGGCGCTGGCTGCAGGACGGCGCGCACCTCTACGTCTGCGGCGACGCCACGCGCATGGCCAAGGACGTGCACGCCACCCTGCTCGCCATCGCGCAGCAGCATGGCGGCCTCGATCGTGATGCCGCCACCGACTACTTCACCGGGCTGGAACGCACCGCCCGCTACGCCCGGGACGTTTACTGATGGCCACGCATTCCGTCGAAGACATCAAGCGCCAGAGCGCCGGCCTGCGCGGCACGCTCGAGGCCAGCCTCGCTGATCCGATCACCGGCGCCCTGCGCGACGACGATCAGATCCTCATCAAGTACCACGGCAGCTACCAGCAGGACGACCGCGACCTGCGCGAGGAGCGCCGCGTCGCCAAGCTCGAGCCGGCCTACAGCTTCATGATCCGCACCCGCACGCCGGGCGGCGTGCTCACGCCTACGCAGTGGCTGAAGCTCGACGGCGTGGCGAACGACTTCGCCGAGCGCGGCCTGCGCATCACCACGCGCCAGGCCGTGCAGTTCCACGGCGTCATCAAGCGCGAGCTGAAGGCCACGATGAAGGCCATCAATGCCGCGCTGATCGACACCCTCGCCGCCTGCGGCGACGTCAACCGCAACGTGGCCGTCGCGGCGAACCCGCAGGTCTCGGCGGCGCACGCCACCGTGTACGCGCAGGCCGCGGCCCTCTCCGAGCACCTGCTGCCGAACACCCGCGCCTACTACGAGATCTGGCTGGACGAGGAGCGCGTGGCCGGCGGCGACCCGGCCGCCGAGCCGATCTATGGCAGCACCTACCTTCCGCGCAAGTTCAAGATCGGCTTCGCCATCCCGCCGACCAACGACGTCGATGTGTTCGCGCAGGATCTTGGCTTCGTCGCCCACCTCGATGGCGACGTGCTGACCGGCTACACCGTGCTCGTCGGCGGCGGCATGGGGAGCACGCACGGCGATGCCGAGACCTACCCGCGCCTCGCCGACCCGCTGGGCTTCATCACGCCCGAGCAGCTGATCCCGGTGGCCACCGCCGTCGTCACCGCGCAGCGCGACCTCGGCAACCGCACCGTGCGCAAGCACGCGCGGCTCAAGTACACGATCGACCGCGTCGGGCTCGACGCCTTCCGCGCCGAGGTGGAGCAGCGCAGCGGCGTCACGCTCGCACCCCCGAAGCCGCTGGCCTTCACCCACAACGGCGACCGCTTCGGCTGGGTCGAGGGCGAAGACGGCCGTGCGCACCTGACGCTGCGCATCACCGCCGGCCGCGTGCAGGACGGCGACGCGGGGCTGTGGCAAACCGGCCTGCGCGCGGTCGCGCAGGCCCTGCTGGAGGCCGGGGAGGGCGAGTTCCGCCTGACGCCGAACCAGAACCTCGTCATCGCTGGGCTGTCGCCGGCCCGGCGCGCGAGCGTCGACGCGCTGGTGACGACCTATGGGCTCGACCAGTTCCGCCGCGCCAAGCCGCTCGCCTTGAACGCGCTCGCCTGCGTGGCGCTGCCCACCTGCGCGCTGGCCATGGCCGAGGCCGAGCGCTACCTGCCCGCCTTCGTCGAACGCGTGCAGGCGCTGCTGGATCGCCACGGGGTGAATGAGGCCGACATCCACCTGCGCATCAGCGGCTGCCCCAACGGCTGCTCGCGGCCCTTCCTCGGCGAAATCGCACTCGTCGGCAAAGCACCCGGCCGCTACAACCTGATGCTCGGCGCCGACCATCGCGGCGCACGCCTGAACGCGCTGTACCGCGAGAACGTCGACGAAGCGCAGATCCTTGCCGCGCTCGAACCGCTCATCGCGGCCTATGCCGCAGACCGCCGCGCGGACGAACGCTTCGGCGATTTCCTCGTGCGCAGCGGTGTCGTCGCGCCGAAACCCGGCCCGATCCCGCTGGTGTTGGAATGAGTGCGGACGGCACACCCTCGCGCGCTGCGGTGGACGCCACATGGCGTGCCCCCACCTCGCTTGCCGAGGCCTGGGCTGATGACGCCGCCCTCGACACGCTGAACGCGTGGCTGGAATGCCTCGACGCCGATGCGCGGCTCGCGTGGGCACTGGCGAACGCACCGGGCCGCGCCGTGCTCTCGACCAGCTTCGGCGCGCAGTCCGCCGCCGTGCTGCATCTCGTCACGCGGCAGGCGCCGGAGTTGCCGGTGGTGTTGGTCGACACCGGCTATCTGTTCCCGGAGACCTACCGTTTCGCCGATGAGCTCACCCGCCGCCTCGCGCTGAACCTGCACGTGGCGCGGGCCGACGACTCCCCGGCCTGGTTCGAAGCGCGTCACGGCAAACTGTGGGAGCACGGCCTCGACGGCATCGAGCGCTACAACCGCCTTCGCAAAGTGGAGCCGATGCAGCGCGCGCTCGACGGCCTCGGCGCGACGTTGTGGATCGCCGGATTGCGCCGCAGCCAAGCCGGCACGCGCGAACACCGCCGCGTGCTGGAACGCGCCGGCACCCGCTGGAAGCTGCATCCCGTCATCGACTGGACCGACCGCGACATCGGCGCCTATCTGAAGGCCCACGCGCTCCCGTGGCATCCGCTGTGGGAGCAGGGCTACGTGTCGATCGGCGACGTGCACACCACGCGCCCGCTGTCGGCGGACGTCGATGACGCGGCCACGCGCTTCTTCGGCCTCAAGCGCGAGTGCGGGCTGCACGAGCTCAGCGCAGGTTGACCCAGCGAAACGTCAGGTTGATCCGTTCCCCCTTCACGCCCGCCATCTTCGGCAGCGCGTGCTGCGCCACGCGCTGGCAGTCACCACGCATCACCAGCAGGTCGCCGTCACGCAATCGGAACTCGGCCTTGGTGGCGTGGTCGTTCTTCATCCGCATCAGGAATCGGCGCTCCACGCCGAGGCTGAGTGAGGCGATCACCGGCTCGGGCCCGAGTTCCGGTTCGTCGTCGCTGTGCCAACCCATCGAATCGCTGCCGTCGCGGTACCGGTTCAACAGCACGCTGTTGAAGCGCGCGCCACACACCGCCTCGAGGCGCGGCAGCAGGGCCTCGATCGCCGGATGCCAGGGTTCCGGCTCGAACAGGGCACCGGAATAGCGGTAGCGCGTCCCCGGATCGCCCATCCAGCAGCTCAGGCGGGGCGAATCCACCCAGCGCCCGAACATCCGGATGCGGTGGACCGTCCAGGGCACCTCGTCCGCCAGCCGGCCCGCCAAGGCCGCGGCCCGATCCGACGGCAACCACCCCGGCCGAGCCTCGACCCGGCCCTCCCAGGGCCCCTCCGGGGGGCGGGGATCGTCGGAAAACAGGTCGAGGCCGGCGTGCATGCCGCGATTCTGGCGGGTGGGATCGCCGCAGGGGCGTGACGGCACCGCCTTCGCGCCGCCGCCATGACAGCCCCCCCCTCCCCCGGCGACAATGCCGGGCTTGGCGGCGCCCCCGCCCCCCCGTCTTCCGGAGTCAGGATCCATGTCCGAACGCGATGTGATGGAGTACGACGTCGTCGTCGTCGGTGCCGGCCCCGCCGGCCTGTCGTTTGCCATCCGCCTGAAGCAGAAGTCGCCGGAAACGACCGTCTGCGTGATCGAAAAGGCTTCGACCATCGGTGCGCAGGTGCTCTCCGGCGCGGTGATCGAACCCGGCCCGCTGGACGAGCTGCTGCCCGGCTGGCGCGATAACCCCCCGCCGATCTGCGTGCCGGCCACCGAGGACGAGTTCTGGTTCCTCACCAAGACCGGCGGCGTCAAGTTCCCGGTAGTGCCGCCGAAGATGGCGAACCACGGCAACTTCATCGTCTCGCTGGGCGCCACGTGCGCGTGGCTGGCCCCGCAGGCCGAGGCGCTGGGCGTCGAGATCTACCCCGGCTTCGCGGCCTCGGAGGCGCTGGTCGAGGAGGGCCGCGTGGTCGGCGTGCGCATCGGCGACATGGGCGTGGCGAAGGACGGCTCGCACAAGCACAGCTACACGCAGGGTATCGACATCCGCGCCAAGCTGACCGTGCTCGCCGAGGGCGCGCGCGGCCACCTCGCCAAGCGCCTGATCAAGCAGTACGCGCTCGACGCCGAGTGCGACCCGCAGAGCTACTCGATCGGCATCAAGGAACTCTGGCAGGTGCCCGCGGGGCGCGTCACGCCCGGCAAGATCGTGCACAGCCTTGGCTGGCCGGCGGATTCGCGCACTTACGGCGGCAGCTTCCTCTACCACCTGACCGAAAACCGCATCGCGCTGGGCTACGTCTCGGGCCTCGACTACCGCGACCCGAACTACCAGCCGCACGAGGCCTTCCAGCAGTGGAAGCACCACCCGTCGGTCAAGTCGCTGCTCGAGGGCGGCACCATCCTGTCGGCCGGCGCGCGCGCCATCGTCACCGGCGGCTACCAGAGCCTGCCGAAGACCGAAATGCCGGGCGCGATCCTGATTGGCTGCGACGCCGGCCTCGTCAACGTGCCGAAGATCAAGGGCGTCCATCAGGCGATCCGCAGCGGCATGCTCGCCGCCGACCACGTCGCTACGAAGGGCGCGATCTCTGATGGCTTCGACGCCGCGCTGCGAGCCTCGCCGGCGTACGCGGAACTGAAGAAGGTCCGCAACTTCAAGCCCGGCTTCAAGAAGGGCCTCCTGTTTGGCCTCGTGAACTCGGGCTGGGAGACGGTCACCGGCGGCGCCTCGCCGTGGACGCTGAAGGTCGCGCCGGACTGGAGTTCGTTGACGAAGCTCTCGCAGCAGGAAACACCGAAGCGCGACTACGTCGAGCGCAGCCTCGCCCCGCGCGATCGCCTGGCCGGTGTCTACTTCGCCGCGACCGAGCATGACGAGGACCAGCCGGTGCACCTGCGCGTGGCCGACACCAATGTCTGCATCACGAAGTGCGCGGAGGAATACGGCAACCCCTGCACGCGCTTCTGCCCGGCCGGCGTCTACGAGATCGTCAAGGACGACGCGGGCTCGCGCCTGCAGATCAACGCGGCGAACTGCGTGCACTGCAAGACCTGCGACATCAAGGACCCTTACCAGATCATCGACTGGGTGACGCCGGAAGGCGCCGCTGGCCCGAACTACCAGAATCTTTAACCCCCTCGGGGCCACGGACACGGGCCCCCGATCAACGTAAGGAGAGATTGGATGAAAACCTGGCTGGTCACCGGCGGCGCCGGATTCATCGGCGGCAACTTCGTGCTCGAGGCGCGGCAGCACGGGCTCGCGCGCATCATCAACCTCGACGTGCTGACCTACGCCGGCAACCGCGACACGCTGGCCGCGCTCGACGGCGACCCGGACCATGTGTTCGTGCACGGTGACATCGGGGATCGCGAGCTTGTTTCGCGCCTGCTGGCCGAGCATTCCGTGGACGCGGTGGTCAACTTCGCCGCCGAGAGCCACGTCGACCGTTCCATCGACGGCCCGGCCGCCTTCATCCAGACCAATGTCGTTGGCACGCTCGCCCTGCTCGAGGCCACGCGCGACTACTGGAAGGCGCTGGCGCCCGAGCGCGCCGCCGCTTTCCGCTTCCTGCATGTGTCGACCGACGAGGTCTACGGCTCGTTGGGCGACACGGGCTACTTCACCGAAGAGACCCCCTTCGCGCCGAACTCGCCCTACTCGGCCTCAAAGGCCGCATCCGACCATCTCGTGCGCGCCTTCCACCACACCTACGGGCTGCCGGTGCTGACGACGAACTGCTCGAACAACTACGGGCCGTTCCAGTTCCCCGAGAAGCTCATCCCGCTGATGATCCAGAAGCTCATCAACGACCAGCCGCTGCCGGTCTACGGCGACGGCAGCAACATCCGCGACTGGCTCTACGTGGGCGATCACTGCGCCGCGATCCGCGACGTACTGGCGGGCGGCCGCGTCGGCGAGACCTACAACGTCGGCGGTGATGCCGAGCGCCGCAACCTCGAGGTCGTTCATGCACTCTGCGACGCCCTCGACGCCCGACGCCCGCGCGCGGACGGCCAGTCGCGCCGCGTGCAGATCACCTTTGTGAAAGATCGTCCGGGCCACGACAAGCGCTACGCGATTGATGCCTCGAAGCTGAAGCGCGAACTGGGCTGGGCACCGACCGTCAGTTTCGAGCAGGGCCTCGCCCGCACCATCGACTGGTACCTCGACAACGAGGCATGGGTGGGCAAGATCCTCGACGGCAGCTACCGCCTCGAACGCATCGGCACGCAGGCCTGAGGAGAACGCCATGACCCAACGCAAAGGCATCATCCTCGCCGGCGGCTCCGGCACGCGGCTTTATCCGATCACCAAGGGCGTCAGCAAGCAGCTGCTGCCTGTGTACGACAAGCCGATGATCTACTACCCGCTCTCGGTGCTGATGCTGGCGGGCATCCGCGAGGTGCTGATCATCAACACCCCGCACGAGCAGGCCATGTTCAAGGCCCTGCTGGGTGACGGGTCGCAGTGGGGCATGCGCTTCGAGTACGTCGCGCAACCGAGCCCGGATGGGCTGGCGCAGGCATTCATCCTAGGCCGCGAGTTCCTCGACGGCGCCCCGTCCTGCCTCGTACTCGGTGACAACATCTTCCACGGCAGCGGCTTCACCGAGCTGCTGAAGCGTGCCGATGCCCGCGATACCGGTGCCACGGTGTTCGGCTACTGGGTGAAGGACGCCAAGGCCTATGGCGTCGCCGAGTTTGACGCACAAGGCCGTGTGGTCGGCCTTGAAGAAAAGCCGGCGCAACCAAAGTCGAACTACGCCGTCACCGGCCTGTACTTCTACGACGGCCGCGCCCCGGAGTTCGCCGCCGCGCTGAAGCCCTCGCCGCGCGGCGAGCTCGAGATCACCGACCTCAACCGCTGCTACCTCGAGGACGGCTCGCTGCACCTCGAGAAGATGGGCCGCGGCTACGCCTGGCTCGACACGGGCACGCACGAGTCGCTGCTTCAAGCCGGAAACTTCATCGAGACGATCGAGCAGCGCCAAGGCCTGCGCGTCGCCTGCCCCGAGGAAATCGCCTACTTCCAAGGGTGGATCGACAGCGCCCAACTGGAGACGCTGGCCAAGCCTCTGGCCAAGAATGGCTATGGCCAGTACCTGCTTTCCCTGCTCACGCACGGCCCGGTGGCCTGAGACTCCGAATGAAGTTCATCGAAACCGCCCTCGCCGGCTGCATCATCATCGAACCGACCGTCTTCGGTGATGCGAGAGGCGTGTTCTTCGAGAACTGGAACGCGGCCAAATTTGCCAACGCCGGAATCCATGCGCACTTCGTCCAAGCCAACGTCTCGACCTCGACGCGCGGCGTGCTGCGCGGCCTGCATTACCAGTGGCCGAACCCGCAGGGTAAGCTGGTTCAGGTGCTCGAAGGGGAGGTGTGGGACGTCGCGGTCGACATCCGCCGCGGCTCGCCCACCTTCGGCCGCAGCGCGGCCGTCGTACTGAGCGCCGAGAATCGAAGGCAGATTTGGATTCCCGAGGGCTTCGCCCACGGCTTCGTCGTGCTGAGCGAGCGCGCCACCTTCTCCTACCTCTGCACGGCGCTGTACGACCGCGAAGCCGACGCCGGCGTGCGTTGGAACGACAGCCAGCTGGCCATCGACTGGCCGGTGGCCGAGCCCTCGCTGTCGGACAAGGACGCCAAGGCGCCCTTCCTCGCCGACATCCCCGAGGCACGCCTGCCGGTGTTCGCGGCATGAGCCCGTCGAGCCCGTTGACGAAGGGCCCCGTACTGCTCGTCGGTGCCGACGGCCAGCTCGGCACCGAGTTGCGGAAGGCCTTAGCCGCGCGCGGCATCGCGCCGGTGATGAGTTCGCTGCAGGGGACGCTGCCCGACGGAGGTAAGGTGCATGCCTGCGACCTGTCGACGCCCGGCGCGATTGCGGCGCTGGTACGCGAGGTCGCGCCGGCCGTGGTCCTCAACGCCGCTGCCTACACGGCGGTCGATCGCGCCGAATCCGAGGCCGACCTCGCGCGCCGTATCAATGCGACAGCGGTGGGCGAGCTCGGCGAGGCGGCGAAGGCCATCGGCGCCACCGTCGTGCACTACTCCACTGATTACGTCTTTGCCGGCGACGGCATGCGGCCGTACCGCGAGGACGACGCGCCGGGCCCGATGTCGGTCTACGGCCGGACCAAACTGGAAGGCGAGCAGGCGCTGGCGGCCAGCGGCGCCGACGCCGTGACCTTCCGCCTCGCTTGGGTGTACGCCGCGCACAGCGCGAACTTCCTCCGCACCATGCTGCGCGTGGGCGCGGAGCGCGACCATCTGCGGGTCGTCGTCGACCAGATCGGCGCACCGACGCCGGCGCACTGGATCGCGGAAGGCTCCTTGAAGGCCCTCGAAGCCGGCGCGCGCGGGCTCTACCACCTCGCGCCGCAGGGCCAGACCAGCTGGCACACCTACGCCGAAGCGATCTTCGCCGGCGCCGTTTCGCGCGGCCTGTTGGCGAAGGCACCGTCGGTCGAAGCCATCCCGTCGAGCGCCTATCCGACGCCCGCCGCACGCCCCGCGTGGTCGGTGCTAGACAGCGGCAAGCTGCAGCGCGATGCCGTTGTGCAACTGCCGGACTGGCGACAGGGCCTCGACGAGGTGCTCGACCAGCTCGCCGCCGCCGCGACGCGCTGATCGCTCTGCTCGAGGACCCCTCATGCGCATCGCCCTCGCCACCGCCATCGCCGCCTTCGCGCTCGACGACGACCTGCCGCCGCTGCTCGACGCGCTTCGCGCGCGCGGCCACGTGGCAGAAGCCGTGGCTTGGGACGACCCGACCGTATCGTGGTCGCGCTTCGACCTCGTGCTGCTGCGTTCGACGTGGAACTACACCGAGTGCCCCGCCGAGTTCCTGCACTGGTGCGAACGCGTCGCCGCAGCCACCCGCTTGCTGAATCCGCCAGCGATCGTGCGCTGGAACACCGACAAGCGTTACCTCTCGGACCTCGCCTCGAAGGGCGTGCCGGTGATCCCCGCGCACTTCCTTGCCCCGGGCGACGATCCGGCCTCGTTCCCAGCGCATGCCGAGTTCGTGGTGAAGCCCTGTATCGGCGCCGGCTCGCGCGACACCCAGCGCTACACCGCGCCGAACCGCCAAGCTGCCATCACCCACGCCAAGCGACTGCTCGACGCCGGCCGCCACGTGCTGGTGCAGCCCTACCTCGAGGCCGTGGATACCGCTGGCGAAACCGCCCTGCTGTTCTTCGCGGGGCGCTTCTCGCACGCCATCCGCAAGGGCCCGCTGCTGCAACGCGATGGCGCGGCGACCGCGGCGCTGTTCGCGCCCGAAGCCATCACGCCGCGCGCGCCCTCATCGGCGGAAATCGAGGTGGCGCACCGTGCGCTGGCGGCGATTCCCGGGGGCGCACCGCTCTATGCGCGCGTCGACCTGCTGCCTTCGGCCGACGGCCCGCAGTTGCTGGAACTCGAACTCACCGAGCCCTCGCTGTTCTTCGACCATGCGCCCGGCTCGGCCGAGCGCTTCGTGGCGGCGATCGAATCGACGCTCGCCGGCTGAGCCGGCGCGCCCTCAGCCGCCGATCGCGTCGATCACCCGCTGCGCCAGCGCTTCCGGGGTCGCTTGCGTGGTGTCGAGGCGCAGGTCCGGCGCCTCGGGACGCTCGTAGGGCGCGTTGATGCCGGTGAAGTTCGGGATCTTCCCGGCCCGCGCCTTGGCGTAGAGGCCCTTCACGTCACGCGATTCGCAGACCGCCAGCGGCGTGTCGACAAAGACCTCGAGGAACTCGCCCGGCGCGTACAGGCTGCGTGCCGTCTCGCGCTCGCGGGCGTAGGGCGCGATGAAACTCACCAGCACCACGAGCCCCGCATCGACCATCAGCTTCGCGACTTCCGCCACGCGCCGAAGATTCTCGACGCGGTCCGCCTCGGTGAATCCGAGGTCGCGATTGAGCCCATGGCGCACGTTGTCGCCGTCGAGCACGTAGGTGTGCCGGCCCTGCGCCACCAAGCCACGCTCGACGAGATTGGCGATCGTCGACTTGCCCGAACCCGACAGGCCGGTGAACCACACGCAGCGCGGCGTCTGGCCCTTCTGCGCGGCACGCACGGCCTTGTCGACGCTGAAGGCCTGCCAATGGACGTTCTCGCCACGGCGCAGGCCATGGCGCACCACGCCGGCGCCGGCGGTAGCGTTCGTCAGCCGGTCGACGAGGATGAAGCCGCCGAGCGCACGGGACTCGGCGTAGGTCGCCAGCGGGATCGGCGAGGCGAGGCTCAGCTTCACCAGCCCGACGTCGTTCATCGCCAGCTGCTTCGCGGCCTCGTGCGCCTGCGTGTTGACCTCGATACGGTGGCTGATCTCGGTGACCGTCGCGGCCACCTCGCGCGTGCCGATGCGCAGCCAGTACCCGCGCCCCGGCACGAGCGGCGCCTCGTCCATCCACACCACGTGCGCCACGAACTGGTCGCTCACCGGCAACGGCGAGGCGGCCGCGCTGATGACATCGCCGCGCGACACGTCGCGCTCGCGGTCGAGCGTGACGACGACCGCTTGGCCGGCCTCGGCCGCTTCGACCTCGCGGCCACCGGCCAGCACGCGCTCGACACGCGCCTCGACGTTGGAAGGCTGCACGCGAACGGTGTCGCCCGGTGCGAGTCGGCCCTGCGCGATGGTGCCTGCGTAACCGCGGAAGTCGGAATCCGGGCGCAGCACCAGTTGCACCGGCAAGCGCACCGCCCCGTCGACGTCCAGTGCCGGAATTGGCGCCGCCTCGAGGTGTTCGAGCAGGGTCGGGCCGACGTACCAGGCCGCGTCACCGCGGCGAGTCAGGTTGTCGCCAGCCAGTGCGGACACCGGCACCGCCTGCACGCATTCGATGCCGACCGCCTCGGCCAGCGCGGCGTACTCGGCGCGGATCGCCTCGAACACGCCCTCGTTCCAGCCGACGAGGTCCATCTTGTTCACCGCGAGGAGGACCTGCTTCACGCCCAGCAGCGCGCAGATCCAGCTGTGACGGCGCGTCTGCGGCAGTACGCCCTTGCGCGCATCGACGAGCACGATGGCGAGGTCGGCCGTCGAGGCGCCCGTGGCCATGTTGCGCGTGTACTGCTCATGGCCCGGGCAGTCGGCGACGATGAAGTGCCGCTTCGGCGAACTGAAGTAACGGTAGGCCACGTCGATGGTGATGCCCTGCTCGCGCTCGGCGGCGAGGCCGTCGACCAGCAGGGCGAAATCGAGCGCCTCGCCCTGCGTGCCGTGCTTCGCCGAATCGCGGGCCAGCGCCGCCATCTGGTCGTCGCTGGCCTGGCGGGTGTCGTGCAGCAGGCGGCCGATGAGCGTGCTCTTGCCGTCGTCGACGCTGCCGCAGGTGATGAAGCGCAGGCGACCCATGGGCATCGAGGCATTGGGTTCTTGGGGCACGGCAGGGTCCATTCAGCGATAGATCCAACGACGGGAAACAACGAAGCCAGCCGCGGCCAGAAGGGCGTCGATCATCGGCTTCGCCACCCAGGCGAGTCCCAACGATCCGTGCTCCTCCACAGCGCTGAGGGCGACCGTGCCGAGCGCCGTCAGGGCGCACCAGATCGCGGCGAAACGCGGCAGCGATCGCCCCACGCGCCAGGGGCGGTCCGGCGACTGGAAGGTGTAGCGGCCGTTCAGCGCAAACCCCATCAGCGCGGCCGACGCACGGGACACCACGTTCGCCACGGCGACCGGCGCACCGAAGGCCGTCAAGGCGACGAACAGACCGGCGTCGAGGACCAACTGGGCCAGTCCGACGATCACATATAGCGGAACCTGGCGACGCAGCACGGCCGGACTATCGACGGCGCTGGCGCGGCAGCATCGGCCACACGGCGCGGGAGGGCACACCAGCCATGTCATAGCCGATGAACGACAGGAGTAGCTGAAACCCCATCACTGCCGGCAGCGCGGCGAGCATCACCGTACCCAGCGGCGCCGTGATGCCGGCTTTCGCATGCCACCACCACTGCCATCCGCCGAAGCCGATGGCGAACAGCAACAGCAACAACCCGGCAAGCAGTTGCAAGGAGGCGATAGACAAGTCGCGCAGGAAATAGTTGTAGCCAAGTCGCTTCACGAAGTTCCGCAGATGCTTCCAGGCGAACTCGCCGAGGATGGCCAAAGGACGCAGACCGCTGGACTGATCACCGTAACGGGCGTCCATCGGCACATCGACAACGACCGCTCGGATCGTGCCGAGGCGGAACAGCAGGTCGGACTCGAAAAAATAGCGTGCGCTCACGCGCTCCATCGGCACCCACTCCAGCACGCGCGCATGGATCGCCGTGTAGCCGTTGGTCGGATCAAACACGTTCCAGTAACCCGTGCTGGCCTTGGCCAGAAAGCTCAGGCCCAAGTTCCCCAAGCGACGGACCAGGGGCATGTGATCGATATTGCCGAGATCCCAGAAGCGGTTGCCCTTTGCATAATCCGCATGGCCCGCCACGACGGGCGCCACCAGCTGCGGCAGCAGCGCCGGGTCCATCTGGCCATCCCCGTCGATCTTGACGATCACGTCGGCCCCGTCGTCGATGGCACGGCGGTAGCCCGCCATCGTCGCCCCACCCACGCCGAGATTCGCCGGATTGAACAGCACCTCGACGCGCGGATCGACCACGCTCTCGCGAACGAGGCGACCACTGCCTTCCGGGCACGCGTCATCGACACAGTAGATCCGCTCGACCTCGGGCCCGATGCGGGCGAGCACGTCGAGCACCTGCCCGGCAACGCGGTAGCAGGGAATGACGATGGCGATCCGCGCGTTCAGAAGTAGCCCTCCTGCTTCTTCTTCTCCATCGAATCGCCCGGCGCGTGGTCGATCACCCGGCCCTGCCGCTCGGAGGTCGTCGCGCTTTCCAGTTCAGCGATGATCTTCCCGACCGTGTCGGCCTCCGATTCGACCCCGCCCGTGAACGGCCAGCAGCCCAAGGTGCGGAAGCGCACTTTGCGCAGCACTTCGCGTTCACTCTCGCGCAGCGGCATGCGTGCGTCGTCGCGCATCAGAAGCACGCCGTCGCGCTCCAGGATGGGCCGCTCCCGAGCAAAATACAGGGTCGGCAGCTCGATGCCCTCGCGCTCGATGTAGCGCCACACGTCCATCTCGGTCCAATTCGAGAGCGGGAAGGCGCGGACGCTCTCGCCGGGATGGACGCGCCCGTTGTACTGGTTCCACAGCTCAGGCCGCTGGGCCTTGGGCTCCCAGCGCAGCGCCGCGTTGCGGAAGCTGAAGATGCGCTCCTTGGCACGCGACTTCTCCTCGTCACGCCTTGCGCCACCAATCGCGCAGTCGTAGCCGCCCAAGGCCAGGGCCTGCTTGAGCCCCTGCGTGCGCATCACATCGGTGTGCACTGAAACGCCGTGCACGAAGGGATCGATACCGGCGGCCACGCCCTCGGCATTCACGTGCACGCGCAATTCGACGCCATAACGCGCTGGCACGGCATCGCGGAAACGGTAGGTCTCGGCGAACTCGAAGGTGCTGTCGATGTGCAGCAGCGGGATCGGCGGCGGCGCGGGCGCGAAGGCCTTGACCAGCAGGTGCAGCAAGGTGGTGCTGTCCTTGCCGATGGAATACAGCAGCACCGGGTTGCGGAACTGCGCCGCGACCTCGCGGAGCACGTGGATGGCCTCGGCCTCCAGCCGGTCGAGGTGGCTCAACGGCATGGGCAGGCCTTACGCATGCCGGCCGTAGACGTCGTCGAGGCGCACGATGTCGTCCTCGCCGAGGTAGTCGCCGCTCTGCACCTCGATCAACGCCAGCGGCTCGGTGCCGGGGTTGCGCAAGCGATGCACACTCCCTTTCGGAATGTACGTGCTCTGGTTCTTCTCCAAGCGGAAGACGCGCTCGTCGCAGGTGACCTCGGCCACGCCGTCGACGACGATCCAATGCTCGGCGCGGTGGGCGTGCTTCTGCAGGCTGAGGCTCGCGCCGGGCTTTACGACAATGCGCTTGACCTGGAAATGCTCGCCCTTGTCGACGCTGTCGTAGTGGCCCCACGGCCGGTACACCTGCCGGTGGTTCACGTGCTCGCCGCGGCCGGCAGCCTTCAGCGAATCGACGATCGCCTTGACGTCCTGCACGCGGTCGCGGTGCGCGACCAGCGTGGCGTCCGGCGTATCGACGATGACGAGGTCGCGCACGCCGACGGTGGCGATCAGGTGGTCGCCCACGGCATGCAGCAGGCAATCGCGAGTGTCGCGGGCCACGACGTCGCCGGTGACGACGTTGCCCTGCGCGTCCTGCGGACCGATCGCCCAGAGCGCGCTCCAGGAACCGATGTCGTTCCAGTCGCAATCCACCGGCACCACGGCGGCGCGGCGGGTCTTCTCCATCACCGCGTAGTCGATCGAATCCGACGGCGAGGCGGCGAAGGCCTCGCGGTCGACGCGGATGAAGTCGAGGTCGGCCTTCGCCTGCGCCATGGCGGCGCGGGCTGCGGCCAGCATGGCCGGCGCGTGCTCCGCGAGCTCCTCGAGGTAACGGTCGGCGCGGAACAGGAAGATGCCGGCGTTCCAGACGTAGCGGCCGTCGGCAAGGTAGGCGTGGGCGGTGGCGGCGTCGGGCTTCTCGACGAACCGCTCGACAGCGAACACGCCCTCGTCCAGCGGCCCGCCGCAGCGGATGTAGCCGTAGCCGGTGTGGGCTTCGGTCGGCGCGATGCCGAAGGTGACCAGCGCGCCAGCCGCGGCCTGCGCGCGGGCCTTCTGCACGGCGGCCACCCAGCGCTCCGGAGCGCCGATGCGGTGGTCGGCCGGCAGCACCAGCAGCAGCGCGGCCGGGTCGCGCTCGGCCACCTGCAAGGCGGCCAACGCGATGGCCGGGGCGGTGTTGCGGGCCAAGGGTTCGAGAACGAGGGCCCGCGGCGTGACGCCGATGGCCTGCAGCTGCTCGCCGGCGAGGAAGCGGTGGTCGTCGCTGGCCACCACCAGCGGGGCGGTGGCGCCGGGCACGCCGGCAGCCCGCTTCACGGTCTGCTGGAACAGGGTGTCGGCGCCGGCCAGGGCCAGGAACTGCTTGGGCAGGTTCTGCCGGGACAGCGGCCACAGCCGGGTGCCGCTGCCGCCGCTGAGGATGACCGGGACGATCATGCGCGCATCACGAGGTTCGAAGGCCCGCAAGGATACCGCGCCGGGCCCGGCTCCCGGCCGTTGAAGTCCTGAACACGGGGGTTTCCGGCTAAAATCGGCGGGCTTCCCTTCCACCGGCCGATGCGTCGCCCCGGCCCGAACCGAGTGCCCCCATGAAGATCCTCGTCGCCTACAAGCGGGTGGTGGACTACAACGTCCGCATCCAGGTCAAGCCGGACGGTTCCGGCGTCGTCACCGAGGGCGTCAAGCTCTCGCCGAACCCCTTCGACGACATCGCGCTCGAAGAAGCCCTGCGCCTGCGCGAGAAGGGCATCGCCACGGAAGTGATCGTCGCGACGATCGCGCCGGCCGACGCCCAGGCCCACCTGCGCAACGGCCTCGCCATGGGCGCCAACCGCGCCATCCACATCGTCACCGACAGCGCCGTGCAACCGCTCACCGCCGCCCGCGCCCTGCTCAAGCTGGTCGAGAAGGAGCAGCCCGGCATCGTCATCCTCGGCAAGCAGGCCATCGACGACGACAGCAGCCAGACCGGCCAGATGCTCGCCACGCTGTGGGGCCGCCCGCAGGCCACCTTCGCCTCGAAGGTCGAGGTCGCCGGTGATGTCGCCACGGTGATCCGCGAAGTTGACGCCGGCCTCGAGACCCTCGAAGTCGACCTGCCGGCCGTCATCACCACCGACCTGCGCTTGAACGAACCGCGCTTCATCAAGCTGCCGGACATCATGAAGGCAAAGAGCAAGCCGCTCGAAACCCTGCAGCTCGCCGACCTCGGCGTCGAAGCCGCGGATTTCCTGCAGACCACCCACTTCGCCCCGCCGCCGAAGCGCACGAAGGGCGTGATGGTGAAGGACGTCGCCGAACTGGTGGCGCTGCTGAAGCAGAAGGGCCTGGCGTAAGGAGCCGATGACCATGAGCAAGATCCTGATCGTCGCCGAGCACCTCGACGGCAAGTTGAACCCCGCCACCGCGCGCTGCGTCACCGCCGCCGCGAAGATCGGCGGCGATATCCACGTGGCCGTGCTGGCCGCCGACCCAGCCGCCATCGCCGCCGAAGCCGCGCAGATCGCCGGCGTCGCCAAGGTGATCACCGTGGCCCGCGCCGAGAATGCGCATGCGCTGGCCGCCGTTCTGGCCCCGCAGATCGCCAAGCTCGCGGCCGGCTACTCGCACGTGCTGCTGCCCTCCACCACCTTCGGCAAGGACGTCGCGCCCTGCGTTGCCGCCCTGCTCGGCGTGGCGCAGGTGTCCGACCTGATGGCCGTCGACGGCCCGCACGCGTTCAAGCGCCCGATCTACGCCGGCAATGCGATCATCTCGGTCACCGCGCCGGCCGATCGCACCGTCGTCGCCACCGTGCGCCCGGCCTCGTGGCCGGCCACCGGCAACGGCGGCAGCGCGGCCATCGAAGCCGCGACGGTCGACGCCGCCCTGCCGACGCACACGCGCTTCAAGGGCCTGGCGGCCGGCAAGAGCGACCGCCCGGACCTGCAGAGCGCCAGCAAGGTCGTCTCCGGCGGCCGCGCCTTGGGCTCGGCGGAAGCGTTCTCGATCATCTACTCGCTCGCCGACAAGATGGGCGCCGGCGTCGGCGCCTCGCGCGCTGCGGTCGATGCTGGCTACGTGCCGAACGACATGCAGGTCGGCCAGACCGGCAAGATCATCGCGCCGGAGCTCTACGTCGCCATCGGCATCTCGGGCGCCATCCAGCACCTGACGGGCATCAAGGACGCCGGCACCATCGTCGCCATCAACAAGGACGGCGATGCGCCGATCTTCGAGATCGCCGATATCGGCCTCGTCGGTGACCTGTTCCAGATCGTGCCGGAGCTCGAAAGGGCGCTGGGCTGAGACTTGCCCCCGGATCGCCGCTACCGCGGCAATCTCCCCCCACAGGAGTGATGGAATGAAGGTCTTGGTGACAGGGGGTGCGGGCTACATCGGCTCGCACACCGTCGTCGAGCTGGTCGCGGCCGGCTTCGACGTGCACGTCGTCGACAACTTCTGCAACAGCGAGCGCTGGATCCTCCAGCGCCTCGCCGCGCTGTGTGGGCGCGGGATCCCGCACACCGAGCTCGACCTGCTCGACGAGCCGGCCCTGCATGCCTGCTTCGCCGCGGTGAAGCCCGACGCGGTGATCCACTTCGCCGCGCTGAAGGCTGTCGGCGAGAGCATGCAGCAGCCGCTGCGCTACCACCGCAACAACGTCGGCGGCACGCTGGCCCTGCTGCAGGCCATGCAGGACCACGGCTGCCACCACCTCGTGTTCAGCAGTTCGGCCACGGTCTACGGCAACCCCGAGCGCTGCCCGATCCGCGAGGACGCGCCGCTGGGCGCCACGAACCCCTACGGCCAGACCAAGCTGGTCATGGAGCACGTGATCCGCGACCTGCTGGCCGCACCCGTCAGCCCCCTCAAGGCGGCGATCCTCCGCTACTTCAACCCGGCCGGTGCGCACGAGAGCGGACTGATCGGCGAACTGCCCCGCGGCGTGCCGAACAACCTCGTGCCCTTCGTCGCCCAGACGGCCGCCGGCCTGCGCGCCGAGATCAGCGTCTTCGGCGACGACTACCCGACGCGCGACGGCACCGGCGTGCGCGACTACATCCATGTCCTCGACCTCGCACAGGCCCACGTCGCCGCGCTGCGCGCCCTGCGCGACAGCGAGGCCAACGAGATCACGGTGAACCTCGGTACCGGCAACGGCTTCTCGGTGCTGGAAGTGATCGAGGCGTTCGGCCGCGCCGTCGGCCGGCCCATCCCGCACAAGCGCGTGGCGCGTCGCCCCGGCGACGCCGCGGAATGCTGGGCCGATCCGTCGCTGGCTGAAAAGGTGTTGGGCTGGAAGGCCACCCGAGGCGTCGATGCGATGTGCGCCGACGCGTGGCGATGGCAGCAGGGCCTGGCGGGCTGATCAGCCCGCCAGCGGGACTCCAGTCTTCGCCACCACGTCGTCGCGGTTCACGCCCGGCGCCAGCTCGGCCACCTTGAGCCCCTGCGGCGTCACGTCGAACACGCCGAGTTCGGTGATGATGCGGTTGACCACGCCCACGCCGGTGAGCGGCAGGGTGCAAGCGGGCACGATCTTGTGCTCACCGCCCTTGGCCGCGTGCTCCATCAGCACGACCACGCGCTTGACGCCAGCGACGAGGTCCATCGCGCCGCCCATGCCCTTCACCATCTTGCCGGGCACCATCCAGTTGGCGAGGTCGCCCTTGTCGGTGACCTGCATGGCGCCGAGGATGGCCAGATCGATGTGGCCGCCGCGGATCATCGCGAAGCTGTCGTGGCTGCCGAAGAAGCTGGCGCCGGCACGCGCCGTCACCGTCTGCTTGCCGGCGTTGATCAGGTCGGCGTCGACTTCGCTTTCCGTCGGGAACGGACCGATGCCGAGCAGGCCATTCTCGCTCTGCAGCCACACGTCCATGCCCTCGGGAATGTGGTTGGCCACCAGCGTCGGCAGACCGATGCCGAGGTTCACGTAGGCGCCGTCAGTGAGTTCGCGCGCTGCGCGCTGCGCCATCTCGTCGCGGGTCCAGGGCATGTCACTTCACTCCTTCGCGGGTCGTGCGCTGCTCGATGCGCTTCTCGGGCGTGGCGTTCACCACGATGCGGTCGACGTAGATGCCCGGCAGGTGCACGTGGTCGGGATCGATCGCCCCGACCTCAACCAGCTCCTCCACTTCCGCCACGCAGACCTTGCCGGCCATTGCGCAGGCCGGGTTGAAGTTGCGCGACGTCTTGCGGAAAACGAGGTTGCCAGCCGTGTCGGCCTTCCAGGCCTTCACCAGCGAGACGTCGGCGTGCAGCGCCGTCTCCATCACGTACCAGTGTTCGCCGAACAGCCGCGTCTCCTTGCCCTCGGCGACGATCGTGCCGTAGCCGGTGCGCACGTAGAACGCGGGGATGCCAGCGCCGCCAGCGCGCAGGCGCTCGGCCAGCGTGCCCTGCGGGTTGAACTCGAGCTCGAGCTCGCCGGCGAGATACTGGCGCTCGAACTCCTTGTTCTCGCCCACGTAGCTCGAAATCATCTTGCGGATCTGCCGCGTGGCCAGCAGCTGCCCGAGCCCGAAGCCGTCGACGCCGGCGTTGTTCGAGATGGCGGTGAGATTCTTCGCGCCCGAATCGCGTAGCGCGGCGATGAGGCCTTCGGGGATGCCGCACAGGCCGAAGCCGCCGACCGCGAGGGTCTGGCCGTCGGCGACGAGGCCGGAAAGCGCAGCGGAAGCACTGGCGTACAACTTTTTGAAGTCGGTCATTCAGATGCACCACCTAGGATGTGAAACCAATGTCGGCAAGCCCAAGTCGACTTCATTGAGCGTATACGAGATCGACCAGCCGCCAAATATCCCGAAAGTACGACCTTCACCCGGGAATCGATGCCGAAAAGGAATCCCACGTACGTCTCTCAAGAGCTCGATTCTGTGCTCGCAACAACTCAGCAGCGAGCGAGGGGTCAGAAAGGACACACCGGATGAGCTTCGCAAACCCCTCCGCGCCGTCGCTAGCGTCGACCAAAACATCCGACCCAAGAAAATCAGAAACCCCACCAACGGATGAAGCAACGATTGGAAGCTGAGACTGCGCCGCATCGAGGAGGATTGTTGGCATCCCATCCCAAGAGGATGTGTAAACAAAAACGCCGTGCGCGCCAGTCATGATCTCGGCGAAAGAGCCGAACTGGCTGTGCAAAGTCACGTTGGGCAACCGGCTGAGCGCCACCACCGAGACCCCATGCCCCGGAACAACCGGAGAGCCATGAACATCCCAATGAAGCTCGGGCGTCAGTTGCGCAATCTCCGCGACCAAGTCAAGTCGCTTCTGCCTATCGAATCGTCCAGCCCAAAGAACGCGCTGGCCTAGCGATCGGCGAATCACCGGCACGCCGGGGGAAGGAGCAGGGAATGCAACGACAGAAAAAAGTGAAGCGGGGACCCCATGCCTTCTTTGCCAAACCACGGGGGCGCGCCGATTGTCGACCAAGACGCCATCGAGCCAAGGGCTGCAATCGAGAAGATGCGACTCAGCGTAGCCAGTAGGAACACCAGACTCGTCGAACTCGTCGCAGAAAAGTGATGCGTAGATCTTCGAACCAGCTCGAATGGATCGGCCGTGCTTCCTTATCGCCGACCAACCATGTTTCGAGCCAACAACGTGCACGACACTCGGCGCAAGCTGCACGAGCAGTCGCGAAAGGACCTCTACGCCGTCATCGCGATCGAAATGCAGCGATGCCAAAAAGCTCCCGATCTCAAGGAACTGAGCGCCCTCAGGAAGTCGATCACTCCAGGGCGAATTGCTGGGCTCAGTCGCGAGCACCAAGACACGCTGAGAGCGATCCACAGCAAGCGCCCGAGCCAAAGCGATTGCCCATCGGTCAGCACCGCCGGGCTTCAACCAGGGCACGACAATGACCGCATCGACCGGACCTCGAACAGCCCGCAGGATTTCGAAGTACACCTCGCCGGCATAGGCTCGATCGACCGGCGGGTGATAGGTTGAGAAGCCGCGGCGAAACAACACGGAAGGACTCAATCCCGCATCGAACTCTCGAGACATCGACGTGAGCTCGGCAGCCACCCACGCAGGCAATTCCTCACGAGGAGGAGAAATCGGCGGACGCCGAACCAGCAGCTCATCTGGAATCCAAGTCGGAACGGCGCGCGGAAAGATGAGGCGCAGGGCGGCAAGCAAAGGGCGCTTGAGCGCCAATTGTGCGCGAGGAGGAAGTACGCCGAGAACGCGACGGTCTATCCCGTCAACAAGGCGGCGAACGGCCAGCTTCCAGTTCATGGCAATTCGAAGAATCGGGATGGAGCGGGCATGGCAAACTGCCGCTTGTGATCATTGTTCATCGAACCTTCGGACTTCACGCGAACGCAATGCAGAGTCCCGGGAGCGATCCGATGCGCGCAGCCCGCAGCGAGCGTATCGCAATGCCAAAGCCAGTCTTCATGGCCGAACCCCCTCGAGGCCACATCGGAGCGGCGGTACGGGAACTGGGCGCGGATCTCGCGATGCGCGAAGCTGCAGGAGTTCCAGGGGTTTGCGACAAGGAGCATTCCCCTTCTGAAGGAGATGTCGTCGTCACCGTACTGGCGATGCACCACTGTTGACCCACCAAAGCTAATCACCCACTCCGGATGGATGATCGGCCGGCCCAAGCCAGAACGCCCTGCAATGACGGATGCAGTGATCCACGATTCAGAAACGTAGTCGTCGCCGTCAAGAACACCGATCCATTCCGCAGACGCTATGGCCGCAGCGCGGTTCCTGGCCTCGCCCACATCCCCCTCATCCACATAAATGACTTGATCACCGTCATCCACGCACGGCAGATTCGATGCGACTCGCTCCGTGGCAGGGGTCGCGCGGTCCAAAACAACGATGGCCTGTGTCGACAGACCATGAGCAATCGCCGCAGCGCGAGCACGCAGAAACGAGAGCCAAGACTTTTGTAGAAGCCCCCCCTCCGCATGAGCCGTCAGGACTACGCAAGCATCAAACATCTTGTTCTTCGATCAGAGTGGGGATTTCGTGGCCGCATGGGCCAGTGTTGCGCGAATGCCTGTGTCGAAACTTGTCGTCGCAGTCCAACTCAAGCCAGTTGACGCCTTACTGCAGTCGAGAACGATGCGCGGCACGTCTGATGGAGACGCGGGCTCGAAATTCATCTCAGCAGCCACACCCATCGCGCCAGCGACAGCCTCGATGACCTCCCGAACGCTGAGACCCACCCCGCTTCCAATGTTCATGACTCCGCAGGCCGGAGAGGTCACCGCCGAGGAAACAGCCACCGCCAAGTCCCGGATATACACGTAATCCCTGACCGCAGACCCATCGCCACGCACATCAATCGGCACACCCTGACGAAGCCGATGGATGGTCGTACCGACCAAACCTTGAACGCCCGAAGCGGCCTGTCTCGGCCCGTAGGGATTCGAAGCTCTCAAGGCCAAGAATGAAAACCCATGGACCTTCGAAAACACGCGGAGGTAGTGCTCACAGGCCAGCTTCACAACGCCATATCCCGAAATCGGGCGACAGGGATGATCCTCGTGGACCGGCGTAGAGCCGGTCACACCATACACCGTGCCACCGGACGACAAGTAAACAATGCGGCGAACACCATGCCGAACCATTCCGAGCGCGACACGCAATGTCCCTACCAGATTCTGTTCGACATCGCCGACGGGATCCCTCATGGATGTCGCCGGGACCGACGTCGATGCTGCATGCACGACGCAGTCGACTCCAGCGAGCGCACCATCCAACGTTGCTTCGTCGAGGAAAGACCCCCGCACGTAAGTCACCCCCGACCAATCGAGGTCAGGCCTCTGCTCCCCGATATCCAAGACGACCACGTGATGGCCCGCTGCGCGCAGCGCTTCCACGACATGCGACCCGATGAAACCGTTCCCGCCCGTCAGCAGAACCCTCATGCGCGCCCCCTTCCGGCGTGGCTTGCACGACGGAAGTACCCTTCAATCGACGCCAGGTGTTCGACAAAATGAGCCCAGCGGCGTGTATCGGCGAGGCGACCCCACTGCTTCTGCCGAAGGGATTGCCGAAGATCAAAGGAAGATCGCATCAACTCGAGCCGCGACCTGAAGGCGTCCACGTCATCGAACCGCTCGACCAGATCCTCACGATCGCAAAAGTCGGGAATGCCACCAACCATCGGCGCGCAGATCGGCAGGCCTGCGGCGGCTACGTCGAAAAGGATGGTGGGCACGCCTTCCCAGGCGGAGGTATGCAAGTAGGCGAAGTGGTCGGTCGAAACCACGTCTTCCAAGCGCGCAAACGCGCCGTGCATCGTGACGTTGGGCAACGCCTGCAGTCTCGCGATGGCAGGGTCCGCCGGGCCCATGACGCGCCCCCCCCAAACATCGAATTGACAGTCCGGCATGGCTTCGGCGATCGCCGCCAGTACATCGGGGCGCTTTTGCCGGTCGAGTCTTCCAGCCCACAGCACACGGGATGGCGAGGCCCCGGCGTCCACCGTGCTCAAGGGCGGAATGGGCCGGTCATAAGGGAAGGGCAGTACGGTGAACCGAGAAACATCGATACCTAGGTCCCGGGCCCAGACTTTCGGCGCTTCGCTGTTGTCAGTGAATACCTGCGCCATCCATCTCAACGTCGTACGCAGGTAGTCCCGCGCATAGCCGACGGGGACCATGCGACTCGTGTAGTCATCGCAGAAGAGCGATGCATAAAGCGCCGAGGCTTGCGAAAGTGCGAGACCGTGCCGCGCGATGCACTCCCAACCCACCCTCGAATTGATCACGTGTATCGTCTGGGGAGCCAATTGCACCAGAAGCCGGATCGCTACGACGACCTGCTTGTTGAAGTCGAGACCGCGAGTCGCCTTGCCGAACTCGACAAAACACACTCCCGAGGGCAGTTTTTCCGCCCAAGGAGACTCGGCGTCCTCGGTTGCGATGATGAGGACACTGGCACCTGGATTCGCCTCGACAATGGCGCGGACATGGTAGATGGCCCCACGATCCGCCCCTCCAGCCTTGAGCCAAGGCACCATGATGATGTGACTGGGCGAAGCGGCGCCGATGGCATTGATCAGAGTGCGATACGCACGACCAGGCTCGGAATCGACGGGAACGGAATAGAACTGGAATCGATCAACGGAGTCATCCGCGGGGAGGAGCTCGGGCTCGATGTACGCGAGTTCCTTGAGCTCCTCCGCCACCCATTCAGGCATCGCCGGAGGAGTCCATACGCTAGCTGGCGCAATCGCGCCCTGCGATGCTGTTGCAGAGAACTCCAATCGACTTGCTGCAACTCGAAAAAGTCGTGCAAGGCGGCTTGCCGCACGGCGAGCGAGCTCAGCGGGCATGCTCGTTCTCCTGTGAGGCCCAGAGGCTTCCAGCCTTGAACAGGCTAGTCGGCGGGATGACAGAGCGCATCCCATGACTTGCTTCATTCAGAGATCCGTGGAACTTACGGCGATAAACGTACACCGCCCCCCATGCGAGGCGATGAACGAAGCCCTTGGCAATGGTCTCGCAGTTCCAATACCAATCTTCGTACCCGAAACCGGTCGTCCGTGGATAGCAAGCGCGATACGGGGTCTCTTCGAAAGTCTCTCGGTGACAGAATGCCGCACTGATCCATGGATTAATGGTTAGCAAGGAATCCTGATCGAAGTACTCTCCAGCCTGGTCGACCTGCCAATTGAATGCGTTGTACATCCCAAAACTGACAACCATCTCTGGGTGAAGGATCGTTCGCCGATCATTTTTCGCCGCCTCGATCAAGTGGCAGCTGAAGTACCGGCGCGAGACAAGGTCATCGCCGTCGAGCGTACAAATGTACTCGCCGGAACTCGCCGAGATTCCCGAATTCCTTGCGAGCGCCAGATCTCCATGGGTTGCCTCCACAAAAATCTCCGACCCATCGAGCATTGGATGGGACATGGCGACAGCCTTCGTCTGCGAGTCCGCGTTGTCCAAGACAAACACAAGCTGCACACGGAAGCCCTCGTCCCGAGCGAACCTGCGGGACTGGAGATAAGCATTCAATGCGGTATGCGCCAATACCCCCTCGTTGTGCAGGGTGACGATGGCACTTAAATGGGGAGTCATGTTCCGTCTCCGACTTACTTGACGTCCGTTGTGGGTAGCAATCGAAGCCATCGCGCAAACCGAACGGTACGCGAGGCCTCAAGATCATGCAGCTTCGAGAGGGCCAGCGCTGATCGACCCGTTTCAGCCGCGAGTTCCACCTCGCGACACCGTCGCTGTTCTGTTTCGGCATCCAGCACCGCCTGCAGCAACGTCCGCTGGCCTTCCAGCCACGACACCGCCGCTTCGCGTTCCGCCAGATGCTCGCGCAGCGCCTGCTCGGCCACCGCCCGCTCCGACAGCGCCGCCTGCAGCGACGTCCGCTGGCCTTCCAGCCACGACACCGCCGCTTCGCGTTCCGCCAGATGCTCGCGCAGCGCCTGCTCGGCCCCTTCCCGCTCGCCCAGCGCGGTTTGAAGGGCCAATCGCTGGCCTTCCAACCACGCGACAGCCGCTTCGCGCTCCGACAGATGCTCGCGCAGCGCATGCTCGGCCCCTTCCCGCTCCGATAGCGCCGCCTGCAGCGACGTCCGCTGGCCCTCGAGCCACACCACCGCCGCTTCGCGCTCCGACAGATGCTCGCGCAGCGCCTGCTCGGCCCCTTCCCGCTCCG
>NZ_JBILJW010000055.1:0-2726 GCF_044377035.1 Silanimonas sp.
ATGGCCGCGAAGGCCGTGGTGCGCGACTGCGGACGCGTGCTCGGCCATCCCTACGGCTTCGTCGACAGCGTCGCCAAACTGATCCCGAACGTGCTCGGCATCGCGCTGGACGACGCGCTGGGCGAAACGGACAAGGGCAAGGCCGACGACACCGTGCGTTCGGGCGAACTCATCGAGCGCTACGCCCGCGAGGACGACGTGCGCGACCTGATGGATCTCGCGCGCCAGCTCGAAGACCTCACGCGGAACGCAGGTAAACATGCGGGTGGTGTGGTGATCGCGCCGACGCCGCTCACCGATTTCTGCCCGCTGTTCTCGGAACCCGGCGGCAAGGGCGCGGTGACGCAGTTCGACAAGGACGACGTCGAAGCCATCGGCCTCGTGAAGTTCGACTTCCTCGGCCTGCGCACGCTGACCATCATCGATTGGGCGGTGAAGGCCATCAACGCGCGCCGCGCCGCCAAGGGCGAAGCACCGCTCGACATCACCCGCATCCCGCTCGACGACCGCCCAGTCTTCGACCTGTTCAGTCGCGCGCAGACGGTGGCGGTGTTCCAGTTCGAATCCTCGGGCATGCGCAACCTGCTGCGCGAAGCCCGGCCCGACCGCTTCGAGGACCTGATCGCCCTGGTGTCGCTGTTCCGCCCCGGCCCGATGGACCTGATCCCGAGCTTCAATGCCCGAAAGCACGGCAAGGAAGAAGTCGAGTACCCCGACCCGCGCGTGAAGCCGGTGCTGGAGGAGACCTACGGGATCATGGTCTACCAGGAGCAGGTGATGCAGATGGCGCAGGTGCTGGGCGGCTACTCGCTCGGTGGCGCCGACCTGCTGCGCCGCGCGATGGGCAAGAAGAAGCCCGAGGAGATGGCCAAGCACCGCGCCATGTTCCGCGAGGGCGCGGCGACGAACGGCATCGACGAAACCAAGGCCGACGCCGTCTTCGACCTGATGGAGAAGTTCGCCGGCTACGGCTTCAACAAGTCGCACGCGGCGGCCTACGCGCTCGTGTCTTATCAGACCGCATGGTTGAAGACGCACTACCCGGCCGAGTTCATGGCCGCGGTGCTGTCCTCCGACATGGACAACACCGACAAGGTGGTGAACTTCCTCGACGAGTGCCGGGCGCTGCAGCTCACCGTGCTGCCGCCGAAAGCGAACGACTCGGCGACGATGTTCGAGGCGAAGGACGCGCGGACGATCCGCTACGGCCTCGGCGCCATCAAGGGCGTGGGCACCGGCCTGACCGAAGCCATCGTGCAGGCGCGTGGCGCCAAGGGGCCGTTCCGTGACCTGCTGGAGTTTTGCGAGCGCGTCGATCCCACCAAGATGAACCGTCGCGCGGTCGAGGCGATGATCAACGCCGGCGCGCTGGACGGCTTCGCGCCGAACCGCGCCTCGCTTCTGCTGCAGCTGCCGGAAGCGGTGAAGGCCAGCGAACAGGCCGCGCGTTCGGCCGCGGCCGGCCAAGTCTCGCTGTTTGGCGGCTTCGCCGATGCGCCGGTGGCCAAGGTCGACCTGCCCGCCTGCGACGAGTGGCCGCTGGAGCAGTTGCTGGCCGGCGAGCGCGAGACGCTGGGGCACTACCTCAGCGGCCACCCGATCGATCCGTGGCGGGCCGAGCTCTCGGAGCTGGTCAACATCCACCTCGGCGAGGTCGAAGCCACGTGGGCCCAGCGCAAGGACCGCCGCAACGAGGCGACGATGATCCTCGCCGGCCTGGTGGGCAACGTGCGCAAGCGCGGCGACGCGATGGCCTTCGCCCAGATCGACGATGGCCACGGCCAGATCGAGCTGGCCTTCTTCCGCGAGGCCTGCACCGGCTTCGGCCATCTCCTCTCCCGCGACCGCATCCTGATCGTCGAAGGCCAGGTGGGCGCGGACCGGGTGAGCGGGGAGCTCTCCATGCGAGTGAAGCAGGCCTGGGACTTCAAGGCCCTGCTCGATACCCATGCCCGCCGGATCGCCCTGTCGGCCGATCTGCGGGGCAAGGGCGCCTTCGAACAGCTCCAGGCGCTGCTGGCCGAGTACCGGCCCGGCCCCACCCCGCTTCGCCTGGACCTCAAGCGCCCCGGGGCAGCGGGCAGCCTCGACCTCGGCGGCCGGGAGGGGGTGCGGACGGCCTCCGACCTGCTCTCTCGCCTCCGCCACCTGCCCTTCGTGGACGGGGTCAAGCTCCAGTTGCACAAACCCTGGCTGCAGGGCTGACGGCCCGGGCACCCCGCCCCATGGCCGGCACCCCGCCCCGCCAGCTAGACTCTTTGCTCTAGCGGCCCCGGATGTCTCGGGGAACGCCCTCCAAATTCCAAGCAAATGAATCCGAACTTCCTCGATTTCGAACAGCCCATCGCCGATCTTGAAGCCAAGATCAACGAGCTCCGGCATGCAAGCACGGGCCCCGCCGTGGACATCGAGAACGAGATCCGCGGCCTCGAGGACAAGCTCAAGGCCCGCACCGCCGAGATCTTCGCCACGCTCACGCCCTGGCAGATCAGCCAGCTGGCGCGTCACCCGCAGCGCCCCTACACGCTCGACTACCTCGGCCTGATCGCCGAGGAGTTCCACGAGCTGGCCGGCGACCGCGCCTTCGCCGACGACGCCGCGATCGTGGGCGGCCTCGCCCGCATCGACGGCCGCAGCGTCATGGTGATCGGCCACCAGAAGGGCCGCGACACCAAGAGCAAGATCCGCCGCAATTTCGGCATGCCGCGCCCCGAGGGCTACCGCAA
>NZ_JBILJW010000036.1:0-9689 GCF_044377035.1 Silanimonas sp.
GCGCTGCGCCTGATGGTGACGCGCGGCGCGCTGTGCGCCGCTGCGCCGAAGGGCGCGATGCTGGCCGTCGCCCTCGACGAAGGCGAGTTGCGCGCGCAGCTGCCCGCCACGCTGGATGTCGCGGCCATCAACGCACCGGGGCAGACCGTCGTCGCCGGTGCCGACGTTGCCGTCGCTGACTTCGAGCGCGCGCTGATCGAACGGGGTGTCGGCGCGCGTCGCCTCGAAACCTCGGCGGCTTTCCACTCGCGGCAGCTCGATGGTGTTCTCGACGCGTTCCGCGCGGCCGTGGTGGCCGCAGCCCCGGCGCGCGTGGACGGCCTGCGCGTGGTCTCGACCTGCACGGGCGATTGGCTGACGGCGGATCTCGCTGCCAGTCCCGATTACTGGGTGCGCCATCTGCGCGAGCCGGTGCGCTTCGCCGAGGCACTGGCCACGATCGACCGGCTGCGCCATGCCGTGCTCGTCGAAGTGGGGCCGGGCCGCACGCTGTCGACGTTCGCGACGATGCGTCGGGCCGATGCGCGCTCGGTCGTGCTGTTGCCGAAAGACGCCGACGAGCCCTCGGCCTGGGCCGCGCTGCCGGGCCGGCTGTGGGCCAGCGGTGTGGCCGTCGATTGGGCACGCTGGGACCAGCCGACGGCGGGACGGCGCGTGCCGTTGCCGACGTACCCGTTCGCTGCCGTGAAGCATTGGATCGACCCACCGAAGGCTGTTGCCGCGAGCGACGAAGGCGCCGCCGCGCTGCCACCCGAGGCTTGGCTGCAGACGCCGGTGTGGCAGCCCGTGCCGCTGCCGCGCGAGCTGTCGGGCGCGCTTCCCGCCTCGGCCCTGGTGCTCTGCGATGGCGCCGGGATCGGTGATGCCCTGGCCGATGCCTTGGCCGCGGAAGGCGTGGCGGTGCGTCGCGTGCATCGCGCGGCCGCGTTCACGCAGGAGGAATCCCACATCACGCTGGACCCGGGCGAACGCGCGCATTGGCAGGCCTTGGCCGCCACGCCGGCCCCGGCCGTGCTGCTCGACCTTTGGGCGCTCGATGCGCCGCTGGACGGACTGGAAGCGTCTTCTCGCATGGTGTTCGACGATGCGCTGCGGATGGCGCAGGGCCTTTCTCCTTGGGCCGATGGCGGGGGAATGACGTGGCTCAGCGTGGGTGTGCAGGCGCAGGCGGTGGGCGATCTTTCTGCGCTTCGTCCGCCGCAGGCCCTGCGCGCCGGCCCGGTGCGCACTTGGCCGCAGGAGGCCGCTGCGCTTCGCAGCGCCTGGTTCGACCTCGACGCCGCCGCGCTGGCCGCGCCCCGGCGCGCGATCGACGCCTTGCTGGCGGAGCTGCGCGCCGGTTGCCCCGCGGAAACCGTCGCCCTGCGCGGCCGCCAGCGCTGGGTGCCGCATTCGCAGCCGCTGGGTATCGCGCCGGCCCACACCAATGCCGCGCTGGCGTTCCGCGGCCACGTGCTGCTGACGGGGGCTTTCGGCGGCGCCGGTCGCGACATCGCGGAGCGCCTCGCGCTGGGCGGTGGCGTCGAGTGCCTGTGGCTGGTGAGTCGCACGGCCATCGAGCCGGGTTCGTCGCGCGCCGCTTGGATCGACGCGCTGCGCGCCCTTGGTCTCAAGGCGCGCGTGCTCGTCGCCGACCTCGCGCGGCCCGGCGCGCTGGCCGGAGCCGCGAAGGATGCCGGCCTGAAGCGTCTCGATACCGTGTTGCATGCCGCCGGCGTGCTCGACGACGCCTTGATCGCGATGAAGTCGATGGAGGCCGCCCACGCGGTGCTCGCGCCGAAGCTGCAGGGCGCGCGCGAGGTCGCCGCCGTGGCGGAGTCCCTGGATGCGTCGCAGGTGCTGTATTTCTCGTCGATCAGCGCGCAGATGGGTGCCTCCGGTCAGGTCGACTACACCGCGGCGAACGCTTTCCTCGATGCCTTCGCCGCCCAAGCCGATGCGACGTCAACCACCACGCGGCACACCGCGCTCGCCTTCAGCATCTGGCGCGACGCCGGCATGGCGGCGCGCCTCGCGGCCGAGCGTGGTCTCGCGCCACCGCCGTTCGACGACGGCCTGCCGCAGGCGCATCCGCTGTTGCGCCATCGCCGCGACGAGGGCGTCGCCGTCGTCTTCGGCGGCGTGGTCGGCCCGAAAAGCGACTGGGTGCTCGACGGACATCGCCTCGCCAGTGGCGACGCACTGCTCCCCGGTACGGGCCTGCTCGACCTGGTGGCTTGGGCAATGCAGGCGCTGCGCGGCCGCTTCACGCGCTTCGCCTGCGAGGGGTTGACCATCGCGGCAGATCGCCCTGCGCTTCCTGCCCCTGGACGCGGCCGGCAAAGCTACGCCGTCGTCGTCGGCGAACCGTTTCGAGGTGAGCCTGACCAGCCGCGGCGCCGGCGAAGGTGAAGCCACCGAGCACGTCGTGCTGCAGCTCGACGTCTTGGCCGACGGCGCGCCTTCGGGCCCGGCATCGCCGCTCGACTTGCGGTCGCCGCGCACGGCGCGCCCGCCGGTGTACGCGCACCCGGCACTGCATTTCGGGCCGGAGTGGGACTGCCTGCGCGGTTTCGAGGTGGGCGAGGGCGAGGCGGAGTTGCAGCTGGAAGCCGCGCTCGGCCTCGACGGCCCGCATCCGCTGCATCCGGCGTTGCTCGACATGGCGCTCGGCGCCGCGCAGGCGGCGCTGGCACCGCCCGGGGTCGATGCCGCTCGGCTGTTGCCCTTCCGCTACGGCCGCATCGAGGTGCTTGCACCCTTGCCGGCCCGCGTGACCAGCCGCCAATGCGCCCGTGCCGATGACGATTCCCTGGTGCTAAACATCGATGTGCTCGATGCGGCGGGACAGCCCTGCGTGCGGGTGCGCGACTTCGTGCTGAAGCCGGCGCGCCGGCTCGCTGCCGCAACGCGAGCGCGTCGCTCCGCCACGCCCGGCGGCGCCCTGCTGGATGTGGGTTTCCGCGACGGCTTCGGCAGCGACGAGGCCTTCACCGCCATCGCCACCGTGCTGTCCCACGCGCTGCCGCCGCAGGTCGCGCTGGCGCGTCGCTCCGTCGACGCCTTGGTGGCCGACACGCGCCGCGCCGCGCATGCCGCGGACGCTTCGGCCGATGTCGGCACGACGACCGCGACGCCGGTAGCGCGTCGCTCCGGCGGCACGCCCTTCATCGCCGCAGGAACCCCGATGCAGTCGCGGATGGTGGCGCTGTGGGAACGCCTGCTCGACCTCTCCGGCATCGGCATCGAGGATGACTTCTTCGCCCTTGGCGGGCACAGCCTGCTGCTGACGCGCGCGCTGTCGCGACTGAAGCGCGAGGACGGCGTATCGCTGCCGATCGACGCCGCCTTCGAAGCACCGCGGATCCGCGACTGGAGCGCCTTGGCCGAACAGGCTGGGGCCTTGTCGCCCGGCGGCGCCTCGCCGCTGACCCCGCTGCAATCCGTGGCGCGTGTTCCCGGTCTGGACGGGCGCTTCCGCTTCCCGACCACCCACAGCCAGCGCCAGTTGTTCTACGTGCAGGCCACCGCGCCGGAGAACACGGCCTACAACATTCCCTTCGCCTTTACGCTGCGCGGCCCGCTCGATGCCGATGCGTTGGCCGGTGCGATCCGCGATGTGGTCGCCGCCCACGAGGCCCTGCGCACGCATTTCGAAGTGGCCGATGGCGAGGTGCGGCAGGTCGTCGACCCCTCCGCCGTGCCCATGCACGAATCGGTGGATCTCTCGGTGATGCCGGAGACCGAGCGCGCGGCGGCGCTGGCCGAAGTGCGCGAGCTGGTCGCGAGGCATGTCTTCGATCTCGCCGCCGGTCCGCCATGCCTGTTCCTCACCGTCAAGCTCGCCGCCGAGGAGCACGTGCTGCTGTTCTGCCTGCACCACGTGCTGGTCGACCACCTCGCCGTGCTGCACATCGGTCGAGCGCTCGAAGAGCGCTACGCGCTGCGTCGTCGGGGTTCGGTGCCGGCCCTCGTCGCCGCCGGGTTGCAGTTGCCGGACTTCGCCGTCTGGCAGGCCGCCGCCCTCGATGCGTCGGCGATCGCGCAGCGCCTGCCGCACTGGATGGACAGCCTGGCCGCCTGTTCGCCGGTGCTGCGCCTGCCCACGGATCGTCCGCGACCCGCTCGGCAGGACTTCGCCGGCGCGGAGCATCGGTTGGCCCTGTCGGCCGGCACCAGCGCGCGACTTCGTGCCTTCGCGCAGGCCACGCAGCAGACGCCCTTCGTCGTCATGCTGGCGGCACTGGCGCGGTTGCTGCGCGCGGCCAGCGGCCAGGATCGCCTCGTCATCGGCTGCCCGTTCGCGAACCGCAACGCGGAGGAATTGGAGCCCGTCGTCGGACTGTTCATGAACCTGCTGCCGCTCGGACTGCATCTGCCGGAAGGGCAGGGTTTCGACGAACTGCTGGCGCAAGTGCGCCGCCAGGTGACGCGCACGCAGGCCGTGCAGGACACGCCGTTCCCGGCCATCCTGCAGGCGCTCGGCGTGCCGCGAGACCCCTCGCGCAACCCGCTGGTGCAGGTCTGGTACACCTTCCAGGAGGCGCCGATGGCCCTGCGCTTCGATGGCCTCGAGGTGACGAGCGAGGCGCTGCCGAACGGCGGTGCCAAGCTCGACCTGAGCTTCTGGTTCTGGGACGACGGCGAGCGGGTTCGCGGGCTCGTGGAGTACGCGACGGCGCTCTACGACGAGGCCACGATCGCGGCCCTCGTGCGCGGGCTGGAAGCGACGCTCGATGCCTGCATGGCGTCGACGCCGGCACCGCTAGACTCGCAAGTTCTCGATGCGACCCCGGCGGTGATGGAATGAGTGATGTTGTCGCTTTGGCGAAGGACCTGATCGGACGCCCGTCGGTGACGCCCGAGGACGCCGGCTGCCAGGCCTTTATCGCCGCGCGGCTCGCGCCGCTGGGCTTTCGCTGCGAGTCGCTCGACTTCGGCGACGTGAAGAACCTCTGGGCCACGCGCGGGCAGGGCAGCCCGGTCATCGTGCTGCTCGGCCACACCGACGTCGTGCCGCCGGGCCCGCGTGAGGCCTGGGCCTCCGATCCCTTTGTGCCGACGGTGCGCGACGGCGTGCTGCACGGCCGAGGTGCTGCCGACATGAAGGGCAGCGTCGCCGCCTTCGTCGTCGCGATGGAACAGCTGGTCGCCGCGAACCCGGACCACCCCGGAACGCTGGCCGTGCTGCTGACTTCCGATGAGGAAGGCCCGTCGATCGACGGCGTCCGCAAGGTGGCCGAGCACTTCCGCGCCACCGGCCAACGCATCGACTACTGCATCACCGGTGAGCCCTCGTCGAGCGAACGCCTCGGCGATGTCCTGCGCGTCGGCCGTCGTGGCTCGCTGTCCGTCGCGGTCGACGTGCGCGGCGTGCAGGGCCACGTGGCCTATCCCGAGAAGGCGCTGAACCCGATCCACGTGCTGGCGCCGGCCCTGGCCGAGCTCTGCGCGCGGCGCTGGGACGAGGGCTACGCCAGCTTCCCGCCCACCAGCTTTCAGGTGTCGAACATCACGGCGGGCACCGGCGCCGACAACGTCATCCCCGGTGCGCTGCAGTTCGTGGCGAACTTCCGCTTCAACCCGAACTGGACCAGCGATGCGCTGGTGGCCGAGTTCGAAGCGATCCTCGCGAAGCACGGCGTCGATGCGGCTTGCCGCTGGCGCCGCTCGGGCGAACCCTTCCACTGCGACGAAGGCGTGCTGCGCCGTGCCGCGCGCGCGGCCATCCAGGCCCGCTGCGGGATCACGCCTGACGAGAACACCAAGGGCGGTACCTCCGATGCCCGCTTCATCGCGCCGCTCGGCGCCGAGTGCGTCGAACTGGGCCCCGGCAACGCGAGCATCCACAAGATCGACGAGGGCGTCCGCCTCGACGAGCTCGAGGCGCTACCGGCGCTGTTCGCCGAGGTCATCACGCGCGTCTGGGACGGGCACGGCGCTTAGTCGTCGGCGGACCGGTGGGGCCATCGTGGTTGGGGCGAAGGCATGGCCTTCGGCACGTGGCGAGCGGCCGGCTGAGTTCTAAGGTCGGTGAGGTCACTGACAAGGGAACGCCGATGGCCGCGCTGCTTCGACTGTTCAACCTGAAGGCCGGCGAGTGGCGCGCGGTGCTGTTGGCGGGCCTCTACTTCTTCACGGTCCTGGCCGCGCTGATGCTGTTGCGGCCCGCGCGGGACGCGCTCGGCATGCAGCGTGGCATGGATGAGATCCGATGGTTGTTCTTCGGGACAGCCCTGGTAACGCTGCTGGCGCAGCCACTTTTCGGCTGGCTGGTGGCCCGCTTGCGGCGGATGCACGTCATCGCCGCCTGCTACGGCTTCTTCGCCGTCTCGCTGGCGGGTTTCCACCTGCTGCTCGTGGCGGCGCCCGAGGCGGTGGGCGAGCGCAGCGGTCAGGTGTTCTACGTTTGGTTCAGCGTCTTCAATTTCTTCGTGACCATGGTGTTCTGGGCGCTGATGGCGGACCGGTTCACGATGGGGCAGTCACAGCGATTGTTCCCTCTGATCGCTGCCGGCGGAACACTGGGTGCTATCGCCGGTTCCTGGGTGGCCGGGGCCTCGGTCGAATCGGTGGGTACCCCGATGCTCCTGCTGATGGCTGCAGGACTTCTTGTTGCGGCCTTGGGCTTGGCGGCACTGGTGATCCGCCACACCGAAGCGGTGCCGGTAGGGGTCGCGGCCAGCCATGGCGAAGCGCCGGTCGGCGGCAGTGCATGGGCTGGCTTGCGCGCGGTGCTGCGTTCGCCGTACCTGTCTGGGATCGCGCTGTACGTGTTGATCCTCGCGGTGATGGTGACCTTCCTCTACTTCACTCGCCTGCAGCTGGTGGCGGGCATGGAGAGCGAGCTTGATGCGCGTACGGCACTTTTCGCGCAGGTGGACTTCTACACGCAAGTGGCCACGCTGCTGCTGCAGATGGTCTTCGCTGGCCATCTCATCAAGCGCATCGGCATGCCGATGACGCTAGCCTTCCTGCCCGCTGTCGCCGCGCTGGGCTTCGTCGGGCTTGCGATGGTCGGCTCGCTGGTAGCCCTGGTGGTTTTCGAGGCCGTGTTCCGCGCCGTGCAGCGCGCGGTGATGCGGCCGGCACGCGAGACGCTGTTCACCGTGCTTGGCCGCGAGGACAAGTACAAGGCGAAGGCCGTGATCGATACCTTCGTCTACCGTGTGGGCGACATCGTGGGCGCACAGTCCGAAGGTTTGCTGGGCCGACTGGGCCTCGGCCTCTACGCTCTCGCTGGCGCTGCCGTGCCGCTGGCCCTGCTGTGGGCCGCGCTCGGCCTGTGGCTGGGCTGGCGGCAGCGTGTGCTTGCCAAGGCCTCGACAGAAGGGGTAGGGTCACAACCATGCTAACGCTCGCGCTCAACCGCAATAACGCCAATAACCGCAACGCCGAAAGGCGGCCGCGGCGTTAGGCGCGTTCAGCACATCGAACCCCGAACCCCGAAGGCCCGCCTGGCAACAGCGCGGGCCTTCTCCTTTTTGCGCTTTCGAAACCCCAAGGAGATTCCCATGTGCGGCATCGTCGCGATCTTCGGGCTCAAGCCCGGCACCGAACTCGAACCGCTGCGCCGGCAGGCCGTGCAGGCCGCGGCGCGCATCCGCCATCGCGGCCCCGACTGGAGCGGCGTGTATGCCGACGCCGGTGCCGTGCTGGCGCATGAGCGCCTCTCCATCGTCGATATCCACGGCGGGGCGCAGCCGCTGCGCTCGACCGACGGTGCGCTCGCGCTGGCGGTGAACGGCGAGATCTACAACCACCGCGAACTCGAGGCCGGCCTGTCCGTGCCTTACACCTTGACGACCCAGAGCGACTGCGAGGTCATCAATGCCCTGTGGCGCGAGCAGGGGCCGGGCTTCGTCGATTCGCTCAACGGCATCTTCGCCTTCGCGCTTTGGGACGCGGCGAAGCAGCGCTACTTGGTCGCCCGCGACCCGATGGGCGTGATCCCGCTGTACTTCGGCCACGACCGCGAGGGCCGGCTGTGGGTGGCCTCGGAGATGAAGGCGCTGGTCGGCGTCTGCGAGGACGTGGCGATCTTCCCGCCCGGTCACCTGCTGGACTCGGCGGAAGGCGTGATTCGCCCTTACCGCACCCTCGAGTGGCGCGATTTCGCCACCGTCGACGGCCACGCCATCGCCCCCGCCGCGCTGAAGGATGCGCTGATGCAGGCGGTGCGCCGCCAGCTGATGTGCGACGTGCCCTACGGCGTGCTGCTGTCGGGCGGGCTCGATTCCTCCGTGATCGCTTGGTGCGCGGCGCAGTTCGCCAAGCAGCGCGTCGAAGACGACGGAAAGAGCGAGGCCTGGTGGCCGCGCCTGCACAGCTTCGCGGTGGGTCTCGAAGGCTCTCCGGATCTTGCCGCCGCGCGCGTGGCCGCCGAGGCGCTGGGCACCGCCCACCACGAATTCCATTTCACGTTCGAAGAAGGGCTGGATGCACTGAGCGAGGTCATCCGCCACATCGAGACTTACGACGTCACGACGATCCGCGCCTCCACGCCGATGTTCCTGCTGGCGCGGCGCATCCGCTCGATGGGCATCAAGATGGTGCTGTCGGGCGAGGGCAGCGACGAGGTGTTCGGCGGCTACCTGTACTTCCACAAAGCACCCGATGCTCGCGAGTTCCACGCCGAGACGGTGCGCAAGCTCGACGCCCTGCACCAGTTCGACTGCCTGCGCGCCAACAAGAGCATGGCGGCGTTCGGCATCGAGGCCCGTGTGCCCTTCCTCGACCTCGCCTTCCTCGACACGGCGATGGCGATCGACCCCGAGCAGAAGCGCGTCCGCGCGCGCATGGCCGGCGGGCGGCCGGTGGAGAAGTGGCTGTTGCGCACGGCGTTCGAGGGCTGCCTGCCCGAGAGCATCCTGTGGCGGCAGAAGGAACAGTTCAGCGACGGCGTCGGCTACGGCTGGATCGATGGCCTGAAGGCGCACACGCAAGCGCAGGTCAGCGATGCCGAGTTCGCTGGCGCGGAGCGCCGCTTCCCGATCAACCCGCCGCAGACCAAGGAGGCCTACTTCTACCGCCGCATCTTCGAAACGCATTTTCCGGGCGGCGCAGCGGCGGCGACGGTGCCGGGCGGCAAGTCGATCGCCTGCTCATCGCCCGCGGCGATCGCCTGGGACGCGGCCTTCGCGAAGGCGGCCGACCCGAGCGGCCGCGCCATCGCCGGGGTGCACGAGCAGGCCGTCGCAGGCTGAGCCACGACCCGCGAGGCAGGGCTCAGGCTTCGGGCTGCCCTGCGTCGGCGGCGGCCCGTGTCGCGCGGATCACCGTGTCGTCGCCGGCCTTCAGTAGCAGTTCGCCGTTGGCGTCGACGTCGAAGCGGGTGACGCGGCCGAGCGCGGCGAGGAAGTCGGACTCCTGCTTCGACGCCGTGTCGTCGAGGCAGGCCATTCGGGTGGCGGCGGCCATGCCCAGCCTCAGGCCCTCGCCGCTGACCGAGGCGGACGAGGTCCAGCGATTGCAGCCCGCGAAGCCCGACGCGCGCCCATCGGCGCTGAACTGCAGCGTCGGCGGGCGGCCGCTCATCGCCGCACTGCCGATGCTCGTCACCGTCCACTCGTTCGGCGTGAGCAAGTCGATGGGGTTTCCGCCGCAGCCTGAGAATTCGCGACCGTCCACCTGGACCACGACGCTGTGCGGGTAAGGCATGCCCGTGATGCTGTCGCGGCAGACGGTGGCGCTGGCGGAAAGTGCGAGCT
>NZ_JBILJW010000056.1:0-2576 GCF_044377035.1 Silanimonas sp.
ATGCCGGCGCGCAGGCCCGCGGCATAGGCCGGGTTCGTCAGCAGCTCCACCGGCACGTCGACGAAATCCGGATCGCCGAGGAACACGGCACGATCGCGGTAGGCGCGGCGCATCGCTTCGATACGCAGGTGCAGGCGGTCGAGCTCGCTGCGCTTCGACCAGTCGTAGCCATCGAGGATCTGCAGCGTCTGCGCCAGCGCGATGCCACCCGACGACGGCGGCGGTGCGGTGACGACGGTCTTGCCGCGATGCTGGAAAACCAGCGGCTCGCGCTCCACCACGCGGTACTGCGCGAGGTCTTCGAGCGTCCACAGGCCGCCCGCCGCGCGGACACCATCCACCAGGCGCGTGGCGATGTCGCCGCGGTAGAAGCCGTCGAAACCATCGCGCCCGAGGCGCTTCAGCACCTCGGCGTAATCGGGGTTGCGCATGCGCGTGCCCAAGGCGGGCGTCTTGCCGTCGACCAGCAGCAGCGGCGCGGCGCCCGCATCGACAGCGAGCGCCGCTTCGCGCCAGCCCATCATGGCCAGGTTCTTGTCGCCGAAGGTCCAGCCTTGCTCGGCCAGCGCCACCGCCGGCGCCAGCGCATCGGCCAGCGGCAGGCGACCATAGGTCTTCGAGACATGCACCAGCGCTGCCGGCAAGCCGGGGATCGCCGCGGCCAGCGGGCCGTCGATGGTCTGGCGCGGGCGCGGCTCACCGGTGGCCGGGTCGAGGAACATGTCGCGCGTGGCCGCCAGCGGCGCGCGTTCGCGACCGTCGACGAAGACGACCTTGCCGTCGCTGGCCTGGCGCAGCAGGAAGAAACCACCGCCGCCGATGCCGGAACTCTCGGGTTCGACGAGGCCCAGCGCCGCACTCACCGCCACCGCGGCATCGAAGGCGTTGCCGCCCTTGCGGAGCACTTCCATGCCGGCATCGGTGGCCTGCGCGTTGGCGCTGGCGACGGCTGCGCCGTCCGGGCGCTGCCCCGCGGCGGAAGGCACCTCGCGGGCCAGCGACATCGGGGAGGAAAGGCCGGCAGCGAGGACAAGGGCTGCGGCGACCAGCATCGGGCGGAACGACATCAGGCCATCTCCCGCTGCAGCGCTTCGAACTTGAGCTGCAGCTCGGTCTTGGATTCGGGATGCGACGGATCGAGTTCGATGCACTCGACAGGACAGACCACCATGCACTGCGGTTCGTCGAAGTGCCCGACGCATTCGGTGCACTTCGGCGGCGCGATCTCGTAGATCGCCTCGCCCTGGGAAATCGCGCCGTTGGGGCACGCCGGGGCGCACACGTCGCAATTGATGCAGGTTTCGAGGATGCGCAGGGCCATCAGGCGGGCCTCGGCGGGCGACGGGCGCCCGCCGGGTGGACGCGGATTACTTGGCTTCGACGAAGCGGAACTCGGCGCCGGCCGAGAGCGCGGCCTGGCGAACGCGCGACTCGTCCTTCGATTCACCGATGAACAGCACGCGCGAACCCTTCAGCGCGGTGTCCTGGATCGACTCGTCCTCGAAGGCCTCGACGATGAGGTCGGCCATCATCGTGCTGTTCGGCGACGAGAAGCTGAGCATGTTGCCCGGCAGCACGCCGCGCTGCAGCACGGTGCGCACGTCGTTCATCATGCGCGAGTACGGGCCGTCCTCTTCCGCCGGGTCGGTGGCGGCGGGCAGGTAGTAATTGAACGTGCGCTCGGTGATGCCGTCGGTGTTGGTGCCGATCACCTGGCCGAGGTAGGTCTTCCACTCGGCGTCGTCCTGGCTCTTCGGCGCGACGAGCACCACGGCCTCGGCTTCCGGCTGGGCTTCCTTCTCCTCATCGTCCACCTCGCCCTGGCAGGCGGTGAGGGTCAGGGCGAGGGCGGCCGAAGCGGCCATCAGGGCGAAACGGTTCATGGTGGTCTCCTTGGAAAGCGGGATCAGGGGCTGCGGAAACGCGCCTCGAGGGCGCGCGCCACGACCGGGGGAACGAAGCCGGACACGTCGCCGCCGAGGCGGGCGACTTCGCGGACCAGGGTCGAGGAAATGAAGCTGTGCTGCTCGGCCGGCGTGAGGAACAGCGTCTCCGCCTCCGGGATGAGGTGCCGGTTCATGCTCGCCAACTGGAACTCGTACTCGAAGTCCGACACCGCGCGCAGGCCGCGCAGCAGCACGCCGGCGCCGCATTCACGGACGAAGTTCGCGAGCAGGCCGTTGAAGGCGCGCACCTCGACGTTCGGATGGTGGGCCAGCGCCTCGCGGGCCAGCGCCTCGCGCTGCTCGACCGGCATCACCGGATTCTTGCCGGTGCTTCCAGCCACGCCGACGATCACCTTCTCGAAGATCGGCGCCGCGCGCGCCACGAGATCGGCATGGCCGTTCGTGATCGGATCAAAGGTGCCGGGATAGAGGGCGATGCGGTGACGGGAAGACATGCCGGGCCACGAGTGCGGGACCCGCCGAGTGTAGCAACTCAGCCTTGCTCGACTTTGTAGAGCGCGGCCCTGACCTCGCGGGTGGCGATTTCACGCTGGAGCACCCAAGTGCTGGGCACGGTGGGCGTCGCGCCGGCCGGGCTTTCCACATAAACCCTTGCCCGCGGGGCAAGGC
>NZ_JBILJW010000037.1:0-9244 GCF_044377035.1 Silanimonas sp.
CACCGCCGCGCCGTAGGCCGACACACCGAGCGCCACCGTCATGTAGCCGAGCTGGGACAGCGTCGAATACGCAACCACGCGCTTGATGTCGTTCTGCACCATGCCGATGAGGCCAGTGAACAGCGCCGTCGTCGCACCGATGAACAGGATGAACTGCAGCGCCGAGGGCGACAGCTCGAACACCGGCGACATGCGGCTCACCATGAAGATGCCGGCGGTCACCATCGTCGCCGCGTGGATCAGCGCGGAGATCGGCGTCGGGCCCTCCATCGAGTCGGGCAGCCAGACGTGCAGCGGCACCTGCGCCGACTTGCCCATCGCGCCGATGAACAGGCAGATGCCGATGAAGGTCATGGCGTCGATGTTCCACGCCGGGACCTGCAGCCCGAGCAGGCTGAACTCGTTCCAGAACGTCAGCACCTGGCCCGGGCCGCTGGTGACCTGCGCGAACACCGTCGCGTAGTCGAGCGAGCCGTAGTAGTAGAGGACCGCCGCGATGCCGAGCAGGAAGCCGAAGTCACCCACGCGGTTGACGATGAACGCCTTCATGTTGGCGAACACGGCCGTCGGGCGCTTGTACCAGAAGCCGATAAGCAGGTAGGACACGAGGCCCACCGCTTCCCAGCCGAAGAACAGCTGCAGGAAGTTGTTGCTCATCACGAGCATCAACATCGAGAAGGTGAACAGCGAGATGTAGCTGAAGAAGCGCTGGTAGCCCTCGTCCTCCGCCATGTAGCCGATGGTGTAGATGTGCACCAGCAGCGACACGAAGGTGACGACCACCATCATCATCGCCGTCAGGCGGTCGACCATGAAGCCGATATGCGCCGAATAGCCGCCGATATCGAAGAAGGTGTAGAGGTTCTGGTTGTAGGGGTCGGCACCACCGAACCATAGCTGCCACAGCACCTGGATGGAGAGCGCGCAGCTCAGCGCGACGCCAGCAATGGTGACGGTGTGCGCGCCGGCGCGGCCGACCTGGCGGCCGAACAGGCCGGCCACGATCGAGCCGAACAGCGGCGCGAGGGCGATCAGCAGCAGGACGTTCGTCGAAAGGGTGTGTTCCATGTCAGCCCTTCATCGCGTCGAGTTCGGCCACGTTGATCGTCCGCGTGTTGCGGAAGAGCGTGACGAGGATGGCCAAGCCGATGGCGGCTTCCGCCGCGGCGACCGTCAGGATGAAGAACACGAACACCTGTCCGTGCACGTCACCGAGGAAGCGCGAGAACGCGACGAAGTTGATGTTCACCGCCAGCAGCATCAGTTCGATGCACATCAGCAGGACGATGACGTTCTTCCGGTTGATGATGATGCCGGCGACCGACAGCGCGAACAGGATCGCGCCCAAGGTCAGGAAATGGCCGAGAGTGATCATGCGTCGCCCTCCTCGCGGCGGACTTCCGCCGCCATCTTGATCACGCGCACGCGATCCTCCTTGCGGACGGCCGACTGCTTGGCCGGGTCCTGGTGGCGGGCGCCCGGACGGCGGCGAAGTGTCAGCATCACGGCGGCGAGGATCGCGACGGTCAGCAGGACGGCCGCGACCTCGAACGGGAAGAGGTATCCCGAGAACAAGGCCCGTCCGATCCACTCCAAGTTGGAGCACGGTTCGAACGCGGCGACACCCGCCGATGCGCAGTTGACCGCAGACGCGGGGTCCGCGGACGGGAACGCGACGTTGCGCTTGCCGGTGGTGACACCCAGCAGCACCAGCATCTGGATGAACATCAGGCCCGCGACGGTCGCCGCCGCGGGCAGGTAGCGCGCGAAGCCCTCGCGCAGCGGTGCCGTGTTGATGTCGAGCATCATCACCACGAACAGGAACAGCACCATGACGGCGCCCACGTACACGAGCACCAGGGCGACGCCAAGGAACTCTGCCTGCAGCAGCAGGAACAGGCAGGCAGTCGAGAAGAAAGTCAGCACGAGGCAGAGCACCGCGTGCACGGGGTTCTTGAACAGGATGACGCCGAGGGCCGAAGCCACCGCCATCGCCGCGAAGAGGTAGAACGCGATCAGTTCCATCGTCTGTCCTCAGCGGAAGGCCGAATCGGCGGCACGGCGTTCGGCGATTTCCGCCTCGAAGCGGTCGCCGATGGCGAGCAGCTGCGGCTTGGTGACGATGTTCTCGCCGCGCTTCTCGAAGTGGTATTCGTGGATATGCGTCTCGACGATCGAATCGACCGGGCAGCTCTCCTCGCAGAAGCCGCAGAAGATGCACTTGAAGAGGTCGATGTCGTAGCGCGTCGTGCGGCGGGTGCCGTCGGCGCGGACGTCGGAGTCGATGGTGATGGCCAGCGCCGGGCAGACCGCCTCGCAGAGCTTGCAGGCGATGCAGCGCTCTTCGCCATTCGGGTAGCGGCGAAGCGCGTGCAGGCCGCGGAAGCGCGGCGACTGCGGGAACTTCTCGTACGGGTAGTTGATCGTGTACTTCGGCTTGAACATGTACACGAGGGTCAGCCATAGGCCCTGGAGGAGTTCCAGGAGCAGCAGGCTCTTCAGGTAGGCGATCGCGCGATTCATGGAGTGGCCTCTGCCCTGCCCTTACTGGCCGATCTCGAACCAGCCGGCGTAGGCCATGGCGGCCACGACGAAGGTCCAGACGATGGTGATGGGAATGAAGACCTTCCAGCCCAGACGCATGATCTGGTCGTAGCGGTAGCGCGGGAACGTCGCGCGGAACCACACGAAGCTGAAGGCGAACAGGAAAGCCTTGATGAACAGCCACCACGGCCCGGCGACGCCGAGGACCGGCACCGATTCCGGGAACGGCGACAGCCAGCCGCCGAGGAAGAACAGCGCGGCGAGGAAGCTGATCAGGATCATGTTCGCGTATTCCGCGAGGAAGAAGATCGCGAACGCGGACCCCGAATACTCGACGTGGAAACCGGCCACGATCTCCGACTCGCCTTCGGCGACGTCGAAGGGCGCGCGGTTGGTTTCGGCCACGCCCGAGATGAAATAGACGACGAACAGCGGAAGCAGTGGCAGCCAGAACCATTCGAACAAGCCGGCGTCGCCTTTCTGGGCGTGCACGATCTCGGTGAGGTTCATGGTACCGGCGGCGACCAGCACGCCGACGAGCGCAAAGCCCATCGCAATCTCGTAGCTGACGACCTGCGCCGCCGAGCGCAGCGCACCGAGGAAGGCGTACTTCGAGTTCGAGGCCCAGCCGCCGATGATCACGCCGTACACGCCCATCGACGTGAGCGCGAGCAGCACCAGCAGGCCGGCGTCGACGTCGGCGATGACGAGGCCCTCGCCGAAGGGCATCACTGCCCAGGCCGCGAAGGACGGCGCCAGCGCGATCAGCGGGGCGAGGCGATGCAGGAAGGCGTTCGCGCTCGAAGGCACGATGCTTTCCTTGAACAGCATCTTGAAGACGTCGGCGAAGGCTTGGATGACGCCGAGGCCCGGCACCAACTGGCCGATGAACACGGGCCCGTGCCGCACGTGCATCCAGCCGATGACCTTGCGCTCGAGCAGCGTGTAGAACGCCACGGCGATGGTCAGCGAGATCATCAGCGGGACGATCTTGACAAGCATCCACGCCACCGAACCGGCGGCGCCGAACTCGAGCAGAAAGTCGCGAAGCGGAGCGAAGAGTTCCATCAGGCACCCGCCTTGGTGATCGTCAGCGCACCGTGCGCGGCCAGCGGCGCGGTGGCCGGATAGCCCGACTCGACCCACGCCGCGCCCTTGGCGATGCGAGCGTTCAGGCGGACCGGCAGGGCGGCATGGCCGTTGGCGTCGGCGACCTTGGCGATGGCGCCCTCGGCGAGGCCGAGATCCGCCGCGTCCTCGGGATGCAGTTCAACGCCCTGCCCCTTCGTGAGCGGATGGTCGTTGAGGGACGTCGAACGACGGAGCTGGGCATCGATGCGGTAGACCGGCGCGGTCGCGAGCCGTTCGATGCCGGAGACCGCGGCGAGCGCCGACAGTCCCGCGCCCGAAGCGACCGCGTTCGGCGCCATCGATTCGCGCAGCGCGCCGAGGTCCATGTGGCCGAAGCCAGCAATGCCCATCGCCTCACCGAGGGCGCGCAGCACGCGCCAGCCCGGACGGGCCTCACCGCGCGGCTTGCCGCCGGCACTGGTGAACTGCACGCGACCATCGAGGTTGGTGTAGCTGCCTTCCGTCTCCGTGCCGGCGGCGATCGGCAGGATCAGGTCGGCGACCTGCTTCAGCGACTCGCTGGCATACACGGAGAACGCGACGACCTTGGCGGCCGACAGGGCCTTGAGCGCGGCCGTGGCATCGGCGAAGTCGTAGGCTGGCTCGACGTTGTAGAGCACGTATCCGGCCTTGGCCTTCGCGAGCTGCGTGCTGGCGTCATGGCCAGCGACCGGCAGGACGTCGTGCTGCGCGAGACCGAGCGCGTTGGCGCCCTGCGGGACGCGGTTCAGCGTCGCTCCGGTCGCCTGCGCGATGGCGCGAGCCGCCACACGCAGGTGCGAGGCATTGGCGTGCGTCTCGGCGATCTCGCCGAGCACGATGGTGCCGGCTTGGGCGTTCTTCAGCGCCTCGGCGATGCCGGCAAGCGCCGGATCGTCGATAGCCGCCGCGACACCGCCCGGCAGAGAGGCAGCGAGCTTGGCTGCGAGGGCCGCAAGCACGCCCGGCAGCCTCGACGGGGCCACGATCGCCTTGCCGGCGAGCGCGTGCGCGACCGGGAAGTCGACGGGGTTGATCGCAAAGATCTTGGCGCCCTTCTTGGTCGCCTTCAGCAGGCGCTGGTGCAGCAGGGGCACTTCGTGGCGGAGGTTCGTGCCGACCAGCAACACCACGTCAGCCTTCTCGAGGTCGGCGGCGCTGCGGCCAAACGCCTCGGCCACCGGCGCGTCGGCGAAGTCGACCTGTGTCAGGCGGTGGTCGATGTGCGGGCTGCCGAGACCCTTCGCGAAGCGCGCCAGCGATGCGCCTTCTTCGTTCGAGGCCGAGGGGTGCACCAGCACGCCGGTGTCGGCGCCGCTGGCCTTGAGCATCGATGCGGCAAGGCCGAGCGCCTCGTCCCAGCCGATCGCCTTCCAGCTGCCGTCCGCCTGCTTCGCCAGCGGCGAGGTGGCGCGGTCGTCGCTGTACAGGCCTTCATGCGAATAGCGGTCACGGTCCGACAGCCAGCATTCGTTCACCGCTTCGTTCTCGCGCGGGACGATGCGCAGCACCTCGTTGCGGCGGACGTGCAGGAAGAGGTTCGAACCGAGCGCGTCGTGCAGGCCGATCGACTCGCGCGCGACCAGTTCCCACGGGCGGGCCTTGAAGCGGTAGACCTTGTTGGTCAGCGCGCCGACCGGGCAGACGTCGATGACGTTGCCGGACAGCTCGCTCATCAGCGGCTTGCCGTCGTAGGTGCCGATCTGCAGGTTCTCGCCGCGGTACATGCCGCCGAGTTCGTACGTGCCGGCGACATCGGCCGTGAAGCGGACGCAGCGCGTGCAGTGGATGCAGCGCGTCATCTCGGTCGCGACCAGCGGGCCCAGGTCCTCGTCGGCCACGACGCGCTTGCGCTCGACGTAGCGACTGACCGAACGGCCGTAACCCATCGAGACGTCCTGCAGCTCGCACTCGCCGCCCTGGTCGCAGATCGGGCAATCCAGCGGGTGGTTGACCAGCAGGAACTCCATGACGTTGCGCTGCGCATCGAGGGCGCGCTTCGTCTGGGTGGTGACCTTCATGCCCTCCATCACCGGCGTGGCGCAGGCCGGGGCGGGCTTCGGCATCTTCTCGACGTCGACCAGGCACATGCGGCAGTTGGCCGCGATCGGCAGCTTCTTGTGGTAGCAGAAGCGCGGGATCGCGATGCCGGCATTGTCCGCGGCCTGGATGATCATCGAGCCCTTCGGCGCCTGCATCGGCACGCCGTCGATCTCGATGTTCACCACGTCGGTGGCGGGGGCGGTGGGCGTGGCGGCGCTCATGCGGCCTTCTCCGTGACGACGCCGGCGGCCTGGTCATCGACCAGGAAGCGCTTGTTGACGATGGCGTACTCGAACTCGCTCCAGAACTGGCGCAGGAAGCCCTGCACCGGCCACGCGGCGGCCTCACCGAAGGCGCAGATGGTGTGGCCTTCGATCTGGCCGGCAGCGGCCTTCAGCATCTGCAGGTCGTCGAGCGTCGCCTTGTGTTCGACGATGCGGGTGAGCATGCGGTACATCCAGCCTGTGCCCTCGCGGCAGGGCGTGCACTGGCCGCAGCTTTCCTTGAAATAGAAGCGCGCGATGCGGTGGCAGGCGCGCACCATGCAGGTGGTCTCGTCCATCACCACGACCGCACCCGAGCCAAGGCCGGAGCCGGCTTTCTGGATGCTGTCGTAGTCCATGGTCAGGCCGAGCATGACGTCGCCCGGCAGCACCGGCATCGACGAACCACCGGGGATCACGGCCTTCAGCTTGCGGCCGCCGCGGACGCCACCCGCCATCTCGAGCAGGTCCTTGAAGGGCGTGCCGAGGCGGATCTCGAAGTTGCCGGGCTTGGCGACGTGGCCGGAGACCGAGAAGATCTTCGGGCCGCCGTTGTTCGGCTTGCCGAGGTTGAGGAACCACTCCGCGCCGTTGCGGATGATGGCCGGCACCGAGGCGTAGGTCTCGGTGTTGTTGATCGTGGTCGGACGGCCGTAGAGGCCGAAGTTCGCCGGGAACGGCGGCTTGTAGCGCGGCTGGCCCTTCTTGCCTTCCAGCGACTCCATCAGCGCGGTTTCTTCGCCGCAGATGTAGGCGCCGGCGCCCAGCGCCGAGTACATGTCCACGTCGATGCCGCTGCCCTGGATGTTCTTGCCCAGCCAGCCGTTCGCGTAGGCCTCCTTGAGCGCCTCCTCGAAGTGCTCGAAGGGCTCGTGGTGGAACTCGCCGCGCATGTAGTTGTAGGCGGCCGTCGAACCGGTGGCGTAGCAGGCGATGGCCATGCCCTCGATCACCGCGTGCGGGTTGTAGCGCAGGATGTCGCGATCCTTGCAGGTGCCCGGCTCGGATTCATCCGAGTTGCAGAGGATGTACTTCTGCCCCGGCGCGTTGCGCGGCATGAAGCTCCACTTGAGGCCGGTCGGGAAGCCGGCGCCGCCGCGGCCGCGCAGCGAACTCTGCTTCACCTGGTCGATGATCTGCTCGGGCGGGATCTTCTCGGCGAGGATCTTGCGCCAGGCGGCGTAGCCACCCACCTTCAGGTAGTTCTCGTACGACCACGGCTTGTCGAAATGCAGCGTGGTGTAGACGACCTGGTGCTCCTGCGGCGCGGAGCCGACGGGGCCGGTGGCGTGGGAAGCGTGCGAACCGTGGTGTGCCATGCGTGGCCTCACTTCAACTCGTCGAGGATGGCGTCGACCGAGGCCGGCGTCAGCTTCTCGTGGTAATGGCCGTTGACGACCATCATCGGGGCGCCGGCGCAGGCGGCGAGGCATTCCTCTTCCACCTTCAGCCAGACGCGACCGTCGGCGGTCGACTCGCCGTTCTTGATGCCGAGCTTCTTCTCGCAATGGCGGACGATGTCCTCGCCCCCGTTGAGCCAGCAGCTGATGTTGGTGCAGACGGCGACGACATTCCGACCCACCGGCTCGAGCGCGAACATCGAGTAGAAACTCGCGACTTCGTAGGCCCAGACCGGCGGGATGCCGATGTACTTGGCGACGGCGGCGATGAGCTCGTCGGTCAGGAAGCCCTGGTTCTGCTCCTGCGCGGCGATCAGCGCCTGGATGACGGCGCTGCGGCGGCGGTCGGCGGGGAAGCGCGCCAGCCACTCCTCGATGCGGGCGCGGGTGGCGTCCGACAGCGCGACCATCGGGTCGACGTGCTGGCAGGCCTCGAAATTGCCCGTGGCTTTCATCGGTCGATCTCTCCGAACACGACGTCGTAGGTGCCGATCATGGCGACGACGTCCGACAGCATGTGGCCCTTGACGATGGCGTCCATCGAGCTCAGGTGGGCGAAGCCCGGGGCGCGCAGCTTGAGGCGGAACGGCTTGTTGGCGCCGTCCGAGACGAGGTAGGCGCCGAACTCGCCCTTCGGGGCCTCGACGGCGGCATACACCTCGCCCGCGGGCAGCGAATAGCCCTCGGTGAACAGCTTGAAGTGGTGGATGAGGGCTTCCATGTCGCCCTTCATCAGCTCGCGCTTCGGCGGCGCGACCTTGTAGTTGTCGACCATCACCGGGCCGGGGTTGGCGCGCAGCCACGCGACGGCCTGCTTGATGATCCGCGCCGACTGGCGCATTTCCTCGACGCGAACCAGGTAGCGGTCGTAGCAGTCGCCGTTGACGCCCACGGGGATGTCGAAATCGACGTCGGCATAGCAGGCGTAGGGCTGCTTCTTGCGCAGGTCCCACGCGAAGCCCGAGCCGCGCAGCATCGGCCCGGTCATGCCCCAGGCCAGCGCCTGCTCCGGCGTGACGATGCCGATGTTGACGGTGCGCTGCTTCCAGATGCGGTTGTCGGTGAGCAGGGTCTCGTACTCGTCGACGCGCTTCGGAAAGTCATCGGCGAACGCATCGAGGAAGTCGAGCATCGAGCCTTCGCGCCACTCGTTGATGCGCTTGAGCTCCTTGCCCTTGCGCCACGGCGACTCGGCGTACTTCGGCATCGTGTCCGGCAGGTCGCGGTACACGCCGCCCGGGCGGTAGTAGGCCGCGTGCATGCGCGCGCCCGACACCGCCTCGTAGCAGTCCATCAGTTCCTCGCGCTCGCGGAAGGCGTAGAGGAACATCGCCATCGCGCCGAGGTCGAGGCCGTTGGTACCGACCCACATCAAGTGGTTCAGGATGCGGGTGATCTCGTCGAACAACGTGCGGATCATCTTGGCGCGCGGCGTCGGCTCGATGCCGGCGAGGCGCTCGATAGCCATGACGTACGCGTGCTCGTTGCACATCATCGAAACGTAGTCGAGGCGATCCATGTAGCCGATCGACTGGTTGTACGGCTTCGACTCGGCGAGCTTCTCGGTGCCGCGATGCAGCAGGCCGATGTGCGGGTCGGCGCGGCGGACGGTTTCGCCATCCATCTCGAGCACGAGGCGCAGCACGCCGTGGGCCGCCGGATGCTGCGGCCCGAAGTTCATCGTGTAGTTGCGGATTTCCTGGGTCATGGCTCAGGCCTTCTTCGCCGCGGCTTCCGACGCCGCCTGGTGCCAACGCGAGTCCTCGCGCACCACCTTCGGCACGCCCACGCGGGGCTCGACCGAGGTGACGGGCTCGTAGACCACGCGCTGCTTCTCGGCGTCGTAGCGGACTTCGACGTTGCCGATCAGCGGGAAATCCTTGC
>NZ_JBILJW010000038.1:0-9106 GCF_044377035.1 Silanimonas sp.
GCGACGAGGAGAGCTCGATCTTGGCGCGCTCGGCAGCGTCCTTCAGGCGCTGGAGCGCCATCGGGTCCTTGCGCAGGTCGATGCCCTGCTCCTTCTTGAACTCCTCGACCAGGAAATCGATCACGCGCGCATCGAAGTCCTCGCCACCGAGGAAGGTGTCGCCGTTGGTGGCCAGCACTTCGAACTGCTTCTCGCCGTCGATGTTGGCGATCTCGATGATCGACACGTCGAAGGTGCCGCCGCCGAGGTCGTACACGGCGATCTTGCGGTCCTTGGTGTCGCCCTTGTCGAGGCCGTAGGCGAGCGCGGCCGCGGTCGGCTCGTTGATGATGCGCTTCACCTCGAGGCCGGCGATGCGACCGGCGTCCTTGGTGGCCTGGCGCTGCGAGTCGTTGAAGTAGGCCGGCACGGTGATGACGGCCTCGGTGACCGTCTCGCCCAGGTAGGCCTCGGCGGTCTTCTTCATCTTGCCCAGCACTTCGGCCGAGATCTGCTGCGGCGCCATCTTCTTGCCATCGGCGGTGGCCACCCAGGCGTCGCCGTTCTCGTGGGCGAAGATGCCGTACGGCACGAGATCGAGGTCCTTCTTGACCTCGGCGTCGGTGAAGCGGCGGCCGATAAGGCGCTTGACGGCGTAGAAGGTGTTCTTCGGGTTGGTGACCGCCTGGCGCTTCGCGGACGCACCCACGATCGTCTCGCCGTCCTTGGTGAACGCGACGATGGACGGCGTGGTGCGATCGCCCTCCGCGTTCTCGATCACCTTGACGTTGCCGCCTTCGATGACGGCGACGCAGCTGTTGGTGGTGCCGAGGTCGATGCCGATGATCTTGCCCATGGGAGTCTCCTGTTCTTCGATTCGTCCGGCGCGCGGCGCCGCTTCAGTGATGTCTGGAATTGGGTTCGCGGGACGTTGATTCAAGTCTTCGTCACGCAGGCCGCGCCTCTACGGCGCGTCCTGTTCAAGCAACCGTCAGGCGTCGGCGACGACGACGACCAGCGCCGGCCGCAGCAGGCGCTCGTTGAGCACGTAGCCCTTCTGGAACACGTCGAGCACGGTGCCGGGTGCGGCATCCGGGCTCGGCAGCTGGGTCACGGCCTGGTGGAACTCGGGGTTGAAGACCTCGCCCTTGGGGTCGAGCTCATGCAGTCCGTTGTCCTTCGCGGTCTTGAGCAACTGGCGCAGGGTCAGCTCCAGCCCTTCCTTCAGCGGATGCGCTTCCGCGCCCGCGGCCTTGAGGCCGGCATGGAGGCTGTCGAACACCGGCAGCAGGTCGCCGAGCAGGCGCTCGTTGGCGAACTTGCGGGCGCTTTCCACCTCGCGTGCCATGCGGCGGCGCTGGTTCTCCAACTCCGCGCGCTCGCGCAGCGTCTGCTCGCGCATTTCGGCCAGCGCCATCCGAAGCTCGGCGTTCTCGATCTCCACCGGGGACTCGGTGGAGAGGTGTTCGCCCGGCGCAGCGCCTTCCGGGGCCTCGGCCGGATCGGCCGGCTCGTGCTCGTGGTTCATGGGTTTTCCAAGGCCGCCGATGGCGGCAGTTCGGTGACGATCGACCCGGTTATGGGGCCGGCGTCGACGGTTTCAAGGCCTGTCCGACCAGCTGGGCCGTGGCCTGCACCATCGGGATCACCTGCTCGTAGGCCATCCGCGTGGGGCCGATCACCCCCAACACGCCCAGCACCCGGCCATTCACGGCATAGGGGGCCGTGACCACGGTGCAGCCGCCGAACGGGGCAAGCCCGGTCTCCTCGCCGATGAAGATGCGCACGCCCTGTGCCCGGGCGCAGCGCTCCAGCAGGCCGAGGATCTCGCGCTTCTGGGCGAAGGCGTCGAACAGGCCGCGCAGCCGCTCGACATCGGCCATGTCGGGACTGCCCATCAGCCGCGTCTGGCCGGCGACCAGGACGTCGTCCCCGCCTTCCGGCAGCACTTGCTCGGAGAGCTCCACCGCCGCGGCGAGGGTGCGCTCCAGCTCGGACTTGGCGTCCTGCAGTTCGCGCAGCAGGGCGGCGCGGATGTCGGCCCAGCCCCGGCCGGCGTAGTGCCGGTTGAGGTAGTTCGAAGTCTGTTCCAGCTCGTCCGGCGTGTACGGACGACGGGTCTGGATGATGCGGTTCTGCACCTCGTGGTCCATGAAGACGATGACCACCAGCACGCGCTGGGCATCGATCGGCACGAATTCGATGTGGCGGAACGCGAAGGCCGCCCGCTGGGGGACCGTGATCACCCCGACCGAATGGCTCATCGACGAGAGCAGCTCGGTGGCACCGGCCAGCAGGCCTTGGGTGCCCTGCCCCTGCGGCAATTGCTGCGCGAGCTGGCGCACCAGTCCCTCGTCCGGCTGCGGCAGCTCGATCAGGCTGTCGACGAAGACCCGATAGCCGTGCGAGGTCGGGATGCGGCCCGCGCTGGTGTGGGGCGCGGCCACCAGCCCCAATTCCTCGAGGTCGGCCATGATGTTGCGGATGGTCGCCGCACTGACGTCGAGCCCGGACTGCTTGGCCAGGGTGCGCGACCCCACCGGCTCGCCATGGGCGATGTACTGGTGCACCAGCGAACGCAGGAGCTGGCGGGCACGGGGGTCGAGGCGATGCGAGGAAGGCGACATGTCGCATAGATAAGTCCGTGAATCCCCGATGGCAAGCGTTGGCGCTGCCATGGCCGGATGCTAGCGTTCGCCCTCGCCGGCACGGGGCGCCCCCCTGCCCGCCCCTTTCCCCGTCGTGACGCCATGCTCAAGCTGCTCTCCCTCCGTGATTTCGCCGTCGTCCGCGCCGCCGAGCTGCGCTTCGGCCCCGGCATGACGGTGATTTCCGGCGAAACCGGTGCCGGCAAGTCCCTGCTCGTCGACGCCCTGCTGTGGCTGTCGGGCGCCCGGGCCGACGCCGGCATGGTGCGTACAGGGGCGGCCCGCGCCGAGCTGTCCGCCGAATTCACGCTGGACGACGCGCCTGACGCCGCCGTGTGGCTGGCCGAGAACGAGCTGGACGACGACGGCGCCTGCCAGCTCCGCCGCGTCGTGAAAGCCGACGGCGGCTCAAAAGCCTGGATCAACGGGCGCGCGGTCAGCATCAGCCAGCTGGCCGCGCTGGGTGCTCGGCTGGTCGAGATCCACGGCCAGCATGAACATCAGGCGCTTCTTGATCGCACCCTTCAGTTGAGTCTGCTCGACGCCTTCGGGCGCCTCCAGCCCCTGCTCGTCCCGGTCCACAAGGCCGCGGCCGACTGGCAGGCGGCCGAACGCGAACTGGCAACGCTGCAGGAGCGCGGCGATGTCGGCGACCGCATCGATTACCTCGGCCACCAGCTCGACGAGCTGGATCGAGAGTCCTTGGCGCCGGCCGACATCGACGCCCTGCTCGCCCAGCACCGCCGCGCCGCGAACGCCGGCGCCTTGGTGCAGGCCTGCGACCGCGCCGGCCTGCTGATCGGCGATGACGACGGCGCCGCCGCTGGCATCGGGCAGGCGCTCGCCGCGCTGTCGAAATGGGTGGCGGACGAGCCGCGTATCGCCGAGGCCGCGGCCCTGGCGGAATCCGCACGACTTCAGCTTCAGGAAGCCGCCGGCTTGCTCGAGGCCGCCCGCGACGGGCTCGAGCTCGACCCCGACGAACTGCAGCGCGGCGAACAGCGGCTGTCGCGCCTGCACGACCTTTCCCGCAAGCACCGCGCTCCTCTGCACGACCTCGAAGCACGTCGTGAAGCGCTGCGCGCGGAACTCGAGGCGCTTCGCGGCTCGGAGGGACGCGTGGTGGCCCTGCAGGCCGAACGCGAGGCGGCGGCCGGCCGTTGGCGCGAGGCGGCATCGGCCCTTTCCACGGCCCGTCGCGCGCAGGGCGCCGCCCTCGGCTCGGCCATTTCGGCGCTGATGCAGGAACTCGGCATGGGCGGCGGGGTTTTCGAGGTCGCCTTCGAAACGCAGGCGGAACCGCGTCCGAACGCCACCGGGGCGGAGCGCATCGAGCTGCTGGTGAGCGCCAACCCCGGCCAGTCGCCGCGTCCGCTGCGGAAAGTCGCCTCAGGCGGCGAGCTGGCGCGCATCGCGCTGGCCATCGAAGTCGCAACCCTTGGCCTCGACGACACGCCGACGATGGTCTTCGACGAGGTGGATACCGGTATCGGCGGCGCCGTCGCCGAGATCGTCGGGCAAAAGCTTCGCCAGCTCGGTGGCGGGCGCCAGGTGCTCTGCGTCACGCACTTGCCGCAGGTGGCCGCGCAGGGCCATTCGCATTACCGCGTGGCGAAATCGGTGAGCGGCGAAGAGACCTTCAGCCAGCCCGAGAAACTCGAGGAGCCGGCGCGCGTAGATGAGATCGCGCGGATGCTCGGCGGCGTCGAGATCACCGCCGCCGTGCGCACCAGCGCGAAGCAGATGCTGGAGAAGGCGAGGAAAGGCTGAGGCTTGGACTGCGGCGGCGCGTCGCTGCCGCGCCTACGGCACTCCTGACGGGGCCGCTTACTTCCGCTTCTTGCGGACGTAAAGCACCAGCGCGTGGTCTTCGATCTCGAAGCCGTGCTTCGTCGCGATGGCGTGCTGCAGGGCTTCGATCTCGTCGCTGTGGAACTCGATCACCTTGCCGGTGTCGAGATCGACCATATGGTCGTGGTGTTCGCCCTGGTTGAGCTCGTAGACGGCCTGGCCGCCCTCGAAATTGTGCTTCAGCACGAGGCCGGCAGCCTCGAACTGGGTGAGCACGCGGTAGACCGTGGCCAGGCCGATGTCGTCGCCCTTGTCGAGCAGCACGCGGTAGATGTCCTCGGCGGTCATGTGCTTCGCCGACGGCTGCTTCTCGAGGATGTCGAGGATCCGCATGCGGGGAATCGTGACCTTCAGGCCGACTTTTCGCAGGTCTTTGGATTCCATCGGCATCCTCGCGGGCTCCTGAACAGCGCCACCGGGGCTGCGGCGCATTACGGCCCGGAGTGTATCATCGCGGGGTTTCCGACCCGCCGAGTCCCCATGCGCCGCATCCTTTTCGCCCTGGCCGTCGCCGCCCCTCTCCTGCTCTCGGGCTGCCTGTACCGCCAGCCGATCTTCCAGGGCAACCTGCTCGAACAGAAGAACGTGGAGCAGCTCGCGACCGGCATGAGCAAGCGCCAGGTGTTCGCCCTGCTCGGTTCGCCCTCCGTCGCCGATCCGTTCCGTCAGAACCGCTGGGATTACGTCTCGTCCGAACAGCGTGGCCACGGCGACGCCGTGGTCAAGATCTTCACCCTGCACTTCGAAGGCGACAGCCTGACGAAGTGGGAAGGTGAGTATTTCGCGGAAGCGGACAGCGCGATGGCGAAGGAGCAGGTCGAACGTTTCGGCCCGAACCTCGCCCGCGACAAGGACAAGGACCGCCGCGGCCGCTGAGCCGCACTCAGCCCTGCCGGCCCGCCCCAGCGCGGGCACGACGCGCCAGCTTGGGATCTGTCGGCAGCGCGCGCAGCAGCTCGAGGCGATCCCCGGCGCGCAGGACCGTCTCACGCCCCACCTCGCGCCCGAACACCGCCATAGCCACCGGCGCGTGGGCCGCCTCGGGCCATGACGGCGCGTGCTCCCTGAGGGACGCCAGCACATCGCCCGCCGTCAGGCCTTCCGTCGCCGGAAGCCTCAACCGCCACGCCCGGCCGGCCTCGGCATAGATCACCTCGACACCACCGGCCTCGGCCATCGGCATCAGGTCCGCCCGCGATCCGCCGTGTTCGCGATGCGGCAGAAATCGTCGACCAGCCGGTCGGCCAGCCCCTGGAAGCCGAGCGCCAGCGCATTGCCGACCAGCGCACCGGCCACGTCGAAATCGAGGTTCAAGCTCACCTTGCAGGCCTCCTCGTCGAGGGCGTGGAAGATCCAGTGGCCTTCCAGCTTCTTGAAGGGGCCGTCGACGAGTTGCAGGTCGAGGCGCGTCGGCTCCACCCAGCGATTGCGCGTGGTGAAGTTCGTCCGCAGCCCGGCGATCTTCAGGTCGAGGCGGGCCACCATCGTGTCCGCGCTGCGCTCGAGCACCGCCGCCTGCTCGCACCAGCCGAACCAGCGCGGATAGCCCTCGACCTCGTTGACGAGGTGGAACATCCGGCTGGCGGAATGCATGACGAGGGCGTGGCGCTGGATGCGGGTCATCGGCGGGCGTTGGGGTCGTACAGCGTGGGCCCGTGCGACAATGCGCGCATGGCAGGCAAGAAGAAAGAAAAGGATACCGAATCCGGCGGCGGCACCATCGCGCTGAACAAGCGCGCGCGCCACGAGTTCGCGCTCGGCGAGCGCTACGAAGCCGGGCTGTCGCTGCAGGGCTGGGAGCTGAAGTCGATCCGCGCCGGTCGCGCCAACATCGGCGACGCCTATGCGGTGATCCGCGGCGGCGAGCTGTTCCTGTTCGGTTCGCAGATCACGCCCTTGATCCAAGCCAGCACGCACGTCGTGGCCGACGACCGCCGCACGCGCAAACTGCTGCTGCACAAGCACGAGATTGACAAGCTCATCGGCAAGGTCGAACGCGACGGTTACACCCTCGTGCCCACGGCGATGTACTGGAAGCGCAACAAGGTGAAGCTGGAGCTCTCGCTGGCGAAGGGCAAGCAGGAGCACGACAAGCGCGACACGGCGCGGGACAAGGACTGGCAGCGCGAGAAGCAGCGCGCCCTTCGCCACCGCAACAAGGACGCCTGAACGGCGGCGTGGCCGCCCTTGTGCCGCCCCGGCCCCATCCCCATACTGGCTTGGTCAGTCGTTTCACGACGACCGCAGAACCGGGGGTGTCCTGGCTTCGACGGGGGTTGCGAAATTGCTTGGCGCATGCCGAGGGGGCGGCTTTCCTCGTTAATCCAGCAGCAAAAACTCAGACGCCAACGACGACGTCTACGCTCTCGCCGCTTAAGGCGTAAGCCCCGAACCCACTTGTGCCTGTGCTCGTGGATGTAGGGTCACTATCACGGGATGGTTCCCGGCGGCGACCCGCCAACCGGAAACGAGACTTAGCGGGTATGTCCTGCGGCGTGCTTCGCACACCGTGTTTCCGCAGGCCGAGAACGAACGGTGAGCTAAGCATGTAGTGCCGGGCATGGAGTGCTCTCGGACGCGGGTTCAACTCCCGCCACCTCCACCATTTAGTTGTCCAGCGCTGTACAAATCAGGCCGGAATCCTTTGCAGAATCAAGGGTTTCGGCTTTTTTTGTGTCCGAGGAAAGCCAGAGGGGTGCATTGCCATATGCCCTAAGGCGGGGGCATCTTTGGGGGCATCCGGGGGCACAAACAGTCCGATGCCCCCAGCGGCGACGGAGAAATGCCCCCATGCCCCTGACCGATACGGCCATCCGCCAAGCCAAGCCAGCCGACAAGCCCAAGCGGCTTACGGATGGCGGCGGCCTATACCTCGAAGTCTCGCCAGCCGGCGGAAAACTCTGGCGCCTCAAGTACCGGATGGACAGGAAAGAAAAGCGGCTCGCCATCGGCGCGTACCCCGCCGTGAGCCTCAAGGACGCACGGGATCGGCGCGACGAGGCCAAGCGACAACTCGCTGCCGGCATCGATCCTGGCGCAGCCAAGCAAGCCCAAAAGGCCTCACGCGCCGAGGCCACGGCGAACAGCCTTGAGGCCATCGCCCGGGAGTGGTTTGCCAAACGCGAGGGCGAATGGGTGCCGTCTCCTACAGCGTCAAGGTAAAGGCGTGGCTGGAGGGCGACGTTTTCCCCTGGATCGGGGCCACGCCCATCAAGGACGTCAAAGCCCCGATGGTTCTCGACTGTCTACGACGAGTGGAGGAGCGTGGCGCGGTGGAGTCCGCCCACAGGATTCAGCAGCAGCTTGGCCAAGTCTTCCGCTACGCCATCGCCACGGGGCGAGCGGAGAGCAACCCCGTCCCAAACCTTCGGGGGGCACTCTCACGTCCCAAGGAAAAGAACCTCGCGGCAATCACGGACCCCAAGCAGGTGGGGGCGCTGCTGCGTGCCATCGAGGACTACACAGGCACGTTCACCGTGCGCTGCGCCCTCAAGCTGGCCCCGCTGGTTTTCGTCCGTCCCGGCGAGCTTCGGCAGGCCGAATGGGCGGAAATCGATCTAGATGCCGCCGAGTGGAACATCCCCGCATCGAAAATGAAGATGCGAGAGCCTCACCTCGTCCCTCTGTCATCTCAGGCATTGGCCATTCTGCGAGAGCTTCAACCGCTGACCGGATCGGGGCGCTACCTATTTCCCTCCCCCCGCAGTCCGAGGCGACCAATGAGCAACAACGCCATCCTCTCAGCACTGCGACGAATGGGATTCGAGAAAAGCGAGATGAGCGGCCACGGCTTCCGAGCTATGGCCCGGACCATACTCGATGAAGTACTGCACGTGAGGCCGGACTTCATCGAGCACCAGCTCGCGCATGCGGTCCGCGATGCCAACGGACGTTCATACAACCGAACCAGCCACCTAACGGAACGGCGACGAATGATGCAGCAGTGGGCCGACTACCTCGAAGCCATTAAGGAAGGCGGAAGCGTCGTACCAATGCGCCGGTTGGGCTGATCATCCATAGGCTCCTCGCGATCTGATCTGCGCAGAGAACGAAGGTCGGAAAAGACCATCTACGAGTCTTCCATGCGATTTCGCTTGCCAGTCGAAGCACAAGGATGCGTCTTGAGGGTGTCCACAGTGAGTCGCAACAAGCAGCGAAACCCAGACGATTAAGGGGGCTGCAGGAGCCGGCGGTTCGTGATCACTGTTCCGGTCAGAGCTAATCGCTGTGCTGTTGTTGACTATGTCCGCTCACGACCCATTCCGGCCATCCAGCTATCTCCAGACCGGCCGCTCAGCCAAACACCGGTTCTGCGTTTTGAATTCTACAAAGCGGCCGGTGGCGACCTCACACACCCGGCCAGAAGCGGTCATAGAGCGTCTACAAAACTAGGGCGTATTCATTTTGAGCTAACTTGACGTGTGCAATCCTGCAATAACCTGAACAAGCCAATCTCTGGATACACTGCCCGAAGCTCTTCTATGCCATCCCACAACCACATTGAAATTTAGGGAAGACATGTCTAAGTCAATCACTTGGAAGCCACCGGTGGCAGCAATGGCCGAGGGTACAAAAGCCACCGTATCATTCACGTGCATAAACGCTTGCAGAGACGTGTAGCAGGGCAA
>NZ_JBILJW010000039.1:0-8803 GCF_044377035.1 Silanimonas sp.
CTCGCCTTCGCCAAGCGTTTCGCGGAAGCCATCCACGCCAAGTACCCGGGCAAGCTGCTGGCCTACAACTGCTCGCCGTCCTTCAACTGGAAGAAGAACCTCGACGACGCGACCATCGCGCGCTTCCAGAAGGAACTCGCGGCCATGGGCTACAAGTTCCAGTTCATCACCCTGGCGGGCTTCCACTCGCTCAACTACGGCATGTTCGACCTGGCCCACGGCTACGCCCGCCGCCAGATGAGCGCCTTCGTCGAGCTGCAGGAGCGCGAGTTCGCCGCCGCCGAGCGCGGCTTCACCGCGGTGAAGCACCAGCGCGAAGTCGGCACCGGCTACTTCGACGCGGTGACGCAGACGATCCAGGCCGGCCAGAGCTCGACCACGGCGATGCGCGGCAGCACCGAGGAAGAGCAGTTCGATCACGGCGAGAAGGAAACCGCCGTCGCGTAACTCGAGTCGGCTTCTCCGCCACCGAAACAACAACGGGCCCTTTCGGGCCCGTTGTTGTTTGCTGGAGCGGAAACGCCGCGTTACTGGCGCAGCGCACCTGCATGCATCGACCCGTCGCGCTGGCGCACCAGCACGGCTTGACCGCTGTGAGACGTCGACCATCCACGCCGGCCAGAGCTCCACCATGGCGATGAAGGGCAACACCGGGGAGGGGCAGTTCGACCACGGCGAGGGCAAGGCGAAGGAAACCGTCGCGACCTGTCGAGCCGGTGCGACGTCCACTGCGAATCCGTTGATATTCGGCTTGCAGCGTGGACACGCCCGATGCATCGCTCGAACAGGCAAGGACCCATTTGACGGGCCTCCAAAGCCCTGCTGCAACTTCTCACCGCCGCCCGAGGAAGCCGGAGATCAAGTCGAGATCCTGGATGCCGAGGCCGCCGCGGACGTCATTCGGCCTGAAGCCTTCGGTGTGGAGGATCGATTCAGGGCCTGCCGGAGCGGCGACCCGGTGCTGCCAACGGTTTACGCTGTGGGGCCCAGTAACCCCGGATTCCTCATTCTCTGGACCATTCGCATCGTCTCTCCCACGCCCAATGGCGGCGGCGCGGCGCGGCGCGGCTCGAGTGAGCCGGAGGCCTCGACTGAGTCTCCTCAGCTCGCCTGCGAACTACACGTGTGCGACTTCGCAACAGGAGCGCGACGTGGAAGCGCAGAACGTGATCGTAGAGCAGGTCCGAGCGGTGTCTTTGGTCGCACTGGGGCGTATAGGGTCGAATTCCGGCCAGGTGAATCTCAGTGGTGTGTTTGCGCCATTCCTGCACTGTCGAATTGCGGCGCTATTCCGAGAGGCTCGTGCGGAGTCAATCCGCCACCTCCGACCACCTGACGGCTGATTTGCCAATCGGCCGCTGAGCCTATAGAGACCGCCGTTGTGGGGTTTGCTTGGGCTCGGCGATCTACCCGCCAAAAACATTCCTGAGGTTCTTCGATGAAGAATGCCCTCTCCAAGCCGCGGCGGATGGCGTGATTAGTGCTGGTTGTACTGACGTTGGCAGGGGCATGGGCGCTGAAGGTGCATCGTGAGGATGCGGAGCGCCCCAGTGACGATCCCTCCGTAGCGCACAGGGACGGGGAGGTGGGTCCTTCGGGCCGTGCGCCTGCGGGCGCCGGCCGAGCAGCGGATGCGGCGCATGCCGCGGAACGCCGCTCGCTGGAGCAGATCTACGCTCCCCGGTCGTGGCGTGATCTGCTGGTTGGCGGATCCCGGGGCGAATTCGAAACGGATCGCCACGAAATGCTCGTTGCGATCCGCTCGTTGTGCGATGCCGGGAGTTCACAGCGAATCCCTGAGCCGGACGAGTCGACACAGGAACAAGCTGCCCGCTCTCTCGCCATCGTGCAGTCCCTAGTCAAGGACCTGTGTGCCGGATACCAGTCGGCGGTGGTCGACGCCCAACTCCAGGCCAGCGCCAACCCGGACGCGGTCTTGACCGAGATGCGGACTGCGAGGGACATGCCGAGCGATCTCGATCAGGTCCGTAGCCCGGCGCTGTATGTGCTGCGGGCGCTGCACAATGTCGAAAAGAGCTTCGGGCCAGAGGTCGAACGCACGCTCGGCATGGCGCTCCTGCCACCTGATCGGCAGCAGGCGATCCGCGCCTCCGCGGCGGTGGACGCGCGTTGCCAGCTCTTTCCCGGCTGCGCTCCGACGAGCTACGCGACCTTGGCCACCTGTCTCCCTTTCGATTGCAGGCCCGGCCTATCGCTGTCCCAGCATTGGATGAATCAGGCCCTTGAGCCGAACGAGCAGGTCGTGGCTGGACAGCTCGCTGGTTACTTGGTGCGGAGGCACCGGAGCACGCCTCCCTCCGGACCGAGGTGAGCCGTTTCGGCTCGCCCGGCGGCTGTCTGCATCGTGCACGGAAGCCAAGGACCCGGCGGCCCGCCGTGGCGCTCGCTTTCCGGTGGCGTCTCGAGCTGGGTCTGCGAACTTGGAACTCTGCAGGGGCGCGAGTTCGCCGCCGCCGAGCGCGGCTTCACCGCGGTGAAGCACCAGCGCTGGGGCCGCGCCGAGGAGGAGCAGTTCCACCACGGCGAGAAGGAAACCGCCGTCGCGTAACCCGAGGCGGCTTCTCCGCCACTGAAACAACAACGGGCCCTTTCGGGCCCGTTGTTGTTTGCTTGAGCGGAACCGCCGCGTTACTGGCGCAGCGCACCTGCACGCATCGACCCGACGCGCTGGCGCAGACGCTCGGAACCGGTCGTTCTGCGCTTGTTGCCCTCAGCCTGCGTGGCGGCAACCACCGAGAGGTTCACGCGGACGGTGGCCGTGGCACGGGCCGGGTCGTTGCTGCCAAGGCAGACGAAGCCCGAGTAGTTACCCGGTGCGAGGCCGGCCGTGTTGACGCTGACCGTCACCGTGGCGGGCGCGCCCGCGACCGCGCGGCCCGAGGCCGGCGTGACGCTGCCGATCCACGATGCGCCGCAGCTGACCGTGCCATTCAGCGTGTAGGCGAGACCCACTGGCGCGCCGGCCGGCGTGGTCCACACGTTGGTTGGTGCCGGGTTGCTCGGGACGATCGTGCGCGGCGCGGTGCCGTTGCCCTGCTGCGAGAAGAACCACGCAAAGCGGTTGGCGAACACGGCGTTCACCTGCGGCACCAGCCAGTAGCGGCCCGGCTGCAGGGTCACGTTCTGGCCCGCGGCCGCGAGGTTCAGGCGCAGCACGCCGCCGGTGGTGCTGATCCCGGCCGAGTTGGCCGGGGCCGAGTAGCGCCACACCGCCGCGTTCGGCGAGGTTTCCGGATTGCCTGCCGGCACGCCGCCGGCGTCGGCGAAGATCGACCAGCCGATCACCGTCGTCGCCGGGATGGTGCCGGTGCCGAGGACGAAGCCTTCGTTGACAATGCTGGCGAGCGTGGTCGCCTGCGTCAGCACGAAGTCATCGGCGGCGAACTGACCGATGCCGAGGTCAGTGTAGCGGCCGGTGGCGTAGCCGCTGGTCGCGCCCGCACCGCTCTGCGCCACGACCGCGCCGGTGCCGGTTCCCGTGGTGCGGGTCGTGAAGTCGACCGGGTTGCTGTTGCTCCACAGCGTGAAGTTGGCGCTGCGCGTGGTGTTGGCCGGGGCACTGATGGCGATCGTCTCGGTGCTGAGGCCCAGTTCCGGCGCGCGCACGGCGACGGCGATCGGCAGGCGCAGGGCCGGCGAGCGGGTGCTGCTGTCGCTGCCGGTGGAGGTCAGCGTCAGCGTGCCGAAGCGGTAGCTGCCGTCAGCCGGCTGGGCCGCCGTGTTCACGGTGACGGTGACCGTCTGCGTGCCGAACGGACCGACGGTGAAGACCGGCGCGCTCACCGAGCCCGTCACGCCCGACAGCGCGAGGCTGAAGGTCTGGAACGTGCCGCGCGTGCTGCGGAAGGTGCGGGTGAAGGTGCAGCTCGTGGTGCTGCAGCCGCGGTTGGTCATGCTGGCGAGGTTGAGCGCCGACACGTCGCCGCCCAGCGCCGGGTTCGCCGCGCTGTAGTCGGCGCGCTGCTCGTCGAGCACGAGGCCGGCTTTGGCCGCGGCATCCACCTGCACGCGGCCGGCACCGGCCGAGAACGGGTTGGCGACGGTGACGCCGTCCTGCATCAGCACGCCCTGGCGCGCCGTCATCATCAGCGCCGACTTGATCTCGGCCGGCGTCCAGGTCGGGAAGAGCTGGCGCAGCAGCGCGCCGCTGCCCGCCACCTGCGGCGAGGACATCGAGGTGCCGCTGAGGAAGCCGATCGTCTCGACGCAGCCCGCCGTCGTCCACTGCGTGGGGTTGGCGCAGGCCACCGGCTCGAGGATGTTCACGCCGTGGCCGGTGATGTCCGGCTTCAGCACCGAGAACGCGGCCGGGCCGCGCGAACTGAAGGCGGCCAGCTGGTCGGCCGTGTTGTCGATGCGCGTGGCCGGGAAGGGCACCGTCGAGGCCAGCGCCGGGTTCGAGACGGTGAGCGCCTGCAGCGCGACGCCCTCGGCCTGCGCCATGCCGAACACCGGCACAGTGGCGCCGGGCACCGACGGCGCGATGCCGCCCGTGGTGTTGTTGACGATGATCACCGCGCGCGCGCCGGCGGCCGTGGCGTTGGCCGCCTTTTCGGTGAAGGCGCAAGTGCCGCGGCGCACGAGGGCGATGCGGTTGCTGAAGAAGCCCGCCGGGAACGCGCCGCTGGCGGTGCAGCCGTCGGCCGCGCCAGTGAAGCCCGGGCCGGCGCGCAGCGCGCTGCTCGGGATCGCCGTGGTCAGCTCAACACCGCCCGAGCCGGCGGCCAGCAGCACCTGAGAGAGGTTGGTCGGCACGCCCGCGCCGCTGGTGTTGAGGGTGAACTCGTAGCCCGAGCGGCCCGACTGGGCCGCGGCGACCGTCATCACCCACGGCTGGCTGTGGCCGTTCGTCGAGGGGTTCGGGCCGCTGTTGCCGGCGGAGGCCGAGACGAAGATGCCGGCGTCGGTGGCTGCGAGGAAGGCCTGCGAGATGGCTTCCGACCACGGCTGGGCGCCGCCGCCGATGGAGTAGTTGATGACGTCGACGCCGTCGGCGATCGCCTGATTGATCGAGGCCAGCGTCGAGACGTTGGGGCAGAGGCCCTGGCCGGTCGCGGTGTTGGTGTAGCAGGCGTCGTAGGCGATGACGTTGGCGCGCGGCGCGATGCCCGTCAGCGTGACCGTGTTGCCGCGGAACGTGGTGGTGCGGGTGTTGCCCGCCGTCGTGCCGGCCGTGTGCGTGCCGTGGCTGTTGCTGTCGCCGAAGCCCGGCTCCTCGCCGATGTTGGCCGTGCCGCAGAGGTTGGCCGGCGGGCCGCAGACGAAGTCGTAGCCGCCGATCAGCTTGTCGTTGCAGCGGCCGGCATCGACGCCGCCGGTGGCGCAGCTGCCGAGGTAGCGGCCGTCGCCCAGCGGGTTTTTGAACTCGTGGCCGGTGCCGGGCTCGACGCCGGCGAAGGACGGGCTGGCGAAATTGATGCCCGAATCGACGATGCCGACGATCACGCCTTCGCCCTTGGCGCGGCGGTTGTACACGGAGACTTCGGTGCGACCGCGGCTGATGAAGGCGGCGCGGTGGAAGCCGGTGCCGTCTTCCCACACCGTGTTCGCGCCGATCACCGACGGGGCGATTTCATCGTCCAGCGCGTACTCGGTGTAGGGCTCGACAAGCGTGACCGTCGGGTCATTGGCGAAAGCGGCGGCTTCGGCCGGCGTCAGCTCGGCGACGATGCCGTTGAAGGCATGCTGCATGCGGTGCTGCACGTCGAAGTCACGGCCGACGCTGGACTTCAGGCGCGCTTCGTTGGCGCGCTGGCGCCCTTCGAGCTGCGTGGCGTAGGCGGCCACCGCGGCGTCGTGGTCGACCGCCATCTTGCCGCGCAGCGGGGGCGTCGGTGCCTGCTTCAGCTGGGCTTCGAAGGTGACGGCGGGCACGTCGCGGAAGCCGACGATGTAGGGCATGCGGCCCGTCGACTCAAAGGCCTTCAGGGCGGGCGAATCGGACTTCGCCACTGCGGCGGTTTCCACCGTCGCCGCCTGCGCCGCACCCACCATGGCCACGAGGGCCGACGAAACCGCGATCGAACACCACTTCTGCTGCAAGCGACGCATGGATGACTCCCCAAGAAACGATCAGATGAAGTCCGCGCCCCCGCGGGCCGATGGTCTTGGCATCGACGCCTGGGCGGGTTCGCGGGGACAGGACGACCGGAAGCGGGGGCGCGACGGCCGTACCGTTACTGTGTAACGTGAAGCGCGCGGCCCTGCAAGTGCGCGGGGTCCTGCTCTGGCCTGGATGCCGGCCCCACGCTGCGCTGCATCAGAACGCGCGACGCAGGCGCTCACGCCACCCTGACATCCAGCGCTGGAGGCGCCCCAGCGAGTCGGTATGGAAGACGATGCCGATCTCGGTCGCGCGGCCGTCGCGGATGCGTCGGGCCACCAGGGTGGCACCGCCGAGGGCGATCCGGTCGCCGATGTGAACTTCGCCCTCGAAGCGGGTGGCGAACATCTCGCTGGCCGTGTGGGCGGCGTAGCGCGGCGGGATCGGCAGCCCGTAGAAGCCGGCCAGTTCGCCCAGCGGCACGTCGCCCGCCAGGCTGAAGGCCCCGAACGTCTCGTGTTCGGCCTCGCGCGCCTCGTTGCCCTCGGCAAACAGCCAGTCGAGCCGGTAGACCTCGCCGGGCGGCGCGAGGAAATAGGCGGTGTCGTCGGCTTGCGCCGGACCGGCCTCGGTCGGCAGCAGGATGCGCCCCTCACGCACCACCATCGCCGGCCGCGCCCAGCCGGGCAGCTCCGCGTTCTTGGTCAGCACGGCGCTGGTCGGCCCGACGCGATAGCCCACCAGTTCGAATTCGAGCTGGCCGGGCAGGTCGAGTTCGATGCGGCGCGTCGCCGTCTCGCGGCGCGGCAGCGCCACGCGGAAGAGCCTGGCCGCCGGCTTGAGCGTCCAGCCCTGGACCAGCAGCGAGGTGACCACCACGACGAAGGCGACGTTGAAGTACAGCGAAGCCTGCGGCAGCGCCATCAGCAGCGGCAGCGACGCGAGGAAAATGCCCACCGCGCCGCGCAGCCCGACCCAGCCGACGAAGCCGATCTCGCGCTTGTGGAAGCCGAAGGGCGCCAGGCAGGCGGCCACGGCGACAGGGCGCGCCACCAGCATCAGCACCGCGGCCAGGGCCAGCGCCGGGCCGAGCACATCGAGCAGGGTGGAGGGCACGACCAGCATGCCCAGCAGCAGGAACATGCCGCCCTGCGCCAACCAGGTGGATGCGTTGAGCACGGTCGTGACGTTGGCGATCGCGCGCACCGGCTTCTGCCCGAGCACCAGCCCGGCGACATAGACGGCGAGGAAGCCGCTGCCGTGCAGGGTGTTGGTCGCCGCGAACAAGCCCACGGCGCCGGCCAGCGCAAACAGCGGGTGCAAGCCCTCGGGCAACGACAAGCGATTGAGGCCGAGGGCGATCAAGCGACCCCCGAGGACCCCCAAGCCCAGGCCCAGCACGAGGTGGAGTACGAGGGTCAGCGCCAGGCCGCCCGGCCCGCCAACGTTGCCCACCGACAGCCAGGTGCACAACAGCACCGTCAGGAACACAGCGACGGGATCGTTGCTGCCGGATTCGATCTCCAGCACGCCATTGACGCGCTTCGGCAACGCGATGCCGGCGCCGCGCAGCAGGAAGAACACCGCCGCTGCGTCGGTCGAGGCCAGCACCGCGCCCAACAGCAGGCCTTCCACCCAGCCCAGGCCGAGCAGCCACATGGCCGCCAGGGCCGTGAGCACCGCCGTGATGGCCACGCCAGCCGTCGCCAGCCAAAGCGCCGGCGCGATGGCCGGGCGCAGCGGCGCGAGCCGCGTCTGCAGGCCGCCGTCGAACAGGATGATGGCCAGCGCCAGCGCGCCGATCGCATACACGATGCCCGGTGCCATGTTGAAGCCGGCCCCCTCCGGGCCGAGCGCGACGCCGAGCGCGAGGAACACGAGCAGCAGCGGCGCGCCGAAGCGGCGGGCCACGAGGCTGGAGCCAATGCCCAGCAGGGCGACGAGGGCGCCGCCCAGCAACCACGTGTCAGTGCGTGCCAACCACTCCATGCCCGGCCCGGTGCTCCGTTCGCGTCGAGGCTTGCAGCGTAGCCTGCAACGACGGATTCGAGTCGATGCTCATCGCGCGGAAGCCGATCGCCTCGGCCATCTGTGGCGTGTCGACGGCGTCTTCACCGGCCAGATCGGCGAGGGTGCGCGCCACTCGCAGCGTGCGATGCACTGCGCGTGCCGAGAGCGTGAGGCGATCGGCGGCGTGTTCGAGCAAGGCCCGCGCCGCTGGCGTGGCGGCGATGACGGCCTCGAGCTCGCCCGGTGCCAGATGCGCATTCGGCTTGCCTTGCCGGGCCTGTTGGCGCTCGCGGGCCCGCAGCACGCGGGCCCGGACGGCGGCGCTGGACTCGTTCGCGCGCGACGCCTCGGCATCGTTCGGAAGGCCGGGGCCGCTCGGCGCCATCAAGGCCGAAGCGGGCACGCGGGCCAGCGCCACATGGAGGTCGATGCGGTCGAGCAACGGGCCGCTGACGCGCGACTGGTAGCGCGCGATGGTGTCGGACGGACAGTTGCAGCGGCCCGAGGGGTCCCCGGCCCAGCCGCAGGGGCAAGGGTTCATCGCCGTGACGAGCAGAGGGCGTGCCGGAAACACCGCCTGCATCGCTGCACGTGCGATCTGCACATCGCCGGATTCCAGCGGTTCGCGAAGGGCCTCGAGGGTGTTGCGGCTCCACTCCGGGAGCTCGTCGAGGAACAGCACGCCGTGGTGCGCCAGCGAGAGCTCCCCCGGTCGCGGAATCCCGCCGC
>NZ_JBILJW010000014.1:0-90799 GCF_044377035.1 Silanimonas sp.
CCGCATGCGAGAGTAGGTCATCGCCAGGGCCTTACACCAAAACCCCTCCGGGATCCCCGGAGGGGTTTTTCTTTGGGGCGGAGAAAGTTGGGGCGGGTAGTCGGGCAATAGGGTTATCCGGCGGCCCATCACCCCTGACAGACACCCCTGGCCACGAATGCGGCCCGTCGAACGGCGGGACACAAATCGACCGTTGTGACGGCACAGGTCACGGCTGTGCACCGACTGTGAACGCAAACGTCCCCGGTGCTTCAGGCCGTTGAGGCTGATTCCGAGGGCATGCTAAACTCCCGCTCCTTATCAGCGGCGTCCCATTCCCGCGCCGGACCGTGTCATGCAAGCCCTCGTCGAAAAGCGTCTGCTGACGAAGGCGGTGTGGTGGCGAGGTCTGGCGGCGCAGGGTGCAGCGGCGTTGCTGGTGGCTCTGGTCTTCGACATGGCGGCTGCTGCGGCTTTCTTCAGCGGCGGGTTCGCGCTTTTGTCGGGTGTTGCGGTTTCGGCGCTCTATGCGCTGCGCGCCGTTGCACCGAGTGGCTCCGCGGCAATGTACGCGGTGGTGCTCGGGACGGTGCTGAAGTGGGTGGTGGTCGCGGCGCTGCTCGTGCTGGCGATGGTGGTGGCGATGCCGAGGGTCTTCCCGGTGTTCGCCGGTCTACTGTTCGCCCAGGTGGCGTTGGTCGTGGCGATGATGACGTTCAAGAGGCAATGAAGCGGCGATGGCAAGCGAAAACCTGACTCCGGCTGGCTACATCCAGCACCACCTCAAGAACCTTGCGATCACCGTCGACGACGGTAGCGCGTTCTGGACGCTGCACGTCGACACGCTGGCCACGTCGATTGTCGTCGGCCTGTTCATGGTCTTCGCCTTCTGGCTCGCGACGCGCAAGGCCACGGCGGGCGTTCCGGGCAAGTGGCAAGCGTTCGTCGAGATCGTGCTCGAGTTCGTCGACAAGCAGGCTAAGGACGCATACCACGGCCCGAGCCGCCTCGTGACGCCCATCGCGATCACCCTGTTCTGCTGGATCCTGGTGCTCAACAGCATCAAGATGATCCCGGCGGACTTCATCGCCATGCCGCTCCATGCGCTCGGCCTCGAGTACTGGAAGCCGGTCCCGACCGCCGATCTGAATGCGACCTTCGGTCTGTCGTTCAGCGTCTTCTTCCTGATGATCTTCTTTGCGCTGCGCGCCAAGGGCCTGGGTGGCTTCATCCATGAGCTCTTCACCGCGCCGTTCGGCAAGTGGATGTTTCCGGCCAACCTGCTGCTCAACGCGGTCGAGCTGCTGAGCAAGCCGGTGTCGCTGGCCATGCGTCTGTTCGGCAACATGTTTGCCGGCGAAGTGCTCTTCCTGCTGATCTGGGCCCTGGGCGGCGTCGGCCTTGTCGGCGTGGCGGCGTCCAGCCTGCTCGGCTTCGGTTGGATGCTCTTCCACCTGCTCGTGATTCCGCTGCAGGCCTTCATCTTCATGATGCTCTCGGTCGTGTACCTGAGCCTCATGGAAGAAGGTCACTGATTTCGCTGCACCCGATTCTGCCGAATCGTTTTCGTTCCACCCTTTTCCTTTCAACCATTGTCATCGGAGTAACACCATGGAAACCCTCGCCCTTCTCGCGAACGTCCAGGCCTCGACCGCGCTGGCCATCGGCATCATGATCGGCCTGGCCGCGCTCGGCGCCGGTCTCGGCATGGCCATGATGGCCGGCAAGTTCCTTGAGTCGGCTGCCCGCCAGCCGGAACTGATCCCGGTCCTGCAGGTCCGTATGTTCCTGACCGCCGGCCTGATCGACGCCGCGTTCATCATCACGGTCGGTGTTGCCCTGATGTTCGCCTTCATCAACCCGCTCGCCACCGCCTTCCAGGCGGCCTAAGCGGCGTTGCTCGCGCGGGGGTTCGCCCCCGCGCATGCCGGCCCTGAGCCGGCGGTGTTTGCGGGCGCCCCGGATGGGGCGCGCGAATGTTCTTCCAGAGCGAACCCATGAATATCAATCTCACGCTGTTCGCGCAGGCGCTGGCCTTCGCGATGCTGATCTGGCTGATCGCTACCAAGGTGTGGCCGCCGCTGCTTCAGGCCATCGAAGAGCGCCAGAAGAAGATCGCCGAGGGTCTGGCCGCTGCAGAGCGTAGCCAGAAGGACCTCGCGCAGGCGCAGGACAAGGTCAACGAGGCGCTGAAGGAAGCCCGCGTCAAGGCCAACGAGATCATCGCGCAGGCGGAAGCCCGTGCGGCCCAGATCGTCGACGCCGCCAAGCAGGAAGCCATCGCCGAAGGGCAGCGCCAGAAGGCGTTGGCCGAGTCGGAGATCGGGGCCTCGACCTTCCGCGCGAAGGAAACCCTGCGTCGCGAGGTCGGTTCGCTGGCCGTCGCCGGCGCCGAGAAGCTGATCCGTCGCGAAATCGACGCCAAGGCCCATGCGGCCCTGATCGACGAACTCGCCGCGCAGATCTGACGACACGCCCATGAGCCTGGCCCTGACCCTCGCCCGTCCCTACGCCCGCGCCGCGTTCGCGCTGGCCCGCCAATCCGGCACCCTGCCGGGATGGTCGGCCGCGCTGTCGGTGTCGGCGCAGCTTGCCGCCGATCCGCGCATCGCCGGCCTCGTCGCGCACCCGGCGCTTGAACGCGCCGAGGCCGCGGGACTGGTGGCGCCGCCGTCGTGCGACGCCGTCTTCCTGCAATTCCTCGACGTGCTGGCATCGAACGATCGCCTCGCCCTGCTGCCGGAGATCGCCGGCCAGTACGAGCAGCTCCGTGCCGAAGCCGAGCGCGTCGTGCGCGCGAAGGTCACGTCGGCCACGCCGCTCTCGGGCGACGAGCAGTCCAAGATCGAGCAGGCGCTGCGTCGCCGCTTCAACGCCGATGTCGCGCTGGAAACGGCCGTCGACCCGACGCTGATCGGCGGTGCCGTCATCGACGCCGGCGATGTGGTCATCGACGGGTCGCTGCGCAGCAAGCTGGCGCGCCTCGAAACTGCTCTCACGCATTAAGACTTTCCCTTTCCGCTAACCGGCTCTAAGCCGGCAACGAGGCACCCCAATGCAGACGCTCAACCCGTCGGAAATCAGCGAACTCATCAAGCAGCGCGTCGAGAAGGCCAAGCTGTCGGCCGAAGCGCGCAACGAAGGCACCGTCACCTCGGTGTCGGACGGCATCGTCCGCATCCACGGCCTCGCCGACGTGATGCAGGGCGAAATGATCGAGCTGCCGGGCAACACCTTCGCCCTGGCCCTGAACCTCGAGCGCGACTCGGTCGGCGCCGTGGTCCTCGGTGACTACGAGCACCTGCGCGAAGGCGCGGTCGCGAAGACCACCGCCCGCATCCTCGAAGTGCCGGTGGGTCCGGAACTGCTCGGCCGCGTTGTCAACGCGCTGGGCGAGCCGATCGACGGCAAGGGCCCAATCAACGCCTCGCTGACCTCGCCGGTCGAGCGCGTGGCCCCGGGCGTCATCTGGCGCCAGTCGGTGGCCCAGCCGGTGCAGACGGGTTACAAGTCGGTCGACAGCATGATCCCGATCGGTCGTGGCCAGCGCGAGCTGATCATCGGCGACCGCCAGACCGGCAAGACCGCGATGGCGATCGACGCGATCATCAATCAGAAGTCGTCGGGCGTGAAGTGCGTCTACGTCGCGATCGGCCAGAAGAACTCGACCATCGCCTCGATCGTGCGCAAGCTCGAAGAGAACGGCGCGATGGCCTACACGACCGTCGTCGCGGCCTCGGCTTCGGAGTCGGCGGCGATGCAGTACATCGCCCCGTACGCCGGTTGCGCCATGGGTGAGTACTTCATGGACCGCGGCCAGGACGCCCTGATCGTGTACGACGATCTGTCGAAGCAGGCCGTCGCCTACCGCCAGATCTCGCTGCTGCTGCGCCGCCCGCCGGGCCGCGAAGCCTACCCGGGCGACGTGTTCTATTTGCACTCGCGCCTGCTCGAGCGTGCGGCCCGCGTCTCGGCCGAGTACGTCGAGAAGTTCACCAACGGCGCCGTCAAGGGCCAGACCGGCTCGCTCACCGCGCTGCCGATCATCGAGACCCAGGCCGGTGACGTCTCGGCCTTCGTGCCGACCAACGTGATCTCGATCACCGACGGCCAGATCTTCCTCGAGACCGACCTGTTCAACGCCGGCATCCGCCCGGCCGTGAACGCCGGCATCTCGGTGTCGCGCGTCGGTGGCGCCGCGCAGACGACGATCATGAAGAAGCTGTCGGGCGGCATCCGTATCTCGCTCGCGCAGTACCGCGAGCTGGCGGCCTTCGCGCAGTTCGCTTCGGACCTCGACGAAACCACCCGCAAGCAGCTCGAGCGCGGCCAGCGCGTCACCGAGCTGATGAAGCAGAAGCAGTACGCCCCGATGTCGATCGCGCAGATGGCCCTGTCCATCTACGCCGTCAACGAGGGCTACATGGACGACGTGCCGCTCGCCAAGATCGGTGCCTTCGAGGCCGGCCTGCATGCGCACGCCGCCAACACGCAGGGCGCGCTGATGGACAAGATCGTCAGCTCGGGCGCGTGGGACAAGGAGATCGAAGGCCAGTTCAAGGCCCTGATCGCCGAGTTCAAGGCCACCGGCAGCTTCTGACGAACGACAACGGGGCAGGACGCGCGGCCAGCGCGCCCTGACCGGAGGACACCATGGCAGGCGGTCGCGAAATCAAAACCAAGATCAAGAGCGTGCAGAACACCCGCAAGGTGACGCGCGCGCTCGAGATGGTCTCGGCATCCAAGATCCGCAAGGCGCAGGACAAGATGAAGTCCTCGCGTCCGTACGCGCGTCTCATGAAGCAGGTCGTCGGCCATGTCGCTAAGGCAAACGCCGACTACGTGCACCCGTTCATGGCCGAGCGCGCCGAGGTCAAGCGCGTGGGCTACATCATCGTCTCGACCGATCGCGGCCTCTGCGGCGGCCTGAACTCGCAGCTGTTCCGCCGAATCCTCGCCGACATGCGCGAGTGGCAGGGCAAGGGCGTGGGCATCGACGTGGTCTGCGTCGGCCAGAAGGCTTCCACGTTCTTCCGTCGCCTCAAGGTCGAGATGCTGGCCTCGGTCACGCACCTCGGCGAGAACCCGCAGGTCGAGCAGCTGATCGGCGTCGTCAAGGTGATGCTGGACGGCTACACGGAAGGCAAGATCGACCGCGTCACGCTGTGCTTCAACGACTTCATCAACACGATGACGCAGAAGCCGACGCTCTCGCCGCTGCTCCCGCTGCCGGCGTCGGAGTCGCTCGAAGCGACGCACGACTGGGACTACCTCTACGAGCCGGACGCGCAGACCGTGCTCGACGACGTGATGACCCGCTACGTGGAATCGCTCGTCTACCAGGCGGTGCTCGAGAACCTCGCCTCCGAACACGCGGCCCGCATGGTCGCGATGAAGGCGGCCTCGGACAACGCCACCAAGCTGATCGGCACCCTGAACCTGATCTACAACAAGGCACGTCAGGCTGCGATCACGCAGGAAATTTCGGAAATCGTCGGCGGCGCCGCAGCGGTCTAAGCGGCGCGCCCTCCACCAGCTTTCTTTTGAGGAACCCACCATGAACCAGGGCAAAGTTGTTCAGATCATCGGCGCCGTCGTCGACGTCGAGTTCCCGCGTGACCAGGTGCCGAAGGTCTACGACGCGCTGAAGGTCCAGGGCACGGAAATCACGCTCGAGGTCCAGCAGCAGCTCGGTGACGGCATCGTGCGCACCATCGCCCTCGGCTCGACCGACGGCCTGAAGCGCAACCTCGTCGCCGAGAACACCGGCCACGCGATCTCGGTGCCGGTGGGCAAGGGCACGCTGGGCCGCATCATGGACGTGCTGGGTCGTCCGATCGACGAAGCCGGCCCGATCGCCGCCGACACCTCGTGGGAAATCCACCGCGCTGCGCCGGCCTACGCCGACCAGGCGGGTGGCAACGAGCTGCTCGAGACCGGCATCAAGGTCATCGACCTGATGTGCCCCTTCGCGAAGGGCGGCAAGGTCGGCCTGTTCGGCGGCGCCGGCGTCGGCAAGACCGTCAACATGATGGAACTCATCAACAACATCGCCAAGGCCCACGAAGGTCTGTCGGTGTTCGCTGGCGTGGGTGAGCGTACCCGCGAGGGCAACGACTTCTACCACGAGATGAAGGACTCGAACGTCCTCGACAAGGTCGCGATGGTGTACGGCCAGATGAACGAGCCGCCGGGCAACCGCCTGCGCGTCGCGCTGACCGGCCTGACGATGGCCGAGTACTTCCGCGACGACATCGATCCGGCGACCGGCAAGGGCCGCGACATCCTGTTCTTCGTCGACAACATCTACCGCTACACGCTGGCCGGTACCGAAGTGTCGGCGCTGCTGGGCCGCATGCCGTCGGCCGTGGGTTACCAGCCGACGCTCGCCGAGGAAATGGGCGTCCTGCAGGAGCGCATCACCTCGACGAAGACCGGCTCGATCACCTCGATCCAGGCTGTCTACGTGCTGTCGCGAAACATCGCCTCGCTCGGCATCTACCCGGCCGTCGACCCGCTGGACTCGACCTCGCGCCAGCTGGACCCGAACGTCATCGGCGTCGAGCACTACGAGACCGCGCGCAAGGTGCAGGCCACGCTCCAGAAGTACAAGGAGCTGAAGGACATCATCGCGATCCTCGGCATGGACGAGCTGTCGGAAGAAGACAAGCAGGTCGTGTCGCGCGCCCGTAAGGCCGAGCGCTTCTTCTCGCAGCCCTTCCACGTCGCCGAAGTGTTCACCGGCTCGCCGGGCAAGTACGTCACGCTCAAGGAAACGATCCGCGGCTTCCGCATGATCGTCGAAGGTGAGTGCGACCACCTGCCGGAGCAGGCCTTCTACATGGTCGGTGGCATCGACGAAGCCTTCGAGAAGGCCAAGAAGATGGCGGCCTAAGGCCGCCGTCCTCACGGGAGCATTCGCATGAGCACCACCATCCGCTGCGACATCGTCAGCGCCGAGAAGGAAATCTTCCACGGCGACGCGACGCTGGTCGTGGCCACTGGCGAACTGGGCGAGCTCGGCATCGCTCCGCGCCATGCGCCGCTGATCACGCGCATCAAGCCGGGCAAGGTCGTCGTGACCCAGCCGAACGGCGAGAAGCTCGACTTCTACGTGTCGGGCGGCATCCTCGAGGTGCAGCCGCAGGTCGTCACCGTGCTGGCCGACACCGTCGTGCGTGCCGATGACCTCGACGAAGCCGTGGTCAAGAAGGCCAAGGAAGAAGCCGAGCGCATCCTGGCCAACCGCAGCGAGGCGATGGAAATCGCCGAGGCGCAGGCCAAGCTGGCCGAGGCCATGGCGCAGCTGCAGGCGCTGGAGCGTCTGCGGAAGAACCTCAAGCACTAAGGCGACCCGCCGGCGACGGCGGTGATTCGCGACACCGAACGCCGGCCCTAGGGCCGGCGTTCGCGTTTCCGCCGCGCGCGTCGAAAGCGGTCAACCAACGAGGTGCGCGGCGTGTGATCGCCATCACGTCCTCTAGAATGGCGCCCTCCAAAGAACGGATCCCCGCCATGACCTCCCCCCTGCACGTGGTCGTCCTCGCCGCCGGCGAGGGCAAGCGCATGAAGTCCCCGCTGCCGAAGGTGCTGCAGCCGATCGCCACGCGTTCGATGCTCGGCCACGTGATCGACACGGCACGCGCGCTGGGCGCCGCGCGCATCCACGTCGTCTACGGCCATGGCGGTGAAGCAGTGCGCGAGGCCTTCAAGGCAGACGCGGACCTTGCCTGGGTCGAGCAGGCCGAGCGACTCGGCACGGGACACGCGGTGCAGCAGGCGGTGCCGGGATTGCCCGACGATGCGCGCGTGCTCGTTTTGTATGGCGATGTCCCACTCGTCCGCGCCGAATCACTGCGTCCGCTCGTGGCCGCCGAGGGCAAGCTGGCGGTGCTGGTGGCCGAGCTCGTCGATCCGACGGGCTACGGTCGCGTGCTCGTCGATGAAGGCGGCCGCGTGCAGGCCATCGTCGAACAGAAGGACGCCACGCCGGAACAGCGCGCCGTGCGCACGATCAACACCGGCCTGATCGCGGCCGAGGGTGCCGCGCTGAAGCGCTGGCTGGCGAACCTGCGCAACGAGAACGCGCAGCGCGAGTACTACCTCACCGACGTGTTCGCGGCAGCTGCGGCCGAGGGTGGCCCCGCGGCGGTCGTCCGCGTTGCCGATGCCGGCGAAGTGGAAGGCGCGAACGACCCGTGGCAGCTCGCGCAACTCGAGCGCGCCTACCAGCGTCGCTGCGCAAAGGCGCTCTCCGAGCAGGGCGTGCAGTTTGCTGATCCGTCGCGCTTCGACCAGCGCGGTACGGTCGTGGTCGGGCAGGGCGTGCGCATCGATGTCGACGTGATCCTCGAAGGCCGCGTCGAACTCGGCGACGGCGTCGTGGTCGGACCGTTCTGCCGCTTGAAGGACGTGACGCTCGGCGCCGGCACTGTTGTCGCCGCGCACAGTGATCTCGAGGGCGCGGTCGCGGAGGCGAACTGCACCATCGGCCCCTTCGCTCGCCTGCGCCCCGGCACGCAGCTTGCGGAGGGCGTGCACATCGGCAACTTCGTCGAAACGAAGAAGACCGTGCTCGGCAAGGGCAGCAAGGCCAACCACCTCACCTACCTAGGTGATGCAGTGATCGGCGCCAAGGTGAACGTGGGCGCGGGCACCATCACGTGCAACTACGACGGCGTGAACAAGTGGACCACCACCATCGGCGACGGTGCCTTCATCGGCAGCAACAGCTCGCTGGTGGCGCCGGTGACGATCGGCGCGATGGCGACGATCGGTGCGGGCTCGGTGGTGACGAAGGATGCCCCGGAAGGCCAGCTCACCGTGGCGCGTGGCAAGCAGGTGAGCATCGCCGCGTGGCAGCGGCCGGTGAAGAAGGTCTGATCAGCCAGGCAGGACGAGGCTGACGCACAGCCCGCCGCCGTCTCGATTGCTCAATCCAATCCGCCCGCCGTGGGCTTCGATGATCTCGCGCACCAGCGCGAGGCCGAGGCCGGTGCCGCTGCGCTTGGTCGAATAGAACGGCACGAGGGCATTGGCCATCACCGCCTCGCTCATGCCGGTGCCGCGGTCGAGCACCTCGATGCGCCAGTCGCCGCCAAGGTGGCGCAGGCGCATCCGCACGTCAGCTTCGGGCGGGCAGGCCTCGTGTGCGTTCTTCAGCAAGTTGAGCAGGGCCTGTTCGAACTGCGCGCCGTCGACGCGCAGCGGTTCCTGCGGGATGTCGCTGTCGACCTCGAAAGGGATCTGGCTCTGCAGGCGCTCGACGAGCACCGCGGGGTCATGGGCTTCGATGCGCGGCTGCGGCAGTTTGGCGAAGCGCGCGTAGTCACGAAGGAAGCCGTCGAGATGGCGGGCGCGCTCCTCGATGGTGGCGAACACCGTGGGCAGCTTCTCGATCTGGCCACGTCGCGCCAACTCGGCGCCGCTGTGCGCGAGCGAGGCCATCGGCGCCAGTGAGTTGTTGAGCTCGTGGCTGATCACGCGGATCACCTTCTTCCAAGTCTGCACCTCCTGCCGGCGCAGCTCGGTGGTGATCTGGCGAACCAGCAGCAGGGTGTGCTCGCGGCCGTTCAGGCGGAAGGCGGAGGTGGCGAGGTGGTAGACGTCGTCGTCTTCGCCGTCACCGGTGCTGAACACGCCCGCGGCGCCGTGGCGGAGGGCTTCCGACAAGGCATCGTCGCGTGCGCCGAGCAGGCCGTGCAGTGCGTGGCCATCGAGGCGGCGGCCTTCGCCCAGCAGCTTGCGCGCCGCGACGTTGGCGAAGACCACGTGCTGCTGCGCGTCGAGCAACAGCATGGCCACCGGCGTGTTCTGCACCATGGTGTCGAGCAGTAGCTCGCGCTGCACCAGCTGCAGCTGCTTCTCGCGCAGGGCTTCGCCGATCGCGTTGTGGCCAGCGACGAGGTCGCCGAGCTCGTCGTTGCGCGGCCAGCGCAGGCCGAAGCTGTAGTCGCCGTCGCGGTAGCTGAGCGCGGTGCCGGTGAGGGCCCGGATCAGCGAGCGCACCGGCGACAGCCAGGCGCCGAGCAGCCAAAGCAGCACGAGGCCGCTCGCGACGACGGTGATGGCACCGGCCAGCAGGGCGTCACCGAGCCAGGCCTGCAGCGCCAGCGCGAGCGCGATGCCACCCGCGAGCACGGGCAGCACTCGCAGCGCGAACTGGCCCGCGAGCGAGAGCCGCCAGCGCATCACGACGGCGCCGCCTCGGACGAGGGCAAGCCACTCACGACGCCGACTCGCGGTCGATGCCCAGGCGCTCAAGTCGCCGGTAGAGCGCTTGGCGCGAGAGGCCGAGTTCGGCCGCCGCTTGCGCGAGGACGCCGCGGTGCCGCTTCAGCGCGGCTTCGATGCTGGCGCGATCCGGTTCGTCGGCATCCATCGGGGCGTCGTTGCTACGAGCGGCCGTGTCGGCGGCGAAGGCAGGCAACCCAAGGTCGTTGGAGGTGATCGTCGGCGAGGACGACAGTAGGGCCGCGCGCGCGATCGTGTTCTTCAACTCGCGCACGTTGCCGGGCCAGCCGTGCGCACGCAGCGCGTGGCGTGCGCCGTCGTCGAGCGTCTTGCCGCTGCCGGCGAGGAAGTGCTCGGCGAGCGGGATCACGTCGAGCGGGCGCTCCGCCAGCGGCGGCACGCGCAGCTCGATGAGGTTCAATCGGTAGTAGAGGTCTTCGCGGAAGCGACCGTCGCGGATCATCGCGGCAAGGTCGGCATTGGTCGCGCTGATGACGCGCACCTTGACCTGCCGCTCGCGATTGCTGCCGAGTCGCTCGAAGCGCCCGGTTTCCAGCACGCGCAGCAGCTTCATCTGCCCGGCCGCTGGAAGGTTGCCGATTTCGTCGAGGAACAGCGTGCCGCCGTCTGCGGCTTCGAACTTGCCTTCGCGGGCCTTGGTGGCGCCGGTGTAGGCGCCGGCCTCCGCGCCGAACAGTTCGGCTTCGATCAGCTCGGAGGGCAGGGCGCCGCAATTGAGCGTCACGAACGGTCCTTCACGCACCGCGGAGTTCGCTTGCAACACTTCCGCGACCTTCTCCTTGCCGCTGCCGTTCGGGCCGGTGATCAGAACCGGAACGTCCGCGCCAGCCACTTGCGTGGCGAGCTGCAGCACGCGCTCCATCGCTGGGTCGGCATAGACGATGCCGCGCAGGTCAAAGCGGCCGTCGAGCCCGGCGCGGCGGCGGCGATCGGCGCCGGCGAGTTGCTGCAGCGCGCGACGCGTGTCGGACAGTTCCAGCAGATTGCGCACGCTGGCCAGCAGCTTGTGGTCGTCCCAGGGCTTGCCGAGGTAGTCGGCCGCGCCGGACTTCATCAGGCTCACCGCGGTTTCCACCTGCGTCCACGCGGTGAGCAGGATCACCGGCATGTCCGGGTGGCGGCGTCGGATCTCGTGGAACAGGGCGATGCCTTCTTCGCCCGACGTGGTGTCGGCGGTGAAGTTCATGTCCTGCAGCACGAGGTCGACGCGGTGGGCGTCGAGCAGGGCGAGGCCGTCCTCGGGGCTTTCGGCGCCGAGGACGTTGAGGCCGTGCAGATCGAACAGCACCTCGAGCGCGGTGCGCACGCCGGCGTTGTCGTCGATGACGAGAAGGGTGGGCATGGGCCGAGTTTAGGCGCTCCGCGTGGCCACCGCCGGCGGCACCGAGGCGGCACGCAGTGCGGGGCCGAGCACGGCGGTGATGCCGAGCAGGAGCAGCACCGCCGAACCCAGCCCGAGATACCCCAAGGGCAGCTTCGGCAACTCGAGCTGGTCCATCATCAAGGCATTGAGGCCCAGTGCGAACCCGCAGCCCACCACGATGCCGATGCCCGTGATCATCACGTTCTCGGTCACGAACAGGCGCAGGATGTCGACGCGGCGCGCGCCGAGCGCGCGACGCACGCCGATCTGCTTGCGGCGCTGGTTCACCCACAGCGAGGCCAGGCCGACGATGCCGCTCGCCGTCATCACCAGCAGCAGGGCGACGACCACCAGCAGGCCGTTGACCAGCGTGTGCTCGCCGCCGTAGCGGTCGGCGCGGGTCTCGGCCATTGCCTCGTTGTAGGACACCATCCGCCCCGGCACCTGGGCCAGAAGCGTGGCTTCGGCCTCCTTCATCACCCGGTCAAGTTGCCCGGGCGCCGTACGCACCGCGTAGATGTTGTAGCGCTGGCGTTCGACGACGGGGAACAGCACGGCATTGCTGCCATCGTTCCATCCGCGACCCCAGGGGGACACCAGCGTCTCGACCACGCCGATGACCTCGATCGGCACGCTTGCCGAGCCCTCGTAGAAGCTCTTTCCGACCACAGCGCTTGCATCCGGCCAGAGCGCGCGCGCGAGGCCCTGCGTGATCACGGCGACCCTCGGTGCGGGCTGGCCCGGCAGCGTACGGTCGACCTCGATCATCGCATCGGCACCGAAGGACCGACCCTCGGTCAGACGAAGCGGCCAAGCCTTGAAGGCCTCGGCATCGACCATGTAGTTCGTCGCGATGACATAGTCACCCGACGGGTCCGGCTGGCGCTGGTAGCCGTTGTTGCTGCCGGACTGCATCAGTGGCACCTGGCTCACCCAGGCGGCGGCCTCGACCCCGGGCAGGGCGCGCAGGTGGCCGAGATCGTTGTCGACCACGCCATCCCCCAGCTTGGCCTCGCGATCGATCACTGCGAGGTGGAAGGTGTTGGCCTCGTCCAACCCGCTGGGGCGCTTGGCTTCGCGCAGGCGGTCGTCGATGACGCTCAGGGCGTTGGTCAGGATGGCGAGGGTGAGGGCGATCTGCAGCGCGATCAGCAGGACGCCGGTCTTGCTGCGCAGCATGGCCGAAAGGATGGGGCGGAGTTCCATGGCGGGCCTCACTGGCTCTTCAATTGCAGGGCGGGGCGCACCGTGCAGGCGCGCCAGGTGGGCAACAGGCCGGCCACGAGCGCGGCCAGCACCGACAGCACGACGCTGCTTGCCAGCAGGCCGGGGTCCATCCGGTAGAAGTCTTCGGCGGTTGCGGTCGCCCGGCCCACCAGATGCACCCCATACCAGGCCAGTGCCGCGCCCAGCACGGCCCCCACGGCGCCGACCACCCCGGCTTCGGTGAGGTACTGCTGGAAGATCTGGGCGCGGGTGGCGCCGAGTGCGCGACGCACGCCGATGTCGCCGTGGCGCGCGGTGAATTTGGCCAGCATCAGGGTCATCAGGTTCACCAGGCAGACGCCGAGGAAGCCGAAGGCCAACCAGCTCGACAGGCGCTGGTCGTTGCCGACGACGCCGGCTTTCTCCAGATGCGCCATCAGGGGCAGCAATGCGATGTTGGGTGGGCGCGGCATGCGGCCGAGTTTCTTCTGCTCGGCCACGTAGGCCGAGAGGTAGTCGCGGTAGGCCCGCACCTGGTCGGTATCGTCCAGTTGCACCCAGTACTGCAACCAGGTGCACTCGGAGTCCAGAAAGCCCTGGTAGCCCGGCTCGGGGACACTTTGGCAGTTGGTCGTGCCGTTGTTGCTGTACTCGAACTGCACGGCAGTGCTGAACGGAATCCACAGCTGCTGGGGGCGGCCGGTGGCGCTGCTGCCATACACGCGGATGTAGTTCGGCACCGGCTGCCAAAGGCCCATGACGCCGGTGATGGTGTAGTCGCGCGCGTCAAGACGGATGCGCTGGCCCACCGCCTTGCCGCCAGGGAACAGGCGTTGCGCAAGGTCTTGCCCGATCACGGCGACCTTCGCGGCGTTGGCGTCGTCCTCGGCGCTCCAAGGGCCGCCTTCGACGAAAGGTACGTCGAACATGGCGAAGGCATCGCGCGTGGCCGTCATGCCGTCCTCGAAGAAGGGCTGAAGATCATCACGGCCGCTGTCGACCGCGGGGGCGATGCCGAACAGCACGGTCTGCCGCGTGCCCTTGGCGTCGCGCAGCAGATTGCGGGCATCGATGTAGCCCAGTTGGAAGTCGGGCTCGTCACCGGCGGTGTAACTTTCCAGCGGCCGCGCATCCAGGCGTGGCACGAACAGCTTGCCGCTCATCTGTGGCACGGGGTCGCCCGAGAGCGCCAGCAGCAGGGTCAGGCTGGTCATGCTGGTGCCGATGCCGACGGCGAGGATGAGCACCATCAGTGCGGTGAGCACCGGCGCGCGGCGCAGGCTCTTGAGGCCAAGCTTGAGGTGGTAGCGGAACATTGCGTCGGACTCCTCAGGCCGCGGCGAGACGCTGCAGGTCCACGACCTGGCCGTCGACGATGTGGATGTTGCGCTGGGCGCGCGCGGCGAGCTCCGGGTCGTGCGTCACCATCACGATGGTCGTGCCCTCGGCATTGATCTGCTCGAGCAGTTCCATGACGCCGCGGGCCATCTGCGTGTCGAGGTTGCCGGTCGGTTCGTCGGCGAGCAGCAGGCGCGGGCTGCCGGCGAGCGCGCGGGCGATGGCGACGCGCTGCTGCTGGCCGCCCGAGAGTTCCGCCGGATAGTGCTTCATGCGCGAGGCGAGGCCCACCTTGGCCAGTGCCTCCTCGATGCGCTGCTTGCGCTCAGGCCCCTTGAAGCCGCGATAGCGCAGCGGCACGTCGACGTTGTCGAACAGGTTGAGATCGGGGATCAGGTTGAAGCCCTGGAAGATGAAGCCGAGCTTCTCGTTGCGCAGGCGCGAGCGCTGGTTGTCGTCGAGGCCGCGGACATCGACGCCATCGAGGTGGTACTCGCCGCCGGTGAACTCCTCGAGCAGGCCGGCGATGTTGAGGAAGGTGGTCTTGCCCGAACCCGATGGGCCGGTGACGGCGACGAACTCGCCTTCGCGAACGGCCATGTCGATGCCGCGCAGGGCGTGGGTTTCGATCATGTGGGTCTGGTAGACCTTGGAGAGCTGTTTCATCGTAAGCATGTGGGGTTCCGTCGGAAGGTAGAGAGGGGAAGGGGTGCCGAGGCCGCAAGGCCGCGTGGCGCTACTCGTTGACTTGCACGCGTTCAGCGTTTTCGAAAAGGTCGGTGCCGGCGATGACCACGCGCTCGCCTTCCCGCAGCCCTTCGACGATTTCGATGGCGCCGACGGCGGTGGCGCCGACGCTGATGGGCCGGCGCACGGCATCGCCGCCGTCCATCACGTAGGCGAAGCGGCCGCCTTGGGTTTCGAGGAAAGGGCCGCGTGCCAGCTTCAGCACATCGGGTTTCTCCTCGATCAGCACGCGGGCACTGACGCGCTGGCTCTGGCGAAGGCCCTCCGGCGGTGCGTCGAGGCGGACGCGCGCAAGGACTTGGCGGTTCAGGACTTCGGGCGCGATGGTCATGAGCTCGCCGCCGACGGTCTGGGCGCCGATGCGCACTTCGACGCGCATGCCGAGACCGAGGTCGTCGGCGTAGGTCTCCGGCACTTCGAGTTCCACTTCGAGTTGCGAGAGATCGACCACGGTCATCAGCGGCGCATTCGCGGGGACGACCGCGCGATCGGCGACCGCGATGCTGCCGACGATGCCGTTGACCGGGGAGCGCAGATCGAGGTCGCTGACGCGGCGCTCGAGGTCGGCGACCACGGCGCGCTGGCGGGCCAAGGCCTCCTCGCGGCTCTTCAATTCCAGCGCGGCGTTCTGCCCTTCGAGACCGGCATCGGCCTCGCTGTGGCGGGCGCGCACCTGCGCCGCTTCCACCGCATCGGCATAGCGCAGGCAGTCGGCGCGGGGGATGGCCTGCAGCTCGCAGGCTCGGGCCGTGCGTTCGGCGTCGCGCTGGGCCGTCTGCAGGGCGAGGCGGCCTTCATCGGCGGTGCGCGCGGCCAGCAGCCGGGCCTTCTGCGCGAGGATGCGCTGGCGTGCCACGTCGGCCTCGAAGCCCCGCAGCGTCGCGAGCTCGCGGTCGCGCTCGGCGCGGAGCTCCGGCGAGTCGAGCGTGGCCAGCACATCGCCCTGCTTCACCGTGGCGCCGGCGCGCGTCCTCAGGTTCACCGTCGACGCCGCCGGCGCGTACAGCGTCGGGCTCACCGACGCCACCACCCGGCCGTTGACCTGCGCGTCGCGCACCAGCAAGCCGCGCTCGACCGTGGCGATACGCAGGCGGTCGGCGCTTACCGAGCGGCCGGCGCCGGCCCAGGCCCAAACCGCCACCAGCACCGCCACGAGTCCGGCGGTGGCGCCGATGGCGAGCCACGGCAGGCGGCGCTTCGGCGCGGCGACGGTACGGTCTTGGGCGGAGGTGTCGGGGATCATCGGCGCGGACGTCGTGAGGGAATGGCTCTTCCCTAGCACGTCGCGTGCCAATCGGTTTTCCCTTCTATATCAGTGGCTTGCGACGAGGTGCCAGTGTCCGCGGTCGTCCGTCCGGCGTCCGCGGCGGGCTGCGGCCGCCCGCGCGTGGACAGAATTCCACCGTCGTCGCGTCATGCTGCTGCCTTCACGGCCGCTACACTGGGCGCCCCCTGATTTCTGTGGAGCGGTAATCAATGTGCGGAATCGTTGGAGCGATCGCCGGTCGTGATGTCGTGCCGGTGCTGGTCGATGGATTGAAGCGCCTGGAGTACCGCGGCTACGACTCGGCCGGCGTGGCCGTGCTGGATGGCGAGTTGAAGCGCGTCCGTCGCACCGGCCGCGTGGCCGAGATGGAAGCCGCCGCCGCCGCAGAAGGCTTGGCCGCGCACATCGGCATCGGCCACACGCGCTGGGCCACCCACGGCGGCGTGACCGAGGCCAATGCCCATCCGCACATCAGCGACGGCGAACTCGCCCTGGTGCACAACGGCATCATCGAGAACCATGAGGAACAACGCGATCGCCTGAAGTCGCTGGGCTACGTGTTCACGTCGCAGACCGATACCGAAGTGGTCGCACATCTCATCCGCCACCACCTGCGCGCCAGCGGCGACCTGCTTGCGGCCTCGCAGGCCGCGGTGAAGGAGCTGCGCGGTGCCTACGCGCTGGCCATCATCGCCAAGTCCGATCCGTCGCGCCTGATCGCCGCGCGCATGGGCTGCCCGCTGCTGATCGGCGTCGGCGATGGCGAAGCTTTCGTGGCTTCCGACGTTTCCGCCGTCGTGGCGCAGACGCGCCGTGTCGTCTATCTCGAAGAAGGTGACGTCGCGGAAGTGAAGCGCGACGGTCTGCGCGTGTTCGACGCCGACGGTGCCGCCGTGCAGCGCAAGGAGCAGGTGTCCGGCGTTTCGCTCGCCTCGCTGGAGCTGGGCCCGTACCGCCACTTCATGCAGAAGGAGATCCACGAGCAGCCGCGCGCGATCGCCGACACGCTCGAGCCGATCCTGGAGACCGGCTTCGTGCCAGCGCTGTTCGGGCCGCGTGGCGCGGAACTGATGGACGGCGTCACCGGCGTGCAGATCCTCGCCTGCGGCACCAGCTACTACTCGGGCCTCGTGGCGCGCTACTGGATCGAAGCCATCGCCGGCGTGCCCTGCGCCGTCGATATCGCCAGCGAGTACCGCTATCGCCCGATCGTGCCGAACCCCGGCAACCTCGTCGTCACCATTTCGCAGTCGGGCGAGACGCTCGACACCTTCGAGGCGCTGAAGTACGCGATCGCTGAAGGCCACCACCGCACGCTGTCGATCTGCAACGTGGCCGAGAGTGCGCTGCCGCGCATGTCGGCGATGCAGTTCCTTACCCGCGCGGGTGCGGAGATCGGCGTTGCCTCGACGAAGGCGTTCACCACCCAGTTGGTCGCACTGTTCGCGCTCGCGCTGGTGATCGCCAAGGCCCGTGGGCGTCTCGATGCCGAGGCGGAAGCCGGGTACATCGACGCGCTGCGCCACCTGCCGGGCAGCGTGCAGCATGCACTCAACCTCGAGCCGCAGATCGCGGCCTGGGCTGAAGCGTTCGCCACCAAGGACCATGCGCTGTTCCTCGGTCGTGGCCTGCACTTCCCGATCGCGCTGGAAGGCGCGCTCAAGCTGAAAGAGATCACCTACATCCACGCCGAGGCCTATGCGGCCGGCGAGCTGAAGCATGGCCCGCTGGCGCTGGTCGACGCCGAGATGCCGGTGGTGGTGATCGCGCCGAACGACACCCTGCTCGAGAAGGTGAAGTCGAACATCCATGAAGTGCGCGCGCGCGGCGGCGAGATGTTCGTCTTCGCCGATGCCGACAGCCATTTCGGCGAAGAGGACGGCGTGCATGTGATCCGCACGCCGCGCCACGTGGGGCCGCTGTCGCCGGTCGTGCACGCGATCCCGGTGCAGATGCTCGCGTACCACACCGCGTTGGCGCGCGGTACGGACGTCGACAAGCCGCGCAACCTCGCGAAGTCGGTGACGGTGGAGTAGTGTCCGGGAGGTCCGAAGCCGATCGGCGGACCTCCTCTTGGCCAGCGCCTCATTCCCTGCGTCGAAGCGCGCCGTTCCGGCGGCGCTGCTCCTTGCGTATGGCGTCGTCTGGGGTGCCTTGGCCATCGCCCCGAAGCACCGCGCGGACTGGTGGCTCGAGAACGTGCTGGTCTTCGTCGCGATCCCGCTACTTGTCTGGTCGTCCTCGCGCCTGCGCCTGCGGAACGTCAGCTACGTCGCGCTGTTCGTGTTCTTCGTGTTCCATGCCATTGGATCGCACTACACCTACTCCGAGGTGCCGGTCGATGCCTGGTGCCAAGCCTGGTTGGGGTTCTCGCCCGATGCGGCGTTCGGCTTCGAGCGGAACCACTACGACCGGCTCGTGCATTTCCTCTACGGCCTGCTCGCCATCCCGGCGGCGCTCGACATCGTCGATGCGCGGGCGCCCACCACGCGTCTCTGGCGATGGCTGCTGGCCGTGGGCTTCGTCACCTCGCATTCCCTGCTCTACGAACTGATCGAGTGGGGCGCCGCCGTGGTGTTCGGTGGCGATCTCCGCATGGCCTTCCTCGGCACCCAGGGCGACATCTGGGACGCGCAGAAGGACATGGCCCTCGCCCTGCTTGGCAGCGTGATCGCGGCGACGGCGCTGTCCTTCGGCGGTACGGATGCATCAGGTCGTCCCGGGGCGATCTGAAAAAGAAACGGCCGGCCCCGCGAGGGACCGGCCGTTCGGCGTTTCAGGCGTCTGCGCCGCGTTCGGCGCCGAGCCGCGGCGCGCGCAGGATTACTCCGCGGCGGCCTTCAGCTTGCGCAGCGGGCGGACCTTGACCTTGGTCGAGGCCGGCTTGGCGGCAAACCACTGCTCTTCCTTGGTGAACGGGTTGATGCCCTTGCGCTTCGGCTTGGCCGGAACGCTGACCGAGGTGATCTTCAGCAGGCCCGGCAGCACGAACTGGCCGGCGCCCTTCTTGTTGAGCGAACCGACGATGGCGCCTTCGAGCGCGGCGAGCACGCCACGGACGTCCTTGGCGGCGACGCCAGCGGCTTCGGCGATGTGCGCGACGAGGCCGGTCTTGTTCAGCGTTTCCTTGATGGCCTTCGGCGCAGCCGGGGCGGCCTTCTTCGGGGCGGCCTTCTTGGCCGGGGCTTTCTTCGCAGCTTTCTTGGTTGCCATGTGATGGATTCTCGTTTGGTTCCGTGGATCGGTGGTGGGACCGGCCCGGCGACCCGCGGTCGGCTCGGACCTGCCAATCCTCGCCTGAAACGCGGCAAAAAGTGAGCCCCCACGCGAAAAAAACCGCACTTTTTTTGCGTCGGACGCCGAATGCCCCCGTCTGCAGCCGTTGACGCGCGCGAATCGGCCTGTTGCCATACCGCCATGCGCATCTGTGTCTACGCCGCCTCGAGCGGCAAAGTCGACCCCGCCTATCTCGCCGCGGCCCGCGAACTGGGTGCCACGCTGGCCCGCGCCGGCTGCACCACGGTCTATGGCGGCGGCGGGCAGGGCCTGATGGGCGCCTTGGCCGACGGCGCCATCGCCGCGGGTGGCGAGGTCATCGGCATCATCCCGAAGTTCATGGTCGACCTCGAATGGGGTCATCCGGGTGTCACCACGTTGGAACTCGTCGAGGACATGCGCGAACGCAAGCATCGCCTGCTCACCGGCAGCGATGCGGTCATCGCCCTGCCGGGCGGCTGCGGCACGCTGGAGGAGCTGTTCGAGGCGATCACGCTGAAGCGCCTTGGCCTGTACTTCAGCCCGATCGTGCTGCTCAGCGTCAACGGCTTCTACGACGGCCTGCAGGCTTTCATGCAGAAGGTGATCGACGAGCGCTTCATGAATCCCGAACACGCCGCCATGTGGTCGATGGTGGCGCGCGTCGACGAGGTGCTGCCGCGCATTCGGGAGACACCGCGCTGGAGCGAGAACGCGCGCGATTACGCCGTCGTGCGTTGAGCGCCGCGGCTCAGCGCATCATCCCGCGCAGCTCGGCCAGCACGACGTCCGCGTCCTGGATCGTCACGAAGCCGAGGCGCGGGTACTCCAATTCGATGATGCTGTAGATCGTCCCGCTGATGACGAGGACGAAGACCACGGTATGCAGCGGGCTGCGCCGGCCGCTGAGGCCGCGGGCGTGGCCGGCGAGGAAGGTCGCGAGCATCGCCACGAGGGCCAACGCGGCGAACACGATGCCCGGCGGGTGCAGCATCGCCGCCATGCGGCGCGTGGTGGTGATGTCGATCATCTCGTTCAAGGGGCCGAGTAGCGCCATGGCGAGCGCGGGCTGGCCCTTCTGCTCGAGCGCGGCGTTGACGGCGGCCCAGATGCGCGCCTGCTGCGCTTCGGTGGCCGCCTGCGAGCCCGCACGTGCCGGCGCGTCATCGCTGTGCTTGCTCTCGGCGATGCGCACCTCGAGGTAGTCGCGGTAGAGCGGCCGGATCGGCGCACTCAGGTCGCTGCCCAGCAGGTCGAGTCGCAGGTAGCTGGTCGAGATCGCATTGGCTTCTTCGGCGATCAGCAGGCGGCGCGTCTCGAAACGGTCACCGGCGCTGGAGAAGCTGAAGGCGATCAGCAGGCCGAGCAGGGCGAACACCGCGCCCTCGATGACCCCCAGCCCCTTGTCGGCGTCCTGGCCTTCACGCACCAGCTGTCGGCGCCCCCAGCGGAATCCGGCCTCGCCGGAGGCGAACAGCAGCCCGCAGATGACGACGACCGTCAGCAGCAGTCCGAGGGTCCAGGGCATGGCAAAGGGTCCGTGAGAGAGGTGGGACCGTCATCCTCGCCGATCCCGCTGCGAAGGCAAGCCCTTGCCCGCGCGGCCTTCCGCGAGGTCACTCCTGGTCGAGGTTCAGGCGCACGCCGCGGATGGAGTTGCTCACGACGGTGACGTTGAAGCGATCGCGGCCGAGGCGACGCTTTACCAGCACGTCTTCGCCGTCGTCGCGCTCGACCTTGTAGTCGGCACCGATGGCCTCGCGGAGCACGTCGACGACGCGCTTGGCGACCATGTTCTCGCGCGTGCCGGCAGCGACCTCGATCGGCACGGTCACAGTTTCGCCGCGGCTCGGCGTGATCGCGAGCACCAGCGTGCCGTCGGAGCGGGCGTTGCCACTGAATTGCAGGCGCCACTTGTTCTCGAGCGGCACGGCCTGGAGCAGGCTGCTGGCGGCAAGGGCGAGGACCGCGAAGGCGGCGATCACGAGGCGCATGGGGAATCCTCAGTCAGGTGCGGAACCCCAGCCTGCCATCCCGAGGCCGTGGAAGCGAAGGGCGACGGTCCTCAGTCGCCGCCGCCGTCGCTCCCGCCGTCGTCCGCCGGGGTCTCGTCCGCGTCGGCATTCGGCTCGCCGTCGCCGTCACTCCCGGCCACGGCGCCCGCCGGCGCGTTGCCGCCACTGAACCAGCGCGGCTGCGCCTTGGGCAGCGCGGCACTCGCAGCATCGGCGGCGAGGATCAGTTCGCTACGGCGCTCATCGGGCACCTGCTGCCAATGGCACTCGAGCAGGGCGCCCTCCAGCGAATAGAGCAGGTTCAACGAGGGCTTGAAGCCGGCTCGCTTCAGCTTGACGAAGGCCTCGAGGCTGCCGAGCGCGCGTAGATCGTCGAGCGTGCGCACGCCAACCTGGCGCAACTGTGCTGCCGATTTCGGGCCGATGTTGCGCAGCTTCTCCGGCGCCGCCATCGCGATCAGGCCAGGGTGTCGAGGAAAGCCTGCGCCAGCGCTTCCAGCCCGCGCTGGTCGTCGGCGTCGAAGCGGTTGAGCACCGGGCTGTCGATGTCGAACACGCCGACCAGCGTTTCGCCCTTGAACAGCGGCACCACCACTTCCGAGCGCGAGGCCGAATCGCAGGCGATGTGGCCCGGAAACGCCTCGACATCGGGGACGAGCTGGGTCTGGCGCGTGGCCGCCGCCGTGCCGCAGACGCCCTTGCCGATGGCGATGCGCACGCAGGCCGGCAGGCCCTGGAAGGGCCCGACCACGAGCTCCTTGCCATCGAAGAAGTAGAAGCCCACCCAGTTGAGGTCGGGCAGGGCGTGGAAGACGAGCGAGGACAGGTTGGCGGCGTTGGCGGTGCGGTCGGGCTCGCCGTGCATCAGGCCACGGGCCTGGTCGACGAGTTGGGCGTACTGCTCGGCCTTGGTGCCCTCGAGGGCGGCGGTGGTGAAGGACATGGGTGGCGATTCGTGGAACGTGGGGGGCACACAATGGTGGCGGAAAGCGCCCCGGGCAAGCGGCAGGCTCAATACAGCCAGTGGAGGCCGGTGATCTTGGACAGGCCGTGGATGGCCCGCTGCCAGCGCGTGGTGAGGCCGGTGGTGCCACCAGCGTCGATCACCCGCCGGCGCATTTCGATCCACTCCGGCGAGCCCCAGCGCAGGGAGCGCCGCTTCAGGGCCTCGAACTCCGCCACCAGCTCGCCGGCCAGCGCCGGGCTCTGGAAGAAGTACCCGAACTCGTTGTTGAACAGGCGCGAGCGGTAATCGAAGTTGTCGGTGCCGATGAAGCCCCGATCATCCGCGACGATGAACTTCGCATGCAGCTTGCCGTAGGCCACGTCGCCACCGATGGCGATCGCATCCAGCCCACCCAGCTGGTAGACGTGGACCCGCGGGTGGTTCATCAGCGCCTGCCATGCTTCGTCCCGGGCCAGTTCGTCGAGGCTTCCATCGCCCGCGCGCCGACGCCACTCGCGCAGGCCGGCCTCGTCGAGCAGCAGGCGCGGGGCGGTGTCCATGTCGATCACGGCCTGCGTCAGCAGGTTGTCGCTGCTGACGACGGAGTTGGTGAGCAGCTCCAGTTGCATTTCCGGATTCTGATCGACCAGCGCCAGCAGGGTAGCCGCACCGTCGAAGGCCGGGCCGCGCTGGGTGAGGCGGTACTGGGCGAAGAAGAAATACGGGCTGACGATCCTGAGGTGCTTCGGCGGGTTCGCCTGGTTCATTTCGATCCACTGGCGCTGGATCGAGTTGCGGTTGGCCTCGAGGTTCTCCCGGACGCCGCGCACCGCGCGTCGGCGGTAGAGGTTGCCCAGCTCATGGGCCATGCGGACATCGGCCTCGACGGCGCCCTCATTCAGCCAGCCGGGCATTCGTGCGAGGGCGTCGCGGATCAGGGGCCAGGCGCGCACGCGGGCCAGGGTTTCCTCCGCCTGGAGCCGCTGTTCGCGGGCACGTCGCGATCCCGGGCGTGGTGGATCGAGCAATCGCGTCCCCGGCTGCAGGAACAGCAGGCTGTAGTAGTAGGTCGCCGCGTCGCCCACCGCCATGCCTTCCGTGTTGCGCGCGCGCACCAGCAGCTCGGCGTCCTGGAACGCGTGCGGGTCCCGTTCGCCGCGGGCATCGATGCCGTAGTAGTCGAGCGAGACGTTGCGACCGCCGGTCATGGCGTAGGCGAGCTCGCGCTGGTGGCCATCGACCACCAGCAGCTTGTCGTGCGAGCGCCGGTTCCAGCGCACGAAAGGGCTGGAGAGCGGATTGATGATGGCGACTTGGGCGCGTGCCCGGTGTGTCGTGGGCCGGCCTTCCGGGTCGGTCAAATTGCCGGCTTCTTCAGCGCAGGACTGCAGGCCGCGCAACTCGGCATGCGTGGCGCTCAGCGAGCCCACCGAGTCGATCATCATCCGCACGTCGACGCCGCGCCGTACGGCGTTGCACAGCGCGCCGAGGATCGCGTAGCCCGCTTCGTCGCGGGCAAAGATGAAGTACACGAGGTCGATCGAATGGCGCGCGTTGTCGATCAGCCACAGTTTCGCCGCCAGCGAGGCCACGGCATCCTCGTTGTTCGCGCCCACCAGCTTTGCATGCACGGGCAGGGGCGAGAGCGGGATGGTTTCGCCAAGCCGGATCGGGTCGAAGGCGAGCTCGCGCGCGGGAAACCAAGTCCGCTGTGCCACCGTCTGGCCCACGAAGTCCTCGGCCAAGGGCGGCGGCGTGCCGGCCTCCTCGCGCGGCAGGGTCGCGCAGCCTCCGAGGCCCAAGGCACAGACGATCAGAGGGAGCCATCGCATCGCGGCCATCATGCCCACCCGGTTGGACTCGAGCGCCCAGTGTAGGCGAGTCCCTCCGTGGCCCCGTGCGCCTAGGCCGTCCCCCTAGAATCGACGGGCAACGCCGCGGTGTGCGGCCGGGAGTGGTGATGGGGAGCGATCCGTCGAACAGCGGGATGGGCATCGGGGCGGACGCCTTGGCACGCGTCGCCGGCGCGCGCGATCCGTTCGGTTTCCGCCTTCGCGGCGAGCGCACCACGCGGCTGGAAGCCTTCGTCGATGCGGCCTTCGCCTTCGCCTTGACGCTGATGGTGATAGCCGTGGGCAGCGTGCCGCGCACGCCCGACGAGCTGGCGGCGGCACTGAAGGGCGTCCCGGCCTTCGCCGCCTGCTTCTGGCTGATCGCCACCTTCTGGCGCGGCCATGTCGACTGGAGCGAGCGCTTCGGGTTGGATGACCCGCGCAGCCGGCAGTGGAGCCTGCTGCTGATCTTCCTGACGCTGATCTTCGTGTTCCCGCTGAAGATCGTGTTCGCCGTCTTCTTCGACTGGATCAGCGGCGGCGCGCTGCCGTCGAACTTCCCGTTCGGCACGATCGCGGAAGTGCAGCGCATGTTCCAGACCTTCGCCATTGCCTTCGGGTCGATGGGGGCGGTGCTGTGGGCCTTGAACCACCATGCCTGGCGCCAGCGCGAAGCACTCGGCCTGGATGCCGTGGAGGTCCTCGCTCTTCGACTGGTGATGCGGCAGTGGGCGCTGCTGCCCCTGTTCTCGCTGGTGTCGCTGGGCCTGAGCCTGTGGACGGACTCGTTGCGCTACGGCGCGCCGGGCATGATCTTCTTCGTGATGCATTTCGCCCAGGTCGGTTTGCGCGCGCAGCATCGACGCCGCCTTGCGGCCGCTTTGGCATCCTCCACCGCATGACAACCGCTTTCTTCGTGACCGGCACCGATACGGGCGCCGGCAAGACCTTCACCAGCACCGTCCTGCTCCATGCGCTCCGCCAGCGCGGCCTGCGCGCCGTGGGCATGAAGCCGGTCGCCAGCGGCAGTGAGGAAACGTCCGAGGGTCTGCGCAACGAAGATGCCCTCGCGCTGCAGGCGGCCAGCGATCCGCGCCCCGACTACGCGCTGGTGAATCCGTGGGCGCTGCGCGAGCCGACAGCGCCGGAGATCGCGGCGCGGCTGGATGGCGTGGAGGTCACGATGCCGCCGATCGAAGCGGCCTTCGCGCAGTTGACGGCCCAGGCCGACGTGGTGCTGGTCGAAGGCGTCGGTGGCTTCCTCGCGCCGGTGAACGCGCAGCTCGACCAGTGCGAGCTGCCGCGGGCGCTGCGCCTGCCGGTGCTGGTGGTGGTCGGCTTGAAGCTCGGCTGCATCAACCACGCGCGCATGACCGTCGAGTCCGTGTTGTCCCGGGGCTTCCCCGTGCTGGGCTGGATCGCTTCGGACGTCGAACCGACGATGCTGTTCCCCGACGATTACTTCGAGGCCCTGAAGGCCGCGCTGCCGGTGCCGTGCTTGGGCCGCCTGCCGAACGCGCCGGGCGTGGACCCGGCGACGCTCACGCAGCACCTGCAGTTGCCCGAGGGCTTTCCTCAGCCGAGCTGAAGCGTCGCGCGGTCGCCCGAGGCGGGACGGAACACGGACACGCGCACCAGCAGCGGCATCGACGGCTGCAGCTCGCGGGCGATGAAGGCGCAGAGGTTCTCGAGCGTGGCCGGGCCGATGCCCTCGACCTCATCGAGGAAGCGGTGGTCGAGGCGGTCGCGCAGCGCCGCCAGCTCGCGGCGCACGAAACCCAGGTCCACCACCATGCCGGTCTCGCGGTCGGGCTCGCCGCGCAGCGTGACCTCGGCGTGGTAGGTGTGGCCGTGGATCCGCTTGCTCGATTCGATCTCGCCCTCGACGTAGCGGCGCAACGTGTGCGCGGCTTCGAAGTAGAAGGCTTGGCTGAGTTCGGTGGGCATGGCGGAAACGACCGGGGCAGGCGTGCATTCTGCCACGGGCGCCGCCGAGGCCCGGATTCAGGCCTCGCCGAGGAAGGCCGCCACGCGGGCCGCCGTGGCCTCGGGTTGGGCCAGCATGAAGCAGTGGGAGCCTTGGATCGCGTCGACGCGGACGTGGGGGTGTCGGGCGGCCAGCCGTCGCGCGGAAGGGCCGACAAAGGGCAGCGTGCGGTCCCCGTGGATGAGCAGGGTCGGGGTGGCGAGCCGGTCGAGCTGCCGCCACAGGCCGACGGGACCCGAGCTGAAGATCGTGGCCTCGATGGACGTTGGGCACTTCAGCGTGACGCCCTCGCCGTCCTCCCGCAGGCCATGGTCGACATAGGCCCGCAGAGCGTCGTCCCGCCAGTCGGCAAACACGCCACGGCCGCGGAAGCGGGCGAAGGCGTCGTCGCGCGAAGGCCAGCGCGTGCGCCGGCGACGGGTGGCGCGCACCAGGGGCAAGGCCCCCTGCCAGCCGAGGCGCTCAAGCAGGGCGACCGTCGCGGCCACCAGCGGCGTGTAAATCACCGGGTCGAGCAGGACGATGCGCCGGAACAGTCCCGGGTCGGCCGCGGCCATCAGGGCGGTGAGCACGCCGCCGAAGCTGTGGCCCACCGCGAACACCGGCACGGTGGGTGAGGGGTGGTGGGCGCGGAAGGCACGCGTGGCCATCGCCCCGTTGGCGTTCCAGCCGAGGAAGCGCTCGCCGGCATCGCTGTCACCGTGGCCTTGGGCATCACAGAGCCACAGATCGAAGCGCTCGGCCAGGGGCGCGAGCATCGGCGCGTAGGTGCGCGCGCACAGGCCGTTGCCGTGGAGCACGTGCAGCAGCGGCAGGCCGCGGGGTGGCGTGTGCCAGCCGCGCAGGGTGAGGCCGTGTTCCGGGTCGGCGTGCTGCCAGCGTTCGAGATCCAAGGGCGATGGCTTGCGTTGGGGTGGCGCGCACTATGGCGTCGGCCGGGTTCCTCGGCCAGCCCAAACGAAATCCGCCCCGGGGAGCGGGGCGGACGTCGTGGTGCCTGGAAAGAGCGGATCGAGGCTCGCGGATCAGAAGCGGCCGGTCAGCTCCACGCCCCAGGTGCGCGGCGCACCGACGATGAAGGTCGGCACGCCGAAGTTGAGGCCGGTGTTGCCGGCGTCGATCAGGTACTCGCGATCGCCCGCGTTCTTCACGAAGGCGCCGAGGTCCCAGCGGCCATCACCGAACTCGACACCGACGCGAACGTCGACCAGGCCGTAGCCGGCCTGCTCGATGCCGCGCTGGTTCTGGTCTTCGAAGAACACCTGCGAGCGCCAGTTCCAGCTCGGGCGCACGTAGGCGTCGAGGCCGTCGCCCACGCCGAAGCGCCAGTCGAGGCCGGCCGAGGCCGAGTGCTCCGGCGTCAGGCGGAAGCGGTTGCCCGCGAGGCTCTGGCGACGGCCCGCGTCGTCGCGCTCGTCGAAGCTGGCGTCGACATAGCCGTAGGTGAAGAAGGCCTGCAGGCCGTCGCTGGCGCGGAAGATCACCGAGAGCTCGGCGCCCGTGGCGCTGGCGTTGCCGCCGTTCGCGGTGATCGTGCCGATGCCGTTCGGATTGAGCACGCTGGCCTGGAAGTCGCTGTAGTCGTAGTCGAACACGGCGATGTCGTAGGTCAGCGCCTCGCCGAAGGCGGTGCCCTTCAAGCCGAGCTCATAGCTCATCACCACTTCGGCCGGGATGAAGTTGGGCGTGCCGTTGCCGCCGGTCGGGAACTCGATGACGTCCGGACGGCGGCCGCGCGAAACGCTGGCATAGCCGTTGAGCGTGTCGCTGAAGCGGTAGGCGGCCACGACGCGACCCACGAAGGACGAGTAGGTGTCTTCGGCGAAGCGACGCGCCACCGGGCGGAACAGGATGTTCGGAATCGCGACGTTGGTCGGGGCGGCCGGCAGGACCTGACCGAGCGGCGAGAGACCGCCGAAGGTCAAGGCTTCGTAGCCCGAGCGCACGTCCTCGCGCGTCCCGCGCAGGCCGAGTGTCAGGTCGAAGCGGTCGGTGACCGACCAGGTGCCGTCGGCGAAGATATCCATCGCATCGACCTCGCCGAAGTTCGTGTACTCCTCGCGATGGCTGGCGCGCAGCGGCAGCGGCGTGCCGAGCGGGATGCCCGGGATGCCCAGCGCCGGGAACGCCGTGTAGCCGAGGAACGGCGTGAGGTTGGGGTTGAGCGGGCTGACCACGGGCAGCTGGATCAGCCCGCCCGTCGCACCGGCGACACCCGCGCGCAGGGCCGGCGAGAGCAGGGCGCCGAGCTGGCGCTCGTCGGTGCTGAACGGCACGCGCTGGAAGCCATCCTCCTTGAACCAGCTGATGCCACCGAAGCCGCGGAAGGCGCCGCCGTTGTCGTAGTTGAAGCGGAACTCGTGGCTCCACTGCTCGCCCTCGGCGTCCTCGGCGAACTCCAGCGCATTCAGCTGCGAGCCGTCGGCGTCGAACTCTTCCAGCGAAGCGAATTCGCGCCAGCCGCTGATGGTCGAGAGGCTCCACGACTCGTTGATGGCGAACTGGCCCAGCACGGTGAAGCCGGTGACGTGGCGGTCGAGGCCGAGCTGCTCGCCGCGGTTCAGGTCGGCGGTGCCATCGAACAGGTCGCGGCTGCCCGCGCGCGTGGGCAGCACGTTGGTGCGGAAGGCGGTGCCCGGCGGCGTATCCACCTGGTGGTTGAAGATCACGTCGACACGGTTCGTGTCGCCGAGGTCGAGGCCGAGGGACAGGCGCAGCGCGCTGGTGTCCTTACCGTTGAGGTGGCCGCCCGAGAGGTTCTCGACGAAGCCTTGGTTCTTCTCGTGGTAAACGGCGAGGCGCATCGCCAGCGACTCGGACAGCGGGGCGTTGGCGTAGCCACTGGCACGACGCCATTCGTCGCTGCCCAGGCCCACGGTGAAGCCACTTTCGTAGCCCTGGAAGGCCTTCTTCTGCACCAGATGCACGGCGCCGACCTGCGCACCGCGGCCGAACAGCGTGCCCTGCGGGCCGCGCAGCACTTCGACGCGCTCGAGGTCGAAGGGCTGCACCACGGCGCCGCGGGCGCGCGAGATGGCGATGCCGTCCTGGAAGACCGAGACGCGAGGCGGCGAGAACGACGCGCCGCTGTCGGAGGTGATACCGCGGATCACGAAGCCGGGGTTGTTCGGGCTCTGCTCCTGTACTTCGAGGCCGGGCACGAGGTTGCCGATGTCATCCATGCCGGTGATGCCGAAGCCCTCGAGGAACTCGCCCGAGTAAGCGCTGATCGCGATCGGCACCTCCTGAACCTGCTGCTCGCGCTTCTGCGCCGTCACCACGATCGTGTCGATCATCGTGGCGTCGACGCTGGCCGCCCCGGCGGTGGGGGCGTCCTGGGCGAACGCGGGGGCCGCGACGAGGACGAGGGCGGCGTGGATCGCCGAGGCAAGCAGGGTGGGGCGACGCATCGAGGGGAACTCCATGGGGTGTTGGAGACGCCAGCGTCGTCGCGAGTCGTTGCAATGCCGTTAAAAGCGACAACCGGTCACGGTCCTGAAAGATGCGGGGGCTGGAATAGCCGGCTGCCTTCCCCCCTCTGTTGGCCAACCGATGCCCCCCATCAGCCGCCGCGCCGTGCTGCGCCTGCTTTCCGTGACCGCCGCCGCCGTGGTGCTGCCACTGCATGCCCGTCGCTTCGCGGCCACGCTGCCCATCGATGCGTCCCTGTTCCCGCAGGCCGTGGCGTCGGGCGACCCGTCGGCGCGGAGCGTGGTGCTGTGGACGCGCCTCGCACCGCAGGCGTGGGGGCGGGAGGTCGTTCTGCAGGTCGCGGAGGACGCGGGCTTCGAACGCCTTCGCGTCGAGCGTGCATTCGCCGTGGGTGCCGAAACCGACGGCTGTCTGAAGGTCCGCGTCGACGATCTCGAATCCGGCACCGCGTGGCATTACCGCTTCGTCATCGAGGGCGGGCCCGCGGCAGCATCGCCCGTGGGCCGCACCCTCACCCTCCCGGGCGATGACGAGGAGCGCGACCTGCGCCTCGCCGTGCTCAGCTGCCAGGACTACAACGGCCGCTGGTACAACACGCTGCTGCCGCTGCTGGAAGAACCGCTCGATGCCATCGTGCATCTCGGCGACTTCATCTACGAGACCACGGGCGATCCGTCCTTCCAGAGTGGCGACGGGCGGCGGGTGGTGTTCGACGACGCGGCGGGCGCGCTCACGCTCGGCGACGGCGGGTTCCAGTCGGCGCGCAGCCTCGACAACTACCGCCAGTTGCACCGCGAATACCGCACGGACCCGGTGCTGCAGGCCTTGCTGGCCAAGGCGCCGCTGATCGCCATCTGGGACGACCACGAGTTCGCCGACGACGCCTGGCAGGACGTGGCGACCTTCCACGACGGCCGCCAGGACGAACGCGATGCGGCGCGGCGGCGGGCGTCGGAGCAGGCGTGGTTCGAGTACATGCCGGTCGATGTCGGCGGCGCGTTCGAAGGCGCGGCCGTGGACGCTGGCGCGCTGCACCCCGCGACGCGCATCTGGCGCGAGTTCCGTTTCGGCCGTCGAGCGTCGCTGTGCATGACCGACTACCGCAGCGCGCGTCCCGACCACCTCGTCCCCGAAGATGCTTTCCCAGGCGCGATGGTGTTCGACGAGCCGACGCTGCAGGACGCTCTTCCGCGCATCGGCGAATCCTTTGACGGGTGGCGTTCGCGGCTTCAGCCCTACATCGACATCAACACGCCTGAGTACCGGCGCTGGCGCCGGCCCTTGGCCCGCGCGCTGCACAAAGCCTATGCCGCCGAGGGCCTCGCGAAGGCGGACGTCCGGGCGAGGATCGATGCCGTTCTCGCCGCGCCGATGGCCTTGCCGGTGGTCAACGCCATCCTCGCCCGCCATGACGCGGCCGCGCCGTTCTTCCTCGATGCAGGCGCCATCCCCGAATCGCCGGACCTGCCGCGCGGACTGAGCTGGGCCGGTGTGGGCAAGTCGCGGTTGTTCGATGCCGTCGGCAGCCGCTATTTCGTTCTGGCGGAGGGGTTCGGCCTGTTGGCCCGCTTGCGTGCCGCCGGCATCGGCGGCCCGCTCGGCAGCGCATTGGGCGCTCCGCAGGCCGCGTGGCTCGCCGGAGCGGCCGAGCGCCACCGTGATGCGCGCTGGCGCCTGGTGGCCAGTTCAGTGTCCTTTACCCCGTTGCGCCTCGACCTGCGCCGGCCCGAGGTCCAGGCCCCCGCCGGCTGGGCGCACGAAGTGCTGCTCAACGTCGACCACTGGGATGGCTTTCCCGTGGAGCGCGACGCCTGGCTCGACCACTTCGACGGCGAAGGTGCGGTCCTGCTGAGTGGCGACATCCACGCCAGCTTCGCCAGCCAGCACCGGCCGCGTGTCGTCGAGTTCACGACGCCGGCGGTGTCGTCCAAGAGTCTCGGCGCCATCCTCGAGCGCAACGCGGGTGGCGACGCCGCGACGCGCGAGGCGGGGGCTCGCCTCGCCGCCAACCTCGACGCCCTGCTGCTCGCTGGCTACGGCGGCCTGCGTTACGCGCAGACACGGCGCAATGGCGCGATGCTTCTGGCGATCGGTCGCGACGAATTGCGGGTCCGCTATCTCGAGTTGGAGGCGGAGCGGGTCGCCGAGCGCCACTACGCGGATCCGGCGGCACTGGCGACGGCGCGGCATGAACGCCGCTTCCGCGTGCGGCGCGAGGACGGGTCGCTGACGCTGCTGGCCGATCCGGACTGAGCCGCCGCGACGCCGCGGGGCCGGCATCGCCTACCATGCGGCGATGCCCACGCCAGCACCGCCATCGGACGCCGCCGGCTTCCACCAGCGCCTGCTCGAGGACACCCTCGCCGAGGTGTTTGGCGAGCTCGAGCCGGGCCTCTTCGCCAGCCTCCAGCCGCGGCTCACCACGCTCGAGCTGCCGGGAGGTACGGTCCTGATGCGCGAGGGTGAGCCTTCCGATGCGCTCTACTTGGTGCTCTCGGGGCGGCTCGTCGCCAGCCGCGGTGCGGATGCGGTACTTGGCGAGATCGGCCGCGGCGAGCCGATCGGCGAAATGGGGGTGATTACCGGCGCGCCGCGCACGGCCACCGTGCGCGCACTGCGCGACAGCGTGCTGGTGCGGCTCGATGGTGCCGACTTCATCGACGTCCTCCAGCGCTGGCCACGGGCTGGGCTGCCGCTCGCGCGCAAGCTGATCGAACGCCTGTCGAGAAAGCGCGGCAGCGCGCGGCGACAGGGCTTCATCAACGTCTGCGTGCTGCCTTTGCAGGCGGCAATCGACGGCGATGACCTCGCATCGCGCCTGCACGCCGAGCTCTCCGCGCTATCGGCGGACGACTCGTCAGCCGGTGCGGTCGCCCTGCACGATCGTCGCAGCGTGGAAGCGGCACTCGGCTTGGATATCGAGGCCGTGGAAGCCGAGGCGCTCGGCGAGCATCGACGCCTGCTCGACTGGCTCGACCAGCAGGAAGCCGCGCATGCGCTGCAGGTGTTCGTGGCCGATTCGGCCGACACCGCCTGGACGCGCCTGTGCCTGCGTCAGGCCGACCTGGTGTTGCTGGCGACCGATGCCGATGCCGATCCCGCGCCGCAGGGCGTGGAGCTCGCCCATCTCGTTGGCGACGCGCGGCGCATCGCCGCGCACCAGGCGCTGTGGCTGGTGCACCCCGACGACCGGCGACGGCCCCGCGATACCGCGGCCTGGTTGGCGGCGCGCCCGCACCTCGCGGTCGATGGCCTGTCGCACCTGCACCTGCGGCGTGGGCATCCCGGTGATTGGCGGCGGGTCGCGCGCATCGTTGCGGGCCGCGCTATCGGCCTCGTGCTGGCCGGCGGTGGAGCGCGCGGCTTCGCCCACGTCGGCGTGATGCAGGCACTCGAAGAGCGGGGCATCGAATGGGATGTCGTCGGCGGCACCAGCATCGGCGCGGTGATGGGCTTCTACGCCGCCACCGGCCTGCCGGCCTCGCGCGTGCGTGCGCTGGCCGGCGAGGCGTTCCGCCGCAACCCGACCGGCGACGTGAACTGGGTGCCGGTGATGTCGCTGCTGCGTGGCCGACGCCTGAAGCGCGTGATCGACGACGCCGTCGCCGAGGCGTTCGATGGCGCGGCGGACATCGAGGATCTGTGGAAGCCGTTCTTCTGCGTGGCGTCCAACTGCTCGCGGCAGCGGGCCGACGTGCTGCGGCGCGGCCGCCTGTCGGAGGCGCTGCGCGCGAGCGTCTCGATCCCGGCCGCGCTGCCGCCGGTGCTGCGCGACGGCGAGTTGCTCGTCGATGGCGGCACCTTCAACAACTACCCCGTCGACCTGATGCGCGCGGCGGGCGCGGTACGGGTGATCGGCGTGGACCTGAGCCAGGACGCCTACCGCGCGCTCGACCACGCCGACGTGCCGTCGCCTTGGGCGTTCCTGCTCGACCGTCTGTTCCGTCGTCGCGACGGACGGCGCTACAAGGATTTCCCGAGCCTCGGGACGACGGTGGTCAACGTCGCGCTGATGGCCAGCACCTCGCACCAGAAGCGAATGCGCGAACTCGTCGACCTCGCGTTCCAACCGGACGTCTCGGATGTCGGCCTGCTGCAGTGGCGGGCATTCGACCGCGTGGTCGCGATCGGGCTCGACCACGCACGTGCGGTGCTTGCGACGCGCGAGGACTTCAAGCGTTGTTGACCTGGTCGTCCACGCGGTCGAGGATCTCCTGCAGCTCGCGCGCCACCCGCGTCCGGTCGAAGTGGAGGGCGCTTTCCTCGCGGATGCGCTTCGCGATGCGCGAGCCATGCCACAGCCCCAAGGTCAGGCAGCCGGTGTTGACGGTGTCGATCCGTGGCCAAAGGGCCCCGGCCGACGGCAGGTCGTTGACCTCGCTCTGCAGTTGCCTCACCTGCTTTGCGAGCGAGTCGAGGTAAACCATCAGCCGCTCCCCGGGGATGCGAAGGCGTTGCTGGGTGGCGGACGGCGGTTCGGCCGCGGCCATCCACGCGTGGCCGATGGCGCGCGCGACGCTGCATTCCGCGGACTCAACGTCGAAGGGTTTGACGAGGTAATGCTCCACGCCCAGTCCCATGGCCTGCTTCACCGTGCCGACGTCCGATGCCGAGGTCACGAGTACGAAGGGCAGATCGGTCAAGCCTGGGTGCGCGCGCACCTTCCGCAACAGTTCGATGCCGTTGAGGCGCGGCATGTGCAGGTCGCTCAGCACCGCGGCCGGCGTCATTCCGCCGAGCAGCAGGTCCCAGGCTTCCATGCCGTCCTTGGCCTCGACCGGATCGAGCATTTCGAAACGGGACATCAGGTCGATGAGGGCCATCCGCGACACGGCGTCGTCATCGACGAGCAGGATCTTCATGCGGCTCTCCAAGAGTGTCGGGGTCCAGCAAGGTCAGGAGGCGGGGCGTCTCGGCATCCATGAAGGGCCAATCCTCGCGGTCGGCGGCCTTCTCCAGTTCGCCCGCGAGCCGATGCAGGGGGCCGTCCGGGGCGAGGAAGCCAGCGCTGCCCTTGATGCCATGGAACTGCTGTGCGAGCTCGATGGCGTGGCGGGCTTCGAAGCTGGCGACCAGGGCGCGGCGGCGTTCCGGCAGGTCTGCGAGGAAGGCTCCCCACATGCGCGAGCGCAGGTCCGCGGGCCCGGCCTTGCGCTTCGTCGGTGGAGCGCCCGCGCGTTCCGCGCCGGATAGCGGGGTGTCGGTCCTGCCCTGCGGCGGAGGCGCCGGTGCGTTCGCGGGTGCCTCCACGATGCCGAACAGTGCATCGAGAGCGGCGCCCGGATCCTGGTCCTGCGGTGGCAGCGGGCGGCCCTCCGCGAGCAGTCGCCCGACCATTCGTTCGAGCAGGGCATGCAGCTCACGCTCGTTGATCGGCTTGGACAGGAACTCGTCCATGCCGGATTCCAGGTAGAGCCGCCGGTCCTCCGAGGTGGCGTTCGCGGTGAGAGCGATGATCGGCAGGCCAGGGCGACGCACGCGCACGTGGTCGATGCCGCCGGCGCGGATGTGGCGCGTGGCGGTGGCGCCATCCATCTCCGGCATCCGCCCATCCATCAGCACCAGGTCGTAGTCGCGGCGGGCAAGCGCATCGATGGCGAGCTTGCCGTTCTCGACGATGTCGACGTCGTGGCCGCGATCCTCGAGCAGCGTGCGGATGATGATCTGGTTGGTGGGGTAATCCTCGGCGCAGAGGATGGCGAGGCGGTGCGTGTGCGGTGACTGCGCGTCGTCCTCGGCGCTATCCGGTGCGTTGCCGTTGGGCAGCGGAAGTGCGAACCAGAAGCGCGTGCCGAGGCCGGGCTTCGAGTCGGCGTTCATCGTCCCACCCATCAGTTCCACGAGGTTGCGCGAGATCGCCAGGCCGAGGCCGGTGCCGCCGTACTTGCGCGTGGTCGAGGTGTCGGCCTGGGTGAAGGCATCGAACAGCCGCTGCATCGCTTCGGGCTGGATGCCAATGCCCGTGTCCTGCACCGCGAACTCCACCATCGGCACGCCGTCCGCCTGAAGCCGGTGGCGGACGCTGACCGTCACGCTGCCCACTTCGGTGAACTTCACGGCATTGCCCACCAGGTTCACCAGCACTTGCCGCAGCCGAGTGGGGTCGCCCTTCGACCAGTCGGGTAATGCGTTCTCCACGTGCACCTTCAGCATCACGCTCTTCGCCGAAGCGCGGTCGGCCATGAGCTCGTAGAGGTCGTCGACGACCGCGCGGACGGAGAAGTCGACGCTCTCGACGGCCATCTTCCGTGCCTCGATCTTCGAGAAATCGAGGATGTCGTTGATGATGGTCATCAGGGCGCGGGCGTTCTCCTGCGCCAACTCGATCTGGTCGCGCGTCCCCGGCGAGAGATGGCGGTCGCGCAACGCGAAGCCCTGCATGCCGATCACGCCAGCCATCGGCGTGCGGATCTCGTGGCTCATCATCGCGAGGAATTCGCTCTTGGTGTGGTTCGCCTGCTCGGCTTGCTCGCGCGCGCGGTCGGCCGACGTCTTTGCTTCGAGCGCGTCCCGCAAGGAGGATTCGGCAAGTCCTTCAAGCATCTTGCGCTCCGTCAGGTCCTGCACCACGACCACCGCCGCCTCGCGCTGGCCGTCGACCGAGGCATCGGTCCGGTGGACGGCGATCCAGCGCCGATCGCCTTCCGCCGTGGTGATGGCGATGTCCCCCGCCTTCGCGAGTCGCGGGTCGACGGGTTGGTCCTGCAGCGAGCCGGAGGCCTCGCCGAGGATCCGGTGAAGCTCGGGATTGGCCATCACGACGCGGCCATCGCCTTCGATCATCAGGCCGACGGGGGCGGAGTTGAACACCGCGTGCTGCTGGCTGTAGAGCTCTGCGATGGAGCGCGTCCGCTCATGGACGAGGCGCTCCAGGCGCTCGCGGTAGCCGCGACGGGCCAGCGAGTGCTGGATCTGGCTCGCCATGAAGCCGAGTACCGACTGGTCGCGCTCGGTGTAGACGACGCCGTGCGTATAGGACTGCACCACCATGGCGCCGACGACCTCGCCATCGACGAGCATCGGGACGCCCAGCCAGTTCTTGGCATCGCTGCCGATCCCGCGGAGCTCGCCGCGAACCTGTGCCGCCACGTCCGCCATGGTGCCGCGCAGCGGCCTTCCGCCGGTGAGAAGGTGCCATGTGAGGCCGTGCTTGATGTTATCGACGGGGACGTCCCCGAAGATCGCGTCGTCCTGCTCGTCGACGTAGTAGTCGAAGCGGATCGTTCCCTGCTCCCGGTCGAGGGAGACGATGTAGAAGTTCCGCGCGTACATCAGGCGCTCGACCACGCGGTGCATGGCTTCGAGCATCGCCTCGTCGCTCTCGGCGTGGTCGGCCAGTTCGCTGATGTCGAACAGGGCCTTCTGCAATCGCTCCTTCTCGCCGATCTCGGCGATCTGCGCGGCCATTCTTGCACTCTGCCGGTTCCACTGCGACGCAAAGGTGGCCGCGAAGAGGCCGAAGGCGAGCATCGCCCCGCAATAGGCCGCGATGAAAAGCAGTCCGCTCTTCGGTGCCGCGATCGCCGTGACCGCGACCAGCATGGTGGCGAGCAGGGTCCAAGCCTCGCGGGAGCGGAGGAGCAGGAAGTTGACCGCGACCAGCGGGAAGGCGACGAAGAACCCGTGCTCGCCCAGCCGGGCGGCGGCCCATACCGAGAAGGCCGTGCCGGCGATGGTCATCACGTAGGTCGCGACCGCCAGACGACCTGTCATGAGCACGTGGACGAAGCACGCAAAGGCAAGGCCCGACGTCGCGAGGTCGGCGATGGCTAGGGCCCACTCGCCGCGCATGGCCCGGGCGACGACGAAGGGTAGGAGCACGCAGCCTGCGACCAGGGACAGGATCATGAGGACCGCGACTCGATGGTCGTCGCGGGCCGAACGCCAGCGTTGGACCAGTGAACGGATGGCTTGCATCGCGCACCTCCGCCAGAACGTCGGGTCCGCGGGGCGCGGGCCCAAGCTTGAACGCTAGTCCGCGCAACGCGTTTCGTGATTCGGGAAAAGCCCGATCAGCAAACGTGACCACGATCGCAGGCCGCGCCCCTGTTCTTCCGATTGCAAACGCGCGTCCGTGACGCACGTCGAGGATCCGAACAGAAGTCGTTGCGGATGCGCCGGGAGGAGGGTCGCGCCTTACCGTCATCGCATCCGGGCCGCCGGCCCCGATCGACGAGGACGCCATGAGCATCCGCTGCCCCGATTTCGACGCCAGTACGTTGGAAGCCCTGACCGGGGACGATCCCCGTCAGCTGCGCCGCTTCTACCTCATGTTCCAGGCCGTGTGCCGATGGCAGCACGAGGCACTGTGCCGCGAGGCGACCCAGGGCCACTTGGAGGAGGCGGCCCGGTGCGCCCGACGCCTGAAGGTCTCGTGCTTCACCGTTGGTGCCTTGGCGCTTGGCCATGCGTACAGCCGCATCGAATCCATCGCCAGTCGTTGGGACGGCGATGAGCTGCGTGCCAGCCTTGTCGATATCGAAGCGCAGCTCGAGTACACGCTCGCCAACCTCGGTGATATCGCCGTGGGCATCGCCGGGCGTGAGATGCCGGTGCTGCGGCGGGCCGCCGCCGAGGCCCGCCCATGAAGACCGCCCGCGCAACGGTAGGGTAGCCTTGGACGTGGGGACCATGGATCAGGGGGCGCGCATGCCGGTGATCGTGTGGGTGGTCGACGATGACGACCACCTTCGTACTCTGCTCGTCGATGTGCTGAAGGCATTCGGCCTCGACGCCCGAGGCGCCTCCGGTGCCGACGCCTTTCTGCTGGCCTACGCGGACGTGGGGCGGGGCCACCCGCAGGTGCTGTCGATTGATTACTCGATGCCCGGCACCGACGGCATCGCCGCGTTGCGTCTGGCAAGGCGCGCGGGTTTCGACGGTCCGGCGCTGATGCTGTCCGGCGTCGTCGATCTGCCCCATGTGGTCGAAGCGATGCAGCAAGGCATGCTCACCGTGCTGCCCAAGCCGGTCGACCTCGAGGCCTATGCCCGCCAAGTCGGCGAAGCTGCCGCCGTGGCCGAGCAGGAGCACCGTCGCCGCGAGGAACGGGAACGGCAGAGCGCCAGGTTCGCCCTGTTGACCGCACGCGAGTCGGAGGTCCTGGTGGCCTTGGGCGAGGGGCTGATGAACAAGCAGGTCGCCGATCGCTTGGGCCTCAGCATCAAGACGGTGGAGACGCATCGCCACCATTTGATGGAGAAGCTCGAACTGCATACCGCGGGTGCGTTGATGCGCTGTGCGGTCGAGTACCGGCTGCGTGCGGCGGACGAGGGGCGCGAAACCCTGCACTGACGCCGCGGTGTCCTCGGGAACGCCCGAGGCGGCGTGTCACCAGACGAGGTCGTCCGGCACCGTGAACTGCGCGTAGTACGCGTCGTCCTCGGTGCTGCCCGCGGTGGCTGCGGTGTCGGCGGCGCTGCGGTTGTCGAGCACGATCAGATCGGGAGCGCGCTCGCGCACCTTCTCAGCGGCGAGTCGCGGCAACAGCGCCACGCCATCCTCGAAGCGCACGATCACCAGTTGGCCATTGGCGAGCTGGCGTCGCGTGGCCTCATCGACCAGCAGGCTGCGGATCGCGCCGTCGATCGGATACCGGTATTCGATGTCGCCCTTCACCGCGACGCGCTTGTCGAGGGTGATCTGGCGCGCCTGCGCGCGCAGCGCCTTGGCCTGCGCCTCGGCCTTCTGGGCTGCGGCCAACGCGCGGTCGCGTTCGACCTTTTCTTCGCGGGCGCGCTCGGCCTCGCGCTGGATTTCGGCAGCGGCCGACGGCGCTTCGCCGCGACGTGCCTTCTCCTGCTCGCGTGCAGCTTCGGCGGCCTTCGACTTCTTCGCGAGACCGGCCTTGAGCAGTTGTTCCTGCAGGGCGTTGAGCTTGGCCATGGGGCGATCGGGCTTGGCGTTTCGGGGCGGCAAGGATACCGCCGCCCGACGGCCGCGACGCTGTTCGGCTTCGCGCCGCCGGGCGTCTCGGCCTCCGCGATGGCCGTGGTGGTGGGTGTGCTGGCCGCGGTGCTGTTCGAATGGCTGAAGCGCGTGGACTGGGTCCGAAAGGCGCTGGGCGGCACCTAGGGCGGCATCGGCAGCTTTGTGGAGTTACCGGCCAGTCGCGCCGCGATGCCGGCGCGGGTGAGTTCACCGACGTGCACGTCTATCAACCGCCCCTGCGCATCGAAGAACAGCGTCGTGGGCAGGCCGCGCGCTCCGGCGTCTTGCGAGAGCTGCGAAAGCCGATCCACCAGCACAAGGTCGAGCGCGAGGTTCTGGCTCTCGAGGTAACGCGTGATGGTGCCGGCGTCCTCGCCCTGGTTCGCGAACACGACGTGCACGTCGTCGTACCAGGCCTGTGCCGCGGCGAGCGCGGGCATTTCGCGTCGGCAGGGTGGGCACCACGTCGCCCACAGGTTCACGACGATCGGCTGGCCCTTCAGCGCGACGAGGCGCGTGCTGCGCCCATCGAGCCCCGTGAGCACGGCGTCGGAGAGGCCGATGGCCCGGGCCTGCCACTGCTGCAAGCCCGCCGTGAGTGCGCCATAGGCGAGCGCCGCGGCGACCAGCCCCGCGAGCAGGGGGCGACGCAGGTCGGGCGTCCGCCACGCGCGCCATCCGGCGAAGGCGAGTGCGGCGATCACGCCCGCGATCGGCAGGTAGCCGCCATCGCCGGGCCGCAGCATCGCCCACGGGTCGGCGGCATACAGCGGCCACCACGCGACGATGAACGCGATGCGGGCGACCACCAGGCCCACGAGCGCAATGTCGAACAAGGCACCGCCAACGGCCGGTTTGGGGTCCGGCAGGCCGCGCGCGCGCCATCGGCCCGCGACGGTGCCCACGCCCCAGGCCGCGACGAGGATCAACACAGTGAAGGGCAGGGGGCCGAGGCTGGTCATGCGCTCATGCTGCCGCCATCGGGGGCAGGATCACGTCGAGGCTGGGTCGGCGTACACGAGGCTCAGGCAGGTCAGGCCGGCTTCGGCTTTCCCGAATTCAACCAGCGGCGTGTCGAACAGCGCATCGGGTGCGTGGCCACGGGCCCGCCAAGCGTCCCGCGCCAACGCGGCAGTTCTCGGCGCTGCGGCATTGATCAGCACGCGATCGTCGACGCGGAGCAGGTTCGCGGCGAAGGGCTCGTCCCCGGGAACGGCGAGTAGTTCGAAGCCGGCCGCGCGCAGGGCCTGCGCATCGACCCATTCCGGATTCACCAGCAGCAATCCCTCGTCGAGCGCGGTGCAGGCGGTCTTGAAGTGCAGGCTGCGGCCGACGGCGAAGGATTCGACCGTGTAGCCGAAGGGCTCGGCGATCGCGTGCAGCTGCGCCACGCCCTCGGCATTGGTGCGCGTGGTGAGGCCCACCATCAGTCGCCGTCCGACGCGCAGCACATCGCCGCCTTCGAGCGTGCCGGGCGCGGTGATGCGAGCAACGGGGCGCCCGAGAGCGCCGGCATCGGCGAGCAGGTGCGCCGGCTCGGCCTCGCGGCTGCGCGTCGGTCGGGTGAGTACCAGCACCTCGTCGAGCACCACGGCGGTGTCTTCCATGAAGACGCTGTCCGGGTGCGCCTCGATCGCGGGCAGCACCGTCACCGAGAGCCCCATGGCCGCCAGGACGTCGCGGTAGGCCGCGTGCTCGCGAGCGATGCCTTCAGCGTCGATCGCCACGCGGTCGAGGTGGGTGAGCTCGCAGGCGTCGAGCAGGCTGCGCGCCGGTTGTCGGACGATGGCGTAGCAGAGCCGGCGGGTCGACTCAGGCATGGCTGGGTGCCGACAGGCCCGCCTGCGCTGCCAGCCACGCGACGAGGCCGGCCCGCACCTTCTCCCGTCCAATCTCGTGCAGGGTTTCGTGGCGCAAGCCCGGCAGGGCCACGAAGGTCTTGTCGGTGCTCGCCGCCTGCGGGAACAGTGCTCGGCTCGCTTCGAAGGACGTCAGCGGGTCGGCCTCGCCATGCATCAGGTAGAGCGGCATCGTCAGGCGCGGCAGGCAGGCTGGGGTGGCGGCCATCGCGGCTTCCAAGGCCAGGAACCATCCCGCCCGCGCCTGGTGGAGGATCAACGGGTCGGCGTCGTGGATCGCGATTTCGGCGGGATCGCTCGTCAGGTGCGCACCGGTGATGCCGCTCGGCATCGCGAATCGGGGCAACAGGCGGCCCAGCACGTGGGCGGCGAGCAGCTTCACGGCGTTCACTTTCATCATCCGCGCGAACATCGGCCCGCTGAGCGCCAAGGCCTGGCAACGCTGCGGCTCCGACGCGGCGAAATGCGTGGCGATCAGCCCGCCCATCGAGTGGCCGAAGACCAGCGCGCCATCCTTCGTGCCGGCCGTCAGCGCCTCGAAGGCGGCGCGGGTGTCGTCGAGGTAATCCTCGAACCGGCGGAGGTCGGCACGCAGTCCGTCCGAGCGCCCATGGCCGCGAAGGTCGAAGGCCAGCGCGTCGAAGCCGGCGTCGGCGAGGGCCTCCAACAGCTCGATGTAGCGCCCGCCATGCTCGGCGAAGCCGTGAATCACGAGGATGCGTGCCTTGGGTGCCGCCGCCGCGTGACGACGGAAGAACAGGCGCGTGCCATCGCTGCTGGTGATGAAGCCTTCCGTCGTCGTGGCCATCGGGCCTCCTGTGGTGGGCGGACGGTATTGCACCACTCTTCCGCGAAAGGCGTGCGCCACTCAGTCCGCCGTGTCGTCCTCGATCGCGTGGTAGCGCAGCGCGGCGAGCGGGACGATCTGCATCGCCTTCTCGTGCGTCGCTTCCAGCCGAACCGGAGGCGCAATACCGGCCTCGAAAGCCTGCATCCAGCGCGAGGCGCACACGCACCACGAATCGCCGGGCTTCAGGCCGGTAAAGCCGAACTCGGGCCGAGGCGTGACCAGATCATTGCCGGCGCGGACGGAGAACTCGAGGAACTCGGCGGTGACCTTGGCGCAGACCGTGTGGCTGCCTTGGTCGTTCTCGTCGGTGCGGCAGCAGCCGTCGCGGAACCAGCCGGTTTTCGGGTCGTGGCTGCAGTCCTCGAGCGGGGTGCCGAGGACGTTGAGGGGGCGGGTCGGGGCGGCCATGCGAGGACCTTTCGGACACAAAAAACCCCGCAGAATCGCGGGGTTAGGTGTGGTGGCTATGGGTGGACTCGAACCACCGACCCCAGCATTATGAGTGCTGTGCTCTAACCGGCTGAGCTACATAGCCACGGGGGCGGGCATTGTCCACGCCGACCGCCGTCGCGTCAACCGGACGACTGAACGGGCACCGTCAGACCCGGTCGCGACGCGGGATCGCCGATAATCGTAGGCCTCGCCTGCGCTTCGAGCCGACGCCCGCCATGAACTCCGCCCACCGCAAGCCGCTGCCCGGCACCCGCCTCGACTATTTCGACGCCCGCGAGGCCGTCGATGCCATCCGTCCCGGGGCCTGGGCCACGCTGCCGTACACCGCGCGCGTGCACGCCGAAAACATTGTTCGCCGGGCGGACGCGGTGCGCGTTCCGGACTACCTGCGCCAATTCATCGAGCGCAAGCGCGACCTCGACTTCCCCTGGTTCCCGGCCCGCGTGGTCTGCCACGACATCCTCGGCCAGACGGCGCTCGTCGACCTCGCCGGCCTGCGCGATGCCATCGCCGATTTCGGCGGCGATCCGGCGCAGGTGAACCCGGTGGTGCCGGTGCAGCTGATCGTCGACCACTCGCTGGCCGTCGAGTGCGGTGGCTTCGATCCGAACGCGTTCGAGAAGAATCGGGCAATTGAAGATCGCCGCAACGAGGATCGCTTCCACTTCATCGACTGGACGAAGCGCGCGTTCAAGAACGTCGACGTGATCCCGCCGGGCAACGGGATCATGCATCAGATCAACCTCGAGAAGATGTCGCCGGTGATCGGTGTCGAGCAGGGCGTTGCGTATCCCGACACCTGCGTCGGCACCGACTCGCACACGCCGCATGTCGATGCGCTCGGCGTCATCGCCGTCGGCGTCGGCGGCCTCGAGGCCGAGAACGTGATGCTCGGCCGCGCCTCGTGGATGCGCCTGCCGGACATCATCGCCGTCGAGCTGTCGGGCAAGCCGCAGCCGGGCATCACCGCCACCGACGTGGTGCTCTCGCTCACCGAGTTCCTGCGAAAGTCGAAGGTGGTCGGCGCCTACCTCGAGTTCCGCGGCGAAGGTGCCGCGGCGCTCACGCTGGGCGACCGCGCGACGATCTCGAACATGGCGCCGGAGTACGGTGCGACGGCGGCGATGTTCTTCATCGACGGCAACACGCTCGACTACCTGCGCCTCACCGGCCGCACGGACGAGCAGGTGGCGCTGGTCGAGACCTATGCGAAGACGCTCGGCCTCTGGGCCGAAGACCTGCGCACGGCCGAGTACGAGCGCACGCTGCACTTCGACCTCTCGACCGTGGTGCGCACGATGGCCGGTCCTTCGAACCCGCATGCGCGCGTCGCGACGAGTGAGCTGGCCGCCAAAGGCATCGCGGGCAACCTCGCCGCTGCACGCGAGCAGGAGGCGCAGGGCCTGATGCCGGACGGCGCGGTGATCATCGCCGCGATCACCTCCTGCACCAACACATCGAACCCGCGCAATGTCATCGCCGCCGGCCTGCTGGCGAAGAAGGCGAACGCGCTGGGCCTCGTGCGCAAGCCCTGGGTGAAGACCTCGCTGGCGCCGGGCTCGAAGGCCGTGCAGCTCTATCTCGAAGAGGCCGGCCTGAAGGCCGAGCTCGAGGCGCTGGGCTTCGGCATCGTCGCCTTCGCCTGCACCACCTGCAACGGCATGAGCGGTGCGCTCGATCCGGCCATCCAGAAGGAAGTCATCGAGCGCGACCTTTACGCGACGGCGGTGCTTTCGGGCAACCGCAACTTCGACGGCCGCATCCATCCCTACGCGAAGCAGGCCTTCCTCGCTTCGCCGCCGCTGGTGGTGGCCTATGCCATCGCCGGCACCGTGCGCTTCGACATCGAGAAGGACGCGTTGGGCCATCGCGCCGACGGCACGCCGATCCTGCTGAAGGACCTGTGGCCGACGGATGCCGAGATCGACGCGGTGGTGAAGCAATCGGTGAAGCCGGAGCAGTACCGCAAGGTGTACGACCCGATGTTCCGCGTGGTGGTCGAGCACGGCGAGGCGGTGAAGCCGCTGTACGACTGGCGCGAGATGAGCACCTACATCCGCCGCCCGCCGTATTGGGAAGGCGCGCTGGCCAAGCCGCGCACGCTCTCGGGTCTGCGCCCGCTGGCGATCCTCGGCGACAACATCACCACCGATCATCTCTCGCCGTCGAACGCGATCCTGTTGAACAGCGCGGCCGGCGAGTACCTCGCGAAGATGGGCCTGCCGGAAGAGGACTTCAATTCCTACGCGACGCACCGCGGCGACCACCTGACGGCGCAGCGCGCGACGTTCGCGAACCCGACCCTGCAGAACGAGATGGTCCGCGACGCCGAGGGCAAGGTGCGCAAGGGCTCGCTGGCCCGCGTCGAGCCCGAGGGCCAGACGCTGCGCATGTGGGAAGCCATCGAGACCTACATGGAGCGCGGCCAGCCGCTGATCATCATCGCCGGCGCCGACTACGGCCAGGGCAGCTCGCGCGACTGGGCAGCCAAGGGCGTGCGCCTCGCCGGCGTGGAGGCGATCGTGGCCGAAGGCTTCGAGCGCATCCACCGAACCAACCTGATCGGCATGGGCGTGCTGCCCTGCGAGTTCCTGCCCGGCACCACGCGCCTGACGCTGGGCCTCGACGGCACCGAAACCTTTGATGTCACCGGCGCGCGCACGCCGGGCGCCACGCTCACGCTGGTCGTGCATCGCAAGGACGGCAGCCGCGTGGAATGCCCGGTGCGCTGCCGCCTCGACACTGCCGAGGAAGTGGCGATCTACGAGGCCGGCGGCGTGCTGCAGCGCTTCGCGCAGGACTTCCTCGAAGCCACCAAGGCGGCCTGAGCATGCGCCCCGTTCGCCCGCAGGTCCGCATCCCCGCCACCTACATGCGCGGCGGCACGTCGAAGGGCGTGTTCTTCCGCCTCGCCGATCTTCCCGATGCCGCGCGCGTTCCTGGCCCGTCGCGCGATGCGCTGCTGCTGCGCGTGATCGGTTCGCCGGATCCCTACGCCAAGCACACCGATGGCATGGGTGGTGCGACGTCGAGCACCAGCAAGTGCGTGATCATCGGCCCGGCCACGCAGGCTGGCCACGACGTCGACTACCTCTACGGTCAGGTCAGCATCGACAGCGCCTTCGTCGACTGGAGCGGCAACTGCGGCAACCTCAGCAGCGCCGTCGGGCCCTTCGCGATCGCGAATGGCTTCATCCCCGCCGACCGCGTTCCGCAGCACGGCGTCTGCACGGTGCGCATCTGGCAGAAGAACATCGGCAAAACGATCGTGGCCCACGTGCCGATCGCGAATGGCGAAGTGCAGGAAGACGGCGACTTCGAACTCGACGGCGTCACCTTCCCGAGTGCCGAGATCCCGCTGGAGTTCCTGGATCCGGTGGACGAGGGCGACGAGGGCGGTGCGATGTTCCCCACCGGGAATGTCGTCGACACGCTCGACGTGCCGGGCGTCGGCAGCTTGCAGGCCACGATGATCACTGCCGGCATCCCGACGGTGTTCGTGCGCGCGGCCGATATCGGCCTGACCGGCGCCGAGCTGCAGCCGGCGATCAACGAAAGCCGCGAGCGTCTCGCGCTTTTCGAAGCCATCCGCACCGCCGGTGCGTTGCGCATGGGTCTGATCAAGAGCCCGGAAGAGGCCGTGAAGCGCCAGCACACGCCGAAGGTCGCCTTCGTCGCGGCGCCGGCCGATTACATCGCCTCCAGCGGCAAAGCCGTCAAGGCTGCAGACATCGATCTCGTTGCACGCGCGCTGTCCATGGGCAAGCTGCACCACGCGATGATGGGCACGGCCTCGGTGGCGATCGCCACGGCCGCGGCCATCCCGGGCACGCTGGTGAACGAGGCCGCCGGTGGCGGCGCGCGTGAAGCGGTCAGCTTCGGCCACCCGAGCGGCACGATGCGCGTGGGCGCCGCGGCCGAGCAGGTGGACGGCCAGTGGGTCGTGCGCCGCGCGCTGATGAGCCGCAGCGCCCGCGTGCTGATGGAAGGCCACGTGCGCGTTCCTGCCGGCACGTCGGGCGACTGAGGATGCTGGAAGCCCTCGGCATCGGCGCGGCGCTGCTGTTCGGCCTGGTGGCCCGCGCCGTCGGCCTTCCGCCGCTGGTGGGCTTCCTCGCCGCGGGCTTCGCCCTCCATGCCGTAGATGCGCGTTGGGACGTCATCAGCGAGGCCGGCATCGCCACGGTCGGGCATATCGCGCATCTCGGCGTGCTGCTGCTCCTGTTCACCGTCGGACTGAAGCTGAAACCCGGGCAGATCGCGCAGCCTGCGGTGTTCCTCGGTGGGCTGGCGCACGGCGCGATCGTGGTGGCGGTGTTCGCGCCGCTGCTGGTGCTGTTGGCCGGAGTGGGCGGCAAGGAGGCGCTCCTCGTGGCGATCGCGCTGTCGTTCTCCAGCACGGTGCTTGCGGCGAAGATGCTTGAGGGAAAGCGCGAACTCTCGGCGTTCTATGCACGGATCGCGATTGGCATCCTGATCGTCCAGGACCTCATCGCGCTCGCCGCACTGGCCCTGTGGGGCGGCAAGACGCCGTCGGCCTGGGCCCTGCTGCTGCTTGGACTGCCGTTGCTTCGCCCGCTGCTGTACCGGTTGCTCGACCGCTGTGGCCACGACGAGCTGCTCGTGCTCGCCGGCCTCGGGCTCGCCGTGGTGTTCGGTGGCATGGGTTTCGCCGCGCTCGGCCTGTCGGGCGAGCTCGGTGCGCTGGTGGTGGGCGTGCTGGTCGGTGGCCACGCGCGGGCGCGCGAGCTCGGCCACGACCTCTGGGCGATGAAGGAGGTCTTCCTCGTTGCGTTCTTCCTGTGGATCGGCCTCGCGGGCTTGCCGACGGGCCACGATTGGCTCGTCGCCGCACTGCTGCTGTTGGCGCTGCCCTTGAAGACGCTGCTGTTCTTTTTCCTTCTGCTGGCGTTCCGCCTGCGCGCGCGCAATGCCTTTCTCGCCGCGCTCTCGCTCTCGGCCTACAGCGAGTTCGGCCTGATCGTCGCGGCGGGCGTCGCCGGCCTTGAAGACTGGCTGACGCCATTGGCCCTGGCCGTGGCCTTGTCCTTCGCCATCGCCGCGCCCTTGAATCGCCATGCGCAGCGTCTGTACGACCGCCTGGAACCGTGGCTGGTGCGCTTCCAGCGCCACACACGCCATCCCGACGAGATCGCCCCGGGCCTCGGGCACGCCGAAGCCTTGGTGTTTGGCATGGGCCGCACCGGCACGGCGGCCTACGATCGTCTGCGCGATGCGATGGGCGGGGTGGTCGGGCTGGATGCCGACCCGTTCCGCATCCGCGAGCACCAGGAGGCCGGGCGCGACGTGGTGATGGTGGATGCCGAGGACGCCGACGTCTGGCGAATCGCCGACCTGGCCTCGCTGCGCGTCGCCGTGCTGGCGATGGACGCCATCGACGCCAAGCGCGCGGCCGCACGGCACCTGCGGGCGCGCGGGTTCCGCGGCCCGATCGTCGCCCATGCGCTCTACGCCGACCACGTGGCCCTGCTGCGTGCCGATGGCGCGGACGAGGCGCACCTCACCCTGCATGAAGCCGGTCGCCATCTCGGCGAACAGGCCTTGCATCGTCTCGGTGGACACACCAAGGCTTGAGGCTTCTCTCACCGCTGTGGCATGGTGAGCCCATTGAATTTGGAGCCCGTACGGTGATCGATCCGGACGGTTACCGCCCCAATGTCGGCATCATCCTGATGCGCGACGACGGCCGCCTGTTTTGGGCCCGTCGCGTGCATCGCGACGGCTGGCAATTCCCCCAGGGCGGAATGAACAGCGACGAGACGCCGCTCGAGGCGATGTACCGCGAGCTGCAGGAAGAGACCGGCCTGCTCCCCGAGCACGTCGAGCTCCTGCATTCCACGCCCGGCTGGCTGCGTTACCGCCTGCCGTCGCGCTGCGTGCGTCAGGGCGAGAAGCCGCGCTGCATCGGCCAGAAGCAGGTGTGGTTCCTGCTGCGGCTCGTGGCCTGCGAATCCCATGTGCGCCTCGACGCCAACGAGAAGCCCGAGTTCGACCGATTCCGTTGGGTCGACTACTGGTACCCGCTGGAGCACGTCGTGCACTTCAAGCGCGACGTCTACACCCGGGCGCTGTGCCACGTGGCCCCAGCGGCCCGCGGACTGGCCGGCACCGAGGCGGTGCCGGAGCCGGCTTTCCCGGCACCGCTGGCCGAAGCGCGGAGCCGCCGCCAGGCCTGAGCCTTCACGCCGTCGACCCGTGGCTGAACCCGGCATCTGTCGGCCGCCCCCGGCCCTTGACAGTCCCCTGCTTGCGGCTTGTAATGCGAACTGTTCGTATTACTGGATGCAAGCCGTGTACGTCTGCGTCTGCAACGGAGTCACCGATCGCGATATCCAGCGGGCCGTCGACGAGGGCTGCGACAGCCTCGACGCGCTCGCCGCGCGCACGGGTTGCGGCAGCACCTGCGGCTGCTGCCGCGAGTACGCGGAAGAAGCGATCCTCCAGGCCAAGTCGATGAGCCTCGGCCTGCCCATCGCCGCCTGAGGCGTCGTCGCGGCGTCCCCCCGATCCGGTCTTCACTTCGCGTCCATATCGCGCAGCGATTCGCGTTTACGCGTGCGCGGAGGCGCGGCGCTAGGCTTCGCGCACCACGCGCCAAGGAGCAGCCGACATGAAGGGCGACCCGCAGGTCATCCAGCACCTCAACAAGGTGCTCTACAACGAACTCACCGCGATCAACCAGTATTTCCTGCATGCCCGCATGCTGAAGAACTGGGGCTTCAAGGAACTCGGCGAGCACGAGTACCACGAGTCGATCGACGAGATGAAGCACGCCGATTGGGTCATCGAGCGCGTCCTCTTCCTCGAGGGCCTGCCTAACCTGCAGAACCTCGGCAAGATCATGATCGGCGAGACGCCGAAGGAAGTCTTCGAGTGCGACCTCAAGCTCGAGATGATCGCCATCCCCGACCTGAAGGCCGCCGTCGCGCATGCGGAATCGGTGGGTGACTACGTCAGCCGCGACCTGTTCGCGAAGATCCTTGCGTCCGAGGAGGAGCACGTCGACTGGCTGGAAACGCAGCTCGACCTGATCAAGCGCCTCGGCGAGGGCCCTTACCTGCAGACGACGATGTCGAAGGACTGAGCGCCGCGTTTCATCGCGACGCGACAGCAACGGCCGGGGAAACCCGGCCGTTCGCGTTTCAGGCCACCAGCCGGCGCAGCGATTCGCTGGCGCGCTGGAATTCCGCTTCGAGCACGGCCACGGCCACGGCGGGGCGGGGCAGCACGCCTTCGCGGGCCCCCACCTCGATGCGCTTCGCGGCGGCCGAGACCGCCATCGCGCCGAGATTGGCGCTGGAGGACTTCAGCGTGTGCGCCGGAGCGATCATCTTCTCCAGGTCGCCGCCGCCCGCGGCCTCCTCGAGCTGCTGGATGTACTTCGCCGCGTCGACGAGGAACATCTGCACGAGGTTGCCGAATTCGGAACCCATCACCTCGCGCAGTTCGGCGAGCACGTCGTCGTCCAGCACGTTCGGCGCTGGGGTTGCCGGCGCCGGGGCCGGCATCGGCACGGATACGACGGCCGGCGGCAACGGCGCCTCGGGCCGCTGCATGCCGGGGATGGAGGGAAGGGTCGGTGCGAGGGCTGGCGCGGCCGGCGCAGGCGCCGGACGGGCGGCAGGCGCCGGTGTGGGAGCGGCGGGAGCGGCGCTGCGGCGCGCGAGTGCGCCGCGCTGCAGCCAGCGCTTCAGGGTGTCTTCGAGTTGCGAACGATCGACCGGTTTCGACAGGTAGTCGTCCATCCCGGCGTCGAGGCAGCGCTGGCGGTCGCCGGCCATCGCGTTCGCGGTCATGGCGACGATCGGCAAGCGAGGGAGCCGGTGCGCGTTCTCGTACTCGCGCCATTCGCGGGTGGCCGTGTAGCCGTCCTTGACCGGCATCTGGCAGTCCATCAGCACGACATCGAGGTTGCCCGCGGCCATGCGCTCCAGTGCGCGCTCGCCGTCGCCGGCGGACTCGCAGATGAGGTCCATCTGCGCGATCAGCTTCTGCGCGACGAGCAGGTTGACGGGGTTGTCCTCGACCAGCAGCACGCGCGCGCGCCGGCCGATGGCCGCTTCCGAGAACGCTCCGACGCTGCTGCCCTGCGGCAGGGCGGCGACGGCCGGCGACGGCGGGGGCTCGCCGAGGGCGAAATCATCTTCGGCATCGGCCGCACCCGGGAGCGGCATGGCTTGGTCGGGCACAAGCAGGTCGGCCAGCCCCGACTTCAGGTCGGCCGACGCGGCGTCGCGTCGCAGCACGGCGACCGTCGCTGCGGCGGTGGTCTCCGGCGGCAGCGGCTCGGCGCCGGTCAGGAGCAGCAGTTTCAGGCCCGCGACTTCCGGCGAGCGCGAGAGCGCGCGCTGCAGCACCACGGCGGCGGAGGCGCCGTCGCGCAGGTCGGCCACCAGCGCCTCGAAGCCGCCGCCTATGCCGCGGGCCGCGGCCGAACGCAGCATCTGCAGCGCCTCGGGTGGCGTGCTCGAATAGGAGAGGCGCAGGCCCCAGTTCTGCATGGCCGTAGCGAGGCGTTCACGCTGCGCCGGGTCGGGCGTCATCAGCAGGACGCGGGCGCCGGAGAGGTCGGCGCGCGCCGCAGGCAGGTCGCCGACGGCCTTGGACAGCGGCACTTCGAACCAGAAGCGGGAGCCCTGGCCGGGGTCGCTGTCGACGCCGATGCGGCCGCCCATCAGGGTGATGATGCGCTTGCAGATCACCAAGCCGAGGCCGGTGCCGCCATACATGCGCGTGGTCGAGGCGTCGGCCTGCGAGAAGGCCACGAAGAGCTGCGAGAGCTTGTCCTTCGGGATGCCGATGCCGGTGTCGACCACTTCGAACCGGAGCGGGTGGTGCAGGCGCTCCTCGCCGTTCTTCTGGATGCGCAGGGTGACGCGGCCACGGTCGGTGAACTTGATCGCGTTGCTGAGCAGGTTCGACAGCACCTGGCGCAGGCGGGTCGGATCGCCGCGCACCGGCAGGCGCACGCCGGGATCGATCTCGAGGTGCAGCAGCAGGCCCTTCGTCTCGGCTTGCTTGGTCATCAGCCGGACGACCGACTCGGCGAGCTCGCGCAGGTTGAATCCGGTGGTTTCGAGGTCGACCTTGTTCGCTTCGAGCTTCGAGTAATCGAGGATGTCGTCGACGATCCGCAGCATCTGCTTGGCCGAACCATGCGCGGTGCGCAGCAGGTCGGCCTGGTCGGCGGTGAGGCGCGCGGCCAGCAGCATGTCGATCACCGGCAGGATGCCGTTGAGCGGCGTGCGGATCTCGTGGCTCATCGTGGCGAGGAACTCGCCCTTGGCCATCATCGCGGCTTCGGTTTGCTTCTTCGCGTCCTTCAGCTCGAGCTCGAGGCGGCGGTGGCGCTCCAGCTCCTGCTGCAGCGTTTCCACCATCCGCTGGTTCTCGCTGGTGAGGCGCTGGTGCTCGGCCAACAGCTCGCGCGCCTGGCGCAGGCCGCCCGGCACGACCACGGTCGCGCCGATGGTGAAGGCCAAGGCGGCGATGACGGTGGGCCAAAAGGCACCGAAGGGCAGCAGGGCGAAGACCACGGCGAGCAGCAGGCCACCGGCCGCCGCTAGGAGCAGCCAGCCCGCGAGCAGTCGGTTCGGGAGGCGTGGCGGCAGCACGTCAGAGGATCGCCTGATTGAAGTCGAAGTCGAGGGCGTCGGCGGCCTGCTGGACGAGGTTGCCCTGCACGAAGTCGACGCCGCTCATCCACAGCGTGGCGGCGGCCTGCGGGTCTTCGACGCCGTGGCCGATCACCTCGAGGCTGCGCCGGTGCGCGCGGTCGATGATGACCTTCAACTCGTCGCGGACGGCCGACGACAGCGCGCCGGTGGAGTACTTGCCGGCGAGCTTGATCAGCGAGAGCGGCAGCTGCTCCATCGTCGATTCGACCTCCGGGCCCGGCTCGAACTGCGACAGGCAGAACTGCACGCCGTCCGCCACCATCGCCGAGCAGAACTCACGCAGCGTGCCGGTGTGCACGCTGGCGTCGGAAAGCCGCATCTCGAGCACCAGCGAGGCGCCCGGCACGTCGAGGGCGCGCAATTCGTTGCGCAGCCATTCGGCATGGCCGCCATGCGCGAGCGTGTAGGGCGACTGGGTGACGAACAGCGTCATCGCCGCGCCGCGCTCGCGCGCCTTGGCGATCTTCGCGATCGATTCGCGCAGCACCCAGCGGTCGATCTCGACGATGAAGCCGGAACGCTCGGCGGCCGGGATCACCTCGGCGGCGGTCATGCGCTTGCCGCTGCTGGTGTCGAGGCGCAGCAGGGACTGGTAGCGGCTGTCCTCGCCGCCGGCGACCGCGACGATCGGCTGGTAGAGCAGCGACAGGCGGCCATCGGTCATGGCTTTGCGCATGTCGTCGATCAGGGCCTTCTGGCGCTGCGCCTCTTCGGCGGCCAGCGGGCGGTAGAGGTCGATGCGGTCGGCACGCTTGCGCGCGTTGTGCGCGGTCTTCTCGACGGCGTTGAGCAGGGCGCCCGCGTCGGTGAATTCTTCCGCCAGCGGGGCGACGCCGGCGACGGCCGGGGTGATGACGCTCTGGTCGCCGAGGCGGAACTCGTGCGCGACCAGCGCCTCGCGCAGCTGCACGCCGAGCATCAGCAGCTCGTCGGGGTCGAGGCTTGCGTCGAGCACGAGGAATCCGCCGTCCGCGAAGCGGCACAGCATGCGTTCGCCGGCCAGCGGCTTGAGCAGGTCGAGGGCTTCGACGTGCAGGCGCTCGAACTGGCCGAGGCCAAGCCGCTCGCGCAGCTTGGCGATCGTCTCCATCTCGAGGAACACCACGCCGCCGCGCGCCCTGCCTTCGGTGATGAGCTGGTCGATGCGGGCCATCATGCGGCCGCGTTCGACGATGCCGCTGTCGACGCTGCTGGCCACCGCCGCGCCGCCATCGGATTCGCGGTCGCGGATCTGCTGCACATCGCGGTAGCGGCGGATGCGGCCCTGCACGCTCGCGATCAGGTGCTTCGGGCGGATCGGCTTGGCCAGGAAGTCGTCGCCGCCGGCATCGATCGCGTTGAAGCGCACTTCCTCGTCCTGTTCGCCGGTGAGGAAGACGATCGGCGTATGCGCGAACGCCTCGCGCTCGCGGATCAAGGCGGTGAGCTCGATGCCGTTCGCCACCGGCATGTGGAAGTCCATCAGGATCAGGTCGGGCTCGAAGGTGTCGAGCGTCGGCAGCACGTCGAGCGCGTCGAGGACGATGCGTGTGTCCATGCCGGCGTTGCGCAGCACGCCTTCGGCGAACAGGGCCTGGGCGCGGTCGTCCTCGACGATCAGCACGCGGTAGACCGGCTCGCCCGTGCTGAACAGGTCGCGCAGGCGGTTGGCCACGTCGATACCACCGTGCGGCCGGACCAGCACCGCGTCCATGCCGGCGCGGCGGGCCGAGAGCCGCGCCATCACGTCGTCGGTGTCGGTGATCAGCGCCATGCGGATCGGCTGGTTGGCGCGCATGCGGATCGGCTTCATCGCGTTGCCGATGCGCTCGATCGAGGCCGCATGCATGCGGTCGACGAGCACCACGTCCGCGGGCAGCGCCCCCATCAGTTCGACGAGCTCGTCGATATCCGACAGCGCGTCGACCTCGAACTGGCGGGAGCGCAGCTGCTCGGCCAGGGTCTCGGCCTCGCGGCTTTCGTCGGACAGGAGGTAAAGCCGCAGTGCGGTCATGGGCAGCGATCCATTGCCAAAACGAGGATTTTCGAGTGTAGACGCGTCAGCGGGGGTCGGGCGTGTACCAGAGGTGGGGAGCGGGGGGGGATTCATGGGCATGGCCGGCACGCAACGGGACGGCGCGGCGTCGGCCACCCAGCGTCGCCAGAACCCCAGCGGCAGGGCTTCGCCGCGGGGCGGGTGCGGCAGCATCACCAGGGAGCGCTCGAGCTCGTCGTGGCCGCCGGCGGGCAGCTGGTCGATCAGGGTCTCGAGCAGGGCACTGAACCGGGCGCCGAGGATCGGGTCCGGCAGGTCCTGTTTCTCCAGCGGGCGGGCGAGCGACTCGGCCAGCAGCAGTGCGGTGTCGACGGCGGGGCTGCGGCCAAGCGCGTGCAGGCCATGCACGAGGGGCCCCAGCTCTTCGCGGATCTGGGCGACGGCATTGATGTCCCAGCCGGTGCGCCGCGCACGACGCACGCGGCGTTCCAGCAGCCGGCAGCGATGGCGCAGCACGGGCGCGAGGTCTTCGGCCGCGATTCGGCCGGCTTCTAGGGCGGCGGCAACGGACACGGGCGGCGGGCTCCAAGGGGTGCCCTCATTGTTGGTCGCCCCCCGGAACGCGGCAATCCGCGTTCATCAAGATTCACACTTGTGACGCGGTTCGCGTTTTGTTTTCTTGTCTTTTGCTGAAGCCGCGGACCAGCCGCCAGCCCAAGTAGAGCCCGCCGGCCGTGAAAACGAGCAGCAGCGCGGCTGCCAGGACCGGCGCGAGCAGGGTCAGGGTCAGGCCGCCGACGGCCACGGCGTCCTCCGTGCCCGAGGCCACCCAGTTGGAGACCGGTTCCGGCGAGGCGTTGATGGCCACGCGGGTGCTGCTCTTTAGCGTGTGGGTGGAGAGCGCCGCGGCACCGCCGAGGGCGGCTGCGGCGACGCTCCATTCGCCATCCGGCGCGAACGCGGCCGAGGCCAGGAAAGCGCCGGCCGGCACGCGGGCGAGCGTGTTCACGAGGTCCCAGGCGGAGTCGACGCCGGGGATCTTGTCGGCGAAGAACTCGACCACGGCGAGGGCGCCGGCCGTGCCCAGCACCCACGGAGAGGTGACGACGTCCATCCCGGCGGGCAGGGCCACCCAGCCGAGCAGGGCGGCGATGCCGACGCCGAACACGGTGAGGTAGGCGCGGACGCCGGCCAGGCAGGCGAGGGCGAGGCCAAGGGCGAACAGGGGCGCTTCGGGCATGGCGGCACTCCACGGGGCGGCGGGGGACGGCCGGAGTATGGAAGTGATCGCTTGACCCTGCCTGAAGGGGGCCGCTATACCGGTCGCCCCCGTGCCGGATCCGAGCCGTGAGCCACCAACGCGACGACGATTCCCGCTTCATCGTGGTGCCCCGCCGCGCTTCCGACCGCTTGCGCCGCTGGGCCGTGCTCGTCGGTTGGCCGCTGTCGCTGCTGGCGCTGTGGGCTTGGATGGCCTGGCGCGCCGAGCCGGCCCTCACGGACCTGCGGGCCGAGCACGGCGAGTTGCTGAAGGTGCACGCCGAGGCGCGTGCCGAACTGGTAACCGCCAGGCAGCAGGTCGCGACGCTGTCGCGCTCCGAGCAGATCAGCCGCGCGGCGAACCTCGAGGTGCAGGAGACCCTGGCCGAGCGCGACGAGGAGATCGCCGCCCTGCGCGCCGACGTGGCCTTCTATGAACGACTGGTGGGCGCCACCGGGCAACGCCGTGGCCTCTCGGTGCACGCAGCCGAGTTCCAGCCGGAAGCTGGCGGCAGCTGGCGCTACACCCTGACCTTGACGCAGAACCTCAATCGCGGCGCGATCAGCGCCGGACGCCTGCGATTCGCCGTGGAAGGCGTGGCCGGTGGGGCCCTGAAAACCGTCGACTGGGACACGTTGCGGCAGGCCGACAAGGCCCCGGGGCAGGCGTATTCTTTCCGCTACTTCCAGAAGCTCGAAGGCAGCATCGTGCTGCCGGCTGGCTTCACCCCGCAGCGCGTCCGTGTGACCCTGGACGGCGGCGGTGGCCCGATCGACGCCACCCTGCCCTGGCAGGGCGGCGCGGCCCCCTGATTCCCCCCAAAGGATCGTCCCATGCTCGGTTTCGGTGATTCCAAGGCCCGCGCGCCCCGCGCCGGCGGCAGTGTCGACACGCTCATCGGCCCGCAGGTGGTGCTGCGCGGCGACGTGCAGTTCGCCGGTGGCCTGTACCTCGAAGGCCAGCTGATCGGTCGCGCGCTGGCCGAGGCCGGCGCCGAGGCGACGATCACCGTGGCAGCCCGGGGGCGCGTCGAGGGCGAGCTGCATGCGCCGGTGATCGTCATCAACGGCTTCGTGAAGGGCGACGTGCACGCCTTCGAACGCCTCGAGCTGGGCCCGGAAGCCCGCGTCGAGGGCAACCTCCATTACGCCGTCATCGAGATGGCCGCCGGTGCCGCGGTGACGGGGCAGCTCGTGCATGTCGCGGCCAAGGGCGCCGTGGTGCCCGTGGATTCAGTCGGCGGCAAGCCAGCCTCGTCGCCCCGCACCACCGCCGAGCGCGAAGCGACGCCGGCCTGACGGGCGACGTGCTTGAATCCGACGTCGCCGAACGCCACCTCATGCCCATGACCACGCCCAGCTACCAGGATCTCGATGCCCCCTTGGGCTTCACGCCGGCCGCCGCGGCCAAGGTCGCCGCGCTGATCGCTGACGAGGGCAATGCCGAACTGAAGCTGCGCGTCTACATCACCGGCGGCGGCTGCTCGGGCTTCCAATACGGCTTCGAGTTCGACGAGGCCAGCAACGAGGACGACGTTGCCGTGCACCGCGATGGCGTCACCCTCGTCGTCGACCCGCTGAGCCTGCAGTACCTGATGGGCGCCGAGGTCGACTACCGCGAAAGCCTCGCGGGGTCGCAGTTCGTCATCCGCAACCCGAACGCCAAGACCACCTGCGGCTGCGGCAGCAGCTTCTCGGTGTGAGCCTCTCGGGCTTCGCTTTCGTCGACGGCGGCTTCGACCGCGCCGCACACCTTCGCTCCTCCACCGAGGCCCTCGACGCCGCTTGGCCCGAAGCCAGGGTGCTGCGCCTCGACGCCGAATCGCGCAGCCTCGAGGAGGGCGAGTTCGCCGATTGGCCCCACGGCGAAGCCTTGGCCAGCGAGCGCCCCGAGGATGCGGCCTTCATCGGTCTGGTCGACGGCATGCCCTGTTTCGCCTGGGAGCGTCTGGCCGAAGGCGCCCCCACCGTCGACCTGCGCCGCGCCGGCCTGCAGTGGCCGGGCCGCGAGGCCGCCCTGTTCGCGGCGGCCGCAGGCCTGTTGAACTGGCAGCGTCGCGCGCGCTTCTGCGGTGCCTGCGGCGGCGCCGTCGAGCGTCGGCAGGCGGGTTGGTCGGCGCGCTGCCCCGCTTGCGGCCTCGAGGCCTACCCACGCACCGACCCCGCCATCATCGTGGCGGTCAGCTCCGGTGATCGGCTCCTGCTTGGGCGGCAGCGCAGCTGGCCCCCGGGCCGCTGGTCGGTGGTGGCCGGCTTCGTCGAGCCCGGCGAGTCCCTGGCCCAAGCCGTGCGCCGCGAGGTCTTCGAGGAAACCCGCGTCGAGGTGGGCGCCGTGCGCTACGCCGGCGACCAGCCCTGGCCCTTTCCGATGGCGCTGATGCTCGGCTTCCATGCCGAAGCCGCGGCCGATGCCCCTGCGCCGGAGGTGGACGATGAACTCGAGGCCGCGCGCTGGTTCTCCCGCGAGGAGGTTGCCGCCGGACTCGCGGCGGGCGACACGCCGCGCGGCGCCGAGCCGCCGCCGCTGGCGTTCGCGCCCCGGCTCTCGATCGCCCGCGCCCTGATCGAAGCCTGGGCCGACGGCACGGCCTGAGGCCACCGCACGAGCCCTTCGCGCCCGCGCGCTAGACTCCCCCTCCGCACGCGCCGTCGCCTCAAGACCGGATGTCCATCACCCTCGTCGCCGTCATCGCCGCCCTGCTGCTCGGCCATTTCGCCAAGCCGCTGGCCGCGCTTCGCCACCACGATGGCTTCGTCGCCTGGTTGGGCGTGCTGGGCGCCGAGGGCGGCAGCCTGCGTCGCGCCGCGCTCTGGTTCGGCCTCGGCCTGCCGCTGGTCCTGCTCGCCGCGCTGCAGTGGTGGCTCTCGGGCTGGGCCTACGGCCTGCCGAGCCTGCTGCTCGGCATCGCGGCGGTGTTCTACGCCTGGGGCCCGCGCGATCTTGATCTCGATGTCGAAGCGGTCATCGAAGCCGACGGCACCGAGGCCCGGCGCGAGGCGGCCAAGCCGCTGTTCCCGCAGCGCGACGATGCGGTCATCGAGGGCGGCCCTCTGGTGGAAGCAGTCTTCCGCTGCGCTTTGTGGCGCTGGTTCGGGCCGCTGTTCTGGTTCTTCGTGCTCGGGCCGGTCGGCGCGGTCGGCTACCGGCTGGTGGCGCTGTCGGCGCAGGGCGCGGCGCAGCAGCGCCTGCCGGAAGCCCAGCGCGGCACCGCGAGCGTCCTGCTCGGCGTGCTCGATTGGCCGGTGGCGCAGTTGATGACGCTGACGCTCGCGCTGGCCGCGGATTTCGACGCGGTGATCGGCGCCTGGCGTCGCTGGCATGCCGACGGCGTGCGTCTCGGCCTTGGGCACCTGGAAGCCGCCGCGCGGGTGAGCGTGGCCGTCGAACTCGCCGAGGAAGAGGCCTATGCGGCTGATGGCCCGGCGCAGGCCCCCGCGCTGCTGGAACTGCGCGATGCGATGAGCCTCGTGTGGCGCATCCTGGTGATCTGGATGGGCGTGCTGGCGCTGTTCGTCGTGGCGGGGTTTGTCGGGTAGCGGCCCGACACCGACGCCGTGGCGCCTGCCTCGCGTGATGGCGGGCCGCTTTCCGCGGACCCGGGGCGGTCCTGCCCCGAGCCGCGCGCTCGCCATCCATGGCTCGCTGGTCGCTGGCCCGCCATCCCTCGAGCGCGGCGCTCCTCCGCATTCGCCGCGAACCCGATGCGCCGTCGCGAGGCCGGCATGCGAGGCGAATAAGGAGCCCCGGCCGATCGACCAGACGCAAGCCGCGAAGCGGTGGCGCAGGGATGCGCCATCCGGCCGAGGGTCAGGATGACCCCTTCGGCCGGACCGTCGGGTTTCTTGCCTCGAAAGTCACGGGGCGGGCCAGCCGCGCATGCCGGCCTCGCGATCGGGCAGCGGGCCGTTATGCCGAATCACCGCGCAGCGCGCGCACCTTTTCCTCGAGCAGGGCCGCAGTGGCGGTCTCGCCCGGCACCGCCGTTGTCGCCTCGATGCCGATCGCGGCGCGGAAGCGGCGCGGGAGGCGCATGCGGCCCATCGCGGTGTCGCGGCGGCTGAACAGGCTGCCCCAGAGGTTCTTCAGCGCCATCGGCACCACCGGCACCGCGCGACGGGCGAGGATTTTCTCGACGCCGGGGCGGAACGTCGCGATCTCGCCGTCCTTCGTCAGCCCGCCCTCGGGGAAGATGCCGACGAGCTCGCCGTTCGCGAGCGCCGCGTCGATGCGGTCGAAGGCGCGCTGCATCAGTTCGGGGTCCTCCTTGCTTCCTGCGATGGGGATCGCACCCGCCGCGCGGAACACCCAGTTCATGACCGGAATGCGGAAGATCTTGTAGTACATGACGAACTTCACCGGGCGCGGGATGGCGCCGGCCAGCAGCAGGGCGTCCATGTAGCCGACGTGGTTGCAGACCACGAGAGCCGCGCCTTCGTCGGGGATGTTCTCCTCGATGCCCTTGGTGTCGATGCGGTACATGGCGAGCGTCGCCAGCCACACCAGGAAGCGCATCAGGAACTCGGGCACGAGGCTGAAGATGTAGATCGCCACGACCGCGTTCAGCGCCGCGGTGACCAGGAAGAGCTCGGGGATCGACAGGCCCACCGGGCCAAGCAGCAACACCGCGAGCCCCGCTGCGATCACGATGAAGAGGGCGTTGACGATGTTGTTGGCCGCAATGACGCGCGAGAGCTGCTCGCGCGGCGCGCGTTGCTGCACCAAGGCGAACAGCGGCACGATGAAGAAGCCGCCGAAGACGCCGATCAGCGCGAGGTCGATGGCGATGCGCACGCTGCCTTCGGCCGCCAGGAAGCCGCGCCAGTCGAGCGCGCTGGCGCTTCCGGCTGCGACCTCGAGGGCGTGCGCGCTGGCCTGCGGCTGGGCCAGCCACAGGTCGACGCCGAACACCGTCATGCCGATGGCGCCCAGCGGCACGAGGCCGATCTCGACGGTGCGGCGCGACAGCGTTTCGCACAGCAGTGACCCGAGCCCGATACCCAGCGAGAACAGCGTCAGCAGCAGCGGGATCACCGTCGCATCGCCGCCGAGCACATCGAGGGCGTACTTCGGCAACTGTGCGAGGAACAGCGCGCCGAAGAAGAAGAACCAGCTGATGCCGAGCACCGAGTTCAGCACCGCGCGCTGGCCCTTCAGCGTGGCCAGCGTCGAGAGCGTGGCGCGCAGCGGGTTGCGGTCGATGGTGAGGTCGGGTGCGGTGGCCGGGGCTTCGGGGACGAAGCGCGCGGCGACATAGCCGGCGACGGCGATGGCGATGACCGCCAGCGAGGCGAGGAAGGGGCCCTGTTCGTACTCGCTGATCAGCACGCCGCCGAAGATCGTGCCGACCAGGATGGCGAGGAAGGTGCCCGTCTCGACGAGGCCGTTGCCGCCGGTGAGCTCTTCGGGTTTCAGGGCCTGCGGCAGGATCGCGTACTTGATCGGTCCGAACAGGGTGCTCTGCGCGCCGAGCAGGAACAGCACGCCGAGCAGGAAGGGCAGCGAATCGAGCCAGAAGCCGACGGCCGCGAGCACGGCGATGACGATCTCCAGCAGCTTGATGCGGCGGATCGAGCGCGCCTTCTCGTACTTCTCGGCCCATTGACCGGCGGTGGCCGAGAACAGGAAGAAGGGGAGGATGAACAGCGCGCTGGCGAGGTTCGCCCACAGACTGCGCTCGTCGCTGCTCAGCCCCACCGCCTTGACGGTGACGAGGATGACCAGCGCCTGCTTGAAGACGTTGTCGTTGAACGCACCCAGCGACTGCGCGAGGAAGAACGGGGCGAAGCGGCGTTGGGAAAGCAGTGCGAACTGGCTGTGCGACATGGCGGGCTCCGAGGGCCCGCAGAACGTAGCAAACCTGCGAGGGCTCAGGGCTTGGGCAGCACCGGGGCGCTGGCGGCGAACGTGGGGCGCATCGAGAAACGCGCCAGCCAGGTCGCGAGAAGCGGGGCCTGCGCGCGCCACGGGCGGTGGGGCAGGCGGAAGTCGATCCACTCCAGCGCGCTGCCGACGGCAAGATCCGCCAGGGTGACGTCATCGCCTTCGAAGAACGCCGGCGGGGCATCGCTGGCTGCGCGGGCGGCGAGGTGGCGTTCGAGCTCGCCAACGGCGCCGTCGATCTTCAGCCACTGCCAGTCCATCCACGCGGTGCTGCGCTGCTCGGCCGTGCGGCCGGGCCACACGGATTCGAGCCGGACCAGCACGGCGGCATCGAGCAGGCCGTCGGCGAGCGCTTCGAGGCGCTTCACGCGCATGCGTGCCGCGAAGTCCTCGGGAAGCAACCGCGGGCCGGGCTGTGCGTCGAGCCACTCGCAAATGACGGGCGAATCGAACCAGGCCTCGCCGTCGTCGGTGACGAGGCAGGGCACCTTGCGCAGCGGATTCAGCGCGGCGACCGGGCTGGCCGGGTCGAGCACGTCGACTTCGACGAGCTCGAGTTCCAGACCTTTCTCGGCGGCGAGCGCGCGCGCCTTGCGGGCGAAGGGCGAGGGCAGGGAGCAGAACAGCTTCATGGTCGCCTCCGGTGCTGGGTGGGAATCAGCCCTGCTCGCGCGCCACGGCGCGCCAGCCGATGTCGTTGCGGTGCAGTTCGTTCGCCCACGAGATCTTGGCGACAGCCTCGTAAGCCTTGCGCTGCGCCTCGCGGATGTCCGCCCCCTTGGCGCACACACAAAGCACGCGCCCGCCGCTGGTCTTCACCGCGCCGTCGTCGAGCACGGCACCGGCATGGAAGACCTTGGCGAAGGCCGGCACGGCATCGAGGCCGTGGATCACGTCGCCGGTGATCGGCGTTTCGGGATAGGGCTTGGCGGCCATCACCACGCCGAGCGCGGGTTCGGGCGACCAGCGGGCTTCGATCGCGTTGAGTTTGCCGTCGATGGCCGCTTCGACGAGATCGACCAGGTCGGAGTCGAGGCGCAGCATCACCGGCTGGGTTTCCGGATCGCCGAAGCGCACGTTGAACTCGATGACTTTGGGCGCGCCGTGCGCGTCGATCATCAGGCCGGCGTAGAGGAAGCCGGTGAAGGGCACGCCATCGGCCGCCATGCCGCGCACCGTGGGCTCCACGACCTCGCGCATGACGCGGGCATGCACCTCGGGCGTGACCACGGGGGCGGGCGAGTAGGCGCCCATGCCGCCGGTGTTCGGGCCGGTGTCGCCATCGCCGACGCGCTTGTGGTCCTGCGAAGTGGCCATCGGCAGCGCGTTCACGCCGTCGACCATCGAGATGAAGCTGGCCTCCTCGCCGTCGAGGAAATCCTCGATGACGACACGCGATCCGGCGCTGCCGAAAGCGTTGCCGGCCAATATGTCGCGCACGGCGTCTTCAGCCTCGGCCACGCTCATCGCGACGATCACGCCCTTGCCGGCGGCGAGGCCGTCGGCCTTCACCACGATGCGGGTGTCGTTGAGCTCAGCGGTGCGCGCGCGGATGTAGGCGCAGGCCGCATCGACCTCGGTGAACACCTCGTAGCCCGCGGTGGGAATGCCATGGCGCTTGAGGAAATCCTTGGCGAAGGACTTGCTGCCTTCGAGCTGCGCGGCCTTCGTCGTCGGCCCGAAGATGCGAAGGCCAGCGGCGCGGAAACGATCCACCACGCCGGCCACCAGCGGCGCCTCGGGACCGACCACGGTCAGCGCGACGCCTTCGCGCTGCACCAGCGCGAGCAGGCCGTCGAGGTCGGTGGCCTTGGTGTCGACGTTGCGGCACTTGGCTTCGGTGGCGGTGCCGGAGTTGCCGGGCGCGACAAGCACTTCGCTGACGCACGCGCTCTGCGCGAGCTTCCAGGCCAGCGCGTGCTCGCGGCCGCCGTTGCCGATGACGAGGATTTTCATGAGGGGCTGCCTTCGCGAAGATTCAAAAGTTGCATGGACACGAGTTTTTGGCCGCCCGCAACGCGTTGTTGCCCGATCTCGCGGAAGCCGAGTCGATCGTGGAAGGCCTTCGAGCCGGGGTTCGGCGGATCGAGGTTGTATTCGCAGACGAGGGCGTTGATGCCTTGCTGGCGCGCGTGATCAGACAGGTGCTGGTAGAGCTGCTTTCCGATGCCTTGGCCGGCGGCGCGGGCATCGACCACGATGCGATCGATGTAGACGAAGCGCGGCAGGCGAGCGGCGAACCAGCGGAAGTTATCGTTGTCGTAGGCCGCCGTCTCGTCCATCGCCAGCAGGAAGGCCACGGCCTCGCCCTTGTGCTCGACCACCCAGTGCGCGCAGGCGAGGGCATCGAGCTCGGCGAGACGCGCCGCGTCCATGGCGCTGGTCTGCGCCACCTCCGCCGCGTTCAGCGCGACGATGCGCGCGTGGTCGGCGGCGGTGGCGGGGCGGAGCGGCACCGGCTGTTCTTCAGTGCTTGAAGTGGCGGGTGCCGGTGAACACCATCGCCATGTCGTGCTCGTCGGCGGCGGCGATCACCTCGGCGTCGCGCATCGAGCCGCCCGGCTGGATCACGGCACGAATGCCGGCCTTTCCGGCGGCATCGATGCCGTCACGGAAGGGGAAGAAGGCGTCGCTCGCCATCACCGCGCCGGGCACCACGAGGCCGGCTTCTTCGGCCTTCAGCGCAGCGATCTTCGCGCTCACCACGCGGCTCATCTGGCCGGCGCCGATGCCCACCGTCTGCGCGTCTTTCGCATACACGATGGCGTTCGACTTCACGTACATCGCCACCTGCCAGGCGAACACGAGGTCGGCCATCTCCTCGGCGGAGGGCTGGCGCTTGGTGACAATCCGGCCATCGCCTGCGGCCCACGGCGTCACGTCGGCGTCCTGCACGAGCAAGCCGCCAGCGATGCGCTTGTAGTCCAGCGCCTTGGCCGGCACATCGAGCGCGCCGCAGGCCATCACGCGCACGTTCGGCTTCTTCGCGAACACGGCCACGGCCTCGTCGCTGACGACCGGCGCGATCACCACTTCGACGAACTGGCGCTTGAGGATCTCTTCCGCCGTGCCGGCGTCGAGCGGGCGATTGAAGGCGATGATGCCGCCGAAGGCCGAGGTCGGGTCGGTGGCGTAGGCGCGGTCGTAGGCGGCGAACACATCCTGCGCCACGGCCACGCCGCAGGGGTTGGCGTGCTTGACGATCACGCAGGCCGGCTGGTGGAACTGCTTCACGCACTCGAGCGCGGCATCCGCGTCGGCGAGGTTGTTGTAGCTGAGCTCCTTGCCCTGCAGGAACTGCGCGGTGGCGACGATGCCCATCGGCGCGCCGCGCTCGACGTACAGCGCGCCGCGCTGGTGCGGGTTCTCGCCGTAGCGGAGCTTGCTGCCGAGGTCGAGCTGCAGGTTCAGCGTGGACGGCCATTCGGCGGCCTTGGCCTCATCCTCGACGCGTGCCGAGAGCCACATGCTCACCTTGCCGTCGTAGCGCGCGGTGTGCGCGTAGCCCTTGGCGGCGTAGCCGCGGCGCTGCGCGGCGGTGGTGCCGCCGGCGCCCAGCGCCTCAAGGAAGCCGTCGTAATCGGCCGGGTCGGTGAGCACCGCGACGCGGGCGTGGTTCTTGGCCGCCGCGCGCAGCATGGCCGGGCCGCCGATGTCGATGTTCTCGACGGCGTCCTCGTACGAGCAGTCGGGCTTGGCGACCGTCGCTTCGAACGGATACAGGTTCACCACCAGCAGGTCGATGGCTTCGATGCCGTGCTGTGCCATCACCGCGTCGTCGATGGCGGCGCGGCCGAGCAGTCCGCCGTGCACCTTGGGATGCAGGGTCTTGACGCGGCCATCCATGATTTCCGGGAAGCCGGTGACGGTGGAGACATCGGTGACGTTCAAGCCCGCATCGCGCAAGGCCTTGGCCGTACCGCCAGTGGAGAGCAGCACCACGCCCTTCGCGGCGAGCGCTTGCGCCAGCGGCAGCAGGCCGGTCTTGTCGGAAACGGACAGCAGGGCCCGGCGGACGGGCTGGCGGTGGTCGGTCATGCGTCTCCCTCGGCCCATCACGGGCGGAAAGACGCGAATTATACGGGCGCGGGTCCCGGCAGGATCAGCGCAGCAGCCCGACGGCTTCGAGCTTCTTGCGCAGCGTGGCGCGGTTGATGCCCAGCACGGCGGCAGCGCGGCTCTGGTTGCCCTCGCAGTGCTTCATCACTTCGGTCAGCAGGCCGGTTTCCATCTCGGACAGCATCAGCGCGTAGAGCGAATCGGCCTCGCACTCGCCACGGTCATGCAGGTAGCGGCGCGTGGCGCGGCCCACGGCCTCGCGCAATGCGGGCACGGCCGGAGCGGCTTCGGCACGGGAAGAGAGAGCGTTCACGGAGACCCCAGGATCGAACCCGTCGACCGTCCAGTGGACGACGGGGAGGGGGAGTCTGCCCCAATTCCGAACGCCGCGCGACCTCGACTTTGGTGTCAGTGGAAATCGAACTCGAAGGCCACGGCGCGGTTGCCCGGATCGAGGATTTCCAAGGCCACCGTGGCCGATTGGCCGGGGGCCAGGCCTTCCCGGGACGGGCTGCCGCCGAGGTATTCCACCGGCTGGAAGCGCCGCAGGCCGATCCGTTGGCCGTCGAGGTCGGTGAGGGCCAGTTCCAGCAGGGGCCAGCCCTGCGTCCAGGCCGCGTCGTTGCGGAAGCTGGCCGTCACCAGCAGGGCCTGGCGGTTGGTCGGGTGGGGCTGGATCTCGCGGCTGAGCACGACAAAGGCGCCCGGCTCGTGCCAGGCCGGGAGGGTGCAGCCCAGCGAGGCGCAGGCCTGCTCCATCCAAGGCCGCCAGGTGGGGCTGGCGGCGAAGCGTTCACGGTCAGCCAGCACGATCTGCACCAGCAGCACCAAGCAGGCGGCGACCAACAGGGCGCCGACGCGCCAGCGGCCCGCCCGGGAAAGCGGGGCGATTTTCGGGGGCGGACGGACGAAGCTGGGCAGCGGGCGCGGCATGGCGGCGGAGTGTACGGGTCTCAGTGCGCCCGGCGACGGCCGGTGATGCGCACCCAGTCCTCGCGCTGGGTCACGACGAGCTCGTCGAACCACGCCGAATAGCGCTCGACCAGGGCCTCGTCCTGCCCCTTGAGGATGCCGGAGAGCGCGATCACGCCGCCCGGCGCCACGCGCGAGGCGAGCACGTCGGCCAGTGCGTCGAGCGCGACGGCGAGGATGTTGGCGACGACGACGGGGTACGTCGCCTTTGGTTCCTCGGGCGGCAGATGGACGTTCATCCGCTCCGCCACGCCGTTGCGCAGCGCGTTGTCGGTGGTGGCGAGGATGGCCTGCGGGTCGTTGTCGACGCCCACCGCGCGCTCCGCCCCCAGCTTCAGCGCGGCGAGGGCGAGGATGCCGCTGCCGCAGCCGAAATCGAGCACCGTCTTGCCGGAGAGATCGAGGCCGTCGAGCCAGTCGAGGCAGAGCGCCGTGGTGGCGTGCGTGCCGGAGCCGAAGGCGAGGCCCGGGTCGAGGCGAACCACGGCGGCATTCGCCGCCTGCGCGGCCTCGGGCAGCTCGTGATCCCACGGCACGATCCACGTGCGCGTGCCGAAGGCCATCGGCTGGAACTGGTCCATCCACGCCCGCACCCAGTCCTGGTCGTCGACCACGCGGAACGAGGCCGAAGCGAGATCCGCACGCGGGTCGATCGATTCGAGCGCAGCCAGCAGCGGCTCGCGTGGCACGTCTTCATCGAACAGCGCGACCACGAGGCAATCCGCCCACAGCGGTGTTTCGCCGACGCCGGGTTCGAGGATGGCCTGCTCGTTGGTAGTGTCGGCCTGCGGGTCGAGCAGGGTGACGCTCATCGCGCCGAGGTCGGTGAGCGCGCGCTCGAGCCAAGGCTCGTCTTTGGCGCGGCAGCGCAGGGAGAGTTCGAGGTGGGGCATGGGGGCATTGTAGGTCGTGGGGTGAAGGCTGGCTGGTTTGCATCCTCGCGCGGGTGGCGGTTAGCCTCCGCGCCGCGGCCCCCCGGCCCGACCCCCCTTTTCCAGCCCCCCCTCGTAGATGAATACCGACTGCGCTTTCGCTCGGCTGTGCGCGATTCTGGCCATGGCCCTCATTGCTTCTTCTCAGGTCATTGCGACCGGGTCCGTCAGACCAGCGGAACAGATGTATGTCGCCTCCCTCGCTGGGGCAACGCCCTGGGCCAATGGCGATCTGGCATGCAGAGACTACGCAGATCAACTGGTTCTCCAGAGCTCTGGTCAGTACTCATACGAAGAAGCGAAGTTCCAGGTTCACCCGGAATGGGGTGATGGGTGCGCCATGACGGAGACCTATTGCTTTTCGCAGAGCCGCTGCGACAGATACGAAGGTCTGCATCGGCAAAACTGGGCAATCAGGACGTGGGTCTGCGAAGAGGGAACTACACTCGCGAAGCCGTCGCTGGAGCAAGCTGCAGCGGGTGTTGAGCCTGTCTGCATGCCGATTGCCGAGGTAGAGGATCCCGACCTAAACAACTCGGTTTGTCCGACAAACGCAACGAACCCCATTCACTCGGCAACGGGTGTGAAGCTTCAGCGGGAGCCTGATTTCCCCCTCCTAGAGGGCATCACGCTCGGTCTCCATTACTCCTCAGTGGGGGCTCGTTCTACCGAACACTTCGGTTGGGGATGGAGCAGCAGTGCTTTCGCGCCCGCTCGGGCTTTTTCGTGGCCAGACGCTTCGTCGAGAAACTTCCGCGTCACCTTGATGAACGGTGACCGGGTTAGCTTTTCGCGAGTCGAAAGTCGTTGGCTCCAGCAAGGGTCGTCTGCTCACGTTCTCCTTCGTGACAGCCTTCCAGGTGAGCCGGGAGATCTCACGCTAATCGAGCCTGAGCGAAGCACGTTCTTCTCGATGAATGGGGAGCCTGTCGCCGTCCGATATCGTGGTGGCGCTCGCGTTTCGTATGTCTATGACGCCGCAAGGCGGCTCATAGCCCTTAGGGCGGAGAACGGTCGGACGGTCAGGTTCTCTTATGGCATCGGTGCAATTCGGCTCAGCGATGGGCGAGAACGACTGATAACGGCAATCGAGCTGCCCGAAGGGACAGTTGTCAGCCTTTCTTATCGATCAGTGGACAGGGGGCCGCTCGTCGGCGTGCGCCACCTGAGGGGTCTGGGGTATCCCCAGCTTCATCTACTCGATCAGATCATCTTCCCGGGTGGAGTCACTCGACGTTTCCATTACGACGCACCTCCCGTTCCGCTCATTCCCGGAAGTCCCGAGCAAGGTCTTGTCGGCCGCCGCTATCTGTTGACCGGAATCACCGATGAACGTGGCCGCCGATTCGCCACGTGGGCCTATGACGACCGAAGCCGCGCGATTCTGAGCGTTCATGGCACAGCGACCGATTCGACGGACCGCGTCACGCTGGATTATGTGCTGTCGCGCAGGAAGACACGAATCACCGATGAACTCGGCAATGCGCGCGACTTCGAGTTCGCCGTAGTCAACGGCGAGTCCAAGCTAACTCGGTTGTCCGGCCCCAGCGCCCAGTGCGGCAACCGTTACGGGAGTCTGTCCTACGACGGTAACGGCCACCCGAACTCCGCCACCGACTTCAACAACCGCCAGCACACGTTCGCGCACGACGCTCGCGGCCGCCAAACCAGTCACACCGAAAGCGTTGGCACGCCGCAGCAACGCACCACCGAAACCGACTGGCACGCGGTGTTCTCGGTGCCGGTGGAAGAGCGGGTCAAGAACGCCGCGGGCACGGTCGTGCAGCGCACGGTCTACACGCACGACGCGCTGGGCAACGTGCTGTCGGTGACGGTGTCCGACCCCGTGGCGGGCGCTTCGCGCACGCTCACTGCCACCCGCGACCCCGAAGGCCGCCTCCTCACCATCGACGGCCCGCGCACCGATGTTTCCGACATCACCACCTACACCTACTTCGACGCCGAGGACCCGGCGTGCGCCTCCTCGCCGACGACGTGTTCGTTCCGCAAGGGCGACCTGAAGTCGGTCACCAACGCGCGCGGCCACACCACGCACTTCGTCCGTTACGACGGCGCGGGCCGCCTGCTGGAAAGCCGCGACGCCAACGGGCTGGTGAGCACCTTCACCTACACCCCGCGCGGCTGGCTGGCCTCGCGCACGGTGGGTGGGCTCACCACCACGATCACCTACACGGCGGTGGGCGATGTCGAATCGGTCACCACGCCGGACGGCCGCTCGCTCACCTACACCTACGACACCGCGCGCCGTCTGACGGCGGTGCGGGACCAGCGCGGCAACCGAATCGAGTGGACGCTGGACAACGCCGGCAACCGCACGGCGGAGAACATGAAGGACGCCTCGGGCACGCTGCGCCGAACGCTCACGCAGCAGTTCAACACGCTGGGGCGGCTGTCGCAGGCCGCCAACGCCGCGGGCCGGGCCACGTTGTTCACGCAGGATGCGAACGGCAACCTCGACCTCGCCAGCGACCCGCTGAACCGCACCACCGATCAGGACGTCGACGCGCTGGACCGCGTGACCAAGCAGCTGCAGGACGTGGCCGGGCTGAACGTCGAAACCCAGTTCGGCTACGACGCGCTCGACCAGCTCACCACGGTCACCGACCCGAAGGGCCTGATCACGCGCTACACCAACGACGGCCTGGGCAACCTGCTGAAACTGGAAAGCCCGGACACCGGCACCACCACCTACACGGTGGACGCCGCCGGCAACCGCAGCAGCCAGACCGACGCCCGCGGCATCACGGTGGGCTACACGTACGACGCGCTGAACCGCCTCACCGGCATCCGCTTCCCGACGGCCGCGCTGAACACGAGCTTCGTCTACGACAGCGCCACCGGCTGCCCGGCGGGCGAGACCTTCGCCCTCGGCCGCCTGTCGTCGATGACGGACGCCAGCGGCAGCACGCGCTGGTGCTACGACCTGCTGGGCCGCCTCACCCGCAAGGTGCAGGTGACCAATGGGCGCACCTTCACCACGGCCTACGCGTACGACGCCCAGGGCCGCCTGAGCACGCAGACCCTGCCCAGCGGCGCCATCGTGAGGTTCGGCTACGCCACCGGCGAAGTGAACACCGTCGCCGTGCGCCTGCCGGGCAGCAGCGTCGATTTGCCGCTGATCAACGGCATCGAGCGCCTGCCCTTCGGGCCGGTGAGCAAGCTGACCTACGGCAACGGCCGCACGCAGGCGCGTGCCTACGATCTGGACTACGCCATCGACCGCATCACCAGCAGCGAGGCCAGCGGCTGGACGCAGGACTACGGCGTGGACGCGGTGGGCAACATCACGGCCATCCTCGGCACGGGCGCGAACAACCGCTTCCGCTACGACGGCCTCGACCGCCTGACGCACGCCGACAACACCAGCAACGTCACGCAGCGTGCTTACCCGGTCGACAAGACGGGCAACCGCACGGGCAAGCAGACGGCGGCGGGTGGTGCCATCACGCCCTACGTTTACGCGGCGACCAACCACCGCCTGGCGCAGACCGGCACCGAAGCCCGCACCTACGACGCGGTGGGCAACCCGATCACCATCGGCGCGCGCACGCTCACCTACGACGACCGCAGCCGCCTGACGGTGTTCGTCAACGGCAGCACCACGCGCCGCTACCAGTACACCGGGCAGGGCCTACGGGTGCGGAAGTGGACGAGCAGCAACACCAGCGGCAACACCTACTTCGTCTACAACGAGAACGCGCAGCTCATCGGCGAGTACGACAACGCTGGTGCGCGCGTTCAAGAGATCGTGTGGCTCGGGAACCTGCCGATTGGCGTGATCGCCGGCACCGCGGCCACCCCGGTGCTGCATTACATCGAGAGCGACCACCTCGGCACGCCGCGCGTGATCGTGGATGCCACCCGCAACGTCGGCATCTGGCGCTGGAACCAGACCAACGACCCGTTTGGCGAGAGCACGCCGAGCCAGAACCCGGACGGCGATACGACGAGCTTCACGTTCAACCTGCGCTTCGCCGGGCAGTACCGCGACAGCGAGAGCGGGTGGTACTACAACGTGCATCGCTACTACGACCCGGGCACGGGGCGGTATCTGGAGAGCGATCCGATTGGGTTGGGGGGTGGGATCAGCACCTACGGCTATGTGGGCGCAGCGCCGTTGACGGCGGTGGATCCGTTGGGGTTGTGGTGTCACGCGACGAACGGGAATGTCATGTGTCAACCCGCCGGAGGCCCAGTCATCAACTTCCCTCAGCCCGACGGTTGGCCAAGCAGCATCGTGCCTTGGCAGTTCAACTTCCACCGATACAACAAGCACAGCACATACACCAACGTCGATGCGGACTGCATCCGGCGATACATCAGAGACAACCCAACGCCAGGAAACAACCGCCCTGCGACACTGCAAGGCACTCCAAATGATGCAACCCCAAATGATTGGCGCAGTGGCGGTGGTCCTAGTCCTGTGATGAGTTACGAACTGACTTATCGCGGCAGCCCAGTTATCGTGAACGTCACTATCCCAGGTCATCCGTTATGGCCGGGATACGTTGCTCGAACAGTTGTGACGGATGGCAACAGTGTCACCATCAACAACTTTGGCGAGGGGTTGAACTGGAAGCAGAACGACCTTGTCCCATTCAATGATTGGCTGATCAACGACGAGTTTTATGCGCAGAATGACAAGGCGGCTGCGGCATGCCGTTGCGGAAATTGAGGGCCAATAATGGGAGGTGTTCTCCGAACTGCTGCAGCTTTCCTTGTGTGTCCTGCAGTTTTTCCCGCGGGGCTGTGGGTGATAAGTGCCGCATTTCCAGAAGTTGAAATGCTTCGAGGTCTTTATCTTCCCGTGATTTGCATCGGCTATCTGTCAGCCGTCATGTTTGGCATTCCGGCCTTGATTCTGATGCGGAGAAACAAGTGGACTAGGTTGCGCCACTTTATGCTCGCGGGAGTCTCGATAGGTATGGTCGCTTACAGCATGCTTTTCCTCCCGAGCGCCATTTTTGAGTTGGAATACGGAGCGCTGAATGCAGTGGCGGTGCTTCGTAACTCGCTCAATTTCGCTCTTGTTGCCGCGATTTCGGGGTGGATTGCCAGCTCATTCTTCTGGGCTTTTTCCCGAGGTGGCGATGTAGCGCTGGCGACTGAAGCCGGTGACTAACATCGCGCGTCCTGCGCTCGCCAAGTCGCCCCGGGGTTGGGCAATCCTGCCCAACCCGTTCGCCACCGCGCGCGGCCGTGCCGCGCGAGCGCGGTGGCTCACCCGCTACGACGGCCTCGACCGTCTGACGAACGCCGACAACACCAGCAACGTCACGCAGCGTGCTTACCCGGTCGACAAGACGGGCAACCGCACCGGCAAGCAGACGGCGGCGAACGGCGCGATCACGCCCTACGTCTACGCGGCGACCAATCACCGCCTGGCGCAGACCGGCACCGAGGCCCGCACCTACGACGCCGTCGGCAACCCGCTCACCATCGGCCCGCGCACGCTCACCTACGACGACCGCAGCCGCCTGACGGTGTTCGTCAACGGCAGCACCACGCGGCGCTATCAGTACACCGGGCAGGGCCTGCGGGTGCGCAAGTGGACGAGCAGCAACACCAGCGGCAACACCTACTTCGTCTACAACGAGAACGCGCAGCTCATCGGCGAGTACGACAACGCCGGTGCGCGCGTTCAAGAGATCGTGTGGCTCGGGAACCTTCCGATTGGCGTGATCGCCGGCACTGCGGCGGTGCCGGTGCTGCATTACATCGAGAGCGACCATCTCGGCACCCCGCGGGTGATCGTGGAGGCCACCCGCAACGTGGGCATCTGGCGCTGGAACCAGACCAACGACCCGTTCGGCGAGAGCACCCCGAACCAGAACCCGGACGGCGACACGACGAGCTTCACCTTCAACCTGCGCTTCGCCGGGCAGTACCGCGACAGCGAGAGTGGCTGGTACTACAACGTGCATCGCTACTACGACCCCACCATCGGTCGTTACTTGGAATCAGACCCTATCGGGCTGAACGGCGGCATCTCCACCTACAGCTACGTCGGCGCGGCCCCGCTGACGGCTGTGGATCCGTTGGGCCTGGCAGAACTTGGCAGAGTTCTCGGCATACACACGGACATTCACCCAACCCGGCTCAATGGGCCGGCAGCCGGGCATGCATGGATTAGCGTAAACGATGACTCCGGTGATCTTCTTGAGACATGGAGCGCATTCGAGAGTGGGCATGAGCTTGCCATTCGGGATTCGGAGTGCGGATGTCCGGGTTCCGACACAACGAAGAACGTCGAGAAGAAGAACCGGGATCGCTATCGTCAACGAAGCAGCTTCTTCTTCAGGGCGAATGAAGACCAAATGAAGCGATTTCGTTCTTTCGCCCAGCAATCGTGGGTCTGGGGTACGGCAAGCACTAACTGCTCTGGATGGGTGGCTGAAGCTCTTGACGTAACGTTTGGGATCGAAGACGCAGCCGATGATGGCTTTTTCGGATGGGAAAGATCGCCGCGTTCGCTGACACGCTCGATCCAGACTTGGGACGCAAACTTCCCAGGCAACTCCGTCATTAATCCAGTGTCGATCAGGTAGCTGTCATGGAGAGAACGAGCATTCGCTTTGCATCATTCGCAGCGGTCGGGATTGCTTTCGCCCTACTCGGGAACTGGTACGGTCGAGCGGCGCCGGAGTTTCTTCGGGGTGAGGAACTTCGCGTTCTAGTCGATCAGCGGCTCTCGAACTCCTATTCGTGGTGGCATGTCTACAAGATCACAGAGGGGGCGTACTACCTTCGTTCCCCTCGATACGACTCCGCCTACTCCATTGATCACCGGTGGCTTGTTCCACGGGACGACATCCGTATTGAGAATGGCGAAGATGGTTCCGCGGTGATTGGTCCTGTTGGCTTGAACGAATTTGTGCTCCTTAGGTACGGCAATGACGGCATGGAAGAGGTTCGCTTCCCGAACTGAGTGAATGAATCGCCCCGGCGTTCGTGGTCACTTCCTGCCCTGACACTGCGTGGTTTTCCGACGGCGCACGATGCGGCGCCAAGTCACCGTGACCCACCGCCGTTGATCGGCTGAATTAATGGGTGTACGTTAAATCGAATGGATGTCGAGTTCGACCCAAGGAAACGGGTCATCACCCTGCGCGAGCGGGGCCTCGATTTCGCGGAAGCCAGTGCCTTGTTTGCCGGCCCCACCGCGACACGGGAGGACGACCGAAAGGACTACGGAGAGCCCCGCTTCCAGACGGTGGGCGTGCTCGATGGCCGACTGGTCATGGTGGTCTGGACCCCTCGCGGCGACGCTCGCCGCATCATTTCGATGAGGTATGTGCATGACGACGAAGCAAAAGCCTTCGGGCTGGATTGATCCCGATGACGCGCCGGCGTGGACGGCGGCGGATTTCGCGGCGGCCGATCACCGTATCGGCAATGCGAAGGCTGCGCCCGAAGCCGTGCGCGCCGCGCTCGGCAAGCGCCTGCGTGGTCGGCCCAAGTCCGCGCAGGCCAAGGTGGCGGTGAAGTTGCGCCTCGACCCCGACATCGTGGCGGCCCTCCGTGCCACGGGCGAGGGTTGGCAGACGCGGGTGAACGACGCACTGCGCGCGCAGCTCGCGCTGGCGGGCCAGCTGTAGACTGCGCGCATGTCCCAGCACTCCCAGGCCAAGCGCGCGGCCCGCAAGAAGCGCGAAAAGAAGGCCGCGAACGCGGCCGCCTCTCGCCGCACCGGCGCGCCCTTCGTGGCGCACGCGCAGCTCGTCGATGACGCCGGCGCCTTGGTGGCTGCCGGTGGGCTCTATGGCGACGAATGGGTGATGGTGGTGGCCGGGCGCGCGCTGGACGGCATCGACAGCCCGGGCCTTCTGATCGCCATGCTCAAGCACACCGCGTCGCGCTGCGAGTCGGAAGGCCGCGGCACCACGCTGCGGATGTCGCCGGTGCTGGAGAAGGCTGCGGCGGAGGAAGCCGCCGAGGGCGGGCACACGCTCGAGGAATGGCTGGCGATGCTGGAGGCCGAACGCGCCGAGCACGCCGAGAAGAAGCGCGCCGCGGCGGCAGCCGCTGGGCCCGACCCGAACCTGCACTGAGCGTTGCGGCCGGCGCGTGGCGCCGGCTCAGCCTTCCACGCGATTGCGGCCGTTGGCCTTGGCGCGGTACAGCGCTTCGTCGGCCTGAAGCAGCAGGCGGTGATGGGTGTCGACGCCGGCCGCTTCGGCCACCCCGAAGCTGGCGGTGATGCCCAGCGTCGGGTCGATGTCGCTGAAGACGATGGCCATCACGCCTTGGCGCAGGCGCTCGCCGGTGGCCAGCGCCGCCTCGAGGGTGGTTTCCGGCAGCAGCAGGGCGAATTCCTCGCCGCCCCAGCGCGCCACCACGTCGAAGCCGCGCGAATCGGCCTTCAAGCGGGCGGCCACGCGCTTGAGCACCTCGTCGCCCACGGCGTGGCTCCAACGGTCGTTGACCTGCTTGAAGTGGTCGAGGTCGACGATGGCGATGCTCAGCGGGGCGTCGTTGCGCTTGGCGCGGGCGAACTCGCGGGCCAGTGCTTCGTCGAAGGCGCGGCGGTTGCTGATGCCGGTGAGCGCATCCTCGCGCGCCTGGCGCGCGAATTCCTCGGCCTGGTGGCGCAGGCGGGCTTTCTGCTGCTCGATCTCCAGCGTGCGTTCGTCCACCAGTTGCGCGAGGTGGCGCTCGTTGGCGGCGAGGCGGTGCAGGCGCCAGCGCAGCAGCAGGCCGGCCCCCAGCAGGGCGGCGATGGCGAAGCCCCAGACGACCAGCGTGCGCTGCCACCACAGGGGCGGCACGTCGATGACGATCTGGGCGCGGCTCTGCCCCCAGGCGCCGCGCGGGTGGGCGGCTTCCACCCGGAACTCGTAGCGGCCGGGCGGAAGGCCCGAGTACTCGACGAAGGTTTCGCTGCCGCGCTCCACCCAGTCGCTGTCGAACCCGTCGAGGCGATGGCGGTAGCGCAGGCGCTCGGGCAGAACGAAACCGAGGCCGGCATAGCGCAGTTCCAGCCGGCGCGCGCCGGCAGGCAGGACCAACTCGGCCTTCGCAGTGAGTGGCAGCGCACGGCCGTCGGCGATCACCGATTCGATCACCACCGGGGGCGCATGGCGGGTGTGGCGCTGCAGGTCGGCAGGATCGACGTGGGTGGCGCCAACCGAGGTCGCGAACCATCGGCGGCCGTCGCGGTCGAGCGCCACCACCGGTTGCGAACCGCCGTTGCATTGCGCGCTGGCCATGCCGTCGGCTTCGGTGAAGCGTTCGACGTCGAGCGGCAGGGCCCTCCCATCGGCCACCGCATTCACACGGGCCATGTCGATACGAAGGATGCCGCGATTTCCGCTGGCCCAGAGCTGGCCCTCCGGATCGAGCAGCAGGCCGAACACTTTTTCGTAGGGCAGGCCCGCGGCGAGGCCGACCGCGCCGGTGGGCCGGCCGTCGGCGTCGAAGCGCAGCAGGCCGCGGTCGGAGGCGACCCACATCGCGCCGCGCTGGCGGTCTTCGAGGAAGCCGAAGGCGTACTCCGCGTCCTCATGCGCCTTGAGGTCGAGCGGCCGCAGCGTGGCGTTCTCGACGATCACCGCGCCGAGGCCCGTGCCCACCCAGAGCCGTCCGCGGGAATCGCGATGCAGGGCGATGACGAAGTTCGTCGGCAGGCCCTGCGCTTCGGTCCACTGCTGCACGGCGCCGTCGGCCCAGCGCGCCAGGCCGCGTGAGGTGCCCAGCCACAGGGCATCGCCATCGGCGATGAGGGCGCGCACTTCGTTCGCGGGCAGGCCATTCGCGGTGTCGAGCCGGGAGACGACACGTTCGCCATCCCACAGCAGCGCGCCGTCGTCGTAGGTGCCCACCCACACGCGGCCCGCGCCAGCATCGGCGAGGCTGAGCACGGAGGCGTCGGCGAGCGTCGTGCCGGCACCCAGCCGCACCACCGTCCCGTCGGCGCGGCTGCTTGCCAGCCCCTGGGCGGTGCCGATCAGCACGCTGCCATCGTCGCGCGCGAGCAGGCTGCGCACGTAGTCGTCGGGCAGGCCGTGCTGGCGCGCCACGTTCGAGAACGGCGCATCGGTGAAGCGGAACAGGCCGCTGTTCGTGCCGACCCAGAGGTTGTCTTCGCGGTCGATGAACAGCGAGACGATGCGCGAGCTCGGACGGTCAGGCCCCACGCCCAGGCGCTCGAGGCCCTTTGCGGTCCAGCGCATCAGGCCGTCGGTGAGCGTGCCGATCCACAGCCCGCCGGCCCCATCGGGCAGCACGCGCGAGATGCTGACGTTGTCGAGGGCGGGGTCGAGGGGCTGGAAGACCAGCGTCTCCGCGGCGCCATTGGCGATATAAACGCCGCGGGCGCTGCCGGCGACCAGCCGATCGCCATCGCTGGCCAGGGCGGTGATGGACCCGTCGGGTAGGCCGATGACTTCGGCGCGCCGCAGGCCGCCGCCGTCGACGCGCCGGAGGCCGCCCGCGTGGGCCGACCATTGCCGCCCGCGCGCATCGACGGCGATGTCGAGATTGCTGCCGACCGGATCGTCGGCCGGCGGCTCCAGCACCTGCGCCGCGCCGGCGGCCGTCAGATGCACGACGCCCGCGGTCTCGGTGCCCACCCATAGGCCGCCGTCGGGTCCGCCGTGGATCATGGTGACCATGACGGGCGCGGAAGGCAGGGGCTCCCAGCCACCCTCGCCGTCCTGGCGGACCAAGCTGCCGCGGGCGCCGCCCGCCACGAGTCGCCCGCGGGCATCGACGTGCAGGGCGCGCAGCGCGCCATCCTGCAGCGCCGGGATCTGGCGGCGGTCGAACTGGGTGAACGACTGCCCGTTGTAGCGGACCAGGCCTTCCCACGTGGCGAACCACAGATAGCCTTCGGGCGTCTGTGCGATGGCGTTGATCGAGTTGTGGGGCAGGCCGTCGCGGGTGGTCCAGTGGTCGCGGTAGAGGTCCTGCAGGGCGCGCTCGTTGGCAAGGCTTGGCGCGCCGGGCAGCAGCGCCGCCGCAAGCAGCAGCGCGCGGCTCCACCGGTCCTTCGCGGATCGCCTCGGCTGCGCCGTCATGGCCTTCCCTGCGTGCTGTCCCCAATGGACGAGCCTAGCACCGGCCTCGGGGCTCAGCGCGTCCAGTCGCTCGGTATTGGCGCGCCCTCACCATCGCCGTCCTCGGCATCCGGCAGGCCTTCGCGCTTCAGCAATTGCGCGAGGTCGGCGCGGGCGCGTTCGGCCAGGCTGATGAGGGTCTGGTCGTCGTCCCGGACCTTGGCGGCTTCATGCAGCATTTGCAGGTCGTGGCGCACGAAGGCCTGCTGCGCCCGGTGCGCGTCGTGCGGGTGCTCGCCGAGCGCCACCAGCGCGCGTTCGCCGACGGCTGCGGCGGCGCGGAAGGTCTCGCGTTCGAACGCCACGCCCAGCTCGGCCAACTCGAAGGCTTCGGTGCGGCCGCGTGCCCGGGCGATCAGCTTCACGTGCGGGAAGCGTTCGCGAACCAGCGCCGCCGTCTCGTGCACGCGCTCGGGGTCGTCGAAGGCCAGCACCAGCAGTTTCGCCTCCTCGATCCCCGCGGCCTCCAGCACGTCGCGGCGCGCCGCGTCGCCGTAGTAGGTGCGGAAGCCGAAGCGGCGCATCAGCTCGACCTGCTCGGGGTCGTGGTCGATCAGGGTGACGCCATAGCCGCGCCCGAGCAGCAGGCGCGACACCACCTGGCCGAAGCGACCCACGCCGGCGACGATCACCTCGTTGCGTTCGTCGATGGCGTCGGCCTCGCGGGCCTCGGCGCGGTTCATCCGCGGCATCACGAAGCGCGAGACGACAAGGAACAGCAGTGGAGTGCTGAGGATGCTGGCGGCGACGATCGCGTTCATCGTGGCCGCGACGTCGGCAGGCAAGCTGCCGTTGGCGCGCGCCGCGGCGAGCACCACGAAGGCGAATTCGCCGACCTGTGAGAGCACCACCGAGAACACCACGCCGTCCTGCCCGCAGAGGCGGAACGCCCGCGCCGCGGCGAACAGCACGACGAGCTTGGCCGCGACCAGGGCGACGGTGCCGCCGATCACCAGCAGCGGCTGCTCGACGAACAGCGACAGCTGCACGCCCATGCCGACGGCGATGAAGAACAGGCCCAGCAGCAGGCCCTTGAAGGGCTCGATGACGATGTTGAGTTCGTGGCGGTATTCGCTTTCCGCGAGCAGCACGCCAGCGAGGAAGGTGCCGAGCGCGGCGGAGGCGCCGACGCCTTCAGCCGCGAGCGCCGCGCCGATCACCAGCAGCAGGGCGAAGGCGACGAACACCTCGCGCAGGCCGGTGTTGGCGATGAAGCGCAGCAGCGGGCGCATGGCGAAGCGCGCCAGCACCACCATGCCGACGACGAGGCCGGCGGCAGCCAGCGGCGAGAACGGGCCATGGCCGCCGCCGTCGCCGTGGGCCGCACCGGACGGTGCCAGCCAGGCCACCAGCAGCAGGATGGGAATGACGAGGATGTCTTGGAACAGCAGCACGGACAGCGCGCTGCGCCCGCCCGCCGTCGGCAGCAGGCCGCGTTCGCCCATCAATGCGAGGCCGAGGCTGGTGGAACTGAGCGACGCGGCGATGCCGACGATCAGCGCCACCGGCCACGGCGTGCCCAGCGCCCACAGCGCGCCGCCGACGAGGCCGATGGTGCCGAACACCTGCAGGCTGCCCATGCCGAAGATCGGCACGCGCAGCTGCCAGAGCTTGCGCGGGTTCAATTCCAGGCCGACCAGGAAGAGCAGCAGGACGACGCCGAGCTCGGAGAACTTGAGCACGGTCTCCGGATCGTCGATGAGGCGCAGCACCGAGGGGCCGATCAGCACGCCGGCGATCAGGTAGCCCAGCACGGCGCCGAGGCCGAGGCGCTTGAACAGCGGCACGGCGATGACGGCGGCCGCGAGGTAGATCAGGGCGTCGTGCAGCATGGGATGGCCCTCAGCGGCTGTCGTGTTCGGGGTGGGCGTCGCCGCGCGTGAATGCCGCGAGTCGCGCCCGGTAGTCGGCGGCGAATTCGGGCAGACGCGCATTGATGCGTTCGTTCGCGCCATAGGCCGCGTGCCCGAGCCAGCGCATGCCGCAGTAGCGGGCGCTGGCTTCGATGGGCCGGAACAGCTCGGCCAGCGTGAACTGCGCCGCGTGGCGGCCGTAGCCTTCCGGGTCGCCGCCGCTGGTCGCCGCGACGAACAGCCCCTTGCCCCGCAGCGCATGGCCGTCCTGCCCATAGGCCCAGCCGGCCTGCAGCACCTCGTCGAACCAGTGCTTCAGCAGCGCGGGCATCGCGTACCACTGGATCGGGAACTGCAGCACGACGTTGTCGTGCGCGAGCAGGCGCTGCTGCTCGGCGGCCACGTCGATGAAGCCGTCCGGGTACGCGTGGTAGAGGTCGTGAAGCGTGATGCCTTCGACGTCGCGCGCTGCACCCAGCAGTGCCGCATTGATGCGGCTGGCGGAGAGGCGCGGATGGGCGAGAAGGACGAGGGTTCGCGAGGGCGTCGGGCTCATGCGCCCAGTCTAGCCATCGCCGAACTCAGCCGATGGCCTTCACCCGCAGCTTCCGGCCCTTGATGCCCTGCTCGCGCAGTTTGGCCAGCGCCTTTTCGGCCTGCGCGCGCGCCACCGCGACGTAGCAGCGCGTGGGGTAGAGGCTGATCTTGCCCACCGCCTCGGCGGGTAGGCCGGCCGCGCCGGTCAATGCGCCCATCACGTCGCCGGGGCGCAGCTTGTCCTGACGGCCAGCGTCGATCTGCAGCGTGCGGAACGCGGCGGGCAGCGGCTTCGGACGCTGCGCGCTGAGCCGCAGCGAGCGCTCCTGGAAGGGCGCGCCGCGGGCGGCTTCGATGCTGCGCCGCCAGTGCGCTTCCGAGGGCGTGACGATGCTGACGGCGAGGCCGGTTTCGCCGGCACGACCGGTGCGGCCGATGCGGTGCACGTGCTGGTCGGCGTCCGAGGCGATCTCGGCGCTGAGCACCATCGGCAGGCCGGCGATGTCGATGCCGCGTGCGGCGACGTCGGTGGCGACGAGCACGCGCAGGCTGCCGTTGGCGAAGCGTGCAAGCACTTCCTCGCGCTCGCGCTGTTCGAGGTCGCCGTGCAGGGCGTCGGCGGCAAAGCCTTCGCGCTGCAGCGCTTCGGTGAGCGCGGCGGTTTCCTTGCGCGTGTTGCAGAAGACCAGCGTGGCCTCGGGCGCCTTGTCGGCCAACACCTGCATCACCGCCCAGTGGCGTTGGCTGCCTTCGACCACGTGCACCCACTCGTCGATCTTCGGCGCGTCGTCGAGCGCCGCGGCGATCTCCAGCGGATCGCGCAGCAGCGTAGCGGCGATGGCGCGGATGTCCTCGCTGAAGGTGGCCGAGAACAGCAGGGTCTGCGACGTCTTCGGCAGGCGCTTGGCCAGCGTGCGGATGTCCTCGACGAAGCCCATGTCGAGCATGCGGTCGGCTTCGTCGAGCACGAAGGTGCTGACGTGTTCGAGCGACAACGCAGCTCTTGACGACTCGCTATCGGCAATCAGTTCGAGGATGCGGCCCGGCGTACCGACGACGACGTCCGGCGCGACTTCGAGCGAGGCCAGCTGCGGGCGCAGTGGAATGCCGCCGCAGAGCGTCACGATCTTCAGGTTGGGCAGGAAGCGCGCGGCGGCGCGCAGGTCCTTGGCCACCTGGTCGGCGAGCTCGCGCGTGGGGCAGAGCACCAGCGCCTGCGCGCGGAGCGCGGCCGGTTCGATCTTCGCCAGCAGGGGCAGGCCGAAGGCCAGCGTCTTGCCGCTGCCGGTGCGCGCTTGCGCGAGAAGGTCGCGACCCTGCAGTGCGGGGCCGATGGCCTGCTGCTGGATCGGCGTGGGCTCGGTGAAGCCGAGCGACTCGCAGGCGCGGGCAAGGGGCTCGGGCAGGCCGAGCGAGGCGAAGGGCGTCGTCATGCCGGCATTGTCGCACGCGCGCCCGGCCGGCCCGGGCACGCGGTGCGACTCGCCGTGCCGACCGGGTCAGCGCAGGGCGATGGCAACGGCCGAGCTGCGCTCCAGAGCGGGGGCCCAGTCGACGGCCAGGCCGCGTCGCGTCACGACGATGCTTGCGATGCCCTGCCCGCAGGCCTCCTGCACCGCCTGGGTGAGGCCGTTGCGCAGCGTGCCGATGCGGACGGCATCGTGCGTGCCAAGCACGGCCTCGACATCGGCGAGGCGGATCTGCGGATCACGGCAGGCGACGGCGATGCCGTCAGTGGGCACGGCATCCGCGACCGCATCGACGCGGGGCACGGAGTTCGAAGCCGCGGCCGTGCCGGACAGCAGCAGGAGGGAAAGCGCAGCAAGCGCGAGGGGTTTCATGGTGCGTCTCCACGTTCGGCGGGCGGCGAGATGCCGCCCTGGCCGTGCGTGCATCAGACGCTTTGCCTCGCCAAGCGCCCAGTGGCGGAAGCCCGTATGACGCCCGGCCCGGTGCCGGAAGCCACCCTGACGCTTTGCCCAAGGCTCAGCCGCCGGACTTGATCTCGGCCAGGCGCTTCGCGTTCTCGGCGCGCAGCGCGCGGCGTTGTTCGCCCTTGCGGAAGCGCCGCTTCTCGTCTTCCGTCTGAGGATCGAGCGGCGGCACCGGCGTGGGGCGGCCGTCGTCGCCCATCGCCACCATGGTGAAGAAGCAACTGTTGACGTGGCGCACCGAGCGCTCGCGGATGTTCTCCGCCACGACCTTGACGCCGATCTCCATCGAGCTGGTGCCGGTGTAGTTCACCCGCGCCATGAAGTGCACGAGTTCACCGACATGGATCGCCTCGCGGAAGGTCACCTGGTCGACCGACAGCGTCACGCAGTAGCGTCCCGCGTAGCGCGAGGCGCAGGCGTAGGCGACTTCGTCGAGCAGCTTGAGCAGCGCGCCTCCGTGCACCTTGCCGCTGAAGTTCGCCTTGTCCGGCGTCATCAGTACGGTCATCGTGAAATCGGCGGCGGCGGGTTCGATCATGGTCATGGCGGGCTCGGGGTCCGTGATGTGGCGGTCGGTTCGGTAGGCGGTGTCGCAGCGGCGCGATGGGTGGCGCACTCGAAATACATGCCGACGATCAGGGTCCTCGAACCTCCTCGGTTCGCATCATCGCCCTTGGGTTCACTCATCGTGGCGATGTCCACCAAGGTGACGGGGCCGCCGCAACGCGCGTGCTGGTCCTTGGTGGCGTCCCCAACGATCTTGTTGAAGGACTCGTATCGCTTGTCCTGGTAGTCGTCACCGAACCATCCCGCGCGAAACTCCAAGCCCGGAACGTCCCCATCCGGGCCCTCTGGCACGAGCGGCTTGAGTTGGCGAACCACGCGCTGCATGGCGTCCGGTGGAAGGAGATCCGACGTCCATTCCAACTCGTTGGGCAGCGGCCCCTCGCAGACGACGCGTTGGACAAATCGCGTGCCCTTGGGTCGCTCTCGGAGCCACTCGCCCTCATCCTCCATCTCGACGGCCGGTGTCCGTCGGGTGTACGCGTAGTCGCGACCCTCCGTGCAGGCCTCCCAGGGGCGGAACAGGTTTGAGGCTTGGTTCCAGCTTCGAGGCTGCGTGGATACCGTCACCATGTCCACGATCCGACCCCCTTGGTCGGTCAAGCCGACGTCATCGAACTCGACCGGCCCGAAACCCACCTGTTCTCGCCTTGGGGGTTCGAGGTGGCGCGCGAGGTCCTTCGCGCAATGGTCCAACGACCCCACCGTCGCGATGACGAGACCGAGCATCGCGATGGAACGTTTCGTCGTACCGGCCATCGTGCGTCCTTGCGCTGTTCCGGGGGCTTGAGCGTGCGAGCCGAGCTTCAGCCGAGGCCGAAGCTCTTTTCCTTGCGCTCGGCCAGCCGCTTCTCGAGGTAGTGGATGTTGGTGCCGCCTTGCTGGAAGCCGATGTCGGCCATGATCCGCTGCTGCAGCGGGATGTTCGTCTTGATGCCGTCGACGATCATCTCGGCGAGCGCCACGCGCATGCGGGCGATGGCCTGCGCGCGGGTGGCGCCGTGGACGATCAGCTTGCCGATCATCGAATCGTAGTTCGGCGGGACCTTGTAGCCCTCGTAGATGTGCGAATCGACGCGCACGCCGGGGCCGCCGGCGGCATGGAAATGCTTGATCAGGCCGGGGCAGGGCGCGAAGGTTTCCGGGTCTTCCGCATTGATTCGGCATTCGATCGAATGCCCGCGCAGGACGATGTCTTCCTGCTTGATCGAGAGCTTCTCGCCACCGGCGATCAGCAGCTGCTCGCGCACCAGGTCGATGCCGGTGACGAGCTCGGTCACCGGATGCTCGACCTGGATGCGGGTGTTCATCTCGATGAAGTAGAAGCGGCCGTTCTCGTACAGGAACTCGAAGGTGCCGGCGCCGCGGTAGCCGATGCGGATGCAGGCGTCGGTGCACACCTTGCCGATCTCGGCGCGCTGCTGCTCGGTGATGCCGGGCGCGGGCGCTTCCTCGACGACCTTCTGGTGGCGGCGCTGCATCGAGCAGTCGCGCTCACCGAGGTGGATGGCATTGCCCTGGCCGTCGGCCAGCACCTGGATCTCGACGTGGCGCGGGTTCTCGAGGAACTTCTCCATGTACACCATGCCGTTGCCGAAGGCCGCCTTGGCCTCGGCCTGCGTGGTGGCGATGGAGGCGATGAGTGCGCCTTCCTCGCGGACGACGCGCATGCCGCGGCCGCCGCCGCCGCCCGCGGCCTTGATGATCACGGGATACCCGATCTCGCGGCCGATGCGCAGGCATTCCTCTTCGTCCTCGGGCAACGGGCCGCCGGAGCCCGGCACGCAGGGCACGCCGGCGTCCTTCATCGCGCGGATGGCTTCGACCTTGTCGCCCATCATGCGGATGACGTCGGCGGTGGGGCCGATGAAGACGAAGCCCGAGCCCTCGACGCGCTCGGCGAAGGTGGCGTTCTCGGAGAGGAAGCCGTAGCCCGGGTGGATGCCGTCGGCGTCGGTCACTTCGGCCGCGGCAATGATCGCCGGGATGTTGAGGTAGCTCTCGGCCGAGGGTGCGGGGCCGATGCAGACGGACTCGTCGGCCATGGCCACGTGCTTGAGGTTGCGGTCGACGGTGCTGTGCACGGCCACGGTCTGGATGCCCAGTGCGTGGCAGGCGCGCATCACGCGGAGCGCGATTTCGCCGCGGTTGGCGATGACGACTTTCTTGAGCATGGCGCCGGCCTCAGCCGATCACGAACATGGGTTCGTCGAACTCGATCGGCTGGCCGCCCTTCACCAGGATCGCGCGCACCGTGCCGCTGACGTCGGCCTCGATCGGGTTGAACATCTTCATGGCCTCGATGATGCCGAGCGTGTCGCCGGCCTTGACCGTCTGACCGACCTTCACGAAGGGCGCGGCGTCCGGGCTCGGGCTGGCGTAGAAGGTGCCGACCATCGGCGAGCGGATGGTGTGGCCGTCCGGCACGTCCTTGCCCGGCTTGCCGTGCGATTCGCTGGCGTGCTCGGCGGCCGGCGCCTTGCCCGCGGCCGGCGCGGCGTGCGCGACCGGAGCCGGGGCCGGGGCGTGCTCGGCGGGCGCGGCCTGCACGTAGGTGGGCATCGGCGCGGCGCGGCTGGCGCGCGACAGGCGGACGGATTCCTCGCCTTCCTTGATCTCGATTTCGGTGAGGTTGGACTTCTCGAGCAGGTCGATCAGTGCCTTGATTTTACGGAGGTCCATGGACGGTCTCGCGTGCGGTGAAGGTGGAAAGGGGAAGGACGCTCAGCGGCCGCCGGCTTCGTGCCGGGGCGCATCGAGCCGGGCGATCGCCGCCTCGAGGGCCAGCAGGTAGCTCTGCGGCCCGAAGCCGCAGACCACGCCGACGGCGAGGTCGGACAGGTAGCTGTGGTGGCGGAAGGGCTCGCGGGCGTGGGGGTTGCTCATGTGCACTTCGATGAAGGGCGTGCGGACCGCGGCGAAGGCGTCGCGCAGGGCCACCGAGGTATGGGTATAGGCCGCCGGATTGATCAGCACGATGGCGGTGCCGTCGGCCCGGGTGGCCTGCACCCGATCGACGAGCGCATGCTCGGCATTGCTTTGGAAGGCGCTGAGCGCGTGGCCCGCGGCCGCGGCCCGGTCGCCCAGGCGGGCGTCGATGTCGACCAGCGTGTCATGGCCATACACCTCCGGCTCGCGGGTGCCGAGCAGGTTGAGGTTGGGGCCGTGCAGGACGAGGATCGAGGCCATGACGCGGGATCGGGCCGGGGAGGGCAAGGTGCACAGCCTGCCCGCCCTAGAGCCGCCTGTCTAGGCTTTCGGGGTGAGATCCCCGGAGATCGCAGCCGTTTGAATTTGGTTATGTGCCGCGGCGCTGGCGCTGGGCGGGGTTTCCGTTCGCGCCCGTCTCTGATTGTGCCGGTGGCGAGTCCGCTAACTTGGCCCCGCCCAGCACCCCCCCCCGTGCCGGCTTCCCCCCGTCTCGAGACCCCCCGGTCGAGAGCCCCCCATCGAATGGAGTTTCCCCCAATGAAGAAGTCCCTCGTCCTCGCGGCCGCCTACCGGCTCGACCGCCCGCACGGGCAATGTGCTGATCGACGCCGCCAACGGTCGCTGATCCGCCGCCACGCTGCTGCCGAAGCCCCGGTTTCGCGGGGCTTCGCTTTTCTTGACGGTTGAAACTCAGCGCGGCGCGTTGGCCTTCGCGCCGTCGACCCATCCGGCGATGGCGGCGGCGTCCGGGAACGGGCTCAAGTGCTGCGCCACCAGCCGGCCCTGCGGGTCGATCAGCACGGTGTAGGGCAGCAGGCCGCGGGCATTGCCGAGGCGCACCGAGCTGTCGCGGGTCGAGTTTGGCTCCGCGAAGATCGGGAAGCCCACCGGCACTCGATCGAGGAAGGCGCGCGCGTCGGCGGCGTCCTCCAGCGCGATGCCGATCACCTGCACGCCGTCCGTGCCTTGCGCGTGGTGATAGGCGTCGAGCACGGGCATCTCCTCGACGCAGGGCGGGCACCAGCTGGCCCAGAAGTTGATCAGCCGCCAGCGGCCTTCGCCCGGCAACGGCTGGTTCACGCCGTCGAGCGTGGTGCCCAGCAGTGGTTCCGCCGATGCACCGAGCGCGACGACCTTCAGTCCCTCCGGCGCGGGTGGCGTGCGCGCGGCGTCGAACTCGCCACGCAGCCAGATGCCGAGCGCGGCGCTCGCGACGGCGAACGCGCCGATCAGCGCCCACTGCTGCCAAGGCTTCATGCGTCGAAACTCACTTCGCCGTGGCCTTGGTCAGCGCGGACTCGACGATGCCGATCGTGAGCAGGTTGGGCAGGATCTCTGGCTCGCCGCCGCCGGCCGGGTACACCGCGTAGAACGGCACGCCCACCGCGCCGTACTGCTGCAGGTAGGCGGTGATGGCGGGATCGACGTCGGTCCAGTCGCCCTTCATGTACACGGCGTTGGCGCCGTTGCGCGCGGCGGCGAAGGCGTCGGTGGAGAGCACCGCACGCTCGTTGGCCTTGCAGCTCACGCACCAGTCCGCGGTCATGTTGACGAAGACCACGCGGCCCTCGGCGCGCAGCGCGGCCAGGGCCTCGGCCGAGTAGGGCACGCTGCCGTCCGCGGCGGGCTGCGAAGGCGCGTTCGCGCTGGCATTGGTGCCTGCGGCCGCCGCGGCTTCCCGCGCCGAAGGCAGCTGCTGCACCGGCCACAGCGCGGCCACGCCGAGCGTCGCAATGACGATCGCGAAGGCCCGCATCGTGGCGCTCTTGAAGCGCGCCTGCTCCCACGCCCACAGGCCAAGGGCGAGCAGCACCGCGCCACCCAGCACCCAACCCACGGCATCGGCGCCGCGCTGCTTGGCCAGCACCCACACCAGCCACACGGCCGTCAGGTACATGGGGAAGGCGAGCACCTGCTTCAGCGTGTCCATCCACGCGCCGGGCTTCGGCAGGCGCTGCGCCAGGCCCGGAACGAAGCCGATGGCGAGGAAGGGCAGGGCGAGGCCGATGCCCAGCGCCACGAACACGCCGATGGCGACGACGGGCGAGGCCGCAAAGGCGTAAGCCAGCGCGGCGCCCATGAAGGGCGCGGTGCAGGGCGCGGCCACCACGACCGCCAACACGCCAGTGAAGAAATCGCCGGCCGGGCCGGACTTCTGCGTGAGCGCGCCGCCGACATTGGCCAGCCCGCCGCCGAGGTTGAACACGCCGGAGAGCGACAGACCGACCGCGAACATCAGCAAGGCAAGGCCGCCCACCACCGCCGGCTGCTGCAACTGGAAGCCCCAGCCCAGCGCCAGGCCGGCTTCGCGCAGCGCGAGCGCCAGCCCGCCGAGTGCCGCGAAGCTGAGCACGACGCCCGCCGTGTACCAGAGCGCATGCGAGCGGGCCTTCTCCGCACTCTCGCCGCTGCCGGCAAGCCCGAGCGCCTTCAGCGAGAGGATCGGCAGCACGCAGGGCATCAGGTTGAGGATCAGTCCGCCGAACAGGGCGAACGCCAGGGCGGCGAACAGGCCGATGCCGTCCGCGGCGCGGCTCGCGCTCGGGCCAGCCGTGTCGGATATCGCGCCTTCGGCGGAGGGCGCGTCAGCATTCGCCGGCGCATCGGCCAAATCGACGGTGAGCACGCGCTTCAGCGGCGGGTAGCAGACGCCGTTCTCCTGGCAGCCCATGAAGCCCACGGTCAGGCGCAGCGTGTCGGCCCCGCTTTGCGTGCGGACGACGTCGAGCGGCACCAGCACTTCGTCGTAGTAGACGGCCTGCTCGCCGAAGTATTCGTCGCTGTGCGTGCGCGCGGCCGGCCACTCGCCGGGGCGCACGAGCGCGCCGCGATCGCTCTGCGCAGCGAAGGTGGTCTTGTCGCGGTAGAGGTAGTAGCCCGGCGCGATGGTGAAGCGCACCACGATGCGATCGGGGCCGTCGGTGACAGCCTCGAGCCGGTAGGCCTCGATATCGGGCAGGGGCAGGCCCGCGGCGCCGGTCGCCGTCAGCCCGGCCTCCCCGTTGGCCGTGTTGTTCGAGAGCAGGCCGCTGCTGCGCCCGCCGGAGAGCAGGCCGGCGACGGGTGGCAGGGCGGCGGATGCGTCGCCTGCGGGCGCCGGCGGCAACGAGACGGTGACCTCGCGGGCCTGCGGTGGGTAGCAGATGCCGAGATCCGCGCAGCCCTGGTACTTCACCCGCAGGCGCAGGGTCGTCGCGGTGGCGTCGGCGTTGCCGGGCAGGGTCGCTTCGAGCGAACCGCGATAGGTTTCGACCTCGCCGAAGAACTCGTCGGTGTGCTTGTCGCCTGCCGGCAGGACCAGCGGGCCGGCGGTGAAGCCCCCGTCCAGTACCTCGACGCTGGTGCGGTGCCGGTACAGGTAGTAGCCGTCGGCGATGGCGAAACGCACCGCCACGGTGTCGCGCGCGGGCGCCGACGCGCTGAGCGCGAAGGCCTCGTCGACCGGCAGCAGGTCGTCCTGCTCGATGGCCTGCGCACCGGCGGCGCCGAACAGCAGGGTGGCCAGCGCAACAGGGCGCAGCAGGCGGATCATCGGGGCGAAAAAGCGTGACATCGGGCAGGGGTCGGTTCCGGGCGCGGTCGGGCATTATCGCCGCGCCGCGTCGGCCGGGCGTGGACAGGGGGGCGATTGCTCACCGATTCGTAACCCGGCGGTCACCGGTTTCAGGCCATCGTTCCGGCCCCATCCCCTCGTTCAGGAGCCTTCCCCATGTTCAAGAAACTCGCCGCCGAAGCCCTCGGCATCAGCGACATCGGCGTCATCGTCCCCGCCTCGGAGTTCGACAAGGTCGACGCCGACGACTACCTCTTCCACGAGGACGGCGAGCGCATCTTCTTCCTGATCAAATCGAAGAAGGACGAGTACTGCTTCACCAACCAGGCGCTGATCCACGTCGACGGCGAGTCGGCGGTGTCGACCAAGCGCACGGTGAAGCGCTACGAGTACGCCAGCAACCGCATCGGCTACTGCGCCATCGAGACGGCCGGCAACATGGACATGGACGTCGAGCTGAAGTTCTCGATCGGCGAGGCGCACTTCAGCATCGACGTCAAGAAGAGCTTCATCGAGCAGGTGAAGGACATCTACAAGGCGCTGATCGCCATCGGCCGCCAGCAGTCGCGCGACGCCATCTCGCGCGACAACGCCGTGCGCACCCTCGATGCGATGGGCGGCATGCTGAAGCTCGGCAACCTGCAGGGCGAAGCGGCGGTGGTCTCGCATTTCAACGCCGTGCTCGACAACCTCAACGCCGCGATGCTCGACCGCCACACCACGCGTGACTACTCGCGCATCTTCGAGAAGTTCATCCACAACAACGCCACCCCGCCGGCGCTGCCGTAAGCGCGGGGTCGCGTCGGCCCTTGCGGCCGGACCGCGACGTCCCTGGCATCACGAGGCCCGCTCCGGCGGG